>JBEKTU010000005.1:0-143787 GCA_049515735.1 Bryobacteraceae bacterium
TTTCAAGTGTGGCGTCTCCAGCGGTCTCCGGACGTTTCAACCGCCGAGATGGCGCGGTCAGTCGTTCTTACACGCGAAATTGTCGGTGCCGCATTTCAGGGGGTTCTGCCACGGGCTGTTAAGGGAGCGGCAAGGCTGGCCCTATTGTTGCCGCCCAGTCGGGTTCCCTGGACCGCCCCGGCCTTCCGCACCTTTCCTGCCGCTGGGGCCTGGCATGTTCATGCCCGGAACCCGAGACCGCGCGGCCAGCATCAGATCGTGCGGCTGGCCCTTCGACTTGCTGTAGTAGCCGACTTCCGTGCCCGGTTTGAAGAAAAAGGCGGCGCCTTGCGCGACCGGGTAGCGCACCTCTTTACCATTCGCGTCCAGTCCAGCCACCATGTCGCCCGACCCTCTCAGCAAGAAGTAGATTTCCTCCTCCGCCGGGTGATTGTGCGGAATGTTTGTCCCGCCCGGCGCGAAGTCCATGATGAACAGGCTGTTCATCAGGTAGGCCGCGGCTAGTTTATCGCGCTGGCTGGAAGTGGTTCCCATCATCAGCTTGTACTGGCTGGTCGGGCCGTGCTGACCCAGGACCTGGAGCTGTACGTCGTCCGTATTGGCCAGCATGAGCTTCGGCGTGGGCTGCACCTTCGTGTCGGCGGGAATCTTGTATCCCATCACGATCACTTTCACCGGCGCGGCCGACGAATTTGCAATGCCGTGTTTGACCCCGACGGGAAGGTACATGAAGTCATTCGCCTTGATGGGCGCCTTGTCATCGCCATATAACAGCGTCCCGTGGCCTTCCTCGACGAAATAGATCTGCTCCTCGGCCGGGTAACTCACCAGCGCGCTGGTCCCGCCGGGACCGACAGTAAGTTCGCCATAGCGGGCCACGCCCCTGAGCTGATCCGCATCCTGGTCGCCAATGCCAAAAAGGGGCTTGTAGGAAGCCGCCTTGGCGCTGGCCGTAGTCAGGTCGTCCGGTCGCGGCTTGACGTCCGATACCTGCCGCCGCAGAAAGATCGGATCCGCGGCAAAAAGGCAACTCGATACGGCACAGAGAATCGCCAGCCTCTTCGTACTCAAAATGTTGTTCATAGTCTCTCCGAAAACACGCGCGCGCCACGGCCACCGGGCGAAGCCAATGGCAGTAGCAAAGCAATTGCCCGCCGAAACAGGATCAGTAATCCGCGGTCCGCTCGTTGACCCAAACGCCGTCCACGTTGAAGTGCGGCCAGGGTCCGCCCAAGCCTCGTCCGGTGATGCTGTCGTCCCATTTAGTGGCCGGGTCGAAGTAGCCGGGCGTCCGCAGGTGCTCTCTCACCACCGGTTCGTTCAGTTCCACGCCCAGGCCCGGGGCATCCGGAACGGTGATGTAGCCTTTGTCGATCAGCGGCTGCGACACTCCCGTGATCAGTTGCTGCCACCAGGAGAGGAAATCCACGGCATGACATTCCATAGCAATGTAGGACTGCAGCGTGGCAGCCGTATGAACGGCGGCAATAGTGGCCAGCGGCGATCCCGCCATGTGAATGGCCGTCGGGATGCGCTCGCGGTCGTAGGCGTAATCGGCAATCCGTTTGGTCTCGCTGCACCCACCGGAGGTGCCGTGATCCAGATGGATAATATCGACGGCGCGATTGTCGATTAGTTGCTGGAACCCTTCCTCCAGCCCGAAACCGTCCTCGCCGGTGAGCAACGGCGTGCTGGTATGAGCCTTGATTTCCTTGAACTCCTTCCACCGCCAGAAACCGCCGGTGTAGAACAGGTCTTCCAGCCATGAGAGCCGGCACTTCTCGAACGTTTTGGCGGCGCGAATGCCGTCTGGGACCGTTCCGCACCGGAGGCTGGAGGCGTCCACCGCCAGCGGCTTATCCCAGCCGATGGCATCCCGCACGGCCATGATCAACTCGGCTCCGTACTCCAGCCCTTTGTCCGTCGGGACACCTTCGGTATCCAGATAATCCGGCTTGACGCCTACGAAGTTGGTGGTCACATCCATCTTGAAAAAGGTGAACCCCTTGTTCATGCGCTCCACCATTCGAGCCCCGTACTTTTTAGGGTCGGAGGTTCCGGTAGTGTCGCAATACATGCGCGCGCGATCGCGTTTCTTATCGCCCAGCAAGCGCCAGACCGGCACGCCGTAGACCTTGCCGGTAATGTCGTGCAGAGCGATATCGATGGCACTGAAGCCGCCGCCCTGTCGTCCGGGGCCTGCAAACGGGCGTACGCTTTGGAGAATCCCCGATATGTCCAGGGGGCTTTTCCCAACCAGCAGGGGTCTCATGCTGAGCGCCAGGTTCTCGTTGCCGGCGTCGCGCACTTCGCCCAGGCCGTAAACATCCTGGTTGGTGAACATTTTGATGATGGGATAGTCGAAATTGGCCGCCACCCTGAGCGCCCGTATGTCCGTGATTTTCAGGTCGCTGGGAGCGGAGAACTTGTTGATTGGCCCATAGTGGACGGTCCCGCCGCGTCCGGGGCCTGCGCCGCCTCCGGGGTTTTGGCCGCCGGTGGGTACTCGACCGGGGGTGCCCTGCTGCGCCGAGGCGGACATTGTAAAGATCCCGCCCAAACCACTGGCGATCGCGGCCTGGCACAACATTGCGCGCCGGCTCAAATCTCTCGCTTTAGCACGTTTCATATAAAAGTACGCCTTTCTGCTTGGTCCTGCGTCTATCCGTCCTCTGGCAAGTCGAACACCGCAACGGCGTGCGAGTGCGACTCTTGGTAACGTCCTATCTGGCGTCTGGAGCGGTGCCCTACCGGTAGGAAAGGCAATTATCGCACCACTTGCCCTGATCGTCAAAGCGCGGCCGGCCTGGCCCAGGCAGGTAAGCTACCGCGGTTCAGTCCCGCGGGCCTTGGACAGTGCCACTTCCAGGTTGTAGCGGGCGTCCGAAGAGCCGGGCTGGAGCTGTAGCGCCGTTCTGTATTCTTGGATGGCCTCGGGCAATCGGCCTGGCATGAGGGATAGCGCGCCACCCAGGTTGTTGTGGATCTCGGCTGAATCCGGCTTGATCCGCAGGGCAGCCTGGAAGTGCGGGATCGCCTCCGCAAACCGGCCCCGCGTGTTTAACAGGGCGATTCCCAGGTTGTTGTGCGCCTCGGCGGAGTCCGGGTCAATGCGCAACGCAGCTTGGTACTCCTGGATGGCCTCGGGCAGCCGGCCGGAGATTTTGGACAGAGCCAATCCCAGCTCGTTGTGCGCCTTGGCGGAATCCGGGTCAATGCGCAAGGCCGCCCGGTACTCTTCGATAGCCTCGGGCACGCGATCCGGCGTCTGCGAGAGCGCCAGAGCCAGATTGTAATGCGCCATGGCATAGTCCGGCTTCAATCGCACAGCCTGACGGTAGTGTTGGATGGCCTCTTCCATCCGGCCCGGAGTCCCGGCGACGAGCACTCCCAGGTTGTAGTGCGCGACCCAGCAGGTGGGATTGCGCTCGAGAGTCTGCTGGAAGAGCGTCTCGATGTCGTGGTACATGCCACACTGCTGCCAGGTGAGCGCGCCGAGCGCCGCCAGCGCAATACACGCTGCCGCAACCGCCCATCGCCGCGCCCCGGGTCCGATCGCCGACGTCAGCCCGGACGCCACGGGGACGATGATTCCGAGGCTGGCGGTGTACTGAAAGTGGTCGGCAACGAAGGAATAGATGAAGGGATAAACGTTGAAAAACCCGAGCGCTGGAAACAAGGTCCCGGCAAAGATCAGTGCTCCGGCCAGCGGTCCTCTGCGCTTCCGAGCCAGCAGGCACAAGCCCGCCACGGCCGCCAGCGCCGCCAGCGGGAAGAGATACTGCGACCACTCCGCGGAGTCCACCTGCCAGCGCGGATAAAAGAACATGAGATTTGCGGGCCACACCAGCTTGCCCAGGTAGAACCAGAGCGCCCGGCCCGCGACCAGGAATCGCTCCACCAGCGTCAGCGCGAAATCCGGACCCTCGGCGCCGACGAAGTTGCGCTCCACCCAGGCAGTGAACAGCCCCGCCGCCGCGCCGAGCGCGAACCACGGCAGCAAAGGCAACACGTCGCGCTTCCAGCCGAGCCGACCCCGCTGCCACCAGAAAACGACCAGCAGAGCGGCCGGCAGCGTGTCCGTCACGGTCTTGCTCAGCAGCGCCAGGACAAACAGCGCCAGAGCCAGGAGGTATTGCGATTTGCGCCGCGTCCGATCGAAGTGCAAGTAGAGCAGACCCGCGCTCAAATAGAAAACCGTCGAGAGAGTGTTCTTCTGTTCGGCGATCCACGCCACAGACTCCACGTAAACCGGGTGGAGGGCGAAGATTAAGGCAGCCAGCCGAGCCCCCGGCAGCCCCAGGCGGCGCATGATCAGCATCACCAGACAAGCCGCCGCGGCGTGCAGCAACAGGTTGGCGAGGTGGTAGCCCAGCAACGCGTCCCCCCACAGCTTGTACTCAATCCAGAAGGCGCTGTGCAGCAGCGGATAGTATTGCTGGGTGGCACCCAGGTCGGACCAGATGCGCCAGAGCCCGTGAAGGGAGCGCAACTCGGGGCGCGTGATGTGCGCACCGTCGTCCCAGAGAAGACCGCCGTCGAGGGCGGGCAAGTACGCCAAAAGAGTGCAGCAGCTAATCAGGAGTGCGGAGAGAAGCGTTTTGTCCGCCCGGCGACCAGCTAGCTGCAACCTCGACAAGGGGCGGGCGGAACCGCCCCTGTGCCGAGTGCTGAGTGCTACCAGGTCAGGCGCGCCACAAGCTGGCCGTTGCGCGTGGTCGGAATGGCGCCGCCGGTCTGAATGTTGGTGACGCTGGTGTTGATCCAGCCGAAACCGGAAACCGTCTGGCCGGCGGAGTTAACCACCTGCGTCTGCGTGGAGTTGGTGGCCGTCGGCGAGGTGAGGAAATTGCGGTTGAATATGTTGAAGAACTCCGCGCGAAACTGGAAGGTGAAGCGCTCCTTAATGCGGAACATCCTTCCCAGACTCATGTTTTCCGCGGGCTGCCGCTGCCATCGGTAGTTGTTGTAATACGGCGCGGCATCGCCCCATTGCCCGGCCGCGGGCTGGCTCCATGCGGCGGGGTTGAGGACGAACGTCTTGTTGGGGTCGAAGCAATGGCAGTTCGGGGCTTCCGTAAAGAACGGCTGGCCAGTGGGATTGGCGAAAGTCTCGTTGGCGGCCGCGCGCGGCAGCAGCGCGCCCAGATTGTTGGTGGCGAAGGGGCTCTCAATCGGCAAGCCGCTCTGGTAACGGAGGCTGCCGCCTAAAGTCCAACCGCGCGTGATCGCACTCACCACCGCGTTCTGAATCGGCGCCTTGGGAATCTCGTAATTGAAAGCGATGACCGCCACTAACGGCAGCGAAGAGGCGGAAATGGCTTTTTGGACCGGAAGGTTGTAGACATCGTTGACGTTGGCGCCCTCCGCGGTGGTCAACTCCTTCGAGTAGGTGAAGGCGACCTGGCCGTTGAGGCCGTGCTTGAAGCGCTGCGTGAGCTTGGCCTGCAAGGCGTCATACCAAGCGTTGCCTCGGGGGTCCCACTCGATCTTTATGTTGGTAAATTGCGGGAACGGGCGTAGCGCCTGCGCCAGCGTCGAGGTAAGCGGGAAGCCCGGATAAGGCAGGGCGAACCCGGCGGCCTGCGGCAGCCCGGAAGCGAATGTCGATCTCAGCAGGGTTTGATTGGCGGGGTTGGTGACGCTCAAGCCAAACTGGGAGAGCCTTTGGGTAGTCAAACCGTTAATATCATCGAGGGCGGTGGCCTGCAGCCACACGGCGCGGTTACCTACGTAAGCCGCTTCCAACACCAAGTCCGGGGTGAGCGAGCGCTGTATTCCGATGTTCCATTGATTCATACGCGGGGGCCTTCCGCCTTGGGGATCGATCCAATAGGGTGGGGCGTTGAGCTGTCCGGCGAAGGGCACGATCCCGGCGCTCAGGCTCGTCGGATAAAGCTGCGCCTGAGTGTAGGGCAGACCCGCCCCGAAAGTGGCAGCCGGCGTGCCGAAGCCCGGCGCGACAAACGAAATCGAGTTGTAGCCGATGGATGCGCCGCCCAGAATCGAGGTATTGCTGATGTACCCGAAGGGGGCCGTTTGGCCGTACGTGAGGCCCCATCCGCCGCGGAATACGGTCTTGGGCGTGATCTGGTAGGCAACGCCAATCCGCGGGCCGAACGCCTTGTTATAGGTATTCGTGAAACTGCAATTGCATCGCCCCGCGCCGTAGCCTTCGTAAATGGTCGCTCCCAGAAGTCCGCCGGCCGAGGGATTCGGCGTGGTGGGAGAGAACTCCGCCAGGCGCTGATTGATTTCGTCCGCCGCGCCCTGGCGATCCCATCGCACTCCGTAGGTGAGCGTCAGTTTGCGTGTGACCTTCCAGGTATCCTGCCCGAAAAACGACCAGGACATTTTCCGGAATTGGGGATCTTGCGGGGTCTGTACGGCGGCGCTATCGGCCAACCCCAACAGGAAACTGGCATACGCGTTTCCGAGGTTGGCGCCCCCGAGACTTCCGGCTTGAACATACGGCTCGGCCGTTTCGTTGTTGCTGAAGGTCCAGATGCCCTGGGTACCCCTGACGTTGCGATCGCGATAGGCGTCGATGCGCCAATCCCCGCCCACTTTGAAACTGTGGTTGCCGGCAACGTAAGAGGTGTTGAGCACCGCGGTAGGTTTATCGATGGCGTACTTATTGGCGTTCGCGGGGCCCATGTTCAGCGACATGCCATAGCCGCCCGTGGACAGAGCGGTCAAGCGGGGGAATCCGGTCGCGACGGTAGTTCCCGTGAAATTGTTCGGAATTCCGCCCACCAGCCCAAGTTGCCCCGGAGCATCGTAAGCCAACACGCTTGAAAGCGCCACGTCCGGATTCCGGTACATGATGTAGCCGATTCCTGCATGGACGAGCAACCGCGGGGTAACGGTGTAGTCGTAGTTCAGGCGCATGGTCCGGTTGCGCTCGTATAAGATGCGCAACGCCGTGATCGGCGAGGGCAGCCCGTCGGGCGTGACATACTGGTCGGTCCGGAACTCCGAGTAGTAGAACGCAATTCGCTGCTTGCTGCCAATGTTCTGGTCGAACTTGACGCTGGGAACGCTCTGCAAATCCGAGGTTGGATAAGTTTGCTGCCAGTTGTTCACCAAAGCCGCATTGGAGGGCGCGGGGATGAACGCCTGAATCTTCTGCGACACCGGGCTGATCCGGCTCGATGGAATGACGTTGCCGGGGAACGGCGTGTCAACCACCTGGCCGTTGACCGTCTGCCCGGATTGGGGATCGAAGACCATGTTCTCAGCTACCGTTCCACCCGTTGGACTCGTGCCCACGACCTTGCCGGTCAGAAGCGCGCTGAAATCTCCATTCCGCATCGGCGCTGTAGGCACGGTCTGGTAAACGCCCGATATGTGCTGAATCGCGTAGTAACCTTCCCAAGCGAAGAAGAAGAAGGTTTTGTTGCGCCCATCGTAGACATGGGGAATATACGCCGGCGCACCCCAGCTGAAACCGAAATCGTTGCGCCGCACGGCGGGCCGGATCAAATGGCCAGCGCCGTCATTGGTAAAGGGAACACCCGCGTTAAAATCGTCGTTTGCGAGGTAATTAAACGCGCTGCCATGGAACGAGTTGGTGCCGGATTTCGAGTTAAAATTGAACAGACCGCCGACCACCTGCCCGAATTCCGGCGCGTAATTGCTGGTCTGCAACGCCACCGCCTCGATGGATTCCACCGAGGGCTGCAATTCATCGATGCCGCCGGCGCTGTTGGTATTGGTAGCTTCCTGGCCATCGACCATCATGGATTCCGAACTGTTCGGCATGCCGTTCACGCGGACGGTATTTTGTCCCGTGTTGTTGGCGCCGGGTTCGTTCACGATGAAGACGAAAGGACTGCGCACATATCCGCCGGCAATGACGGAGAAATTGATGGGCAGCGCGCTGACCTGATCGCCCGACATGTCGTGAGTGACCTCGGCGTCCTCGGTCTTGAGCAAGGGCGCTTCCGACGTAATGGTGATGGATTCGGTTGCCGCCCCGACTTGCAGACTGACGTCTACGCGCGCCGTCGCCGCCACCGCCACCGTGATTCCGGATTGCACGAACCGCTTAAAGCCGTCCTTGGTGACCGTGACCTGATAAGGCCCGGCAGGCAGGTCGGGTATCGTGTAGTTTCCGGTGTCGGTTGTGGCGGCCCGGGTCGCTATTCCGGTGTCCGTGTTTGTGATGACGACTGCGGCATTCGGCACCATCGCGCCGGCCTGATCCGTGACGGTTCCCGTAATCGTACCACGGTCGCTTTGAGCTTGGACGGTCGCGAGAAACAAGAGACCGCCCGCTACGATTGACAAAATTCGCATTTCTCCCCCCTTTTCACTTCAACAGGCCTGAGCAGGACTCACGGTCAACCCAGCGAGACCCCGCAGGCATTCAAACGGATTTCAGCATACACAGTTTCCCAAACGAAGTCTTTGAGCCAATGCGGCCACTGTAGCCGTAAAACAACAGGCTGCGACCCCCAGCAATCGCATCAATAGACCTCCCGAAGCAGAGACACATACCGACCGGTATTTCCGTGCCAACCAAGCAAAACCCCTGGCTGGCGATTCCAGCCGATCTGCTGAAACATATCACATGGTCCCGGATCAAGTCAATACTAAAGTCGACAGCCGCTACGCTTGGGCCCAGGTGGAGAGGGAGTTGCGGCGCTTCCCTTCCGGGAGTAAGCTTCGAAGTAGAGGGACATTTTATGAGGGTTCTTCTGCGAATTGCATTGTGTGCTTGCCTGGCGGCGGCGGTTGCCACGGCACAGCGAGGCGGCGGTGGGCATGGCGGCGGGGGCTTCCACGGCGGCGGCGGTGCGATGGGCGGCTTCCATGGCGGCGGGGGTTCGGGATACGGCGGCTTTCGCGGCGGCGGCGGATTGGGATATGGCGGCTTTCGCGGTGGATTCGGTTACGGCTACCGCGGCTACGGTGGCTACGGCTACGGCGGTTTCTACGGCTACCCCTTCTGGCCCGGTTGGGGCTTCGGCTACTCCTACTGGCCGGGATACTACGATTACGGCTACTCTCCCTACTACTATCCTTATAATAGTTACGATCCGTCACCCAACACGACGGTGATCTATCCGGCACCGGACCCGCCCGCTCCCAGCACAGGATACGCGGAGCGCGCCAATCCCGTCGTCGGACAATACGATCAGTATGGCCAGGAGGTCAAGGCCTCCAGCAGCGGCGGCGCGCCCATCTATCTGCTGGCGTTCACCGACCACGCGATTCGCGCGGCCGCGGCCTACTGGGTGGACGGCCAGACCCTGCACTACGTCACGCTCGAGCACGAACAGAAGCAGGCACCGCTGGACACGGTGGACCGCGGTCTCAGCCTGCAACTGAACCGCGAGCGCCGCGTGCCCTTTTCGCTGCCCGCTCCGTAGCGGCGGCGGCCCTAATTCCACTTCTTCACTTGCGGCCACAATTCCTTCAGTGGCATCCTCAATCCGCGGCAATAGAACACGTCGAAATGGTTGTAAGGCATGGAGTAAGGGTGCTCGACGCGGGCCACTTTCCGGACCACTTGGAATAGCTTCTCGAGCGCTTCCTGCCGATCGGCCATGACAATCATGCTCTCGCCGGTGTAGCCGCGCGGCCCCCACAAGTAGTAACTCTGGTGCCCGCTGATGGCTTGGGGCAGGCCGTACTTGGGGCCAAATAGGTCCACCGCGCCGGCCTGGCCATAGCTCTGCCCGAAGATGGCGGTTCTGGCTCGCACGTCCGCGGGCAGAGCGTTATATACGGGCGCTACCGTGGCCACCATCTCCTCCCAGCCGAACTGGTCGGCAAAAAGCTGCGGCAGCGGGCCGAGTTTGTGCGTCTCGATTCGCGGTTGCTGCAGATGTAGGGCCGCCGAATAGCGGATGTAGGTCTCGACCGGCAGCAGCGGAACCACCGTGGGCGCAATCACGGCGGCCGTCAGGACGATTAACGCCGCGTACGCCGGCTTGATCCACTGCACGCGAGCGCCGGCCAGCCACCGCTCCCACAGCACGCCGCCGCCGGCGAACAGCAACGGAAAAGCGGGAAACAGGTAATAAATGCGCGGGCTGAGCGCCATGATCGACGCCGCCGTCGCCAGCCATGCCCAGCCGAGCGCGCGAAACGGTTTTCCCTCGCGGCGGAAGAAGAAATACCACAGGCCTGCCAGCCAGATCGGAGCGCTTGGCGGAAGCATTGCCAGGGTCTCCTGGCCCAGAAACGCTAACGGCGTCAGATCCACATTGCGCCCGCTGCGCCGGATGTTGGCCTGCAATTCCAGGAACGGGAAATGGTATTGAACATTCCACAGCAGATTGGGCAGGAAGATCAGGAACGCGACCAGACCGCCGATCCACAGCCACCTGGTGCGGAGCAGGCGCCGTTGGGGAGTGAGCAGCAGTCCGGCCATGATTCCGAAACCGAAAATCAGCATGGAGTACTTGTTCTCCAACCCGATTCCCGCCAGCAGGCCGAACCACAGCCAGAGCCTCCGATTCCCCGTCCTGACGATGCGAATCACCACCCAGGCAGAGCCCATCCAGAGCAAAGGCTCGAAAGCGTTCATGGAAAGAAAATGCTCGGTCGCCAGGAAGCCCGGCGCGGCCAGAGCGCACAGGGCCGCCAAGCCCTGGGCAAATCGCTTCCCACCCAGCTCGCGGGCGATCAGGCCCGTCAGCAGCACTTGGCCGGCGCCGGCCAAAGCCGGAAAGAAACGGATGGCCGAAAGGGAATCGCCCAGCAACACGCGCTCGATTTTCGCGATCAGGGCAATCAGCGGCGGCTGGTCCACGTAACCCCAGGCCAGATGGTTGGCGCACGCCAGGTAGTAAAGCTCGTCGACGAAGTAGCCGTAATGGCGGCCGGCATAGAGGTGCAGGAGCAGCTTAACGGCGGCTGCCGCGGCCACCACCATGCCCGCGCTCTTGATCCACGGCTCCCGGCTGCCGTTGTGGCGCATGGGTGCTGTTTCCTGAATCCTCCGACGGCATTTTAACATCTCCAGGGTTGTATTCCACCATTAGTTCGTTTTAGAATCACCAGACAATGCCGGATCGTGGTACAGTAATTCACCAGAGGCGGAGGGCTGTATGAAATCGCTGTCGGTTGTTGCATTAGCTGTCCTGTTGGTCCTCTCGTCGACTCGCGTCCGGGCTCAGAATTTCGATCCCGTCCGGCAAATGGAGACATCGGGCGACAGTGCCGGCGCGCGTGCCGCCCTGGCCCTCGCCGCTGAGAACAGTCCCTACGATGTTTCCGCGTTGACCCGTTACGCCGAGTTTCTGGAACAGTACGGCGACCCATCATGCCGCGAAGCTTACGCCAGAGTGTTGGAGGCCCTCCGTAATTCGCCCGACACGGCGCGCGCCGGAGTGATTGCCAAGCGGCTGGCCGCGATCGACCTGCTGGCCGGCGACAGCGCCGCCGCCGCGCGCGACTTGGAGGTCTATCGTGCAGCTACTGGCAAGAGCCTGGATCGGTCCGCAACTACGGCGCCCGCGGAGAACTGGCCCACCGTTCCCATTCCCGGGCCCATGCGCCCGTTCGCCCGCATGGCGGCCATTTCTCCGGAAGCCGACGCGGACAAGGTGCTTTCCGCCCTGGCGCGCAACGTGACAACCAACGGCTACCAGGCGTCGCGTGGCAACGAGGCCCTGGAGCCGACCGAGTACCTCAAGCTGGTGCATCGCTATCTTTCGCAGGCGCGCGAACTGGACAAGCTGGCCGGCGATCAGAAGGTCATCAAGATCGAAAGCTGCGATTCGCCCAACGTGGCCGACCTGCTTCGGATCCTGGGCTACCGCATGCGCGGCGGCTGCGGCTCGGAGGTGGTGCTGGAAACCGTCAACGCCCCCCGCGCCTTCCTCACGACGGACTCCGGCTTCCCTCTCAACGACCTGGAGCAGGCGCTGCGCACCAATCGCCCCTTCTCCTACGATTTTCACCCCGCCCAGGCGCCGGTGCTCTTCGGTTGGGAGTACTGGATGACCGGCCTGAAGGATAAGACTTCGGCCGATTTCATCGAGAACTTTATCTCCGACCCGTCGGTGTGCCGGCTCTATCTGGGTCTTTCCGAGCTGGACCGCGAGACCGCCGCGAGCCTCCGAAAGGCGGTTCCGTTTACGCGTCTCAAGGCCTATGCGCACGTGCTCGATTTCTTCGGCGGCATGTTCGAGCTTCGGGGCGGCAAGGCGGTCACTCCCGGCGGTCAGCGCTCCGCGGGCGCGTGGGCCGAACTGGTGGGAGTTTCACCCGACCAGGGCGCCACCTTTTTCGACAAGCTCATCGCCAAGGATGACGGCTGGATGGCCAGCCTCTACGACGCCCTGGCACGCATCCACGGCCCCGTGCGAGACTATCTCACGGAGCCCGCCCGCATGAAGCGTTTCTATGCCGCCGTGCGCGGCCGCGTCACCAGTCCGGGGCCTGCGCGGCCGGTGTTCCGCTCCAATACGGATATGATGCTGCTCACCACGCGGCTGCAGATCGACGCCAACGGAAGGCCCCACATACCCGGCAGCCTGGAAGTCTGGAAGAACCTCTTCGTGACTCACCCGCAGGGCAAGTACGACGGCAAGCTCACGCGTTCCGCCACTGGCTGGAAAGAGCCGGACGACGTTCTGGAGGCCCTTTTTGGGCTATGCCGCAAGTCCGTGGAAAACGAGCCGCTCAAGATCTTCATGGCCATCACCGACTTGGACCGCAATCGCCCGGTCCCTCTGGAGGCGGCCACCGTCGACCGCCTGGCGCGGGCCTACCACGATTACGGCAGCCAGTTTGCCATCTTCAGCGAATCGCGCACCATCAGCGACAAATCCGTCAACCAGTACATGGATGCGATTGAGAACATCAATCGCCTCAGGGACCCGTTGCTTTTCTCGGACGTAGCAGGCTCCTTCCAGGCGCTGATTGGCCTATGGCAGATCCTGGTTCGGCAGCAGAGTATTCCGGCAAGCCAGGCCGACTCGGTGTTTTCCAGTATCGCCGGCTCTTTCCTCCAGATCCGCAATGACCGGGAGCTCTTCGACGCCGGCCGCAATGGAGTGAAGCTGCTGCTGGCCGGTACGGCCTCCGGGCCGGCAGCGCCTGCCCGGTCCTCCAATCCCCACGAGCGGTTGGTGGACCTGCTGGCCGGCTCGCCGGAAACGGGCGACAGCGAAGCGCGTGAGCAAATGGCGCAGCAGATCGTCCGCATCCTGGAAGCGCAGCGCATCATCTCGCTCGACACCATGTTCCAGCTCGCCGACCACATGGAGAGCATTTCCCATGGCGAGAAGCTCAACACGGCGCTGGTGAACCGGCTGGCCGGCGGCATCGGCGAGATTCAGCTTCCGCGCGCATCCTTGACCGCCCCGGAAAAGAACGCCCTGGGATTCGGCTACTGGACCGAGAGGCACATCGAAGCCGAACGCAAGCTCAACCTGCGCGCCGCCATAGAGAAGGCGGGGGGCGATCCCGAAAAACTCAAGGACGCGCGCGGGCTGATGGCGCCGCTGCTGCGCGACACGCTGCTGGCCTTCAACTACGCGCACTACGCGCCGCCGGGAGCCCAGATCCTGTACACCAACCCCGTCTTTGTGCGCAGCCACGATTTCGTCGGGCCCCAGGGTTCGACCCGCACCTGGCGTCCGACAGACCTGTTCGGCACCGGCTGGCCCTCGAACGGCGGCGGGCGGCTGGTCGGTTCTCTCTCGACTCTGCCGTACGTATTGGCCGAAGCCGAGCAGAACTTTCTGATTCCCGAGCAGACCCAGGCGCTGATCTGGGGAGACCTGGCACCGCAAATGATCCTGGACGCCAAGATCCCGCGCTGGTGGAACGTCACGCCCTCGCAAGTCCACTGGGTGGGGCTGCACCTGCGCTATGGCCGCGAGCTGCTGGCGGAATCGGCTTTCGATGCGGAGCTGCGCGCACAGGTGTTGGATTTGTTATCGCTGCTGGCGTCGCCGGCGCGCATACACGAGGTGGGGGGCTTGATCGAGCGGGGCGCGGTGAAGGATGCCGTCGAGCGGGTTACGCCCTCGGAGCTGTTCTCGCTAGCGCGAGACATGGCCTCGCGCCAGGGCGCCGATAGTTCCGACATCCTCCAGGAGCTGCGCCAGCTCGCCCAGGCATCGCCCAACGAAGTGAACTACGCGGCCATATCCCGCGCCTTCGGCACGCCCAAACCCACACTCGCCAATTCCTACGAGCCGGAGCTGCTCAACCTTCGCACCTTCCCCACTTTGATGGGATACTCGAGCCGCATTATGGCGGAAAGCTGGGAATCGAACACCTTATACTGGGCGGCCCTGGCCGACGAGCTCGGCCTCTCGCCGGGGCAGCTTAACCTGCGCATTCCGGAGTGGACCCAGAAGCTGGTCGAGCGCATCTTTGCCTCCCACCTGGAAGATTGGCCCGCGGTGCTGAAGTCGCTGCACCTGGTGGGTGACGATGTGCGGGCGCGCAGCCGTGCGACGGTCGCCGCCGACAGACCTGGTATCGAGGAATTCTGAAACGGGATAAACCATCATGACGATTTCGCGGCGAGGATTCATGGGGATGACTGCAGGGGGGCTGCTGCTCCGCGCTCAGGAGACGAGCCAGCGGCCGGTCTTTCGGGTGAAGGTCGACATGGTGGTGCTCAGCTTCCAGGTGACCGACAGCAAGAACCACTACATCAACGGCCTCAAACCAGGCGACTTTCGCATCTACGAAGACGGCATCCTGCAGAAGGTGGCGACTTTCGCGGAGGGCGCCAAGGCCCCCGTGGCGGTGGCCGATAACGGCACCACGCGCCCGCTGCTGGAAGCCAGGAATGAAGTTCTGCCGGGTCTCGACCGTCCGGACGCTTTCGTCGGCACCAACGTTTTCGTGTTGTTCGACACGAGCAACTTCATGTACCGCAGCTTCGTCTACGCCGAGGACGCGATTGCCGATTTCGTGCGCGGGCTGGACCGCGCCGATTCGATCGCGGTCTACACCTTCAGCCGCAATTTGTCGCGCGCGGCCTCTCTGACGCGAGATCACGGCGAAGCTATTGGCGGCCTGCGCAACGCGGTGGCCGGCGACGACACCGCGCTTTATAATTGTCTGCTGCTGACGCTGCGCGACGCCGCCAAGATCCCCGGCCGCAAGGTGATCATCGTGTTCTCGAACGGGCCCGACAATGCCAGCATGGTGGCCCCAGACGACGTGCGCGCCGTGGCCGAAGACGAAGGCATCCCCATTTACGTCATTTCCACCAGCGAAGTCAACAAAGATCCAATCTCGAGCGGTGTTTTCCGGCGCATGGCGCAGCGCACCGGGGGCAAATCCTACTGGGCCAAGACATGGCAGAAGCAGGTGGAGGCGTTCGAGGACATTCGCGAGGACATGAGCAACTCCTACACCATCACCTACTACCCGCAGGCCAACCCCAACGAAGGTTTCCGCAAAATCTCGGTAGAAATCGTGAGCGACCCCGGCAAGAAATACCGCGTGCATTCGCGCCCCGGCTACCGGCCCAGCCGCGCATTCTGAGCGGTTTGGCAGGGCGCTGCGCCACGCCGGGCTGACTAAAGTTCCTGGCACCCCGGCCGATGAACAAAGTGTGGTGTTCCCGCTGGTCCGTCATGGCAGATTGAGCGGCTGCGCTGCGCTCATTCTGGCACTGGGCGGCAGCGGGTTCGCGCAGCAGTACAGCTTCCGCCACTATGGGGCTGCCGAAGGGCTTCAAAACCTGGTCATCCTGTCGTTGGCGCAAGACGGCGCCGGCTACATTTGGGCTGGGTCGGAAGGCGGCCTGTACCGGTATGACGGAACCCGCTTTCGCCTGATGGGAGCTGCCGAAGGGCTGCCCTGCAGCAACGAAGTCCACACCTTGCACGTGGCCGCGGATGGCGCCCTCTGGGCCAACACCTGCGCGCAGATTCTCCGTTTCGACGGGCAGCGCTTTCAGGCCATCACTCGCCTGGGCGGGTGGCAGGCCGGCGCCCAAAGCATGGCGGACGGTCCGCACGGCGGCGTGCTGGTAGCCACTCCCGCCGGCCTGTACGAGGCGCTGCCCGGTAGCAGCGGTGACCCCTTTCGGGTGCGCCCTTACCTGTTACCAGCCGAATTGGCGGACAAACCAGTGCGCGGAATCGTGCGGCATGGCTCGCAGCTCTGGTTCGGGTGCGGCCAGCGGCTTTGCCTCGAAGACGGCGGGCGCGTCTCGGTGTTCGGGCCAGAGAGCGGCTTGCCGGAAGACTCCTGGAATGGAATACAAGTGGCGCCGGACGGTTCCGTGTGGGTCCGCAGCCCGAGCCGATTGTACCGAAAGCCGCCCGGCGCGACACGGCTGGTTCGGGAGAAACCGGATATGGCATCCAGCAGTTTCTGGGGCGCCTTGACCATCGTCCGGGACGGCTCGATCATGGTTCCCTCCGACCAGGGGCTGGCGATTCGCAGCGAGAGCGGCTGGAGCGTCTTGGATCAGCAGAACGGGCTGCGCACCGCCATGACCAGCGCCGCGCTCGAGGATCGCGAGGGATCGCTGTGGATCGGCCTGATCGGAGCGGGTGTGGCACGCTGGCTGGGTAGAGGCGAATGGGAATCCTGGACCAAGGCGCAAGGCCTGCCCTCGGACCTGATCTGGAGCATACGGCGCGACCGGAGAGGAGCGCTCTGGGTTGGCACCTCTCAGGGCCTGGCGCGGCTGGACGGGCCGGCGCGACCGAGGACGTGGACCAGAAAAGACGGCCTGGGCGGCGATAATGTCCGATGGCTCGGCGAGACTTCCGACGGCGCAATCTGGGCGGTTACCAGACCAGGAGGATTAGCTCGCATCGATCCGGCCACCGGCAAGATCGGTCTGGCCGGCCGGAGGGACGGGCTCACCTGCGATGCTCTGAACCGCGGGTTCGTCGACCGGCTGGGCCGGCTGTGGCTGGCAACTACCTGCGGGGTCTTCCGCAGCGACCGACCGGCGGCTTCCACCCGCTTCATCCGCATCGACCAGCCCGAATCGTTGCAGCACGCAGCTTGGTCCGTGTTCGAAGATCAGCAGGGGAGTATATGGATCACCAATCCAGCGGGGCTGTGGCGATTGCGCGACGGCGAGTGGCGCCACTACGGCAGATCGGACGGGCTCCTCAGCGACAACCCTTACATTATCGCCATGGCCGCGGACGGGGCCCTGTGGCTGCGCCACCGGTTCGACGCCGGAGTGGAACGGGTAGAGTTTTCGGGCGACCGCATCGTGCGCTCGATGCCCATGGTGCCAGCCGACCCGATGTCGGTGGAGGTCACGGCCTTCCATGGCTTTGACGCCTTAGGACGGTTCTGGCGGGGTGGGGCCAACGGGGTGGCCCTGCTGGATCGCAACTCGTGGACCGACCTGACCACCGAAGACGGGCTGGTCTGGAACGACACCGACGGAGAGGCATTCTGGGCCGATGCGGACGGCAGCGTGTGGATCGGAACCAGCGGCGGTCTGGCGCACTACCGGCCACCCAAAGGCGGCTCGCGGGGGCCACCGGTGGCAGCTCCGGTCATCACCAGGCTTGAGATCAGCCGCTGGCCGCGACTGGTCGAGGCTCAGTTCTCCTCGCTCAACTACAAGAGCGAGCAACTGGTGCGGTTTGCCTACCGGCTGGACGGGGGAGCCTGGAGCGACGCCGCCGAGCGGAGCCTCTCCATCGCCGGACTCGGCCCGGGGCGGCATCGGCTCGAGGTCCGCTCCGGGATTCGCGGCGGTCCGCCTTCAGCCAGCGTGGCCGCGGCGGAGTTTCAGGTGGCGCCGATGTGGTGGGAAACCTGGTGGCTGCGATCCCTTACCCTCTTGCTGACCGCTGCCGCCGCGTGGGGCGCGATTCGGTGGAGACAGCGGCTGCTTCGGCAAAGGAACCACGAACTGGAGCGCGCCGTGCGTGAGCGCACCGCTGAGCTGGAAGCCGAACGCGCCAAGGTGCTGGAAGAAAAGACCCGCGCCGACGAGGCCAACCAAGCCAAAAGCCGTTTCCTGGCGCACATGAGTCACGAGATCCGGACACCCTTGAACGGTGTGATCGGCTTGAGCAGGCTGCTGGAGGAGATGTCGGTTCCCGACGAGGCGCGAGACACGCTCCGGCTGATTCACTCCTCGGGCGACGCCTTGCTGAGCGTGGTCAACGGCATCCTGGATTTCTCCAAAATCGAGGCCGGAAAGCTGGATGTGGAAGTCATCCCCTTCCGCCTCCGTGCCTGCCTGGAGGAGAGCCTCGAGATGTTTCGCCCGGCGGCCGCGAAAAAGGATTTGGGCCTGCGATGCAGTTTGGCCCCGGATGTGCCGGAATGGGCCGCCGGCGACGGAACCCGCCTGCGGCAAGTGCTCCTCAACCTGTTGTCGAACGCACTCAAGTTCACCAGTTCGGGCGAGGTCACGCTTTCCGCAAAGGTAGACCGGGAAGACGACGCCGCGCATCTCATCGCCATCGAGGTGCGCGATACCGGCATTGGCATTCCGCCGGAGGACCTGCACAGCCTGTTCAACTCCTTCAGCCAGGTGGACGCTTCCATCAGCCGCCGTTACGGCGGGACTGGCTTGGGACTGGCGATCACCAAGCGGCTGGTAGAACTCATGGGCGGCGCGATCAGCGTGGAATCGAAGCCGGGGGTGGGCACGCGGTTCCGGTTTACGATCCTGCTGCCCGAGGCCCAGGAACCGCGGCCCGCACAGACGGTTGTCGCGCCCGCGCCGGGTGAGCGCGGACTGAAAGTGCTGGTTGCGGAGGACAACCCGGTGAACCAAATAGTCGTCCTGGCGCTGTTGCGGAAGCTGGGGGTGAATGCCGATCTGGCCACCGACGGTTCTCAGGCTGTGGCGGCCGTTCTGGAACACGACTACGACCTGGTTCTTATGGACATGCAGATGCCGGAGATGGATGGTCTGGCCGCCACCCGCGAAATTCGAAGCCGGCTGCCGGCGGATCGCCAGCCCGTCATCTGCGCGCTCAGCGCGCACGCAACGACGGACGATCGCGACGCCTGCCTGCGGGCGGGGATGAACGGGTTTCTGACGAAGCCGCTGGAACCGGAGAAGCTTCGCAATCTTCTTGCCGGGCTGGCGGCGCCCAGCAGCGCGCCGCAGAGCGATTCAGCTATCCGAGTCTCGTAATCAACTGCTGAATCTTGTCGCGGTCTTCCTTGGTGGGATTGTATTTCAGCGCGTCTTGAAGCTCCTTCAGCGCCCGCGCCCTGTCGCCCTTTTGCGAATACGCCATTCCCAGGTGATACCGGAAAACTGCCTGGGCAGGCACTTTGTTCACCAGATCCTTGAAGACGTCGATGGCGTTGTCGGTGAGGTTCTTCTTGAGGTAGATCCAGCCCAGGGTGTCGGAGACCTCGGTCAGGTCCGGCAGCAACTGCTTGGCCCGCGTCGCCTTGGTGAGGGCGTCGTCCAGATCGCCGCCGTGCTCGGAAAGCAGAAATGCCAGGTTGTTCAGCGCCACGCCGTTGTTGGGATCCAGCTTGATCACGACCTCATACACCTGCCGGGCCTCGAACCAGCGCCCCGCGGCGTCCAGCCCCAGCGCCAGCGTGCTCAGCACCGCGCCGTTCTCGGGAAGGATCTCGCGGGCCTTCTGCAGCGCCGCGATGGAGTTGCTCAGATCGCCCTTGCGCCGGTACGTCTCGCCGATGCGCAGGAAGATGTCGCCTTGCGATTTCGACCCCTTAGGGAGCGACTCCGCCACCTTCTCGAAACAGGAGACCGCCAGGTCGAACTTGCCGGCGCGGACCGCGGTATTGCCGAGGGCCAGTTGGATGTCCATACGATTGGGCGCCTTGGCGGATTCGGTCTGCAACAGTTGCATTGCCCGATCGGGATGGTCCTGCGCCATCTCTGTCTCCACCATGCCCATCAATCCACGCGAGTTCGCGGGGTTCAACTCGTAGGAGCGCCGAAAGGAGTCTTCGGCTTCCCGGTACTTGTTCTCCGCCAGGTTCACGACGCCCAACTGGAAAAGCACATCGGGAGAACTGGGGTTGGCCTGGAGCATGGAGTCCAGCAGTTGGCGCGAGTCCCCAAACTTCTTCTGGCCCATGAGAGCGGCCGATGCGATGAGCCGCGCGTGGTTGTTGTTGCGGTCGATCGTGAGTACCTGTTGGGCGCTCTTCAGGGCGGCGTCGAAGTCCCCGCGGGTGACCTGCAACTGCGCCAGGGCCAGCCGCGCCAGCACGTAGTCCGGCCGCAGATCTATGGCCTTCTGGAAATGCTGCCGCGCCTGCTCCCACTCGGCGAGCGCGGCGTGCGCGCGGCCCAGGTTGTACTGCGCGACGGGGTTGTCCGGCGAGTGCGTCACGACAGCCTGCAACTCCGACAGCGCCCTGGTAACGTCGCCTTTGTCCAACATGAAGGTGGCCGCCAAGCCGCGCGCATCGTTGTCGCCGGGATCGTCCTTCAGGATCTGCGAATTCAATTCGGCCGCCTCACCCCGCTTGCCCTGCCGCATGAGCACTTCGATGATGCGCTTCTCGTAGGTGGCCTTCCTCTTGACGTCCTTATTGAGGTCCTTTGACATGCCCTCGCGATACTCGCGGACGGCGGAGTCCGGGTCTCCCATGCGCAGGTAGAAATCGCCCACTGTGATGTATGCCTGCTCGTATTCCTTGGCGTGAGATTTGATTTGATTGAGGACGCCCAGCATTTCCTCACGCTGCTTCTGCATGTAGTAATGCCCGGCCAACAAGGTCAGGTATCCGAACTGTTTAGGATTGTTCTGGGATCCCAGCTTCAGAACCTGCTCGGCGTCGGCGGGCCTCTTTTGGAACATCAGCAGCCGGTAGAGTTCAGTGTAGGCGGTTTGAAACGTCTTGTCCTTTTCGATGACACTGCGGTAAAGCTTTTCCGCTTCGGGAAATTGAGTTTCCGCCGACAGGGCCCGGGCCAACTGCATGACAACGCCAACCTGCCCGGGCTTGATGGCCTCGGCTTGGCGATACTGCGCGATGGACTGGTCGAGCAACGCCCGCCCCTCGTCCCGCATGGCGACCTTGAACTGCTCGGAGGCCCGCGCGTAGTCCAGATCGCCACTGAGCCTGTGTCCGTCGTACGAATTCGGGTCGCGTTTCAGCAGCGCGTCGCAATAGCCCTCGACTTCGTCCAAGTAAGCTTTCTCGCGCGTGACGCCGAGGTAAATCTCGCTCAGCTTGACCACGGCGTCCCAGTGATCGGCCTCGCTTTCCGGCAGCAGTTCGACAGCGCGACGCAGCGCGTTCACGGCCTCGGTCGCGTTACCCAACTTCAGAGCGGTCAGGCCCAGCTTGTAGTGCGCCGGCCCCCAACGCTGGTCCTTGGCCTTGGCATTGAGGTACATGATACGCGCTTCTTTGTACTTGCCTTTGTCGAAGTACTTGTTTCCGCTTTCGAGATAACGCCTCTTGGCGACGTTGGGATCGCGGCTGCACGATACCAGCGCTAGCACCGCCGTTACCATAATCGCGACTAGACGTTTGGAACGCATAGCTTCCTTAGACCGATTCTCTTGCCCTCTCCCGCCAAGTTCCATGGCCGAGGTAACGGAAAGCATCGGCGGAGACATTATAACAATACCAGTATCACCAGAAGCGTTTGGGAGGGGGCCGCAACTACTGTACGTAGACGGTGGGCACGTCGGTGCCCGGAGAATTGCCCGACCGCGACATGGCAATCGCCAGCGGCGTCTGGCGCGTGTTGAAGGTGGTGACCGGCGCTGGCGGATTGCTGGCGGTGCTGTAAACGTCCACCTGGCTGGAGTCGGTGTCCACCAGGTAAATGCGCTTGCGAGCCTCGTCCAGAACCAGGTCCGCAAGCGACAGCGTATGCGGAACCACCGTCCCGAAGGTCGCACCCCAGGAGGGCAAGACGCTCAGTACACACACTAACAGGGGCCGGGCTACAGACATCGGTAAACCAATATAACCCATGGCGGGTAGCGAAGTTGCGACCGCGCCATGGCTAGAGACGGTGGCAGGTCAGCACTGTAGCGCCGGATCACCGGCCCGGATGGCGCCGCCTCGCTCTTCCAAGGTGACCGTTAGGGGCATCTCCTTCTTGTTTCGTACCACCGTCACCGTGAAGGTCTTCTTCGAACCTAACGCGCGCAACGCCCTGGTGATTTCCTGCGGAGTGGTAACCGTGGAATCATCCAGCTTGACGACCACGTCGCCGGCTTTGATGCCGGCTTTCTCGGCGGGCGAATTCTTGCGCACCAGCTTCACCAGCACGCCATCTTTGACGCCGAAAAACTCCGCAAGCTGCTCTTGCGAGGTCAGCGATTCGCCTTCGATTCCCAGCACCGGATTCTGCCAGGTCATCTGGAACCGCGGGATCTCGATCTGAGGCGGGCGGATAAAGGGAACCGTTAGGTCGAGGCCGCCGGACCGGACGACCGTACCCTTTCTCGCCTCGATGGTGGCATTCAGCGTTTGCGCCGCGCCGTTTCGCCACACGGCAATCTTCACCTGGCGGCCGACGGGAGTTTCGCGCACCAACCGGGTGAGCTGTTCGATGCCCTGAACGGTAGCGCCGTCATACTCGAGCACCACGTCGCCTTCTTTGATGCCGGCCTTGGAGGCGGGGCTGTCTTGGGCCACGTTGGTCACCTCCGCGCCGCGCTCCTCCTTCAAATTGAGGGCCTTGGCGCGCTCGGCGGTGATATCGGCCACGCCAATTCCCAGGTAGCTCGCGCCACCTACCTGCACCGTGACTTGCGCGTTGCGCCCCCGGGCAGTCTGGGACCACAGAGCGGGCGCGGACAAAACGACGGCCAGACATGCCATGCCAATTCCGAGAATCAGTTTCATAGAAAAACCCCTATGGTTGACGTTTGATAAATATCGTTCCTTGCGTGGCGGAGATTCTCAACAACGGTCCTCCGCCGTTTACCGGCCCCTCCGCTACAATCCGCGCCCCCTGTCTCCGCACTGGGATGGCAGGGAATTCGGAGACGATCCGCCGGATGGTATCGGCCATCTCGCTCTCGGCCCGGATGTTCACACCCACGTTAGACGGGATGAGCACGGTAATGTCACCATCGCCGGTGGCCAGGAAGGAATCGGCCGGCTTGCCGCCCAGCAGGTCGGCCAGGATGCTGCCCATCATGGTGGAAACCTGCATGCCGCCCAGGATATTGCTGAGCCGAACGCCGCCGGCGCCCGATTCGGACTCGACACCAGCGGCGGCGCCCACTTCGAGGGGTCCGGCCATGTTGCGGGCAATCACGATCCCGCTGGCGGAATCGACCATGATGCGGCCTCCGCCCGTGGTGGCTGTCACGGTGGCCCCCGCCTTGGCAATGTGTATTCCACCGGCGCGGGTTTGGGCGCGCACCGGGCCGCCCAATTCGGTGGCCACGATGTCGCCACCCTCGGTCTCGAGGACGGCCTCTCCGCGCACCGTCCCGACCGTGATGCGTCCGGCACCGGAGGCGCACTCGAGCGATCCATCCACTTGCCCGACGCGCACGTCGCCGCCACCGGTAAAGAGCTTGCAATCGCCGCGAATGCGGTCCACAAACAATTCACCGCCGCCGGTCGAGACCACCAGCGCGCCATCGACGCCGCGCACATCGACCGCGCCGTCGGAGGTGGAGACGGCCGCCGCGGCCAGGCGCGGGGCTTTCACCGACACCGCGGACAGGAACGGGCCGCCTGGCACAGTCAATACCAGCCAATCACCCTGCGGCGCCAATCGCACGGCATATCGCTCGAGGACGCGGAGCGCCTCGGCGGCGGTGCGCGTTTTCACGCTGACCTTCACCTGGTATGACAAGTCTTGCGAAACGCCGCCTTCGAGCGTCACCGGGCCGTGCGCGTTCACCCGCAAACGGGGCGTGGCGGGGCCGGCGCCGGAGAAGGTACGCACCCAAACGTCGCCTTCGCGGGTGAGTTCCTGCTGCGCGAAGGCGGCGCTCACGAAGGCAACCAAGGGCAGCCACGCGAGAGCCACCCGAGCGCTAAAAGGTCCCGATCGACGCATTCATATCCTTCAGCGCCTTCTCACACTTCAGGCGCACATAGTTGTTGTCTTCCTTCTGCACCAGGTTCTGGAGGACTCCAACCATAGAATCGTCGCGGTGCGAGACGAGCAGGTCCACCACCTGCATGCGGACGGCGGGATTGTCGTCGGCCAGGAGAACCTGGGCGAGGGTCTTGCGAATCTGGGGATCGGCCGCCAGCGGCTTCAAGCCATCCAGAGCCTTGAGGCGCACTCCCGCATTGGAATCATGAGCCACGGCATTGAGCAGGGCATCGCGCACTTCCCCGGAGTCCGCGCGGCTCTTCAAGAGGTCCACGGATTCCACGCGCACGGCGGGGTTGTCTTCGCGCGCGGCAGCCAGCAGCAGCCTCTGGATGTCGCGATCGCCGGTGGGTCCGGAGACGACGCGGCGGCGCGTTTCATCGAAGGCAATTTGCACGCGGCCGGAGCTGTCGGGCTCGACGGAACGCACCGTGGAGAACACTTCGCCGGCCGGCGAGAGCGAAGACGCCGGCACGCCGGCGCTGAACCGCGCGGCGAAGAAGCCCACGGCCACCAGTGCCACCGCGGCCACGGGCGTGCGGTAACGGTGGAACCCCGCGAGCGTGGCTGCCAGGGCTTCCAGAAACAGCGCCCAGGGGCCTTTGGCCGGTTGGAAGAAGTGCGGCGCGCCACCCTGGATGGCGGCCCACAGATCGGCGCGGCAGGACTCGATCAGCATGGGCGGAACCTCGGCCTGGCGCCGGTCCAGCGCCGCCGCTAAAGCACGCTGCCGCTCCATTTCGCGCGTGCAGCCGGCACAGGCGTGCAGGTGCTCCGCGAGGCGGTCTTCCTCTTCCGGCATCAACTCGCCGTAAAAATAGAGGGGAATCAGCCTGGTAACCGAATCGCAAGTCATACGCAATCTCCCAATACCGCACGCATTTTCCGGGTGGCCCGAAAGAGGCAGTTCTTGGCGGCCTCTTCGGTGGTGCCCAGCATTTCACCGATGTTTCGCAAACGCAATCCCTGGTAGTGGCGAAGCTCGAAAACCATGCGCTCGCGCGGGGTGAGGTCGTGGAGCGCATTCTCAATGCGCCGCTGCAACTCCCGGTTCCAGACGGTGCGTTCCGGGTTGGCGTGCGCGGCTTCCTCTTCAAAAACATCCATACGGTCGACCGGCCCACCGGGCGTTTCCACCACCGCGGACTCCTCTTTCCGGACCTGCCGCTTGCGCAATTGGTCCAGGCAGATGTTGGTCACGATGCGGTACAGCCAGGTATGAAAGCTGCAATCGAACCGGAACGAATGGAGGTTCCGGTAGACCCGCAGGAACGCTTCCTGATAGACATCCCGCGCATCTTCCGGCGACCGCAGCAGGTTCATGGCGAGCCGAAGCACACTTTGGTCGTGAGCGCGAACCAGTTGCTCGAAGGCATCCTGGTCGCCGCGCTGGGCCGCCCGAATGAGCGAATCAATCTGGGGACTCAATCGGGCGCCTACCGCTCCGGCTGCATCCTGAGCCATAAACCAAGCTAGTCTAACGTCTTACCGGCTCCCATACCACCTGCCTTGTAAGATTGGACGGGCCGGTTGCCGAATGGTAACGGTGTGGCGCCGATTTTGAGGGGGGCTGCTCTAGGCTACGCGGTCGGCGCGGTGACTGGCCTGCTCATAGCCGCGCACCACGTGATAGACCAGGGCATCGAAGAACTGGCCAATCCGTTGCTCCAACTCCTCTTGTGCGTAGACTTGGATCACGGTCATGGACAATGCCTCCTCGTGGACAAAGCCCAGGATCTTGTTCTTCAGGATGTGCATCCGAAGCACCGCCTCGTGCAACGGAATGTTCTGTTCCAGGCGCATCCCGCCCAGGACTTGAAACCGGCGATAGGTTTCCTGGTCTTTTCTTGACAAAAGCAGATAACCCAGGTTCTCAAGAATCTCCCGGCACCACTCCTTAGTTTCTGCCTCGGGCAGCGCTGCCACGGTTTGCGTCTCAGGGTTCTCCCGGATGGAACGGATGAGCCGTCTGGCTATTTCCTCCCAGTTCCCTTCAATCTGTTGAACCAGCCTTGTGGAAATCATGGTCCCCTCCCAGCGTCGTTGGAGCATCGGTAGGGTTACGGCACCCAGTACCTAGCGTAACAAGTTCCGGTGCTTCTCTTATTAGCATGGCACACTCAGGAAAAAAATTCACAGAATGATGGGAAGCACGACATTCAGGGCGGAAAGCGGCGTGGCGGACCGGCGGCGGTTGGCAGGCTGAAGCCTGCCCCACCTTCCACGGTACAATCACGGGTATGAAACGATTGGCTACGGTTTTTGTTCTGGCAGCCGCGGCTGTGTTCGCGGCCGCGCCCGAAGAGTTTTCCACGTCCGCCGGAGCGCTTCGGCTCACGCCGATCCAGCACGCCAGCCTCATGATCCAAGCTGGAGGCAAGGTGCTGTACGTGGACCCGGCGCAGGGCAGCTACGATGGGCTGCCGCAGGCCGACTACATCCTGATTACCGATATCCATGGCGATCACATGGACCCGGCACTGGTCGATAAGCTGCGAAAGCCATCCACCGTGATTCTGGCGCCCAAAGCGGTCGCCGAAAAGGTCAGGGGCTGCACGGTAATCTCCAATGGCGAGACGAAAACCGTGGGTGCCTTCAAAGTGGAAGCCATCCCCATGTACAACATGAAGCCCGCCGCGGATGGACAGATCTACCACGAAAAGGGGCGCGGGAACGGTTACATCCTGACTTACGGCGGCAAGCGGTTTTACTTCTCGGGCGACACCGAAGGCACTCCCGAGATGAAAGCGCTGCGCAATATCGACGTGGCGTTCGTGTGCATGAACCTGCCGTACACCATGACGCCTGAAGCCGCCGCCGAAGCGGTGCGCGCATTTCATCCGGCCATCGTTTACCCGTACCACTACCGCGGGTCGGACACCACTGCGTTCGCCAAAGCCCTGGCGGGCACGGGTATCGAAGTGCGTCTGCGCGACTGGTACGCGAAGTAGGAAGCCGCCCGGCGGTTACATCGGCGGACGGGCTTCGCTGGACGGCGGCACGACACCTTTAAGGCGCATGTAGACGGCCAGGTAGCCGTACTCTTCGTTGCTATGGATGGTGTTGCCGATGAGCGCGCCCAGCTTGGAACGCTGGCCGCGGCCGGCCAGCGCCTCCCCGGCATTGGCGTCGGTGATGCTGTCCCAGGCGGCGTCGCACTCGTCGAACGACGCCTTGAGCGCGGCCACCAGGTCGGCCTTGGCGGTCTTGGAGGCGGCGTCGGCCTGCTTCTGCTCGCCCTTGACGGCGGCGCAGGTGCGCATCTGAGTATCTGCGATGTGCGCGATGAGCGCGCCGAAGGTGCGAATTTCAGGCGAAGCTTTGAAACCGTAATTCTCGTCCGACATCTTGTCGGCGGCCTTGGTGAGGTTGGTCTTGATGGCAGTGTAGGCCCGCTTGGACTCCGCGATCAGCGGATTGGTCTGGGCCTGGAGCGCGCAGCCGCCGACGAGGGCGGCAGCGAAAATCATCACGACAGATCGGTTCATATCGATAGTCTCCTTCAGGGGTGATGTGTTGAAGCCACTGATATTCTATACCCGCGGCTAGCCGGCAGGGCGGGCGGCGGCGCGGAGCAGGGAGACGGCTTCGCGCGCCTTCTCAAGCAGGAGGCCGTGCTCGGCGCCGGCGCCCACGAAGCGCATGCCGCGCTCGACCCAGGCTTTGGCCGAGGCCACGCTGCGCGTCTGAATGCCGGGGACCACGCCGTGCTGGTTGCACTTTTCGATGAGGCGCTCGACAGTCGAGATCAGCAGCGAATTGTCCATCTGGCCGGGGATGCCGAGCGAAATGGACAGGTCGGCGGGGCCAACCATGGCGATATCCATGCCCTTGACGGAGAGCAACTCGTCGGCGCGCTCGATGGCGGTAGTGGTTTCGAACTGCACTACGGCCAGGGTGTTGCGGTTCTGATGCTCCATGATCTCGGGGAAAGAGCGGGCTTCGTAATCGATCATGGTGGCGTTGACGCCGAAGCCGCGCCTGCCTTGGGGCGGGAATCGCAACCAGCTCAGGGCTTCTTCGAGGGGCCTGGGGTCCTCGACGCGCGGCAGAATGATGCCCTGCGCGCCCGCATCGAGCAGCCTCGCTACCAACGAATAGAGAAGCTCAGCCACGCGGACGATGGGAGTAATGCCGGCTCCGACGGCGGCGACGATCATGTCATGCGCGGTTTCGAGATTGAAGGAACCGTGCTCCATGTCGATGAAGACGTAATCGAAGCCGGCGGCGGCGAAGGTGCGGGCGATTTCCGGAGACCGGTAACTTTGTATAGCGCAGCCGAGGACCGTCTCGCCCTTGGCCAACCGCTCGCGAGTATGATTGACGCGCATGTGGATCAGCTCCTTGGCTGATACTCGAATATAGCGCGCGTGGCATAATCGCAGGTATGGAAATCACCTGGAATCTCTGAAGGGCACTTGAAATCAACAAGTTGCCTCGTTTTCAATACGATGAATTGGAGACAACAGGCGGATAAGGACAGAGGACTGACGCATATTGTACACGGTTTTAGCGGACAACCCGCCCTTCGCCGACGCAGCCACGGGCTTACAGTCGCCGGCACACCCCCAAATAAAACGAGCCGCCCGATTTCTCAAACTGCGCCCGCGTATTGGCGATTGAGCAGCGGAATTCCGGAAGGCCCAAGCTCCAAGCGCCTCACACAGACGATTCTCGGGCGCTACAATCATGAAAAGGCCACGTCATGCCAGCCAACACAACTTGCTTCGTAATTGCTCCAATCGGGGAACCTGATTCGCCAATCCGCAAGCGATCCGATCAGGTGTTGAAGTACATCATCAAACCCGCCGCCGAGGAGTGTGGGTTCACAACCCTGCGTGCTGACGAAATCACTCAACCCGGAATCATCACCAGCCAAGTAATTCAGCACATAATGGAAGACGCTATGGTCGTGGCGGACCTCACGGGCCGCAATGCCAACGTGTTCTATGAACTGGCAATCCGCCATGCCATTAGACGGCCTTATGTGCAGATTATAGACGAGCGTGAACCACTTCCTTTTGACGTGGCTAATGTCCGAAGCATTTCTTTCACGCATCAAGATCTCGACAGTGCAACTATGGCAAGGACCGAGATCGTCAAGCAGATGCGCTCAATGATGGGAAGCGACAAACCTATCGAGAGTCCGATCACCGCTGCGGTTGATCTCAACACCTTGAGAACTAGTGAGAAGCCCGGAGACAGGCATTTTGCCGAACTCCTAACAGCCATCGCAGAACTCAAGCAGCAGGTTACGTCTTTGCAACAGCAAGGCGCTGTTCCCGCCTCACTGACAGATTTACGTTCGTATGCTCCATATCTCTCCGCTTCAGTGGCTGAAGTGGCACACATCACGGAGGCGGCTAACGCTGTTATGGGCAAGTGGGCGGAGCCTGTGGATCTTTCGGGGATCAAGGTCTCCAATGATCCAATTCAACCTGTCAAACCCAAGAAGCGTAGCACGCAAGAATGAAGCGACCCGAACTCTTGGCCACAGGAGTGGCTAAAGGAACACGAAAAGCGATTGGTGAAACGAGCGTCATTGAAAGAATAGGATACAAGTGATATGGAAATCACCTGGCTTGGACATGGCACATTTCTATTTCGGCTTCCCTCGGGGCAAGTCATCCTGATGGATCCGTGGACCGACGGCAACCCGGCGTACCCGAAGGGGTACCAGATCGAACGCGTGGATACGATTTGCATTACGCACGGCCACTTCGACCACGTGCACGACGCTGTACCGCTGGCGCAGCGCTTTACTCCGGAAGTGGTGGCTATTTTCGAGACCTGCAACTGGCTCCAGTCGAAGGGCGTGGCCGACATCCGCCCGATGAACAAGGGCGGCTCGCAGAAAGTGGGCGAGGTCACGGTGACTATGACCCACGCGGTGCATAGCTGCGGGATTCTGGATGACGGCAAGATCATTTACGGCGGCGAGGCGGCGGGTTACGTGCTGCGCTTCGCCGATGGCCGCGCGCTGTATTTCGCCGGCGACACCAACGTGTTTTCGGACATGCACCTGATCGAACAGCTCTACCATCCGGAGCTGGCGATGCTGCCTATCGGCGACTTGTTCACCATGAGCCCGCGCGAAGCCGCGGTGGCGTGCAAAATGCTCCGCGCGCGCAAGGTAATCCCGATGCATTTCGGAACGTTCCCGGCGCTCACCGGGCGGCCGGAAGAGTTGGGCGAGCTGGTGGCGGACCTGGAAACGGAGGTTTGGGCGCTGGAGCCTGGCGAGACCGTGGAGTGGTAGGGCCTGCCGTCACGGGTTCACGAACTTGGCGATGTCCTCGATGACTTCCGGCGCCACGTGGCCGGGCTTTCGATATTCGGCCTCGGTGCCCTTGCCTTCGCCGGCGACGAAAAGGTGGTTGAGCGCGGGATAGCTGCGCATGGTGACGCCCTTGCTCGCGCCCACGGCGGCCTTCCAGAGAGCGAAGTCTTTCATGGTGACCTGAAAGTCCCGCTCGCCCTGCAAAATCAGCATGGGGAGCGCCAGTTTCTTCGCCAGTGCGGCTGGATCGTATCCCTTGAGATCCAGCCAATAGGCGACCGGCACGCCCATCACGGGGGGAGAATCCTCGTCACCGGGTTCGAGACTCTTGACTTTGGCTGCCACCCCCCTGGCGGTTTTCAGGTTGTCGGCGGACACGCCTAGATACTCCGCTTGCTCCACGACCAGGTCTTCCATCGGCCGCACATTGCCGGCGAGGACGATAAGGCCGGCGAGCTTGCCATCCTGCTCGGCGATGCGCGGCGCCACATAGCCGCCGAGACTGTGACCGAGCACGAAGACGCGCTTGGGGTTCACTTCCGGCTGCGCGCGCAACAGGGCCGCGGCTTTGACTGCGTCCTCCTCGGTCTCCTGCTCCACCGTGAAACTTGCCAGTCCGGCCATGGCGGAGGTGTACTGGCGGGTCCGTTTCTCGTAGCGCAAGACGACCACGCCGCGGGACGCCAGGCCTTCGGCCAGATCCTTGAAGACTCTGGTTCCACCGACAGTCTCATCGCGGTCGTTGGGTCCCGAGCCGTGCACCAGCACAATCCCGGGGAAGGGTCCTTGCCCGGCCGGTACGGTCAGGGTACCAGGGAGCTTCCACTGGCCTTCGCCGACAGTTACTTCGCGTTCGCGGAAGGAGTCCGGCTTGCTGTAGGCCGGCCGCTGCCACGCCACTTCGCCGGGAAGAAAGAACATTCCCGCCACCAGGCCGTCGCGGTTGACGATGAATCGGAAAATGATATTCTGCGCGGCGAATTTAGCCGGGAACTCGACGATGGTGTTGGGACCGACCTGGCGCGGGGATGGGTTGCCAATGTTCTCCATGGCGCCCCAGGACTTGATCTGAGCGCCGAGCTTGCCCAGGGCTTCCTCGGGAAGCCCCTTCTTCATGTCGGCAGTGAACATCTGGGAGAGTTCCGGGTAGTTGCCGGCAAGCAGCAGGTCCAGCGCCTTCCTGCCGAGAGCGGCGGGGTCTTGAGCCGGCTGCGCCAGCAGCAGCACCGGCAGCAAGGGCAGAATTCTTATCGCGCGCGAGAGCATCATCTAATAGAATAACCGGGATGGTGGAGGGTGGCAGCTTCCCGCAGCAACTCCCATGCCCGCTCTACGTGCGCTTTCGTGGTGGCGTAGTTGCCAATCGCCAAGTGCAGGGTGAAACGGCCGTTCAGGACCGTGCTGGAGATAAAGACTTCGCCCGCGGCGTTGACACGATCGAGAATGCGGCGGTTGTCGTCGTCGGTGCCTTTGTAGCGGAAGTTCACTACTGAAAAGGGCGCCGGCGCGGCCAGCTCGAAACGCGGATCGGCCTCGACCTCGCGGGCGAATTCCCGCGCCAGCCGCACGTGCTCGCGGATGATGGCGGCGAGGCCCTCGCGCCCGTACGAGCGCAGTATGAACCACAACTTCAGGGCGCGGAAGCGGCGCCCGAGAGGCACGCCGTAGTCCATGAGGTTGACGGCGAGCGGGTCCTGCTCGGTGCGCAGGTACTCCGGAACCAGGGAAAAGGCGCGGCTCAGCACATCCGGGCGGCGGGTGTAGAAAACACTGCAATCCATGGGGGTGAGGAGCCACTTGTGCGGATTCGTGACCAACGAATCGGCGCGTTCGCAACCGGCGAGAGCCCAGCGGAATTCCGGGGCCACGGCGGCCGAGCCGGCGTAGGCGGCGTCGACGTGAAGCCACAGGTTATGGCGCTCGCAAATGTCGGCGATGGCTGGCACGGGGTCGACGCTGGTGGTGGAAGTGGTGCCGACGGTAGCGGCGACGCAGCACGGGCGCAGACCGGCGGCGAGATCGCGGTTGATCATTTCGCGCAGCGCGTCCGGCAACATGCGAAACTCGGCGTCGACGGGCACCAGGCGAACGTTGTCGTGGCCGATGCCGACGGCGATGGCGCCCTTGGCGATGGAAGAGTGCGCCTGCTCGGAGGTGTAGACCACCAAGCCGCGGGCCACGCCCTTGGAACGCGACTCCGGGTCGGCGGCCTGACGCGCCGCGGCGATGGCGTGCATGCTGCTGGTGGAAGCGGTGTCGTAGATCAGGCCGAACCAGTCCTCGGGCAAACCGCTCCAGTGGCGCAGCCAGCGGAGGGTCACCTGTTCGAGCTCGGTGATGGCGGGCGAGGTCTTCCATAACATGCCGTTGCCATTGAGGGCGGCGGCGAGCAGCTCGCCGAGGATGCCCTCGGGGGTGGCGGAATTGGCGAAATAGGCCAGGAAACCGGGATGGTTCCAGTGCGTCATCGCGGGCACAATGAGCCGCTCGAAATCGGCGAGGATGGCCGACATGGGTTCGCCGCGCTCGGGGCCGCGGGCGGGCAGAGCGCCGGTGAGCTGGCCGGGCTTGACGGGCGGCAGCACGGGATGGCGCTCGGGATGGGCAAGGTATTCGGCGATCCAGTCGACCGCCTGGTGGCCGAAAAGGCGGAATTCTTCAGGAGTCATGAAACGTCAGCTCACGCTCGGCGCGAAACCAATCTTCCCAGGGCGAGCCGCCCCGGTATCCACGGGCTTCCCAATAAGAATAGGCCCGGCGCGCGATCTCCTCGTGAGTGGGAGCGCGCCCGCGCCGTGCGCTGCCGTCGGCGTCCTGCTCGGCGGAGTCAAAGCGGGTGCGGACGCTGTGCAATCTTCCAAAAAAATGCGGCATATCGTTTCGGAACAAACTACATATAGCAGACCGCGAGGTCATTGGGGCGGGTCCTGACTTCGGGAATGAGGGGGTCGATGGGGAGACGCAAGCAATTCCATTATTGCCGCAATTCGTCGATGGTTTGCCGCATCTTGGCGGCCTGCGGCCAGTCGGGGTGATAACTTGAGGAATTCCTCGAGCACGGCGGCGGCTTCGCGGCGCTCGCCGCGGCGCAGGTGGATCTCGGCCAGCAGAAGCTGGGGGCGGGAGAAATGCCTCGGATCGATCTGCCGCGTGCGCTCGAGGTACTTCTGGGCGAGATCCATGCGCGCCAGCTCAAAATAGGTCAGTCCAAGCTGCGAGTTGGCCAGAGCGTCGTTGGGGCGGGCGAGCACGGCTCGCAGATTGTAGTCCACGGCCTGGTCGAGCTTGTGCACGGTCACCAGCACGCCTCCGAGGTTGACCAGGGGATCGAAGGCCGCCGGCTCCTGCTCGAGCGCTTGGCGGACATTCCTCGGCTCGGTCGAATTTGCGCGTCTGGTAGGCAATGGTTCCCAGTTCGTTCCAGGCCGCGGCGAACCGAGGGGCCATCTCGACGGCGTTCTCGAGGCGCTTCACGGCGGCATCGAGATCGTGCCTCTCGAGGTCCTTCTCCGCCTCCAGGTATTCGTGCAGGGCGGCCTTCGGAATGGCCAATTGGGTGGTCGAGACGGAGTACTGGGGTACGGCGGCGGCGAGATCGAAGTCGGAATCCTTCAAATCGAGGGTGAGGGAAACCCGCCGGTGGGAGTCGGCGGCGGCGGGACCCACTTCCACCGTGCGGCGCGCTTCTCCGCGCCCCGGGATGAACACGGCGACGGTGTAATCGTCGGCGCGGAGTTTCTTGAAGCTGAAGCGGCCGGTGACGTCGCTGAGAGTAACGGCGGTGAAGGGGTTCTTGGTGCCGAATAGAGAGATGGAAGCGCGGCCTGGCGGCCGGAGTTGGCCGCAAAGCTCCAATACCGGCTCGGCAGCGAAGGCCGCCGCTGCGAGTGCCGCAGGCAAGAGAAACCGAAGCATGGGCCGATTCGATTGTATCGCGGGAAGCTATAGGTGGGCCTGCGCCAAACCGGGCGACCCCATCGCACTTTCAACCGTGCCCGGCTGGACATTGGCTCGGGACGCTGAATCCGACGCTTCACTGCATCGCCGACTTGAATTCGGCCTGCGCTCCGAGGACATCCCGAGTTGGTATAAGTCATGAACCAGTCCTTGGTTTTCCTGAAAACGCTCCCAGAGCAACTGTGTGTACTCACAATCGCGTTGCGCGTGGACCATGGCCTGGGTGCGGCTGCCGGCACAGCCAAAAAAACAAATCTCAGAGGCCTTGCACGTCAGGCAGGCAAGGTAAAATGACGGCATCGCATGGAATTCCCGCAGCACCCGCTCGCTGCGCACTCGATCGTATCCTTCGTAGATGTTGCCAAGACAGTACTCCGAACACGTCACATTTGGACAGGGGAATACATCTCCCCTGGCATTCACACTCAGAAACTTGCCGCCGCCCGGGCAACTTATACGATTGCAGAAGTTATCATAGTAAGAAGCGTGGAAGAATCGAAACACCCGTTCCAGCAATTCCATTTCCCTTAATGCAAGCCGGCACTCCCGCATATACTCCATTATCTTGAGGCTTGCTCTAACCATTGCTTCGGGTGTCGGGATCAACTGCCTTTCAAGCACTGCCGCCCTTCCGTGATCCCGCACATCATTGAGGTAAAACGTCTGAATACCCAGCGACGAATAGAGCTTCAGCAAATCCTCAATACGATCAAGCACCGCGGCGGTCGCAATCGTTATCACATGAGGATTCGCACCGTGACGTTGCAGAATCTTCAGTCCGGAGACGACCCGGTCATAGAGCCCCCGTTGCCCGTTGTGCGACTCGGCAGGACCATCGAGACTGACATTGGCGTTCACCTTGTAGCGGCGGAACATGTCCGCCCATTCGTCGTCGAGCAATGTAGCGTTCGTGGTAAAGGCGACGCGCAATGGTCTATCCTGCAGAGGCGGCAGCACTTCTTCAAACCAAGCCTTCCCAAGAAGCAAAGGCTCCCCCCCCATTATTTCGATCGTGAGGTGGTCACGACCCACCGATCGCAAACAAAACTCAATGATCTCAAGACATTCCGTCGGCGCCATTTTTGCCGATCCACCCAAATCCGTTGCTTGGACTGCGCAATAGGAACACCGTAGATTGCACGCGTTCAGAGCGTTGAGATGCAAGATATCGACATCCTCAAAGAAACGCTTCGACCCGTCGGGAATCATAGACTTCACCCTCCAGCCATTCCTGCATCTGCGTCGGCTCCAGCTCTGATTCAGGGGGGCAAAAGTCAACCTCTTGCCCCTCCGTCCGTCGAATACTCGTTATTCGGCTTGCCCTACTACATTAGCTGCGTGGGTATTCACTCAATGTGACAATCGAAATAAGCGGTGTATGAGTTTGACCAACTGCATACAGGCCAATCCTCGCCTGCGCGATTCGGGGCTCTCGCGGATATCATAGGTTTGAAGCTTTCATCCTTAAGCTTCTTCCCGTGCTGCTTGATAACCTGCTCGTCGATGATATAGCAATCACCGTTCGCATCGATCGCCATCGCTTTTCCGGTTTCTGCCATAGTTGTCTCCTTTCCTTTAAGTCCAACACCCTGTTGGACACCACTACTCTTTCGGACTCGAAGCAGGTTTCCATTGGGAAACCCGCTCCTAGTCAACCTTCTGACTACCCACGGATGGCTTTCCACCCTGTTCGCCATCACTCATCGCCGGCTCGCAGCCAGCTAACGCCTCAAACTCCTTGGAAACATCGATTCGAATTGAATCTCGCACCCGGCTTGCGTGCCTGGCTACTATTTCCTTAGGCAAACGGTACTTCTGAAGAAGCTCGGCCGGCATCTCGTAATACTCGCCCTCAAGAGTTCGAATTATCGCCATAGCGTTAATCCTCTTCGTTCCACATGTTGTGGAGTCTGTCAATCATAGGTCGCTCCGCCAGGAAGTACTCCATCAACGCCTGGTAGAACTCACAAGCGGTTTCCCGCGCCAACCGATCCGCGATATTCACCGCAGAGCAGGAGAATCCGCAAATCACCCGCGCCCGGCATGTCAAGCATCGAATTGAGTACTCATCCTCCAATACATGGGTTTCCAGGGCAGCCCTCGAATGCGACCAGCAGACCCTATCGCTTAGAGCGTCTCCCACTTTTAGCGTCTCATCAGTGGCATAAGAACAGGGAAAGATTCCGCCGGAGCTGTCCAGAAAGATGAGCTGTCTGCCGCACGGCTTGATACCCGATTGACAGTCAACTTCCGTCAAGTGACCCCCGTCGTCGCTGATGAAACGTTGCACGAGCAGATGCAACCGGTCTTCCCGGGGCAGACCGGGATTGCGAAGAGAGCTGTTTATCAGCGCAATGTAAGCCGTCGTCATCACCGACGCTGGAACTCCCCCGGAAGTTCGCGCTCTTCCGAGTGCCATTAGGGGCAGGATGTGAAAGCTACGGACGCCCAGTTCGCCGAAGAATGCATGGATTGCGGCGATGTGCGGCAAGTTGTGAACTGTCCCTACGAGAATGACGCCTGCACGGATTCCGTTCTCGCGAAGGAACCGTACGGAATCGGCGGCTGCCTCGGTGCCGGATCGCTGGGGTGCGGCGATCTCGGGCGTCCCATCGATACTCACACCGACGCCCACGTTGTGGCGTTTGAAGAGATCCACCCAACTGCGGTCGATCAGCTGGCCGTTCGTCTGAAGACACAATCGAAGCGATTTCTTGGATTGTGAAGCTCTCTCGGAAGCGTGCGAGAAGAGCGCCTCGTACCAATCGACGGGAGCCAGGGTGGGTTCGCCTCCCTGGAATATTACGGTAATCCTTGGAAAGCGGCTGTTCGCGACGACCTCATCAAGCAGGCTTTGCGCTCTTTCCAACTGCAGAGGGCCGCGGCTGGAGTTGGCGGCAACCGGCTGCGCATCTGCCAGACAATACCGGCATCGCAAGTTGCACGCTGCAGTGGGTGCAATCAATACACAACGGACCTCCGAGGCCCTTGTGGCTGATTCCGCCGTTGACTGAACAGGTGTTTGCTTCTTGCCGCGCCGCTCCCGCATGGTGGCTGCGCGGATGAGGGACGTTAAGGTTTCGCCCGCACTCATTGCCGTGACGCCCACAACAAGATTAAGCCGGGATTCCCAGTTCAGGCTCTCCGGCTTGTAGGTATTCTACACCCAACAGCCGACTTTTCATCCTCCAAAGTGCAGTTGTCTGGAATTTGTTGCTTTGGGGGCCTTCATTTTGCAATATAATAATTGCAATCTGCGATAATTCTGGAGCCGTCCGGTTTCTCCAATGGCCGACTACAATAGGTCTGAGGGTGCGGGGCTCGGTCCGAAGAATCACGGAACTCTTGCGCGGCGGAACGCGTATCGACAGAAGGACTCCATTCCCAATGCCTATGACAAACACAAACAGCCCAGAAGTGGGCCACATCCACGCGCTGTTAGCGGAGCGAGGTTATGCAGTCTCCGAAACGGCGCCCGACACTTTGAGAATCGCGGAGGTGGAAAGCGGGGTTGCCGTCCAGGCGGTCCTGGCAGGCGAAATCCTGTACCTCTCGCTGACGTGCACGGTGGTGCCGCGCGCGGCGGTCACGCCCAGTATAATGGAGCGCATGCTGGCGGCCGATAACGGCATCTCCACCTCGCACTTCCAGATCTATGACGCCGGCGCCGGCAAGGTGGCCGTCACGTTGAACAATTTCTGCAAACTCCAGGACATGGGGCCGGAGGAGGAAGACGACATTCTCTCCTGCGTGCATTTCCTGCTGGTGGATGTCATCACGGCGCGGCGCCTGTTGGGCGACCTGCAATCCTAAAGGAGAGGAACGAAGAACATGGCATTTCTATCCGATCTGTTCGGCCGCATGGGGCGCGTGGCGCGCGGCGAGGCCAATCAAGGAGTGGGCGCCATCGAAGACGCCACTTTCGAAGCGACGGTGAACCAGACCGTGGCCGACATGAAGTCCGACTTGAATAACGTGGTCCGCGCTTCCGCGGTAGCCATGAGCAATTACAACCGGCTGGACGCCGAGTACCAGAAATACGTCCGCCAGGCGCAGGAATGGAAGGACCGCGCGGGCATGGCGCTGGACGCCGGCAACGAGGACTTGGCGCGCAAGGCGCTGGCCAAGAAGGCCGAGAGCGATCAGCAGGTGGCCTCGATGAAGCAGGCGGTCGAGACTGCGCAGCAGACCAGCGAGAAGCTGAAGCAGCAGGTGACGGAGCTGAAGCACAAGATCGACGAAGGCGAGCGCACGGCCACTACCCTGGTGGCGCGCAAGAACGCCGCCATGGCGCAGCGCAAGGTCTCCGAAGCCATGGCGGGGGTGGGGAGCGCCGACAACGCGTTTTCCGCGCTGGGGCGGTTCGAGGAAAAAGTGGCGCGCGAAGAGGCCACCGCCAAAGCGTTCGACCAGCTCGCCTCGGCCGGCAAGGATGACGACTTGGAAGCGCAGTTCGCGCAACTCGGCGGGCACAGCGTGGATGCGGAACTGGCGGCGCTCAAGCAGGAGCGTCTCACGGCCAAGCAACCGCCGCCACCCGTGCTGCCCAAGGAACTGGGGCCAGGGCCGGGCGCGAAGGCGTAGCGGAACCACATGATTACGCTTACGCTGGTGGCCATTCTGGGCGTCCTGCTGGTGATCGTCCTCATGCAACTCTTTAAGAAATCCGAGGAACCGGGACCGAAAGGCTCCCCGCTGCGAGCGAAGGCTCCGGATCTGGCTCATCTCAAAGTCACGGACGCCCGGGTGGGGGACGTGATCTCGGTCTCCGGCGCGGGCGACGAGCTGTCCGATCTCGATTTCACCGCCGACCGCTGCGCCTGGTTCGAAGCCGGGCCGCGGCGTTGGTTTGAGCTGAGCGGCGGGTATCGCGAACGGCGCGTATCGCTGCGCGTGGCCACTGGCGAGGATGTCGAAGCCGCCGTCCACACCGACCCGCGTAAACTGACGATCGAAGACCTGGGCGTATCGGAAGACGACCTGGCTCAAATGGACGAGCGGCAGAATACCGCCGACTTTTTCGAATTCGACGGCAAGACCTGGCTGTATCGGCTGAGCCGCGAGGCGCAGGCTCGCCGCAGCGACGAGGCGGAGATTGCCAAATTCTACTATTGGGAATTCCAGGAACAGGGTGGCAAGGGCTTGCTCGGCATCCGCAAAGCGGAAGGTGAACCTTTCGCTGTGACGCTGGCTACCACAATCTATCCGGGCGATGTCACCGTCTACCGGGGCGGACGCACGTGAAGGGTTAGCCATGAGCCGATCCACACTTCGATTTCTGGCCGTCTTGCTGACGGTCCTCATCGTCATCGTACTGTTTGCGGGGCTGGACGCGCTGCCGCGGGCGGTACGCGCGCAGATCGATGGCGACCGCGCCGCCCTGGCGTCGGCGCAAACCCAGCTACGCTCGGCGCAGGATGAAGTCGCTCGCGATAGCCAGGCCGAACCCGATCTGTTTCACGCGGTTTCGGCAACCGGCCATTGGAGCGACCATTTCGGCGCTGCCGCCGGATTGCTCCAGGACGCCGGCCGCGACATGGACGAGCTTTCGCGGATTGAGAAGCAGAACCGGCGGCAGGACCGGCAGCGGGCTGAGTCGCTGCTCTCGCATGAGCGCGATCTGCGCGCCAAGGCATTGGCGGAAACCTCGGGCGTGCAAAAGGAAGCGGCGCAGTGGGTGGATTGGAAGCGGCAGTTGCCGCAGACGGTCGCGGAGATGGAGCGGGACTACCACGCCATACATGCCTTGGACCTGGCTCCGATGGCCGCCACCGTCCAGAAGGCGGAAACCGACTGGCCCGAGAAGAAGGCGGATCTGGATTCGCGCCTGGCCACGGTGCGCGGCGCAGTGACCCAGAGCGACAACCTGTGGCAATCTACCGATGCGGCGCGGCAGCAGGCGGCGTCCGGGAATTACGCCGGGCTGGATTTCGCCGTGTTGTTAGCCGCCGCGGATTCGCTTAAGACTTACTCGGCCACGCTGCCGCAGAGGACCGGCGAACTGAACTCGCTCAGCGGCCAGTTATACGACTCGTGGGACAAGGTGTTGGTGGATATGGAAGTTCGCGGCATCGGCACTGCCCGCGAATACGACCAGCAAATCCGCACCGTGCGAACTCACCTCACCGACGTTTCCGCCAAGACCGGCGTCACCACCTCCGAGGAGAAATGGGTTGGCGTTCCGCAGACGACGTACGAGGCCATGCGCAACGATCTCGGCATGGCCATCGAGCACAAGCCCGCCGGCCGGTACGACTCCGAATCGGAACACGTCGCCCAACCCGCGGGATTCGCGTATATGGCCTCGCCCACGCAAGCCTCCAACCAATACGGCTACTGGGAACATAGGGACGGGCGCAATTTCTGGGTCTTTTACGGCCAGTACGCGCTGATGCGCGACCTGCTATTCAACCACAACTACCAGCCGGTGGAACGCGGCGAATGGGAAGGCTATCGCACTTACCAGAGCCGCGGCCAGACTTACTACGGGCAGGACCCCGGCGCCAGCGCGCCTAAGTACGGATCGCAGGGTACGTCCACGCAGAATCGCTACTCGGGGAGCACCTACGCGCAAGGCGGCGGCTTCCGCGATTCGCAATACGCCAACAAGCCGGGATCTTATCGAGACTCGAAGTATGCCTCCCCTATGGCACGCGACCCCAACGCGGACCACACTCCCAAGCGGTTCGGAAGCTCGAGCCGGCCGGAAGAGCCGCACGCTGCACCGGTACCCAGACCGAGCTACCGTCCAGCACCGCGGCCGATGCCTTCCAGGCCGCCTATGCGGAGCCCGGGGCGGAGCTTCGGGCGGAGACGATAGAGGGCGAGATCACGTCCGGAGCGCTATGAACTTGACTCCATCCTAGGCGGATTTAACTCAACAATTATCACCAGCCGTGCTGTTTCTTCCAAAGCGCGCAACGCGTCATCGGTATGTCGGCCACGCGGCAGGTTTGAACGGGCGATCGTCGCCAGGTGGGCGTTACGACAGGTGACGAATTGCTGGCTTGTGCGATGGCAGTGGCTTGGGTCGTCTGGCCGACATCCTCCGTGGTGCGAGATGCAGTTCCGATGCCGGTACCAAACAGGAATCAAATCCTTAGTGTGTCCGATGCCCATGAACCGCCCGGAAGCGCTGCGGGCTGCATAGGCGCGTCGCGCCAATTCGCAGACCAGCGGCTCCGCTGCGTCCTCAATCGTTCGTGGGATACCGTGTCGATTCATGATGGGTTGACCGTCCCAATCAAGTAATGGCTGTCCCGCGAGATTCTTTGCGCGTGCTATCATCTCGAGGAGCGTCCAAAAGCGGTAGTACGCAAACTCCGCGTCCTGCTCCTCCCTCGCCTCGCGAAACAGCTTTACGTACAGTTGTAGCGAGTCGTTGTGCTGGACTGCCGCAAGCCGCTTTGAGAGCGTTTCGGCGCTTTCGCCGGCAAGCACGCCGCCGAGCAGGTTCCCGGTGTAGTTTGGCACCCTGACGCGCCAGCGAGAGGCACCTGCAGTGAGATCTTGGATAATTGTCCCAACCACGCTCGCATAGCTGTGGCGTTGTATCGCCAGCAAACAAGCGATCAGCTCGGCCTGCTGCTCGGCGAGAATGAAGCACGCGTCGGTAGATGGCGCTGCGAGTCGCCGGAAGTGCACTACCACTGTCGGTTGACCCCGCTTCGCTTGCTCGATGACCCTGTCGGTTTCATTCAACGATCCAGGCTGAAATCGTGTGAGAAAGGTCTGCATTAGATTCAGTTCGTCCGTACAGCCCAGCCCATCAAAGGGAACAATCTCGAAGTCGCCACACTCTAACAACGAGTGCGCGAGGCAGTTCTTTAGAAACACTAGAGCACGATAATCAGTTGACATGACCAGCATCTCTCAAGCGCGGTAGATCTCCTTACGATGCCTGACGCGGTAGAGGACCACGTCGCTGCCCTCGACGTCGTAGCGAATCCGGTATGGCCACACTTCCAGGCGCCACTGGCCCACACCTTTGCCCTTGAGCCGCTTGATGCGGGGCGGCGGGCCAAACGGGGAGGTCTCCAGAGTTCCGATCGCATTCAGCACTCGTTCCTGAACGTCCGTGGGCAGTCGCTCAAAATCGCGCCGGAAGCTCGGCGTAAGCAGGACTCTAAAGCGGGCCGGCAAGAGATTATCCGGCGCGCCGCTCAGCCAGCCGCTGCTTCAGATAGTCCCTCAGCGTGACCGCCTTGCCGGAACGGCATTCTCGGGCCGCAGCGGTGAGACTTTTTCTAAACTCGGGATCGACTTCCTCCAGCATGTCGTCAAAATCCGAAATCGAAAGAAGCACGGCAGTTGGCCTGCCGCTCTTGGTGATGACAAAACGCGTCCTGTTTTGGGCTGCCTCTTTGAGAAGAGCGCCCAATTGCGTACGCGCGATGTAAGCGGAAACGGTGGTTGCCATGTCCATCCTTTGATTAATCAATTCATCTTCATCCTACAGGATCGTCGGCAGAAGTCAAGGAGAGCGCTTGAGGAAATCTCATGAACGCCATTCCGCGATGAGGGTAGCCGACGCTCGAGCCGGCCGGAAGAGCCGCACGCTGCACCGGCACCACGAGCTTGACGGCGATGGTGCAGGGATTACTGCGACGCCTGGAACGGATGTTTCTCCAGGAAGACGATGCCCGCGTTGTCCGGGTGCGACCGCATGCCGACCTTGTCGCCAAGCTCCATCACCAGGTCGCTCCGGGCCGGGCCAAAAGGCGACCAGCGGGGCAGGCCGTCGCCATTGGGGTCGAGGTTCCTGGCGAAGTTCACCCAATAGGACGACACGACGCCGGCCAGCTTCAGATCGTACGCCTCCGGCTGCGCATTGCGGAAGGTGTCGCTGTTTCGCAGCGCTTCAGTCTTGCCGATGTTGTTGAACACGTAAGCCAAGTCTTCCCCGTGGGGCGCTCCCAGGCGGGGGACATCAGCCGGCGTGTTCGCCGGGGGTCCGCCCGGGGCCATGCGCGTGAAGTAATAAACGTAGGCGTTGGATCCGGCTTTCGCCTGCGCCTCCGCCCAGAGCCGCATGTTCAGCCCCATACTCTCCTCGGTGGCCGACCTCTGCCGCGATTCCGCCGCCTGGGCGTCGGTATTCGCCGGATACAGTTTCAGATACTCCGTAGCCGCCTCGCCGAACCTCTGATGCGCCTGCTCGATGAACTGCCGCGCGTTCATCCGGCCGCGCGCGAACATACGGCCTTCGTCGGAGTTCGACCCCACCAGCGCCGGCACGTGGTTCTGTTTGCCCTGCTGAAAAAGGGCCAGCGGCGGCTCGGGCAGCACGTAGCCATCGGTGTTCGGGCCGGCGGTGAATGCCGCCGTAGTCAATTCTGCGGCCGGCTTGGCGCGCAGCTCCGCCAGCGATTTCGCTCCCACCGCCTGGGCGAACTTCACGCCCTTGGCCTCGGCATCGGCCACCGACTCGTCGTACAACATGCCATTGAAGGACGCGCCGCTCTCCCCAATCACCGCCCGGAACAGCCCTTTCGCCAGGGGCGACGCTTGCAGGCAGTTCACCGCCATCGACCCCGCGGATTGGCCGAAGATCGTCACTTTGGCCGGGTCGCCTCCCAATGCCGCGATATTCCGCTGCACCCACTGGAGCGACGCGATGGCATCCATCAGCCCGTAGTTGCCCGACGCCTTGCGGCCCGATTCTTTGGTCAGCTCGGGATGAGCGAGAAAACCGAGCACTCCCAGCCGGTAATTGATAGTGACCAACACGACGCCCTTCCGCGCCAGTTCTTCTCCGTCGTGAAGCAGCATGGCGCCGGTGCCGTCGCGGAAGCCCCCACCGTGAATCCACAGCATCACCGGGAGCTTGTCGGCAGCGGATTTCGCGGGTGTCCACACGTTAAGGTAGAGGCAGTCCTCGCTGCCCTGGGTCTCCCGTGGATTGGTGCGCAGCGGCTGCACGCACCGCGCCTGGAACTGGTCCATTTTGCGCACGCCGGCCCACTTCGCGGCCGGTCGCGGCGCTCTCCAGCGCAGGTTGCCGACCGGAGGCGCGGCATAGGGAATGCCGCGGAACACATAGATTCCGGGCGTGGATGTCGGGACACCGGAAATATCTCCGCTGTCGACGTGGACGGCGCCGTCGATTGCGGCCGCGAGCGGAAGAACGCCCGCGATGAGAATGACCAGGTGCTTCATGCGATTCCTCCTCTTGAAACCGATCACCACCACTCTACCGCCGCGCGCGCCGGGTGGCGTCACAACGGGAAATCGACGGGCAGGCGTGGTAGTGAAAGGTGGAATCCACAGCGCCGAAGCGGCTGCAGTCGTCGGCCTGGATCCCGCTCAGCACCGCCTCTTCGCAGGGACTGTTGGTTTTGTCTTTTGAGAGCTTATACTCTCAAAACGGCTCGGCTCTTCGACGAGTGCCAGTGTATACTGGGGATCGCGGAGGCAACGCCGACTCGCAACCTGGGGACGCGGGACCCTTTGGTGGGCGCTGCTTTTCCTATTCGGGGAGGTTGGAATGGACGGCACTAATGCGCGGCTGGAGCACATGCGGGCGACGCTGCGTCGCGAGGCCGCGGTTCTTCAGGAACTCGCGAATGATTTCGATGAAGGCGCTTCGCGCGCGGTCGATCTGCTGCTGGGCACCGGCGGCCACGTTTTGATCGGTGGTGCGGGCACCTCAAACGCGGTCGCTTGGCGGTTTGCTCACCTGCTATCCTGCTGCGGGCTCCCGGCACTCTTTCTGGACCCAGCCGAGGGCCTGCATGGCGGTTCTGGCGCCGTGAAGCCCGAAGACACTGTCATTCTCATCTCGAAGGAGGGCAGGAGCCTCGAAGTGAATGCTTTTGGGCTCATCGTGAAACAGCGTGGCGCGAAGCTGATGGCCATAACCGAGTCGCCGGATTCGGAATTGGGCAAGATGGCGGACGCGGTTGTGCGCGTAAAGATTCGGTCCGGAAGCGATCCCTTCGATATGGTGGCAACCTCGAGTTCGCTCGCCAACGCAGCCGCGGCCGATGCCATTTGCGAAGTCATCCTGGTGGAACGAGGCCATACCAAGGAGGCGTTCGGGGCGACGCACCCAGCCGGCGCCGTCGGCGAGCGTATGCGACAGGAGGGAATCCTCAAGTGATGGGGCGCCGACCAGTGTTTACAATGGAAGTTCTCATATGCGAATTGCCGAGCTGTATGAGCTGCGCAAGTTCAGGATAGTGAATGGCTCCGTTGAGGACCCTGGTCCGGGACAGGTTCAGGTCCGCGTGGAAGCCGTGGGGATCTGCGGGTCCGATATCCACGAATTCGCCGAGGGTGGGATCGGCGGCAGGCCGTGCCAGTATCCGATGGTAATGGGGCACGAGCCGACGGGAGTGGTGGTGAAAACCGGACCGGGGGTAACCGCCTGTGCTCCTGGCGACCGCGCTGCGTTTGAGCCCGCCATCTACTGTTACCGCTGCGAGTTCTGTCTCGCCGGCCATCACAATCTCTGCGAGAACATGCAGTTCTTGAGCTCGCCTGGCATCCCCGGGTTCTTTCGGGAGTATGTGAATCTGCCGGTGGAGTGTATTCTGCCGCTTCCGGCCGGGGTCGGCTTCGTCGAAGGCACCCTCTTTGAGCCACTGGCGGTGGTTCTGCTTTCGATGACGCACGCGGCCATCCGGCCGCTCGAAACCGCGGCCGTCTTCGGTGCGGGTCCCATAGGCTTGATGACTGTCATTGTGCTGAAGATGTGCGGGGCGGGGAGGGTCTGGGTGGTAGAGCCCGTGCCGCACCGCCGGCAGATGGCCAAGGCCGCGGGCGCAGACGCTGTTCTGGACCCGCACCAGTTGGATGCCGCCCGCCAGATCTTCAGCGATACCGCCAACCGGGGTGTGGACGTCACCATCGACTGCGCTACCAAGGAGAACTCAGTCAACCAGTGCATACGGATGACCCGTAGGGGAGGCCGGCTGGTGGTGACCGGTGTCCCGGCGGAGCTGGAGGTGTCCTTTGATATGCACACAGCACGGCGCAGGGGTCTCTCGATTCATCACACCAGGCGCTCTAATCACACGTCGCAGGCGGCTTTGCAGCTTCTGCGCGAACATCCACGCCGTTTCTTGCCGATACTTACTCACACCTTGCCCCTCGAGAAGATACAGTCCGGGTTCAACCTGCTTGAGAACTGCACGGATGGCGCAGGCAAGGTCGTCATTTCGCTCACCCAACCTGCGTGAACACTAACACGGAAAGGAACATTGAATGTCGATCGTTGCAGGAGTGGACTTCGGGACGCTGAGTGTCCGCGTGTCGATCTTCGACAGCCGGAAAGGACGCCTCGGCTCCGGCGTAACTGGGTATCCGCTGCATCGAAAGAAGGAAGACCCGGACCACGCGACGCAGAGCCACGCCGACCAAATGCGGGGGTTTGTCGAGGCGATGAGGAAAGCTTTCGAGGCCACCGGAGTACGGGGCGACCAGATAGAGGCGATTGCCGTGGATACCACGGGCTCAACCGTAGTGCCGGTCGGAGAGGGCTTGGAACCCCTCGACGACTACTACATGTGGTGTGACCACCGGGCCTGGCGGGAGGCCGCGCTCATCACCGAACGGGCACATCGGCTGAAGCTGGAAGCCATTGAGTGGTCCGGCGGCGTGTACTCCTCGGAGTGGGGTTTCTCGAAGCTCCTGCACTGGCTGCGCAATAACCCCGAGAAGCGCCGAAAGCTGGTGGCGTTCTTCGAACACTGCGACCTGGTTGCAGCAGTGCTTTGCGGGACCACGGACCTCGACCGGGTGCCGCGATCGATCTGCGCCTTGGGACACAAATGGATGTGGAACGAGGCGCTCGGGGGACTTCCCCCGGAGGATTTCCTGGTTGCCGTCGACCCGCTGTTCGAAGGCGTGCACGCCAAGCTGAAAGGACGCTATGCGACCAGCGACCAACTGGCCGGCCGGCTGTCGCCCGAGTGGGCGGCACGGCTCGGCTTGCGCGCCGGCATTCCGATCCCGGTCGGAGGCTTCGACGGACATTGGGACACAATCGGCGCCGGTGTCCGGGAGGGCGACGTGGTGTGCGTGATTGGGACATCCACTCCCATCATGGCCATATCCAGGGAAGCGAGGCAGATTCCAGGCATGTGCGGCGTTGTGCAGGGTTCGATCCATCCGAAGATGGCCGGCATCGAGGCCGGCCTGTGCGCCAGCGGCGACATGTGGGAGGCGATCGCCAGGCGGGCCGGCACAAACGTGACGGCACTGTCCGAGGGGCTTGAAGAGTACCGTGCCGGACAGACGGGCCTCCTGCGGCTAAGTTGGGACAACGGCGACCGCACCGTTCTGGTGAACCCTGAACTCGGAGGCGTCACTTTTGGCTGGAAGCTGACGCACACAGCGCAGGATGAGCTCTTCGCCGCATTTGAAGGCGCAGCCCTTCACACCCGGGTGATCTTCGAACGCATGGAAGAATACGGCGTACCGATCCGCCGGGTCATCCACGCTGGCCGTGTGGCTCAAAAGAACGAGGTAATCAACCGGGTGACCGCCAACGTGCTGAACAAACCGGTGCTGGTGCCGGAGAGTGAAGCCACCAGCCTGGGCGCCGCGATCTTCGCTTTCCTTGCGGCGGGCACTTTCAAGACAGTCGAGGAAGCACAGGATGCGTTGTGCCCTCGCTACCGTACGGTGCAACCCGACCCGGCCGCGGTGAGGATCTACGAAGAGGTCTACCCGTTGTACCAGAAGCTTTACTTCGGACTAGGAAGCGCAAACGCTGCCGCCGTGTTTGCAGGAGATGTCTTGCCAACCCTCCGGAGCATTGCCGCGGAGGGAGTGAAAGACCGTGAGCTTTCGGCCAGCCTGCATGACTCCGCATAGGGCGTGCCTTCGGCCAGGCTGCGTAAGTCGGGGTGTGCCGCGGTGGAACCAGGGTGCAAGCGACGCCCGGATGGTCAGTCCTTACGCTTCGTGTACTTCACAAAGGCGGAATCTATATCGTCACCGACGCCGTAGCCGAGCCTTTGGCTGATGCTGCGGACCCGATCCAGCCTGGCGATCAACGCGTCCCGGCTGCCGGCGGACAATGTGTTTGCAACGGTGAGCGCCTGCTCGAACATACGCACCAGTGCGGCGAAATAGCTCTCGTCTTCATAGCCGAGATCGCTGCAAAATCCGGCAGCCCGCTCGCAGTAGAAAACCATCAGTTCTGCCACTCCGGCGGGTTCGCCAACTGCCTTCTTGTAATTGGCTATGGCTTGTTTAGCTTTGGCGACCGACGTGTCCTCGTTCCTCAGGACGTCAGGCCAAAGCCACCGATCTATCGTCTGCCTGTACGGTTCCAGGACGTCCTCGCCCAGGCCGAAACGGGCGTGAAGAAACGTCTGATTATCCTTGTGCGCAGCGTAGAGATCCTGGACCAGACCCAACAGTCCTATACGGTCAAAACTCGCGAGCTTTGCCTTAACATCTACCCACGTTGGTTGCGATTTCGACTGGCGTCTCGCCATGTTCCTGTTCGATTCTACCGATAGAGCCAAAAACGAGTGAAGTCCGCATGCTGGATGGTTCAGGGCGACGTGAGATCAAAACAGGTAGCCCTGGGCCACCCAGTAATGCCAATCGCCGATGGCCTCGACTGTTGATTGGTCCGCGTCGATGGCGACCAGTTGCGACAAGGGAACCGCAAGGTTCCGGCCCTGCCAGCGGATCAGCACGAGCATTTCGTTGGCGCAGGCATCCTCGGGCGCCATACGCCGTACTTCAACAATTTCCCCTTTCCTGAGGGGCGCGACGGCGCGCCACCTCGGGCTATAGTCCAGCCGCGCCGGGCGGCGTATTCCCGCAGGACCCGGATCGGCACCACCGAAGTGGATGAAAATATCTCAGACGGCCGGCATCGATGTCCACAAGAGGATCGTGGTTGTGGTGATTTTGCGGAGCGCGCAGCCAAACCGTTTGACGATTAGTCGCGCATCGGAAAGATCCCGCTTGCGACCACGCGCCGCTTGAGTCGAGCGGGCCTGATCCCACAAAACAACATGATTCGAGGACGGTTTGCCCTGGCAGTCCACTCACATCGTGCAGGACCTCGCTTACACAGTGCTGGCGAATGACGTTGGGTAATTCCCCTGATTCTTCCAATGCAGCCAGGCATTAGCGACCACGTGAAAGACTTCCCTGCTGTCAAACGGTTTAGCCAGAACGTTGTAACCCCCGAGGTTGAGCACTTCCGCCCACAGAGCATCATCTGCCGATCGGGACGTCACGATCAACAGGGGGGCGTGCTGCATGTGAGTGGTTCGGTCTAACAGATCGCGCCACGTGCCGTCGATTAAGTCGGATTCGCAGATCAGCACGGGAACGGCATTGTCTCGGAGGAATGTGAATGCTTCGGCCCGGCTCCGGGCAGCACAGTATTTCCACTTCGAGTGCTGTAGGATTTGTGTTAGAGACCGGTGGTCGTCGTCCAGGGGACTAATCAGCAAGACCTTCACCGCTTCACTTTCAGTTGGAAGGGAGCTCTGCCAAATTGCGTTGGATGCGTCCGCGGTGTGGGGGCAGGCCGTTCGGGGAATTGGAAGAGCCTCTTGGAGAGTGCGTGGCATTGTCGTTGGCCTCTAAATTCTGATTCTCCGGTGTGCCTCGCACAGGCGGTGCGGACGTTCCCGGCAACCAAGAGAAAAGTCTTTTATCCTGCCCGAGACAAGACGAGTTTACCACACTTTTCTACGAAATTATCAGATAATTCTGGAATTTATCAGAAAATTCTGCGGTTGTGGGTCTTAATAGTTCCAAAAAACCTACGGAAATTAGGTTATTTTCGAGTGCGAATTACGCGGCAAAAACGGGCATTTACATCTTGTTTTCTGTTACTTGCGGGTGATTTCGACCTCTTATTTGGAAATCTCCACGCTTCTGGTTCTGCCTCCGCCGACCGAAGATCGAGGTAAAATGCCACTGTTTTATCTCCTGGCTGGTCGGTGCCGGGCCCGCTGGGCGAGCAGAACCTCGGCCGCAGGCGCTCCGTTTTTCGCGTGCTGCCATGACCGCGCTCGCGTCTCCCCGACCCTGTGCCAGAGCGGCGCAGGCGCGCACTACCGCGCGGCGCGTCAACTCCAGCTGAAAAGTCCTCCATAGTTCCGGTTGAGAATCCCCCACCCGGAATCGTTCCGATATCGACCGGCGGTGGGCGACGGAGAAGCCCAAGTCTATAAGCCCCCTTGTACCTCGTGGGTGTGCCATCCTCGGCGACCGTGGGGTCTACACCGGGGCGCATGGTCCAAGTCCCAATCCCAGCGCGACCAATTCGGCACAGCGCGCTGCGTCCCAGGGAGTCTGCTGCCCCATTGCATCGAGCAGCAATGCTGGACTCGCTTTCGCTCGATTGCGCAGACGCTGAACCGCCGTGTTTACGGTTTCCTCAAACCCGACGTTGGCGCACAGTTCGCGCAGAGCTTCGGCAGCAGATGTCCGGCGCCCATCATACAGCCGTCGGCGATCATCCTGTCCAACCCGGCCCATGTTATCTTTTGCGTTCAGGCCGTAATGACTGCTTTTTGGGGCGTGCCTACCTTCGTCTCCGACCACTGGCCTTCCTCCGACACTCCCGCCTTCAGCTATTTCTGGATCAGGCGAAGAATAGGATGGTCGGCCACGCGGTGCTGGACAACTGCATCGTCCACACGTGGCTCATTTGGTCCACAAAGCCTCGGATGTCCGCGTCGAGCACCCAGTTCACTCGCTTCCTCTGGATTCCCACAGTCAGCGCGTCGAGCGCCTAGTGCGGGTTGCGATCCGGTGGCGGAGCTGGCGATGGTCCCGATTATCGCCAGGGAAGGAATTGACGGTGTCCAGGGCAGGGCGTGTTGTGACGATTGCTGATGGCACTGAGTTGGCGTCAGGCTGATTGGGGGGCTGATTGGGTACCGGTTTCCAGATCGTCCGCGCCGCCATCGATCTCCTGGCCGGGAATCGGCTTTGTCGAGGGCGTTTCAGCCGGCTTGACTGCGATGCATTCTGCAAGTAGTTCTTTGGCCCTCTTCGCATCCAAACCAACTTCCTTCAAGAAAGGATGCTGTTGCAATTCCGCCGCTGTTGATTTACATTTCAGTGCAGATCTGACAAACCCATCCGCACCGTTAAAGTCAGGGGGCGCACCTGCCACATCGGTTTTCGGGTACGGGTTCTCTTCGTTTTTTTTGCCCTCCCACTCTGGTTTTTTCCCGACGGCTAGTTCATAAGCGACAACGCCCACCGGAAAGATATCCCTGTCAAAGCCGCACCAGGTCCCGTTACCCATAAGTAGCCTTGGAGGGGCGTAGCGCGCGGTGCAAGCATTGCTGGCCTTAGCGGGAATCGTCGGGCCCTTCGCCTTTTCGAACGGCTTCTGGTATGCCATATATCCGGCGGCGCCGAAATCGGCAATTTTAAGCTGCATCTCTGCATCGAAGAGCAGATTGTCCGGCTTGATGTCGTTATGTGAAATCGGAGGGGTGCGGGCAAAGTCAACTACAATGCCGGGGACCTCAACACGCAGCGGGGCGTCCGGCGTCCCGCCGACCTTGCAGTTGGAACCTTTGGGCTCGATTCAGAGTTCCCTTCCCTCGATGCGCACCAAAGGTCAGGGTGGCTGTTTTCTTCTCGCGGGATGGGCCGACGACGACTAACACGGGCGCCGCTAGCAAGTCCTTGCCTTCGGCGTCCGGGCACGTGATCTTACAGACCGCTGGAACTCTCAACCCCTTGGGGCCTTTTACCGCTAATTTCACTGTAGCCCAACTGCCCATCGGGTAATAAATGCCTTCCGGTTCGAAGAATTTCAGTATTGGTACGGTTTTGGTCTTGGGGTCCCAAGTATCGTTGGGAAGCAGGTGCAGGGTATGAAGATGGTGGAGTCCCTCCAGTAACTCGGTCAAGAGATACTTGATCAAATTCCATTTGTTATTTTTCCAGTCATCGTTTCCTCCGTACTTCTTAATAAAGTCTCTGAGGTTCCCCTTCGGCAGGTTCTCAATTACGAGCCGCAGGCCTTGATCGTCGACGCCGATCACCTTGCAAATACAACGATGGCCGCCAAAGCGGTTAGCCGCCCGGAACATCTCGTATTCGTGCCATTGGGTGGTGTCCCGGCCTTCTTTTTCGAGGGCGGTTTTCTGAATGAAAGCGGTGTCGATCCCCTCGGCGGTCAACTTGTGGACTTGGCCGAAACCTCCCTCTGCGAGGGGTTTTACGCCGGGCTGGAAGGGCCCGAAGTCCTCAGGCACCGGTTCCGGAGCGGCAGCCGGAGCAGCCTGAGCAGGGGCCGGAGCAGCCGGAGCGGGCGGCACGCAATCTTCGCACTTGCAACGGATCTGCTCGGGAGCGCTAAGTTTGCCGTTGAAATACATCTCGCGCAGCGGCTCCACGGTAACGCGGTACTCCCTCGCCGGCTGTCCCTGGTTCGCCGTCAAATCGACGCTTACCGCCTGGGGGTTCACACCACATGTGTTATCCAAAGGCGTGAGCGTCACGGTCCCCTTGCCTGGCTTAAGAAACTGCACCGATGCGGTGCGCCTGACATCGCCCGGCGGAATCTCAAACTGAATCGGACCGCCGACTAGATCGTCTCCACCGCTTTCGGCAGGACATGTAATCTGGAATCGCGCCGATGCCGCCACACCTCTCGGTCCTTTCACGGCCTCGCATTTCATCCAGTCGTTGACCAAGTAGAAGTCGTCAGCAACGTCGAAATCTTCGCTATCATCGTCCGCTTCGCCTTCTTCGCTTTCACCGTCCTCTTCGACTGCCGCCGCCGAGCCGGTCGAATCAGCACCTGTTTTAGTGGTAACACCTGTTTTGCCGGTAACACCTGTTTTGCCGGCGTTTTCATCGGCAGAACCTTGTGCCGGCGGAGGAGCCTGAGGGGGGCAGGGGCCGACTCGGTCTTCTGTGTAACGTTGCTGTGGTCGGTATCGGGCATTAAGAATCCTTCGGCAATGCCAAGGCGCATTCCGGCAAATTCGGAGGCACGTTAAGTTGCGCCCGTCGCCACGCGGTGCGGCTGGGGTGCGAGTTCCAGGTGGATCGATGGGGGCGTTGGTACAAGCTCCAGATGGATCTGCGGAATAGTCAAGGAGCACCATTGCACCACATCCGTCGCCTGGTCGGAGAATCCCCCGCAGTCCCCAAACGCCAAGCTATTCGATGTTGCCATTACCGGAATCCGCCTTCTTCGCCGGAATCATCGCCTCACTCGCTTTGGACCTCAATTCCTCGAGCGTCCATTGCACCCCTCTCTCGGTGATTTGATTCAAGATCGCTGCCGCCCAGGGTCTGGCCCTGTCGAAGTCTGACCCCATCACCAGTCCCAGGACGGCGTACTTACAGATATCGCGCTCCGCCATGATACCCCACCCCCGGGCCCGCCGGATGCATTTCCGGACATGATCGCAGAGTGTTTCATCGGGCAGCGCACCGCATCGGCCGGGGAACTGCCGCCGGAGATAGGCCAAGACCTGCTTTTCGAAGCGCGCCTCTACCGCGGAGCGAAGCGCCTCCATCTGTTCGTTCCTTATGGTCAGCACCTAAGTTTCGACCCCCGCATCGTGGGAGTATATCCTACTCCGCCAGCATGCTCTCGATACGGGAGACATGGACCCGCAGCGTCGAGCGGCCTTCGATCAGACCCATGCGCCGGAACTTGCCCAGGAAGTAGTTGATGCGCGACCGCGTCGTTCCCACCATCGCCGCCAGGATGGTTTGACTCATGCGGGGGACGGTGCCGACCGGAGCGAGATTGGGGTTGCGCGCCAGCACCATCAATACTCTCGCGAGCCGCCGCTCGCTGGAGTTGAAGAGCTGATCCGCCAGCGCTTCCTCCGCCAGGTTCTTCCGGTACACCAGGTGATGCAGAAAATTCTCGCAGAACTCGGCGGAGTTGCGCAGGGTGTACCGGAGGTCCTGTTTCTCGATCCGCACCAGTGTGGAACGCTCCAGCGCGACTGCGGACGAACCTCGGGTTTCCGCTTCGCGAATGCATTCCTCGCCGAAGAATTCACCCGGCCCCACCACCCCAACCACCGCCTCCTTACCATGCGGATTCACCACCGTCAGGAGAATCCGGCCTCGCATCATAGCGAAAACAGCGTCCGCCTTATCTCCTTGGGAATAAACCGTAGCCGACCGCCCGTACTCCGCTGTGCTTCGGCCAACTCCGCGGTTGAGGAAGGGGAGGTCCCCCGCCCCTGCCTGAAATGCGCTTGCTGCTGCAGCCATACGATGATCCGTCCTCCAGGGTGCAGGAAAGCCGAACAGCCCCTACTTTCCCGCCGTCGCGAGCCCCGCCTGAACCTCAGAAATCGCCCGGTCGACCAGCTTGATGGCGGCGGCGCGGTGACCGCCTTTGTTCGAGTCTGCCTGAACCAGAGACTGACGTGCGCTCCGCAGCGAAGCCAGCGCGTTTTCCATGTTTAGCTGATCGGCCAGTGCAACAAATGCAAACACCAGTAACCCGAAGCCGAAAACTCCATACAGCAGGCTCTTGACGGTTAGGTTGAGTGAAAGCAGATTGCTCATGGACTTTCCTCGCGCTGTCTAGAATATGCAAAACTGCAGAACAAATGTGCTGAATTCTTGAGCAAAGGTTCTGAATGGTGAAAACAAGAGTAATTTTTGGGCGAGAGCCAGCCGCGGCGGGTCGCTCCGTGTTCCGGAAGACGGGTGCTGAAGAGAGTCGTGCCAGGCGCGTCGCGGAGACTCTCAAAGTGGCTTTTTCAGTTCCTTGAGGGGGTTCTTCTTAACTTAAGGGGAGGCACGCTACGGCGCACTCAGAGCGGCTCTGGCCTGCCGGGCGATGCGAAGGAATCCACGGGCGAGGGCGTCGCTCTGGAGCGCGGCGAGCCGGGTTTCGCCGCTGGTGCGCGCGCCGGTACGCATTTCGATCTCGCCCATGGCCAAGCGCGCTTCGAACTGGAGATTGACGGCATTCAGTTCTTCCGCACGTCTCAGCGATTGCGCCAGGCTGGCCAGGGCAGCGGCAGTTCGCCCGCTGGCACCGTCCACCCTTGCTGCCGTGATGGCGATTGGCAGCAAGAAGTCCGCCTCGTTGACGCTCTTCTTGCCGATTCGTTGCGCCTGGTCAATGGCGGCGCGCGCTTCGACCGCATCGCCCCGCGCCAGCCACGACTCCGCCAGCACTCGGTAGGCGCTGGTACCGGGCGAGGGGAGGTCGGACGACGCCGCAATCCGCTCCAACTCGCGCTGCACTTCCGCGGCATGGCCCGACTGAATGGCCAGAATAGCCGAATCGATGCGACATCCGTCCAGGCGGTCCCGTTCTCCCAAAGCTTCGTGGGTCTGGCACGCCTCCTGCCAGAGTTTGCGCGCGCCCTCAGCATCGCCCTGCCATTCCTTCACCCGCGCCAAATGCCCTAACGTATAGCCGATCGAGCTGCGGTCCCCGATCTCCCGCTTGAGCTTCAGTGATCGGTCGAAGCGTTCCTCGGCGATTGCCAGATCTCCTTGAACGTAGTCCAAAATCCCCAGGCTCCCGAGCGCGCTGGCCAACGTGGCGCGGTCGCCGGTCTTTTCGGCAAGGTACTGCGCCTGCTCGTAATCCGTTCGCCCGTCTTTCGGATGCCCCGTATTGTTGAGAATGTTGCCCAGATTCAAATGGATGCGAGCTTCGAGACCTTCATTCCCGGTTTCGCGAGCGATGTCCAAAGCCTCTTCGAGCCGTTTCTGCGCGGCCGCCATATCGCCCTCGGTCCGGGACGCCTCCGCCAGTCCCAACAGTGCCAGCGCGGTACGCTGCCGGTCGTCGCGCTGGCGGCTGGCCGCCAGGACCTGTTCCAATTCCCGTTTGCCCGACACCAGTTCGCCCTTGGATAGCAGAACCTGGGCATCGGAATACATGACCTGCGCCACGCTGCCGGAGTCGTGAAAGGAATCAAACAGGCCGCGGGCCTGGGCCAGTTTAGTCTGCGCCTCGGCCGGCCTTCCCAGACGGAACAGCGCATTGCCACCTTTAAGGAGCGCCTGCGCCTCGAGAAGGTACGCCTTGCGCTCCACTCCCGCCTTGGCCGCCAGTTCCGCGGTTGCGGCAGCGCCCGCATAGTTCGAGAGCGACATCTCGATGCTCGCCTGGAGGAGAAGTATCCGCGGGTCGCCGGCAAATGGCGAGCCGGGCCGCGATAAGGCCCGCACTGTTGCCAGACTTTCTTTTCCTTGTCCGGATTGCAATTGCATCTGCGCCAGCATCAGACCGTAATCCACGTTGTCAGGGAAAAAACGCCAAAGCGCGCTGGCGGTCTCCAGCGCTTTGGGCCACATCCCGGTCACCCGGTAGTAGCGCGCCTCTACACCCAGGCGGTCTTCGCGCGAGAGACTCCCCGAAAGATCCAGCGCCTTCGTAGCTTCCTGGCGTGCTCTGGTGTCGTAGCCGAGCTGCGACCATGCCTCCGAAAGCGCCGAGTGCGCCAGCGGATAATCCGGATCGGCCGCAATTCCCGCCTGGAAATACTGCGACGCTCCCGGCGCATCCAGCAGCCGCATCCGCTCCTTTCCCTGGGCATATTGCCGAATCGCCTCCGGGTTCGACGGTACGGCCGCCCGGAACCCGTTCGTCTGTGTGGTAGTAAGCGGCCGCGCGCCCAGCCGCTCCCGTAATTGCACCCCGACTGCCGAAACCAAATTCAGAAACTGATCCTGATCGTCCGCCTGGCTCAAAGTCGCCAGCGTCTCGCCACTGGCGGTGTCCTGGAGGAAAAGGTCGACCCGGATCTGCCTGGCCACCGGCAGGTAGGTGCCAGTGACCACATAGTCCGCACTCAGGTTACGACCGATGAGCGCCAGTGTCTCCGGCCGGAAGTTCGGTGCCGCTGGCAGTCCCAGTTCCGTCTGGATGCGCGCGACGCTCTCGGCCGGGGCCGTCCGGAATTGTTCGGAGGCGCTGAGCTCCGTCGTCAGAGTATCTGCCAGCGCGGTGGCGATCCAATTGTAGTCCGAACGTCCCGACAGATTCCGCGGGGCCAGCACCGCGATCGATTTTCGGGCAAGCGAGGCGCCTGGCCGCCCCGGCCGCTGCCTGGCTCGCCATGATGCCCCGCCCGGCGCAACGGCAGCCAACACCAGCACGGCTGCGGCCAACGAGAGCCAACGAAGCGCGCGCAGAACTCTAGGTCTGATGGGTAACGCTTCCAAGGCTTCCCCGGCCCCGGGGGTTTCTTCGGGAGATTCCACCGCCGCGACAAACCGATACCCCTGCCGGGGAATGGTTTCGATCGGGCTCCGGCCATCCGCATCGCGCCAGAGCGATTTGCGAAGCACCGATATCGCCTGGTCCAGATTGTTGGGTTCGACAAACGTGCCGGGCCAGGCCTTCTCGACCAGTTCGGAACGGCCCACAACCCGATCCCGGTGCAATACCAGATAGATCAGGACGTTCATGGCTCTTGCGGGGACGTTCACCGGTTCGCCGTTGCGGCTCAGCGCCCGCGCGCCGGCGTGGAGACGGAAACCGGCAAACGCGATAGACTTACCGGCACACAAAGACTCTGGTGGAGGAGCTGTGGCCAGCTCCGCTGCGGACACCTGGCGGGTGTAAGAGTGCAGTAAGTCGAGTGTACCCAGGGTTCGTATGTTAGCAGACACTAGAACGCTCGAACAACTGGGTTTCTATTTAATTTCGTTATTTAGCGTACATGGGCGGAACTGGCAAAGATCCACTTCGTACCGGTACGCCCATGACGTTTCGCGCGAATTGCCGAGAATATCCTTATACCGGGCAGTACCATAGACCAGGACCAGCAACTCGCCCTCCCTGATGCGACCGGCGGTCTCACTGCCTGGAGGGTACTCCAGCGTGCTGGCGACTTTGGCTGCGGAGCCCGGCCCAAGGTTGCCCTCGGGTGTCATCTCAGCCGGCTCCTGCCGGTGAGATTCCGCGGGCGCGGACTCTATAACATGGAACTGCGCCGTCTCGACATCCATGGCCGGTGTGCGGCCGCCATTGCGGATGACCGTCGAAATGGAGACCGGAAAGTTTCGCCCATTGCGCGTCATGATATGGATCCCATCGACAGCGAGCCACGCGCGCTGGCTCGTCTCCGCCAACAGGCGTGTAGCGGTAGCGCTTTGCCGCGCGGCTTCGACTGCGGCGGCTGCTGTGGTGGCGTGCCAGGCGGCGATCTCGAGCGCCTCGCGGGTACTCTGTGCATGGAGCTCGCCGGCTTCCCGCGCCGCGCGGAGAGCTTCATCACCGGCCGTGCGCAGCCGCCGCGTTTCGAGCGCCAGCCATAACATGGATGCCGCTACAATCAGGATGGCGGCGAGGATGAGCGACTGCATGCCAAGCCTCGGCTACAGCGTATTGGACCGCCGAACCAGAGCCTGGATCCGCTCCTTGCCGCTAAAATCGGCCGCGGCGCGGGCAGCCGTACTCAAAGTCTTATAGGTGCCAAGCCGCACCGCGTGCCACTCCCGCTGTTCGTCATCCAGCGAGGTCATGATTCTGGCGCTGTAGCCGCGCTCCTTAAGATCGCTAAGCAACTGGCGCGCGTTCTTCTCGTCGCGAAAGGAACCGACTTGAAGCGCAAAACCACCCTCGTCCTCCGGCGCCGCCGGCGGCGGCGATGCCTCGGCCGGGCCGGACGCAGGCTCCGGCAGTTGCTGGGGCTCGGCCGCGGCCGCCTCCACCACCGGTGGCTTAGCGGGTTCCGGTCCCCCGGCCGGCGGCGCAGGCTGGGGTGGCGGCGGCGCCGAAACGCGCGCGGTTTCGGTAACTGGCCGGCGCTTGAGCAGAGCGATCTCCTCGCGAGTCGGCATCCAGAGCCCAATCCCGGTTACGAGACCGGCGGCAAAGGACAGCATGATCAGCAGAACCAGGCAGACCGACAGCAGTGCCAGCCGCTTGTGATTGAATTCGTATTTCATAAACGGCCCTCCTAAGGAACTTGCACGGTGAATTCGCCAGGCGACGCGATTTGAATGACTCCGCCATAAGCGCACATCAGTTTGGAGTTCGCGTCCAACGCCGGCATGCCTCCGATCATAACCGTCAGGGCTCCGGGCGCCCAGGGTGCAACCAGAACCGGCACACAGGCTCCCGGCGTGGGAGTTCCGAGCGCGGCCGCGGTAGCTGCGATCACCGTCGGATTCGCCGGGGCGGTGCACATCACAAACGGCGGGATTTTCGCGCCAGGAGAATTGTCCATGATGGTGGCGGATGGCGTTCCCGACATAATACGGTTGGCCGGAGGCACGGTCAATGCGCTCGGCGCGGCGCCGAAGCTGCACTGCAAGACCGCCCCCGTAGCGATCAACATCGGCATACAGATCCCCTCCTATGCGTGCTCTTGCCCGGCGCCGGGCTTCCTCGCCGCCGGATTGCCCGCTGCTTTAGGCGGCTGATGGACCCGTCCCTCGCGGTAATGCAGCCGCTCCGTAATCTTCCCCTTTTCGGTAAGGCGTACCAACTCCCCATCGCGCACGTTGTTCTTGAACGACGCAACTTCGCGCGGCTTTCCCGAAGGGTAGTAATCGATAGTATATCCGTGGAGGAGGCCGTTCTCAAACGCGGACTTGCGCACCAGATTGCCGTCCGGGCCGAAGTAAAGCGAATCGCCGTGCAACTTACCATCCTTATAGAGCGCCTTGATGAGGATCTGGCCAGCGTCGTCGTAGAATGTCGCCGGGCCATTCTGTTTGCCGTCGCGGAACTGGAGTCGCGCCGAAACGCGGCCGGCCGAATACACCAGCGTCTCCCCATCCAGCACGCCATCTTTGAGCGTGGCCACGTCGGTGATCTCGCCATCCAAGTTGCGAACGACCACTTTTTCGGCTCCCTTTTCGTCCGTCATATCAGTTCATCTTCACCATGCCGCCCTTGACCGTCAGCATTCCGCCGCCGTCCACCGTCTGGGACGCGGATGCCTTGTTGGTAAGGGAAATGCCCGCGTTGTTTTCCAGGCTCATCTTGGCCTTGTTGGTTAGCGACCCGCCGGAGTCATTCAGCAGGTCGCCTTTCGACTTGTTAGTCAGAGCCGCGCCCGATTCGTTGGTGAACGCTTTTCCGGATTTGATGCTGACCGCGCCGGATGCCTCGATTTTGATATCGCCGTCCACCTTGAGGGTGAAATCTCCACTCACTTTCATGGTGTAGTCGGCCTTGTTGGTGTGGGTCTCCTTGTCCGTAACCGTCACGTCCCGCTTGCCCTTTACATCGTGGGTTTCGTTTCCCTTGTTCACTTTGACGGCGCGGTCGCCCTTGTCCACGATCAGGGTTTCGTCCTTCTCTTGAATGGTGGTGGTCCGGCTGTTCTTGATGGTGACCTTCTGGTCGTTGCCAACCTCCGCGGTGTAGTCCTTCTGGGCGTGGATGTAAAACTCCTCCGAGTTTTTCTTATCCTGGAAACGAATTTCGTTGAAGCCCCCGCCGCCTTTGGAACTATTGCTCTTTATGGTGCTCTTAGTCTGGTCGTCGGGCAGGGTGTAGGGCAGAGTTTGCTCCGCGTTGTAGACGCTGCCGGTGACGATGGGGCGATCGGGGTCGCCATCCAAGAAGCTCACCACCACCTCCTGGCCGATGCGAGGAAGAAACAGGCTGCCCCATTGCTTGCCGGCCCACGCCTGCGAAACACGCACCCAGCAGGAGTCCTTCTCGTCCGATTTGCCAAACTGGTCCCAATGAAAGTGCAAGCGAACGCGGCCGTATTTGTCGGTCCAGATCTCTTCGCCGGATTTACCCACAACCGTGGCGGTCTGCGAACCGTAGATGCGGGGGCGCGGCGTCGAGCGAGCGCTGCGGAAGGGCGTGGCCAGCGGCTGGCACTCGAAGGAATTGGTGAAGGTGCTGCTCTGATCGCCGCGGAAAGAGACACGCCGTATCACATAGTCGGTGTTGAAGCTGCTCCGCTCGTGTCCCGTGAGTGTGAACTTGGCGCCGGGGCGGAAGGAGCGGCACGAGCTGCTTCCGCGCAGGATTTGTTTGTGGGCTTCCAATCCCTGCAACATCAGACGAGTCTTGCTCTCCACGTCGGCCTTCAGCTTGCGACCGGCGGGAAACTCGTACACGGTGGTGGCGCCATCGCCGCTGGAAGTCTCCAGCAGATCGGTGGACGGCACCTCGAAATTGTAATCGTCGGACTTGTACTTGGCGGTCACCGGGCACTGCTCGAACGTGCAGTCGAGAATCGCGCCTTCGTCGTCCCACCCGGCATCGCTCGGCCGCATGCGCATCGTGGGATAACCGACCACCGGCTGGTGGGCGCTCGAATCGTCCGCCAGCACGAGAGTATGTTTGCCATTGGCGTGGGTGAAGAAGTAGTAGATTCCCTCGTCTTCCATGAGCCGGGAAATAAAGTCGAAGTTGGTCTCCATGTACTGCACGCAGTATTCGCGCTGCGCGTAAGTTCCGGTGAGACTGTCCTGGACGTCGGTCACGCCCTGCTCCTTGAGAACCTGCTTGACGATTTCCGGCGCCGCCTGGTTCTGAAAGATGCGGCAGTCCGAGCTCATGGTCAAGAGCCACAGCGCGGGGTGAAGGTCGGCATAGTAGACCGTGCGCCGCACACCGGTGCCGGCCTGGACGAAGCGGCCTACGATGCCGTGGAGGTACGCATTGCCGCCGTCCGCGAGCGGCATGGTGACCGTGACGCCCTTACCGACGATCTTGGAAAAATCCAGGTCCTTCTCGGCCGAGATCAGCTCGAGCGTGTACTGGAAGAGGCCGGAGATACGCTCCTGGCCCTGGATGGTCCGCAAGACTACCTTGCCATCGCCGAAGGGCGTCGTCACCTGGATGGGAAGCGTGCTTTGCGCGGTGGCGGCCATGATTCGTCACTCGGCTCCGGGCACGGAAAAGCTGGCAAAGGGATCGGCCGGCCTGCGGGAAACCAGCCTTACCTGAGAATCGTCGTTCGGAAACGGCCGCGTCTTCAGCCAGGAGGTCCAGCCTAGCCACGACTGGCCCAGCCGCGTAGCGGGCACTTCCCCAGCGCTAAGCGTCAACCCGAAGCCGAATTCCAGCTCCGGCCCGGCGTAGAAGCGGGTCAACTCGCACAACGGTTCGAAGCCGCTGCCCCGCGGCAGAAACTCCAGGAAAGCCGTCAGGCGCATGGGGCCAAGATTCACTTCGAAGCGTCCCTGCTGGTCCCAGACCCGCGTTCCGAGCAGCGCTCCCCAGCCGAGCGCCTGGTTGGACCCGGGGGAGCCGATGCGGGTCCAGGTGGACGGTTCCAAGTGGTGCCACTGTCCCTGCAACTGACTCACGCGCACCGGGACCTGGAAGTAGTCGGTGAGCAGCCGCTCCAAACCGCTTGCGGAGCGCGGATGCTGGGAGAGAATGCCGGAGTAAAAGACGAAAGAGCGGTCGGCCACCCGCATCCGGTTCTGTAATTGTCCCAGCGCCATCCCAAAAAACGCGTAGAGGTAGCGGGCAATCGGGCCTTCGTGCGGAGTAAGTGGCGTGTAAGAGGGATGGTGAGACTTCCGGCTGCGTACCAGCAGCGACAGGAGGCGGTGGTGAAAGATATCCAGGAAGTCACGAATGGCGAAATCCTTACGCCACGAGCTCTCGATGACCAGGTCCGAGTACGGCGCCGGCAGCGGTCCCGAGACACCGCCGACGCTGAAAAGACCGACTGTCATGGTGGCGGAATCGCCGGGCCGAGCGCCGGGGGAAAGCGCCTGAACTTCACTGGCGGCGAAGACCTGCGAGACGGCCGCGCGGAACCGCAGCGCCTCCTCGTCGGGATCCACACCCTCGCCGGGAGGCACGCGCAGGGGATGCATCTGCTCGAGCAGCCGGGCCGCCTGAAAAAAATCAAACTCCCAGGGTTCGGCGAAAAGCCAATCGGCGAGCGAACTGTCCTGCTGCCAACCAAAAGCGGGCATGGGCGGTCACACCGGATCAGTCGTCCACATCCGGAATGTAATCCTCCTGCGGTTGGTCCGAAACCCCCTGGTACACCACATAGTTGCTGTAATCACTAGCTTCTATGACAACGCCCGGAACTGTCACTGGTGTAATATCGTAGTGAGTGTCCGTGTCCAGGACCATCGCTGGCGTCTGCGGAACCTGTGGTGCGAGGCTTGCCTGGCGTTCTTGTCGCTGACGGTCCAACCAAGCGTCGATCTTGTTTTGCCGCTTCACCCACGCCTTGATCTCAGGCGGCTGTTTGACCAACCAGTCCTGGACGTTCCTGTTGTGGCTGACCGTCCCGTTGGCCACCAGGGCGTTCCAGTCCCCTTTACTGGCCACGAAATCGTTCGCCATTACGGTGGCCCCGGCGTCCCAGGGGAATACCGCCACGCCGTCCAGGGAAACACCGAACATCTGAAGCGCCCAAAGCAATGCCAGAGTGCTATTGTCTGTAGGTTTGTAATGGCCGCTGTCGGGGCATACCCCTTCGACCGCTCCGTTCTTAATAAGCATGCTGCCGGCGAACTGCGTCGGCTGCCCTTGCAGATAATACGAGTGGTAAGTGCCCAGCTTCAGTTTCCCGTTCGGCAACCTTTCCGGCATAGCGTGCTGCGCCATGTAGATTTCCCGGTTCATCGTCATCACGCAGTAGCCCCAGTTGGGTTTGTCCGTACTCGCACCGACATGAACCGATTTCGTGGGCTGGGCACGCTTGGACTCGGCCAGCACCAGCGCGCCGTTGGACGGGCTGGCTTCCCACCAGGGGTATTGATATACTTTGCCGTCTTTGAACCGCAGGCGGTACTTTCCTAACTCCGTCTTGTCCTTGACGTAACCTCCCTGGCCCCATTCGACGTCTACCTTGTGGCCCTCTCCGGTCAATTCCCTCCCGAACATCGTTTCCAGCTCGCGTGGCAGCACATTGACTGACACCTTGAAGGCGGTGCAAAGCATGTTGACTATCTCCAGGTAGAGCTGTTGTACCACGTTGGCCTGGTCGCCTTCGTACAGTGCGCTATTGCTTTTGTAGTATTTGAGCCAATAGTCGATGGTGAAGAAAAGGTCGCATTCGTAGGCGAGTCTGAGGTACTCCTCAATGCACCCGTTATGGAGATCGATCAGCTCCTCGTTGCGATTCAAGATGATGTCGTACCGGCTTTTGCGGGAGAACCGGAGATTCATACTTATGTTTTCAGCCATAGATTTCCTCGTGCGGACCTGTGTTACACAACCTCCTGCATGCCGGCGAGCGCGGGCCAGCGCTTCCACTCGCCTTCGCGCTGCTCGCTGCGAATGATGAGCTGAGTAAACGAGTTGATCGAGGCGTAGAGCGGAAGAAAGCGGTTGAGCACCGCTCCCAGCAGGAATGCCCCGTTTCCGACGTACAGGCTTTCATCGAATGTGATCGTCACTTCGGTGCCCTGGCAGAACCCGCGCCAGGGTTCCTGGCCGACGCGGCGGGTGGTCCGGCGGCAAGACATCTGCCGCAAACCTTGCACCTGCTGGTGCGTGGAAGGCTGATCCGAAAAACTGTAGAGCCGCAGGATCTCGCGAAGCGCGTCCAGGCTGCCGCCTCCGCCGGACAACGACAGGTAATTGAGCGACAGGTTGGATATCAGGTACCACAGCGTGCGCCCGCCGAGCGGCGGGTAAACGGCCGGTGTCGGCTTGCCCAGGCAGGTGATGCGGGTCAAGGGAGCCGTGTCCTCGATTTGCAAGTCGGCGCCCGCCGGCAATTGGGCCGCGAAGTTGCGATTGGTGCACAGCGTATGAGCGTAGACCACCTGGTGCGGCGGCAGCATGGGATTGAAGTCGAGGTCGACGAATGAGATCAGCACATCGGTGCCGGGCAGGTCTTCGCGGTCGGTCGGAACCGCGCGGCTGTACCAGAATGCGCGCTGCATGCGCCCATCCAGCCGGTGGCGAAACGAATAGAACGGGTCCACGAGAAGCGTCTCTTCGGCTGGATTGGAGGACGCGGAGACGGACAGAACGGAATGGATTTCGGTGGTCCGCTCCCGGCGCATGTCAGCTTCGAGACGGTATTCGTGAGAACGGTGGTCGATGCGAATCGGCTCCGTCGTCTTGTGATACAGATTGACGATGGGCGTGCAACCGAGAGAAAACGCGCGGCGATCCACGGCCAGGCGCGGCGGAGGCAGGCGATCGAGCAGGATCAGGATATCCATCGCCTGGCCGGAAAGTCCCGCGTCCAACTGGTCGAGGTCGAAAAAATGGTATTTCTCCGGAAACGCGAAGTATTCCTGGAGGAGGCGGTAAGCGGGAAGCGCATTCGAGGGATACAGAATCACCTCATCGGCGGGCTCGAATCCAACGGCGAGGATGGAATCGGCCGGCAGATACGAGGGACGGCCGCCTTCGCCCGGCAAAAGCGCCACCCGCAACGCGTGGCCAAAAAGCAGCTCGTAGACGGTGTTGACCAGAACGGCATCTCCGTCCAGGTAAAATCGCAGCTTGCGCAACGCCAGTTCTTGCAAGGTCAGACCGACGGTCCGGAGGCGAATGCGCAAAACGCTGGCGACTTCCGCGGAATTATCCAGAAACGCGAATTGCGCAGGCGACTCGAAACCAGCCGAAACTACTTCCAAAGGCCAGAGAGTCACTGGATAACATGTCCGGAAACGGCAAGTCAGTCCCGTATCGGATTGGGCGAACAACGCCGTTCCCCGCGGGATCTCATACCCGGATGTGAGCTTACCCTGGTCCGGGTCGACGTCGAAGCGGGCGATGGCCATCGGTGGGATGGAATTCACCAGGTGGGGATAAAGCACGCCCAGCAGCGCGGCCGTGATCTCGGGCAATTCCGAATCCAGGCGCCGTTGCAGCCGTGCCGTCAGGAAGGCGAACGATTCCACCAGCCGCTCGACGTGGGGATCGGCGGATTGATCGGCCGAGAATTCCAGGCTCCCCGCGACACGAGGGTACCGCCGGGAAAACGCGGCGCCGGCACGGCGCAGATAGCCGATCTCGGCGTTGTAGTAAGGGAGCAACGACTCGTGTTCGTTCACCGTAGCCCCCTATCCCGCCGCTTCTCCGGCGCCAATCCGCACGCCCTGCCGGTCGATCGCCAGGAGCAATGAGACCGGTTCATAAATGGACCCCGAGCGCAGCGAAGCCACCAACCTTCCTCGCATCCCGACAGGACTGCTATCGGATGGAGCCAGCACCACCCGGACATCGCGCAACCTCGGCTCGTAAGCCGCGATTCTCTGCGCCAGCACGTCCGCCAGCCGCCTCTGCTCCGACTCATTGGCCGGCGAAAACGACGTGAGGTCGGGCACGCCATAATCCACAACCGTACCCGCAGCGAGCTCGGCGGATTCGCCGCGCATGTGACAGCGCGTGTTCAGAAGCCTCTCCAACTCCTCCATCACCGCCGCCACAAGAGACGTGTAATCGTGAATCACGGGCTTGACGCCGCCCCCGGCCGCCGAGATCGCCAATCGTTCAAAGAGCGAAGCCCGCGCCCCCTTGATGGGATGTGGTTCGCGCACGGGAACCTACTTATTCGTGCCGGTCTTCAGGTCGTATTGAGCCTTGTTGGAACCCTTTACCGCTCCGGTAGCTTGCTGCGGCTTGTAAGTCCACGCGATCTTCGTGTAGTCCAGCATCACGGTTTCCGTCGGCTTGGCGTTGCCGCCTCCCATGCTGATGCTGGCGATGACGACGTCGTCCATCTCGACCAGCATGACCTCGTTGAACTCCCCTTGCTCAACCTGGCCGATGACGATCTTCACCTTGGCGATCGCCTTGCCGGTGTTGCAGGCGTCGATAAGCTGGCAAGACGCATTGTCGAAGTACTTATTAACCGCGAAACCCGCGTGACTCGGTTTTCCTGTGGTACGCTTCTTATTCGACTTGTCGGCGGTCACGTGTTGCAGGATCGAGTGGTTCATGGACATCAGCTCGATTTGCCCATCGTAGCCCTTCAGCGTGCATTCACCGGTATAGTCCTTACCGCAATCCATGATCATCACATTGCTCATAGCGTTTATTCCTCAGTTAGACAACTCGATCCTCCGTTATGCCGCCGCCGGCGCCGGAAGGTCCGCAACCAGCCGCAGCGATACTGTCAGTTCATCCAATTGGAAATGGGGCTTCAGGTACACGACTGCTTTGTACACTCCAGGCCGGCCCGGCACCTCAGTCACATCCACGCGCGCATCCCGCAGGGGATAGCTAGCCTTGACCGACTGCGGGGCATTGTCGGTAACCAGCACGTAGCCTGAAATCCAGGTATTGAGGTAGACCTCTACGTTCTCGCGCGTCATGAAGGTGCCGATCTTGTCGCGCATGATGACCTTCAAGTAATGAGCGAACCGGGACGCCGCCAGGATATACGGCAGCATGCTCGAGATACGAGAGTTGGCGTTCGCTTCGTTGGTGTTGTACATCTTGGGCTTGTTGGTGGTTTGACCCCCGAAGAACGCCGCGTAGTCGGTGCCTTTGCAGTGACACAGCGAAATGAAGCCCAGATCGTTCAGCTCCTTCTCACGCCGGTCGGTAATGGCGATTTCAGTGGGGCACTTGAGCGCCACATCGCCCTGATCGGTCTTGAAAGTGTGAGTGGGCAGGCCCGCTACCAGACCGCCGCCCTCCACGCCGCGGATGGCGGCGCACCAGCGGTATAGCGAAAAGGCCTCGCCGATCCGTTGGCCAAGCGCGTAGGCCGCATTTCCCCAAAGGTACTTGCTGTGGTCCTTGCCGTTGACGTTTTCGACGAAGTTACAGCCCTCCACGGGAATCGTGTCCGGTCCATAGGGCAGACGGAGCAAGATGTGGGGAAGCACCAGCGTCACGTAGCGGGAGTCCTCGGTGGCCCGGAAGCTGCGCCACTTGATCAGTTCGGCGGTCTCAAACCCCTTGGACAGATCGCGCGGCACGTTCATTTCGGTGAAACTGTCCCAATCGAACAGCCTCGGACTGGCAGCGGCAATGAATGGCGCGTGCGAGGCCGATGCCACGTTCGAGAGTTTCTCCAGCGCGGCGATGTCCTGCGGATGCCGGCCGAATTCGAAGTCGCCAATCAGGACGCTGAACGGGTGGCCGCCAAAGGTGCCGTATTCGTCCTCGTAGATGCGCTTGAAGAGGTTGCTCTGGTCGAACTCGGTCGCCTTCTCGAGATCGCCGACAATCTCCTGCTTGGTCACGTTGAGCAGGCGGATCTTCAGGTGCGTGCCAGTCTCCGTGTTCATCACCAGGTAGTTCAAACCGCGCCAGGCGGCTTCGATGGCCTGGAATTCAGGCGTGTGCATGATTTGGTTGAGCTGCTGGCTGAGCAGGTTGTCGATCTCGGCGATTCGCGTCTTGATGGACATTACGGTATCGCTGCCAACCACCATGCCTTCATCGAGCACTTGGCCGACAAACTCCCCAATCAGGTCTCTGGCATAAGGCTTCTGCGAAGGATCGCGTGCCATTCTGCCTTCCGCGACGATCTTGTCCAGAAGGCTCGCCGACCCATTCGTGCCGGCGGATGCAGCCACCTTTTCCGCGGAGGGCTGCGATTCGGGTTTTTGTTCTTCAGGCATTGACGGTAGCTCCTTCAGACTTGATCTGCTTTAGTGCTTCGGTGTTGCTGATAATCTGTTGCAGCGCGGCGTCCAGTTCATCGTTGCCGTCCATCTTAGCCAGCAAATCGGAAAGGCGGTTGCGCGCGTCGAACAGCTTCTTGAGCGCCGGAACCTGGTTGATGAGGTTGACCGGCGAGAAATCTTCCATGTCGCGGAAGCGCAGCTCGGTATTGAGAAAGCCGCCTTCCTTGGTCAGTTTGTTCTCCGCCCGGAATGCCACGCGCGGCGCAATCGAAGCGAGAACGGCGTTGAAGTTGTCGCGGTCGATCTCGACGAATCCGCGCTCTTTGAGTTTGGGTAGCGGCGTCTCCGGCTTCCCCGACAGGTCGGCCAGAACGCCGATCACCAGTGGGAGTTCCTTCTTTTCAATGGCCCCGCCGATCTCCACGTCGTAGGTGATCTGAACGCGCGGGGGCCGGATCCGATCCAGTTTGTGTTGGGTGCTTTCTGCCATTCCAATCGTCCTCTCTATCGTGCACGGGCTTGGTGTGCACTATCCCGGAAAGTGTCGATTTTGATGGAACCGGCGAAGAAAAGCTGTTCAATTTTGGTCAGATTGGCGGCGATCGCGGCTAGGCGCGGATTTCGCCGCGGCTGGGGCCGAAGTCGATCCGCCCGCCGTGGATCAGCGCCGCCGTTCGGCCGGGCGGAATTTCGCGCGGCGCGAGACCGGTCTGGTATTCGAGAACCCAACTCTCCGCGGAGAGATTCTCGAGTCCCCACCGCCGCGGGTCCGCCGGGTGGCGGCGTACTACCGCGACGGGAGCGGAAAAATCGTACGCCCGCTGCTCGTCGATGTGGTGCGGAAACAGCATCGTATCGCGATTGAGCACGACGATATTGCGGCCGATGCGGATACGAAACGGGGTGCGGTAGCGCCGCTGGCAGCTCCAGCAGATGCCATCCTTCGCAGCGGACGCCTGGAGCGGCTCGCGGTCATAGAAGTTCTCGCCCGCGCAATGCTCGCAACAAACAACGGAATCGCGCAGGCGGATCATGGCGGCTCGCCATTCGCTTTCGCGCACGCGTCCGTGAGCGGGGTCGGAGATGCCGGTAGTGAACGCGCGGGTGAACAGTTCGCGCAAGAATGCCGGGTAGATCGGCCAGATCGCCAGCGCGTTATCGTGATAGCCTGGCACGGGGCGGTTGGAGGTGTCGCGCGGGTCGAAGATGAAAACCGGCTCGTCGCCGTAAAGGCGGTTCATGGCCGGCAGATCGAAGCTGTGAATCGCCAGTTCCCTGGCGCCTTCCAGGGGGTGATGCACCACGAACAGGTAGAAGAGCAGGACCGCCAGCGAGTAAAGATCCGTCTGAATGCCCGGCCGACCCTGGCCCGTCACCACCTCGGGGGCCATGAAGCGCGGCGTGCCGAGCACACCCGCGCCCGTTTCGCCATCCACTGTCACGTTGTCGTTATCGCAGATGAGGATCTCGCCGGTATCGGGGTCGAGGAAAAGATTGCCGAACGAGATGTCGTGGTAGCAGAGTCCCTTGGAATGCAATTGGAGAAAGCTGTGGGCCAGATGGAATCCCGCGGTCGACAGGGCGCGGAAACTGGGATCGATGCGCCGCTGCATGAGCTCCACCAGGCTGCGGAATCGCGGCTCGCGCAGCCGCATGAGATATCCGAAGCCGGGGACGCCGGAGGCGAAGGCGAAATCGACGGGCCATAGAAAACTGCTGTCGGGAGGTCCCTTATCGATCAGTTTCGCAATCAGCGAGAGCTGCCTTTCGGTGGCCGAGGCCGGATAGTACCACTTCAATGCCAGGGCGCCAAGCGCGTTCCGAACGCGGTAAACCTCGCCCTGCGCTCCTCCGCCCAGCAGTTCTTCGACAGTGCATTCGGTCCCCGTCGACCGGGCCCACACCCGCTGGCCGGAACGGAAGATGGCATGCGCGTTCAGCGTGCCCCCTTCCGGCAGCGGCGCAATCCAAGGAAAATGCCGGAGACGAGCACCGAGGCGTAGACCAAGGCGGCGGGGCCGAGTGCGCCAGCCATGTAAGCCCAGCGCGGCGCGGGCGCAAACAGCCGGCCAAAGCCGCTCCAGGCTCCCCGCAGAGCCAGAACGGCGCTGGCCGCGAGGGCCGCGAACCAGGCGGCGTACAGGCTATATGGCCGCCAGGATTTCATCGGCGCCGCACCATTGAAGACGCAATTTTTCCCTGCACTGAGACCATGGATGGCAGCCAGAAATACAAAAAGGCGACGAGTGCCTGCGACTGGAGAATCCGTCCCAAGTGAAAGGCCAGATCGTGCGGCTGCCCTGTGACATGCAACGAGCCGATCCACTCCAGGGCCCAGAAGCCCACCGTCAAAACCGGCGCCAGCGGCAAGGTGAGCAGTGTAGCCACCTCTACCAGCATGGCGCCGGCCGACCGGTCCGGATCGAGCGCGCGGTGGTTGGGAGCGTTTCGGCGCGCCATGCCCCGGCCCACCAGGGCCATGCCAAACCCGGCGCAAGCCAGCCCTGCCGCGAGCACCGAGGTTTCCTTCAGCCAGCCGGAAAACGTGTTCCAAAAGTGAAAGAACGCGCAGCGGGCCACCGTCGCGACGGCGATTGCCGAGCACGCGGAAGCCGCCAGGCAGAGGGCCAGCCACGCCCAATCGATGGGCCCGGCCGTCGCAGCATCCGCCGGCGCTTCTTCGTCCCGCTCCGGCGGACCCAGACGCAGCGGCAGATCGGGCGCCCCTGCCAGCAGGCGGCAAGCGGGAAGCCACGACTCGACGGCCCAGCGCGCCGAATCTTCCGCCAGTCCGAGGTTGTCGCGCAGCCGCCCGGCGCCACGCGCCACCAGGACCTCCTCCGGCAACGAATCGAGCTCGCCGACCATGTCCAAAACCACCCGCTGGCGCAAGGCGGCGACCAGCAGAAAACTTTCGCGGCTCTGCTCCGGGCAGAGGTCGTGCAGCATGGCCGCCAGGCGGCGCGGCTCGCGGCAAATACCCCGACCGTACTTCTCCGAGATGCGGCAAAGCGCGGCCCGCAGCTCGGCCGTGCGCTCCGGCGGCGACTGGCCGATCCCCGGGTTGGCATCAGCGGCCATCGGCCGGCTCCCGTGCGGCGCGGCTCACCACCACGATCGTGATATCGTCGCCGCTTCCCAATTCCGAAGTTTCGTTCAGCCAGCTCTCGAGATTGAGCTCCAGGCCCGCCAAACCGCCTTCGCGGACCACGTGCAGCAGATCGCTGCCGATGCTGAGGAATCCGGCGTCTTCGCGGAAGGAATTAGCGTACCCGTCGGTCGCAAGGACGATGAGCGCCGGGGACGCCGGCCGAACCGACACGCGGACATCGGCCGCGGCATCCTGGCTGCCGAGCGAAGTGGTCTCGACGCCCAGAAGCCTCGGGTCGTGCGGCCACGGCCTGTCCACCACGCCGTTCTCCGGCACCGTGAGAATATCGCCATCGCCCAATTGCACCGAAAGCAGGTAGGTCTCGGTGGCGAGCACCGAAACCACGGTCGAACCGTAAACCGCGAACGTGGCTTCCGAAAAGCGCCCATCGAGGGGATACTCCGCCGCGTGGGCGCTCACGGCGGCGCGCCAGCCCGACACCAGATCCCGCGGAATCGACGCCGCACACGCGTCAACCACCGGAGGATCGTACTCCGGGCAACGGGCCGCGAAATCTCCGAGAACCGCGAGCGCCGCTTCCACCGCTATCGCGGCGCCTTCGGCGCTGCGAAAGCTCGCGTTGCTGCCGTGGCCGTCCGCGACGGCCGCTACGATGCCGTGGGCGCCCGCCGGCGACCATCCCAGAGCATCCTGGTTGCCCATGTTCCGGCGGCGATGCGACGCGCCGCAGACGCTACGGCCCGTCACGCTCCAGAGTGCCGTCTCGATCGCCCCGGTCATCGCTACCAGACGTCGGCGGCAGAGCCGAGAGCGCCGGGAGGCGGGACCGGAAGCGGAACATTCCCGGTGGCGGCGGCTCCGATCACGCGGCTGGCCGGGGCGGAAGCCGCCTTGAGAACCGCGGTCGACACCCAGCGGATATGATTTACCAGCGTATCGGCGCTGTTGGCTTGCAGCACCGGGATTTCGGGATTCGCCACAAACACGCGCAGCGCGTCGTGATCGGCGTCCTCTCCAATGCCGACGGCGATCCGCACCGCGCGTTGGCCCCAAGGCAGGTCCAGCAACTCACTTGTAGCGTTGCTGAAGTCGTCGGTGGGCTGCCCATCGGAGACCAGCACCAGAATCGGGGGCAGTGCGCGGTCGCTCATGGGAGGAATGCGAAGCTGCTCCGCCACTAGGCGAATGGCGCGGCCCATGTCGGTCATGCCGCCGGCCTGCAGATCGGTCCATCGGAAATCGGCCACGGGAGTAGGCTGGGCCACGTGCCACTGGGCGCCATCGGCGAATTTGACCGCGCGCACGAACACCTGCGCGTTGGGATTCTCGTCCGCCGCCGCCTGCATGTGGGGAAGAGCTTCCTTGATTGCGTTGTTTAGAGCCTGGATTTTGCCATCCGCCTGCATCGAGCCGGAACAATCGCAGATCCAAAAGAAATGCAGCGGGCGGGATGCGAGCTCGCCACCTGGTCTTCGGTTCACGATGCGCCCTCCTCTTAATCTCTACTGTAGTCGAAGATCTCGTTGAAATCGACGGAAATGTGACTTTCCCTTAGGGGCTCGGCGTTATTTGAGTGCCGGCTCGCGCCGCAGTGCGCGCCGGCAGCTCGTGAACCCGCTCCCGGAGCCGCCCGTCTTCCATTTCGTATTCGAAAAGCGCCCCGCCGTCCCCGGACTCGCAATAGAAACGCTCGATGGGACCGAATACAGGTTCGAGCTCGTATGCCGTGCAGGTCGGCAGATACCGCCGGAGCACGCGTGGGTCGTACCAGCGGAAGATGAGAATGCGGCCGCGCTCGTCCTTCACACGCAGAAGCGTGCGCAGATGGCGCCGCACTTCCATCATGGGAACGTCGGTCCGGAAATACACTCCCCAGCTATTACCCCACCCTTCGTCGATGAGGAGCCGCGTAAACCGGTCTTCGGCCTCAAGCACAACCAGGTGCGGGGCTGCTCTGACGAGCACCCACGGCAGGCGGCCCGCATAGAGGCAGCACTTATCCAGGCGGGAGGCCTCGACGGCGGTGAAGATGCGTTCGTCGCGCGCGCAATCGACCACCGCGCAGATCTTGGACCAGCGCGGGGCGCGGGCGGGCCAAAGGGCGGTGCGAATGTCTTCCTGTTGCGGGTTGGACATAGTCATTCTTTCCGGGCAAGCCGGGCTCTCTCGCACTCCTCGCAGAACGGCCTTCCCTCGGCGGCGGCCTGCTTCATGAGCGCGGCTATGGCGACGTTGTCAATGGCGGGCGGAGGTGGCGAAGCGGGCAGACTAGCGGCAAGGGCCTTTTGCTGCGCCAGCTTAGCGCACTCCTCGCAGAATGGCGCTCCGATCTCGGCGGCTTGCTGGAGCGCCGTTGCGATCCGCACGGCATCGGCATTCTCGGGCAGAGTGGATTCCGGCGGCGGCAATGGCGGAGGAGGCGGAGTAGCCTTACGAACCGGCACCTCGGGCATCGGAGCTTCCTCTGCGAGGCCGACGTCGGGAATCTCCTGCGGGTAGGGATGGCTGGCTTGGGCGCACACATGCAGCTCACCGGAACTGATCCGCGCCGCCACGTCCTCGAGGAGCTGCCGATGTTCCGGAAACTGCAGCGAGGTTCCATCCAGCAAGTCGCGCAGCTCCGACATGGCCAAGCCATCGTCCTGGAAGCGGCGAAGCCACTCCAATGCCAGATCGGGCCGGCCCAGGAAGGGATTCGGGTGCTCGTTCCAGCGATAGATTCTCCAGCGCCAGTAGCCGAGTTGGATGTCCATTGGTCCTTCCCTATTAGCGGACGAACTGGGGTGTCCGGCGCTGTCCCTTATTGAACAGCTTTTTCGTCCAAAACGGAAAAGAATATTGCCTTCGGTTGCGATCCGGGAAAGGGTCCGTGTCTCCACGAAATCGGAAAAGCCGGGTGCGGCGAGTTTGGTTCGAGGGCGTATGCGTGGTTCTACGGCTGTATCGTGCGTGGTGCTTCTGCTGGGGGCGGCTTGTGGTGCGTCAAAGAACGTCCGCGTGCCCGTGGTTTCGCGTGCGCGCACCAGCCAGAAATTCTCCATCCAGGTCGTGGTGGCGGATTCGGCCAACCAGGATAGCCCGATACCGGTGGACTTCGTGGCGGTGCAGGACAAGAAGCTGGTCCAGGAAGTGGCCAAGCTATCGGCTAAGGACTGGTTTGACCGCCGGGTGCAAGTGATGCGTGATTTTCAAACCAAGGTGCAGGTGGTTTCCTGGGAGTGGGTGCCGGGAGAGCATGCCGGGCCCGTCAGCATCGACGTGGCTCCAAAAACCCTGGCGGCTTTTCTGTTCGCGAACTATTCCAACAGCGGCGAGCACAGGGCGGCCGTCGACGTCCGCACCCCGGTAGTGGTGACGCTTGGGGCGGAGGAGTTCTCGTTGCAGCAACTGAAGTGACGGCGGAGGGACCATCGTGTTGGCCGACGAAATACCCCAGGCGATCCAATGGCACGAAGGCATGCTGCTGGCGCCGCAGCACTTTCAGCAGAGCTCATGGCGGCAGGAGATGCTGGCCCAGTACAACGCCCTGCTGGTGGCGCCGTACTGCTGGGGTGTGCGCCGCCTGGCGCTCGATCTAAAACTGCTTCCCTCCGGTACCGTGCGCGTGCTCGACCTGGAGGCCGTCCTGCCGGATGGAACACTGGCGTCGCACAAACCATCCGAGAAGCACGAACTGATGATCGCTATCGGCTCCGATGAGAGCGTGCCTAAACAGGGCGACGTGGCCATTCACCTGGCGCTGCCGGCGCGGAACTCGGGTGGCATCAAGGGCGGGTTGCTGCGCTACGAGGCTGCCGATGGATCTCCGGTGGTGGACGAAAACACAGGGGAAGGGGAGGTGCGCATGCCGGTTCTGCGCCCGCGCCTCACGCTGATCGCCGGCCCAACACCGCCCCCCAAGTACGTCAGCATGCCGATCGCCGCGATTCGTTTCGAGGACGAAGCATGGGTCCAGACCGAGTACGTCGCGCCGGCGGTGGCGGTTCCGGCTCGTTCGCCGCTGGGAGAGCTTTGCTCCGGCCTGGCGCGCACGGTCCGCGAGAAGGCGATGTACGTCTCCGAGCAGGTTCGTGCTCCCTCCGCCGTGCTGAACGCGCCGCTAATGATGGAGAACCGATCGCATCTCCAAAGCCTCGTGGCGGGACTGCCGCAACTCGAAGCGCTTCTCGCGACGGACAACGCGCACCCGTTAGCGCTGTACGTTGCGGTGTGCAGCCTGGCAGGGCACCTTGCAAGCTTGGGCGTTAGTCTTTTGCCGCCTGTCTTTCCGCCTTACGATCACAACGATTTGCGTGCGAGCTTCGAAGCGGTGATTGAATTCGCGATCCGCATGACCAACGAGGGGATTCCCGAGACCTACACGGCTTACCCGTTCAAACTGAAAGACCGGCTCTTCTCGCTGATGTTCGAAGAGCAGTGGATCGCCCGCCGGATTGTGATGGGCCTGCGGGCTCCCACCGGGATCTCCGAACGGGAGCTGATTTCCTGGGGCGAGGAGTGCCTCATCGGCAGCGAAAGCGTGATCGCTTCCCTCCGCCACAAGAGGATCCGCGGAGCCCAGCGCCAATTTCTGACGAGCGACCCGGAGCTGATGCCGGTGCGCGGGGTGGTGCTGTTTGCGATCCGCCCGGACGCCGAATTCGTGAAGCCCGGCGAGACGCTCCAGGTCTTCAATTTCGGGGAGCGGGGCCGGACCTTTTCTCCGGTGGAGATCGTGCTGTATGTAAAGCGCGGCGATGGAATGGATGGCTAGGGCTATGAGTTCAGGCAAGCAGCCGGGGTCGTTTCTACTGACGCAGTTTCGGGAGTTCTACCGGGAGATGGCGCGCCTGAAACGCACTGTGGAATTCACCGCCCCGGTCAGCGCTGCGGAAGACAGGGTCATGCACGCGCCGCTGGTTGCGGCCGCTGGCGGCAACGGGGGTTCCGGTTACCATACCTCCGCGCCTGCCGCGCCTGAAGCCAGCCCGGCCGTGACCGCCGTATGGCAACAGATGCTGACGCTGCTCGAACGCCAGTCCATCGAAGCCGGACAAGGCGGCGCCTTTGCGTACGAGGTATATCGCGAGGCGCAGTACGTAATGGCGGCCCTGGCCGATGAAGTTTTTATCCACATGGAGTGGGAAGGCAAATCGACTTGGCCGCTGCTGGAATCGCGGCTCTTCCAGACGCACATAGCCGGCGAAGAGATCTTCGCGCGGCTCGACCGCCTCTTGCAGCGGCGCGATCCCTTCTATCTGGATCTGGCGGTGGTGTATTTCATGGCGCTTTCGCTGGGGTTTCAGGGGAAGTACCGCGGCCAGGAAGATCGCGATCGCATGGAGTATCGCCGGCAGCTCTTCCGCACCATCTACCGGCGCGATCCCAAACTCTTCACCGCCACGGGCCCGTTGTTCCCGCAAACCTACCAGCACACCCTCGACAAAGTGGACGCTAAACGGCTCCCCGCGCAGTGGACCTGGCTCTGGCTGATTGCCACGGTGCTTGTGATGTGGGCCGGCGTTTCGCAATACACGTGGTCTTCGGCCACCAGCCGGGTTTCCTGCCTGATCTGTCAGGCGCTCCAACAGAACTGCGCCTGCGACCCCGGAGGCGGCAAGTGAGCGATTGGCTTCTGCAATTCAATGCGATCTGGGTCTGGGTCCTGATCGGTCTTGTGCTGGTGATCGTTTTTGTGCTGGTGGTGCTCTCCACCGTGGTGCGGCGTTCGAGCGCAGCCGACGAATCGCACCCCGGCGCCCCGCCCGAGGAACCGGAGGGCGCCGCGGCCCCCAGCGCGGAGGCCGCGCCCGCCGAAGCTGCCTCGACATCCTTTTCGCGAGCCATCCGGTTTCTGCGCTCATCGATTTCCGGCCGCGACTTCCGCTACCAGCTTCCGTGGTGCCTCGTCATTGGCGATCCCGGTGCGGGGAAGTCGGAGCTAATGCGCGCCGTGGGCGCGGACCTGGCCTCCGCGGAAAGCTCCAGCCGCCGCCGCGGACTGGAATGGCGATTCCTCGACCGCGGCATTCTGATTGGCGTGCCGGGGCGATACTTTAAGGCCGGTTCCTCGCGTGAGGAGCACGACTGGAGCAAGCTGCTGAAACAGTTGCAGAACAATCGCCCGCGGCGGCCGCTGGACGGAGTCGTGCTGGCGGTTCCCGCCACCGATCTCATCGGCCCGGACGCGCTCGATGAAACGCAGTTGAGCGCTCGCGCCGGCCGTTTCTCCGACATGCTGGCACAGGCCCAGCGCGTGCTCGGCTTCCTGTTTCCCGTCTATCTGATCGTCACCAAGTGCGATCGGATCGAAGGATTCGATGCCTTCTGCCGCGAGCTGCCCTCCAAAAGCCGCGACGATATCTTTGGCTGGTCGAGCCCTTATCAGTTGGACGCCTCATTCACACCGGAGTGGGTGGAGGAGGCTTTCAATACTACCAGCCAGGAGTTGCAGCGCCTGCAAAGCGAGATTTTCGTGGAGTGCTCGGAGCTGCCGAACCCGGACGAAGTCTTCCTCTTCCCGGAGGAGTTTGCGCGCTTGCGCATTCCGCTCGGAGTTTACCTCGACCGCCTGTTCCGTGAGACTGCATACCGCGAGTCGTTCCGCTTCCGTGGATTGTATTTCTGCGGCGATTTCAGCCAATATGCCGCTCCCGCGCAGGAACCGCCGGCGCAGGTGGACGCCGTCGCGGAGCCGTGGATGGCCGCAATTGCTCCCGCCACCCCGCCCCCCGCAACGTTTTCGGTGCGAAGGACGCCCGCGTTCCTGAAACGCCTGTTCGAAGAGAAGATCTTTTCGGAATGCGGCGTGGCCCGGCCCCTGGCGCGTGTGTTCCTGACGAAGAGCCGCACGGTGGCCTATATCCAGACGGCCGCGGCGGCGCTGGCACTGATCCTGATTGCCGGAACCTGGTTCAGTTACCAGCGGCTGGCCGGCGATCGCGACCGGTTGCTTCCGGCTCTTCTCAAAATGACCAGCCTCGTGCCTCCATCGCAGACGCTGGATCAAAAAAAATCGTTCGGCCTCGGCCTGCTGCAAAGCATGGACGCGGCGGCGACGGTGAATTTCTGGTCCGTGTTTCAGCCGGCCTCGTGGTTTTCGCCGCTGGATGACAGCGTCACGCAGATGATGAAAACGGCTTGCGAGCAATGGGTATTCAGCGCGCTCCAGGCCGACCTGCTCGATCGCAAGACGAAATTGCTTTACACCGCGCCCGCGGCGGCCCCGAAAGACGACCAGAAAGCCGCCGATGGCGCCGACAGCGACGACGGCAAGGACGAGGCCGATGTGCCCGCCATCACCAGCCTGGAGAGTGCCGCCGAGTACCAGCAACTGGACAAATTCGTGGCCGGGCTTCGGGCCATTTACGAAGCTACCGGCATCTACGAGAATTTGCGGCAGCAGGGCCAGATGGAGAGCCTGGACCGGATTCGCAAATTGCTCTCGTACTTAGAGCTCTCCGACATTCGGCCGCGCGGGCATCTGGCAGTGGCGCTGCAAACCGCCACCGGGCCTCCCGCTCCGATCACCTCGGCGGATATCGAGACGGCATCGGAGACCGTCAGGCAACTGGTGGGCGCGCTCCTCCGCGACTGGTTCGACAATAACGTCGCGTGGAACGATGTCGAGCAGCTTCGCCAGTCGATTTCCGATCTGCAACGCGGCCAATCCACCAACTATCAGCAACTCAAAGACCTGGTGAACCTCATTGGCCAGGCGGAGAGCGATTTCACCGACCCTAATTTCCGCTGGCTGAGCAACACCAGCCTCGAGTTGCCGGCGGCGTTGCAGCGCGTGAGCGTCAACCCGCTGGCCGGCCCCCAGAGCGTCCAGCTCACCGGCTACGCGCGGCAGCTCGGCGAAGGCTATCTGAACCAGTTGCGGACGAATCTCCGGGACGAAAGCACTGCGCTAACCGGTCCGCTGCTGGAGATCAAGAATCCGATCGGACTTTCCTCCGGGACCAAGCAACTCGAAGAGGCCGTGGAAAACACGGTGAATCTCCCGTTCCTTGCAACCACGGTCGAGCCGCGGGCGATCCAGATCACCCTCGAACCCGTCCAGCGCCTGATGTGGCGGCTCGATCCGCTGCACGAGGCCGTGCGCCTCACGGGAATTTACGACCAGTTCGTGCGCGACGGCCTGCGCGGAGCACCCGATTCGCTGAGCACCGCGCTTAGCCGCCTGGCGCTCGCGCACCTCATTCGGCACGTGCAGGACCTGATCGTGCAGGCGCAGATCATTCAGCCGCGTCCGGTGGCGGCGGCCGGTCCCAACGCCGAAGACGAGACGCTCCCGGAAGTCAATGCGTTCCGCGATGCTTCCGAATCGCTGGTCCAATTGGCCGAGCGGTACAATTCCCTGGGTCAGACCTACATTTACAACGCCCTGATGCGCGTGATGGTGGTGCAGACGTTCAATCTCCTCACTAAACTGGACGGCCGGCTGAACGAAGAACAGGCATATGCCATCAAAGAAGGAGCGTGGACAGGCAAAGGATCGATGGCCCTGGCGGTGTTCGACGTCCCCGCTCCGCCGGCTCTGGCCGACTACCTGACGGCGCAGCGCGATCGCATCAGGTTTTTCGAGCAGCAGGCGCAGTCTGTCGTGCCGTTTCTGGTGCAGTACATGCCGGTGCGTGCGGCGGCGCAAAACCAGCTCATCGCCAAGTGGCAGCGGCTGATCGACGATTTCCGCCAATACGAGGCCAAGCGTCCCGGGGCCACACTGGCCGCGCTGGAAGACTTCGTCACCACCGGCGTCGACAAAATACCGGAACGCGCCTGCCACGCCGAAGGCCCGCCCGACCAGCGGCCCGATTATTTCGTGCAGATTCGCAACGGTCTCGAAACCCGGCTGAGCGATCGCTGCCGCGACGTGAGCGCCATTGCGGTCTGCGCGGCGTACACCAAGATCGCGGACCAGTTCAACGACACTCTCGCCGGCAAGTTCCCGTTCGCGGCGCTGGCCGCCGGCAAGACCCAGCCCGAAGCCGTCCCCGAGGATGTGACCGCCTTTTACAAGCTGTTGGACGCTAACGGCAAGACTGCACGCGCCGCGCTCGACGACGACACGCGGTTCGGGGATGCCGGCAGCCAGGCGCGCCAGTTCCTCGACGGTATCGAGAAGTTACGGCCGCTGGTCGTGCCCTCTTCTCCCGAGACCGAGAAAGAACCTCCATTAACGCTGGACCTCGTGCCCCAATTCCGCGTCAACCGCTCCAATGAATCCGGCGGCAGCCAGATCATCGACTGGACCATGCAGGTGGGCGGGCAGATCTTCCAGCAGAAGGACCCCGAGCACCCGGGCCGGTGGCGCGCGGGAAATCCGGTCCGGCTCTCGCTTCGATGGGCAAACGACTCCGTCTACGTGCCGGCGGCCGATGCAAGCCAGCCCGATCTGGTGATCCGCGACCGCAACGCCTACTTCGAGCTCACCAGCCGCTGGTCCCTGCTCGCGTTTCTGCGCCGCCACGAGGCGCTCCCTTCGGACCTGCCGCAATCCGGGGATCCCCAGCCTTACACGCTGAAGTTCCGCGTCCGGACAGCGCTCGACCCGAAGTGGCCGGTTTCGGATAGCAATCCGGCGCCGAGCCCGGCGGTCGTTTTTCTGCATTTGAGGATCATGCCGGCAGGCGGCAAGAATCCGATTGCGATTCCGCCCGTGCCGGCTTCGGCCCCCGGCTTGGGCCCGTCTTGCGCGCCCGCCAATCGATATATCTCCGATGCGCGTTGAGAAGCAATTCCATTTCGACATCGCGAGCGTGCTGGATCCGATCCCGGGCGGCTCCCCAGGAGGAGCCGCGCTCCGTTACGAGGGTACCTACGACAAGATCCGCGAGGCGCGGGAGGAAGACAATCCCGGATTGTCCCGTGGCGTCTGGAAAATCCCGCTCAAGCGGGCCGAGTGGCCGGACGTCGTCACGTTGTGCCTGGATGCGTTGGAGAACCGCAGCAAAGATTTGCAGATCGCCGCCTGGCTGACGGAAGCCTGGCTGCACTTGTACGGTCTGGCCGGCCTGCGAGAAGGCCTGCATGTGGTCGCCGCGCTGGGCGAGCGATTCTGGGACGATCTGCACCCGCGCTCCGAAACCGGCGATTCGCTCGAATACCGTCTCGCGCCGATCGAGTGGATCAACGAGAAACTGCCGCCTGTCGTGCGCCTGCTTCCTCTCACGGAACCCCGGTCGGAGGACGCGAAGATCTACGCCTGGACCGATTGGGAAAACGCTATCCGGCCGCGCAGCTCCGAGGACCACGAGGGCACGACGCAGGTGCAGTTCCAGCAGAGCGTGATGATGACGCCGACGGCCTTCTATTCGGCGCTGCTGGCATCGGTTGAGTCGGCGGCGGACGCGTGCACGGAACTCGAGACGCTGCTCGCGGAGCGCTGCGGAGACCGCGCCGCCAGCTTGCGTCAATTGGCGAACACATTGGATGAAATTCGAGGCTTTGTCGTGAGCACTCTCAACCAGCGGGAAGATGCCAATCCTCAGACGCCCCCCAAGGTGGCGGCCGACGCGACTGCTGAACGGGAGGCGGCCGGCGAGAAAACACCCGCGGTCCGCGTGGCCGAATGGATACCCGGCCCGATTCGCGACCGGACCGACGCATATCGCCGGCTAGCCGAGGCTGCCGATTTCCTGGCCCGAACCGAGCCGCACAGTCCCGCGCCTTACCTGGTCCGCAGAGCGATTGCCTGGGGAAGCATGCGGTTGGAAGATCTGCTCCCGGAACTGGTGCGGAACGACGGAGAGTTGACGGAGATCTGCCGGTTGCTCCAGATCTCCCGCACCGCGGACAAGTAAGGTTGGGACCGGACCATCGGGCAGTTTTGTACAGTCCGGCTGACCAAAATTGGACAGTTTTTCCGGCGGGCAGACGCCATAATGATGCTCCGCCACTATAGAGGAGCCATAACCGCCATGCACAGACGAAGCACTTTTCCCGCCATCAGCTTACTGCTGATCCTATCGCTCGCGATGGCGACCTTTCCGGCGCCGCTATCCGCGCAGCAGGATTCCCAACCGCCTTTTCGGATCGGCGTGCTGGAAGGGGATGGGGCCATCAACCAGATCTCCCAGTTGGTGAACCGCGCCGTCTCGGTGCAGGTAACGGACGAGAATCACAATGCACTTTCGGGTGTTTCTGTGACGTTCTTTCTGCCCAACGACGGACCCAGCGGCTTGTTCCCGAACGGCAGCCGCGTGCTGACTGTGTTCACGGACGATAAAGGCGTGGCAACTTCGCGCAGCGTTCGGTTCAACAACGTGGTGGGGCTGATGCCCATTCGGGTGGTCGCCACGCTGTTCTCGCAGAGCGCCACGGCAACCGTGACGCAGACCAATGTGAGCTCGTCGGCGGCGATGCGGTCTTCCTTCGTCCCCGCGGCCGGCGCTCCTAAGTACAGCTCGCGGCCCCATAGCAAAAAGTGGGTCGCGGTTCTTTTGGTGCTGGGCGTAGCGGCGGGCGGCGCATACTATTTCGCTAGCCGCACCAAGGCGCCTTCGGCCACAATTTCGGCTGGCGCCGCTACCGTAGGCACGCCGACCGTCACGGGGCCCTAATGAACCTCCATCGGAACCTCGCGGGATTTGTCGCCGTCCTGGCTACTTCGGCGGCCATGGCCCAGGCGCCGCGCGCCCAGGGTCCGGCGATCGGGTTTGTCATCGACGCGCGCACCAACCGCATTCATCCCGTCATCGGTGTTCCGGGCGCGGCCGTGGTCGGCGCCGCTGTGGATACCCCCTCCGAAGCGACGGCGCGTGCGGTCTCGCCCACGGGCGCCTACGTCCTGGCATGGAGCGATACCGACCGCCTTCCCGCGCTCTGGCTGCCGTCTTCCGGCGCGCATCCGCTTGAAGGCCTCATGCCGGGCGCGGATCGTGTGGCGCTCAGCCCCGAAGGCACTGCGGCGGCGTTCTATTATGCCACAGAGAACCGCATGGTGGTGGTGTCCGGTCTGCCGGATCACCCGTCGAGTCCCGCTGAAATCAACCAGGTCCCGCTTGCCGTCGCTCCCGGAACCTGGGCCGTCAGCGACGATGGTGAATTGCTGATGTGCGCGTCGAGTGCAGGCCAAACCGGCGCCGTGGTGGTGCTCGGCACTACCGGAGAGCGGAACCGCTTGACATTATCCGGGCCTGTCACCGCCTTGGCGTTCGCCCCGCGGACGCATGACGCTCTGGCGGCCTCCGGGACGGATGTTGTGCTGATTCGCGATGCCGGCCGGCCCACGGGTTGGATCCCGCTCCCGGCCACCGGAGTGGGGCCCGTCTCGGCAATTGCGGGGTCCGTCGAAGCCGGCAAGGTGATGCTGGCGAGCGCCGAATCGGGCAAAGTCGCCGTATTGAGCCTCGACTGGAGCCAACCGCCGGCGCTGCTCGATTGTCACTGCAAGCCCGAAGGTTTCTTCCAAATGAATGAAGGCGCCGTGTATCGGCTGAGCGGGTACGCGGGCGGCACGGTCCACATCCTCGATATCACGGCCGCGCCGCGCATTCTCGCTCTGCCGCCGGCCGTCGAACCGGATAAAGAACCGTGACTCGAACCTTCTGCATCGCCGTCCTGGCTACCTTGGCCGTGCTGGCTGCCCCCGCCTACTCTGCCACCGCCACATCCACCACGTTCTCCGTAACGCCGTCCAATAGCCCCCTCCTGGGGCAGACGCTCACCGTAACTGTGAGCGTGACGGCCGGCTCGGGCACGCCCACCGGCAGTGTGACGTTGTTCAAGGGATTCAATGTGGTGAAAAGCGGCCCCCTGAGCAGCGGCAGTGCCACCCTCTCAAACGTGCTGCTTCCGCTAGGGACCGGGCCATTGAGTGTGGTCTATACGCCCAACACATCCAGTTTTGCCGGCAGTACCAGCACCCAGGCTGCCAGCAACGTTACCACGGCCGCCGGAGCCGGTTTTGGTCTCGCCGCCGTGCCCCAGGTCGCGGCCAACAACGGCCAGGTGGTATACGCCGACTTTAATAACGACGGCATCATGGATATTGCCTACATCGATGGCAATGGCAACCTCAACGTCCTGCTGGGGCGCGGCGACGGAACCTTTAGCACGGCCACTGGATCGCCGTTCGGATCGGCCAACGCCGCCTACATTGCGGCTACCGATTTTAACGGCGATGGCGACACCGATCTCGCCGTCACTTCGAGCAACACGATTTCGGTTTATCTGGGCAATGGACAGGGGCGCTTCGGAGACGGCAACGGCAACTTCGGCGTTCCAGCCAATACCGTCGCGGTCGATACCTATAATTGGGATCTCACAGGCCCCAACCCCCTCGTTTCGCTGCTCGTGGCGGACTTCAACGGCGACGGCATTCCCGACCTCATCACGAGTTTCGGCCGAATTGCAATTGTCGGTTGCGGCTTTGACTGCGACTACGCCGCGGCTACCATCAACGTTGCCGTGGCATTCGGGGATGGCACCGGCAACTTCGGCAACATATCCTATAGCACCCTGGCGGGCGGACTACTCGACCAAGTCCCCGTTAGCAACCCACAGGGACTGGCTCTCGCCGACTTCAGCGGCGACGGCAAGCTCGATATCCTCATTTCGGCTACGCCGTCCGGCGAGGCGCCAGTTCTGTACGTGGCACTTGGGTCTGGCGGCGGCTCTTTCAATACTGGCACTCAGATAGCGACGGTGGGAGTGACCTCCAATTCTGTCGCAGCCGATTTTAACGGCGATGGCTTCCCGGATGTGGCCTACAACGATGGCTCCGCCAATATCCAGGTCCTTCTCAACGATACGACCGGACACTTTAACGCAGCCGCACCCTCTTACGCGACTTCCGGCGGTAATCTCGGCCCCATGGCGACGGCGGACTTCAACGGGGACGGCAAGCTTGATCTCGTCATGGTTGCCGGCAAAGACACGACGTTTCTCCTGGGCAACGGCGATGGCACATTCGGCACCCCAACCGTCGTGGCAAAGCCTTGCGGGGTGAATAGCAATCCCGTGAATGTCGTCACGGCGGATTTTGGCTCCACGGCCGGCACCGACGCCCATCGGGAGGGTTTCTTCGCCACATGCAACGGAACGCAGCCTTACGCCGTGGCACTCGGCCGCGTGCCCACCACCACCACGCTCTCAGCCGCCCCGACTCAAGCCTTGCTTGACCAAAGCGTCACGCTGACCGCCACCGTTGCACCGGCCAGCGCCACGGGCAAGGTGACGTTCTATTCCGGAACTACCATTCTGGGCACCGCCTCACTAAGCAATGGCACGGCCACACTGACGACCAAGTCCCTTCCCACCTCAACCACGGTCTCGGGGCTATCGTTGCTCGCGCGCTATGAGGGCGACGCCTCCAACGGCATCAGCACCGGATCGGCTGCGGTGCCGGTGAGCGCGGTGCCCGGCAAGGGCTTCGCCGCCGCCCCGGGCGTTGCCAACGTCGGCCCCGTCAGTGTGGTTGTTCAGGCGGATTTCAACCGCGACGGCATCCAGGATCTTGCGGTCAGCGACGGCAACAACATTACCATCCTGCTGGGCAATGGAAACGGCGGATTCACGGCTCAGCAAGCGCAGTTGAATGCGCCCTCCCAATCTCTTGCCGTGGGCGATGTGAATGGCGATGGCATCCCGGACCTGATCACAATGGGCCCCGCCGGCGATATCAGGGTCTTTCTGGGCAATGGCAGCGGCGGCTTTACCCAGTTGGGCCAGGCGTTTAACGTCCCCGGATTTATCGCTAACACTATGACTGTCGGTCTTGCCGATTTCAATCTGGACGGCAAACCGGACATCGTGGTTGTCGGGAACGTGAACGTCAATTCAACCGTGGCCGGCGTCGCTCACATCTTTCTGGGTAACGGAGATGGGACCTTTCCGGCCACTCCTTTGGAGAGCGTAGTAGCCACCCCGGGTAACGCCCTCGGCACCAATCCGGCTGCCGTAGCGATCGGCGATTTCAACGGCGACGGCATTCCCGACCTCGTGGTTCTCGCCAGGGCTGCCAGCGGCGAGGATTTATTCCTGCTCACGGGCCGGGGTAACGGCACGTTCACCACCTCCAACGCGCTACTTGCCCAGGGCCCGCCCGCCGGGAACCTCCTGGCCGCCGGCGACTTCGGCAGTGGGCGCGTGGACGTGGCTTATTTCGATACCAATAAGAACATCCGGGTGGCCTTGGACAATGGAAGCGGCGGTTTCACCTATTCGAGCCCCACGGTTTTTGGAAACAATGCCGGAGGCATAACCACCGGCGACTTCAACGGAGCTGGAAAACTGGGCCTGGGGATCACGATTACCCCCAGCAACACGGTTGGGGTACTATTCGGCACGAGTACGCCGGGGACGTTTACCGCCGCGCCCACCGTATCGGTTTGTGGGAACCCGCGTGGGATCGTGGCCGGCGACTACAACGGGGACAACCGGAGCGATTTCGTCGTCGCCTGCGGCAACAACCAACCTAGCGTCCAGGCATTCCTCGGGCAGGGATTCCTGATCAGTTCGTTGATCCCCGCCTCGACCGTCGCCGGTGCAGGCGTCAGTAAGCCGTTTACCCTGACCATCAACGCCACGAACTCGAATTTCTCAAACGGCGATGTCGTAAGCTGGCTGCCGTCGGGCACCACCACGGCTACTCAGTTTATGAACCCCGTGGTTGCCCCCAACGGCAGTTCCCTATCGATCACCATTTCCGGTCCTCCGTACAGTGCGTTACTTGCGAACCAGTTGACCAGCGCGGCCATCGCGGTATCCGATCCGAGCGTGCCCAACCTGGTCTCCAACTCCTTGATTTTCAACATTGGCGCGGCGCCGTCTATCTCTGGAATCACGCCCTCCGGCGCGGCCGTGGGCGGCACCAGCGCGGCCATTACGATCTCCGGCACCAATCTCGCCAGCGGCGACACCGTGAATTTTCAGCCGCCTGGCGGCGCCCCGGTGACTGGAATCGCCACCAACTTCACCAACGGAACGCTCACCGCGACTCTGCCCCAAGCCGCGCTCAGCGGCCCAGGTATCACCGCGGGCGCCGGCAACATCACTGTGGTGGACGGCAGCAGCGGAGTCCCTTCGCAGCCGTTCCCGTTCAACCTGCTGCCCGCTCCCACCCTCACCAACCTCAACCCGCCCGCTGTGGGCGCCGGCAGCCCCGCTATCTCCTTGACGATCAGCGGTAACGGATTTGCGGCCGGCGATGCGGTGAACTGGACGGCCAACAGCGCCACAACGCCAATCGGCAATCCCCAGGTGGTGGGATCCAACCAGATTACCGTTACTGTTCCAGCGGGCCTGCTGACGGCTCCGGGAACCTCCACTATCAGCGTAGTCGACCCCGATGGAGCACCCTCCAACAGCTTGACGTTCACCGTAGCCGCGCCTTCCGTCACTGCGCTCAGCCCGGCCTCGGTAGGCACCGGCGCGGGCAACTTTGCCCTGGCGGTGAACGGATCGAACTTCATTCCGGGAACCACCGTAGGCCCCAACTACACCGGATCGGTCGTGCTCTTCACCGATTCCACCGGCGCGCAGCATACGCTCATACCAACCTCTTCCACGGCCATACAGCTTCAGGTGACCGTGCCAGGTACGTTTATCGGCAACATTGTGAGTAATCTGGCGCAAGTGGCGGTGCAGAATCCGGGACAGGGTCCCGGCAATTCCGGTGGGCCGGTGTCCGGCGCCGTGGCCCTCCCCATAGGAGCGCCCACCATCATCAGCGTGAATCCCGCGGCGGCCACCACCTTGCCGAATGGAAGCGCCAGTCCCGCGATCACGGTAAATGGGACCAATTTCGTAGCTTCTTCGGTGCTGGTCTGGTGCAACGCGTGCAGCGGCTCACCCGTCGTGCTGCCGTTGCAGAATGTGGGGCAACTCCCCACGCCGACGCAGTTGGTGGCGTCCATCCTGACATCCAATCCAAACCTGTTGGCCGCTACCGGGACCGCGCAGATCTGGGTAGGCAACAATCCCAACAACCTGACTGACCCGAACACCAATTCCGCGCCGGTTTCGTTTCCCATTGCTTCGCTCGTCATCTCTTCCATCAGCCCCACCAGCGTGCTCGCCGGCGGTCCTTCGTTCACTCTCACGATCACCGGGCAGAACCAGAATTTCGCTGGCCAGGCCCAGGTGCTGTTTGGGTCCGGGCTTGCGCCGATTGCGCCGGGTTCGGCGGGTGGCACTGTTACCAGCAACTCCATCACCGTCACCGTGCCGGCCAGTTATATCGCTACACCCGGGGTGCTTTCGATTCAAGTGCAGAATCCTAACGGCGCCACCTCGCCGGCCGTCAATCTGCCCATACAGCAGATCGCCATCAGCAACATCACGCCGACTCCCCTGGTCGCCGGCAGCCCCGCTTTGACACTGGACATTACCGGCCAGTCATTCTCCCAGTCCACCGCAATCGTGTGGACCTCCGGCATCACATCCACCACGCTCACCAGCACATATATTTCGTCCGGGGAGATCACTGCCACCGCCACTCAAGCCCTTCTGGCTCAGGCGGGAACGGCGCAGGTAACGGCTGTTGCCAATATCCAGGGCGTCAATATCTCTTCGCCCGCGTTCGCACTCACCGTCAATGGACCGGTGATTAGTGGTCTCACTCCGTCGTCGTCTGTCGTGAACGGCAATGCGTTCGCCCTCCAGGTGAACGGTTCCAATTTCCTCAATGGCTCCACGGTGCGCTGGACTGATGGCACCGGACAAACCACGCCGCTGATTACCAGCTTCGTCAGCAGCAATCAACTCACGGCCCTGGCGCAGTCGAACCTCGTTGCAACCGCCGGCACGGCGTTGGTTACAGTACAAAACCCGGCCCCGGCGGGCACCACCGGCGCGATCTCGGCCGGAGCGTTGTTCGCCATTGGACCGACGCCCACCATCAACACCGCCAACGGATTGAGCGTATGCCCGAGTGGAAGCAACTGCTCGCCCGCGACCTCGGTTACCGCGGGTTCGTCTCAGTTCCTCCTGGAGGTCAGCGGCACCAACTACCAGTCCGGCTCGGTGGTGGCGTGGACCGTTAGCGGGACGGCGACGCACCTGACCACCGGCTTCGTGGACGACCAGGATCTTCAGGCCACGGTGCCTTCGTCGCTCCTCAGCACCGTGGGCTCCGCGCTGATCACGGTGCAGAACCCGGGCAACGCGATCTCCAACGGCGTCATCTTCAATGTGAGCCCGGGCGCCACTCCAACCTTGACGGCCCTGCTTCCGGCGAACGGCGTCACTGTAGGCGGTACCGCGTTCCAATTGACCGCCTCCGGCAGCGGTTTCGCCAACGGCGCGCAGGTGAACTGGATCAATGGCTCGACGACCACCGGCCTGGCCACGGTCTTTCAGGACGCGAACACGCTGGATGCCGTGGTGCCGGCCAATCTCATCACCACGGTCGGCACGGTTTTCGTCGATGTGGTGAGCGAGGGCGCAACGTCGCCGTCGCTTCCCTTCAGCATCAACCCGGTACCCGCAGTGACCATCACCAGTCTCAATCAGTCGAGCGCTACGGCTGGCACTGTCGGGTTCACCCTGGGAGTCAACGGGACCGGTTTCAACTCTTCGTCCGTGGTGCAGTGGAGCGCGGGCGCCGGCCCGCAGGCGTTGCCCACCATATTTGTGGGACCCACTGAGGTCACCGCACTCATCCCCGCCAGCCAGCTCGCCAGTGCCGGGACCGCGTTCATCAACGTGGTGAACACGGGCGGCACGCTATCGAATTCGGTAGCGTTCTCGATTACGCCGGCCAGTTCGCCGAGCATCAACGTGAACGGCTTGAGTCCGGCTTCCGCCACCGCGGGCTCGGCCGCGTTCCAGCTCACCATCACCGGGCAGAATTTTGCAGCCGGATCGCAAGTCCAATGGAACTCGGGAACTAGTCCGCAAACCCTGCCGACCATCTTCGTCGATTCGTCGCAGCTTACCGTTGTGGTCCCGGCCAGCCTGGTGGCTACCCCCGGCACGGCGTTTGTCGACGTGCTGAATACCGGCGGCCTTTCGTCCGGCCTGACCACGTTTCCGATTACGGCCGCAGCATCGTCCCAGCCCTCTATCGCTTCGCCGGGCGGATTGAGTCCGTCCTCGGCGACGGCCGGCGGATCGGCGTTTCAAATCAGCGTGACCGGTACCAACTTCGTGACGGGCGCCAAACTGCAGTGGGATTCCGGTAGCGGGCCCACCGGCCTGAACACATCGGTCCTGAGCGCCACTCAGTTGTCGGCAGTGGTTCCCGCCAACCTGATTGCCACGGCCGGCACTGCGTTCCTCAGTGTGCTGAATCCGGGCAACGCTACATCCAACGTCGTCGTCTTCACCATCAACGCGGCCGCGGGACCAAGCATCCTGAGTGCAGGCGGGCTTTCGCCCGCGTCTGCGGTTGCTGGGAGCGCCGGATTCCAGCTTAGCGTTACTGGTTCGAACTTCGTCAGTGGCGCCACCGTGCAATGGGCGGCCGGCGGTACACCGCAATCGCTGACTACGGCGTTTGTCTCCGCGTCGCAGTTGACCGCGCTCGTGCCGGCACCGCTGATTGCCGCAGCCGGCAACGTTTTCGTGAGCGTGCAGAACCCCGGCAACATTGTCTCCAACCTCGTCGCCTTCAGCATTACGGCGGTTCCGGGTCCCACGATCGCCGCCACGGGCGGCATCACTCCGTCCTCGGCGGCGGCCGGCTCCGCCGCCGTGAGCCTGAGCGTCTCGGGCGCCAACTTCGTTCTCGGCTCCATGGTGCAATGGAGCGCGGGCGGCACGCCGGTGCTGCTGACCACCGGTTTCGTCAGCTCCACCCAGTTGACCGCCCTGATTCCCGCGAATCTCCTGGCCCTGCCTGCGACGGCCCTCATCACCGTCCTGAACCCCGGTGGGATCGTGTCTAACGCCGTCTCTTTCGGGGTGACCGGGTCCGCCGCTCCGCCTTCGCCTACGCTCACCAGCATCGCACCGGTGTCGGCTCCCGCCGGTTCGGCCTCGCTCCAGTTGACAATCGCGGGGCAAAACTTCGTGGCCGGCTCGGGGAATACCACAGGTTCGGTGGTGCAGTGGAACGGATCGCCTTTGGCCACCACTTTCGTCAGCGCTTCCCAACTTACGGCGCAAGTGAGCTCATCGCTTCTCCAGACGCCGGGCACGGATTACGTCGTCGTGGTCAATGGCAACTCCTCTTCTTCGGGCGCGACATTCCAGGTCAACGGTCCTACCGCCACCACGTTGGCCCCGGCGAGCGTGGCTGCCGGCGCCGCCGCCTTCAGCCTGGTGGTCACCGGGACCAACTTCGTGAGTGGCTCCACTGTGGTCTGGAGCGGCGCCAACCTGACAACCACCTTTAACAGCTCCACGCAACTGACGGCTTTGATCTCCTCCACGCTGGTGGCCTCGGCCGGCAGCGCTTTCGTCCTGGTGACCAACCCTGGCGGTAGCGCAACGCTGCCGCTCATCTTCAGCATCAACGTGCCGCCGGCGCCGGTCATCTCGGGCTTGAACCCGCCTTCGGCTGTCGCGGGAGGGCCCGCGTTCCAACTGACGGTGACCGGCACCGGTTTCGTCGGCGGCTCAATCGTGATGTGGAACGGGGCGCCGTTGGCCACCGGGTTCATCAGCGCCACGCAAATCACAGCGCTGATCGATGCCAGCCTGATCGCCAACCCGGGCGTGGCCAACGTGACCGTACAGAACCCCGGTGCGCCGCTTTCCGCCGCCTCGAAGCTCAACGTCAACGGCCCCACCATCACCTCGCTTACGCCTGCCACTGCCAATGCGGGCGATCCGGCATTTTCCCTGACCGTGGCGGGAACCAATTTCGTGCCGGGATCCGCTGTGCAATGGAACGGAACCGCGCTGCCCACGGCCTACTCCAGTTCTACCCAGATCCAGGCCGCTGTTCCCGCCTCGTATGTGGCTTCCGCGGGCACGGCGAGCGTCGCGGTGCAGAACCCCGGCGGCGCGGTCTCCGCGTTCCAGTCGTTCACCATCGGACAACCCTCGCTAAGCATTTCCACCTCCAGCCTGCCGGATGCGGTTGTGGGCACTTTCTATTCGCAGACGCTGGCTGCCCAGGGCGGCAATCAGCCCTACACGTGGACGATCTCGGCTGGCAACCTGCCTGCCGGTCTCATTCTGTCCCCGACCAGCGGTACTATCAGCGGCACACCCACGGGCGCCGCCAGCGTCGTGCTGGGAGTGACGGTTAGCGATTCGCAAGGCCGCACCGCAGTGAAGTCCCTGCAATTGCAGGTGGACCTGTTGTTAAGCATTACCACGCTGGCTAACCTCCCGGCCGCCACAGCCGGCAATGCGTATTCGGTGGTGCTGGCCGCGACGGGCGGTTCGGCGCCGTATCTATGGTCGGCGGCGGGCGGGTTACCGCCCGGACTCTCGCTCAACGTCGCCACCGGAGAAATCAGTGGTGCCCCCTCCACCCCCGGCGGCTACCATTTCACCGTCACGGTGACGGATAGCCGGCAACAACAAACGGCGTCCCAGTCGTTCACCGCGATCGTGTCGATTTCGTCGCTGACAATCGGCGGCCTCGGTTCCACGGTAGGTCCGGCACAACAGGTCCCGTTGGCAGTGACCATCCCGGCCCCGTTTACCATGGATCTTAGCGGGAGCCTCACAATCAGCTTCACGTCCGCGGTAGGCGGCGACGATCCTTCGATTCAGTTTTCCACCGGGGGGCGAACCGTAAGCTACACCATCCCGGCCGGCACCACAACCGCGGTCTATCCGCAGAACGCGCAACTGTTGCTATCCACAGGAACGGTTGCCGGCACGATCACGGTTCAAGCCACGCTGCAAGTCGGCGCCAGCGACATCACGCCCACGCCCGCCCCCCAGGCCGCGACGACCGTCCCCAAGCAGGTCCCCGTGATCACATCCGTCACTTTGAAGAAAACGTCAACGGGCGGGGGCGTAACGGTAACCATCGCCGGTTACTCGACCACCAAGGAACTCGTTCAAGCGACCCTCCAGTTCAATGCAGCCACGGGCAGTACGCTCAGCGCGGCGCCGATCGTCGCGCCGCTTTCCACGGTAATCGCCGCCTGGTATCAGAGCGCCGCCGCCGCCGCATTCGGCAGCCAGATTTCCGTCTCCATTCCGATCAGCGTGTCCGGGGATATCAGTGCCATCGGATCGGTCACCGTCACCCTGACGAACACCCAGGGTAACTCAGCCGCCGCTACCGCGCAGTTGCAGTAAGCCGCAATTCTTAATGCGCTTCACAGGGCCGTCCATCATTGTGGAATCAACGGTTTGCGGTTTCGTTGTACAATCTTCTCTTATATGTCACTCGTGGTAGTGGGATCCGTCGCCTACGACGGCGTGGAGACGCCGCACGGCAAAGTAGACCGCATGCTGGGCGGCGCAGCGACTTATATTTCGCTGGCCGCCGGCTATTTCACTTCGGTCAGAATTGTGGCCGTGGTGGGGGACGATTTCGCGCGGGAAGATGTGGACCTGCTGGCCTCGCGCAACATCGACCTCACGGGCCTGGAGCGCGTCGAGGGCGGCAAGACCTTCTTCTGGGCGGGCGTCTATTCGGCCGACATGAACGACCGCGCCACGCTGCGCACCGACCTTAACGTGTTCGCGGACTTCAACCCGAAGCTGCCGCCATCGTACCGCTCGGAACCGTACCTGTTCCTGGGCAACATCCAGCCGGCGCTGCAAAAGAACGTGCGCGCGCAGATGAGCCGTCTGAAGCTCACCGGTGGCGACACCATGAACTACTGGATCAAGGATTTTCGCGGCGAGCTGCTGGAGACGCTGAAGCAATGGGATTTCCTGCTGATCAACGACAGCGAGGCGCGTCTGCTTTCCGGTGAGCACAACCTGCGGCGCGCGGCGGCGAAAATTCTGGAGATGGGGCCTCACACCCTGGTGATCAAGCGCGGTGAATACGGCGCCATCCTGTTCCGCCGCGGCTGCCACTTCATGGCGCCGGGCTATCTGCTCGAAGACGTGTTCGATCCGACCGGCGCCGGGGACTGCTTCGCCGGCGGGTTCATCGGCTACCTCGCGGGCCAAGGAATCGAGCTTTCGAACGGCGATATCGATTTGGCGGAACTGCGGCGCGCGGTGATCTACGGATCGGTGATGGGCAGCTTCTGTTGCGAGAAGTTCGGAGTGGACCGTTTCCGCACGCTCACCCACGAAGAAATTGAAGCGCGCTACCAGGAGTTCAAGGACTGCACCGCGTTCTAAATGCAGAAACAGCGAACAGGCTCGGGCGTTTGGGTGGTCCTCGTCCTGGCCGCCTGGAGCGCCGCGGCGGTCTGGTTTTTCTATAGCCGCGGCTGGCTGTTCTACTACGGCGACGCCGAAGCGCACCTCAACATCGCGCGCCGCATTTTGGATTCGCAAACTCCGGGATACGACCAGATCGGCACCGCGTGGCTGCCGCTGCCGCACTGGCTGATGCTGCCCTTCGCCCGCTCCGACGCGTGGTGGCGAAGCGGCATTGCCGGGTCCATCTCCGCGGCGGCGTGTTTTGTGGCGGCCGGCGCGTTTCTTTTTGCGGCCGTGCGGCGGGCGTTCGCATCCGCGTCCGCCGCCGTGGCCGCCACGGCGCTATTCGCCCTGAATCCCAACCTTCTTTACATGCAGTCGACGGCCATGACCGAAGCGGTTTTCTTTGCGGCGGTCCTGGCGCTGCTGTACTTCACCATGCGGTTCCGCGAAACGCAAGGGTGGGGGATGGCCGCCGGCGCCGGCATGGCCGCCTTCGCCGGGACGCTGACGCGGTACGAAGGATGGTTTCTTATTCCCTTCGCCGCGCTGTACATGCTGTCGGCGGCCCGGCGGCGGCGCAAGGGCGTGGCTATGCTCTTCTGCGCTCTGGGCGCGCTGGGCCCGCTCTACTGGCTGGCGCACAACTGGTGGCTGTACGGAGATCCGCTGGAGTTCTATCGGGGTCCATATTCGGCGTGGGCCATCCAAGGCACCCAGCCCTACCCAGGCAAGGGCGATTGGCCAACGGCCTGGCTCTACTTTCGCACCGCGACCCAACTATGCGCCGGACCGGGCCTGGCGCTCATGGCGATTGCCGGGGCCGCGGCGTCGCTCGCCAGGCGCGTCTTCTGGCCGCTGGCACTGTTGGCGCTGCCGGGCGTGTTCTACATTTGGAGCATCCACTCCTCCGCCACGCCAATCTTCGTGCCCACATTATGGCCTCACTCGTACTACAACACCCGCTATGGACTGGCGGCGCTGCCCCTGCTGGCCGTGGCTTCCGCGGGACTGGTCGCGATCATGCCTTCGCGCATGCGCGCCATCACCGCGGCACTGGTAATCGCAGCCGGAACGGTTCACTGGATGGTCGAGCCGCAGCCCCGGAACTGGATCGTCTGGGAGGAATCGCGGGTCAATTCGGAGGCGCGCCGTGCCTGGACTCGCGAGGCTGCCGAGTACCTGGCGCCCCGCTACGTGCGCGGTTCCGGTATCATCACATCGTTCGGCGATTTGACCGGCATCTACCGCCAGATGGGAATCCCCTTACGCGAAACATTCACCGGGGACAACGGGCTGCCCTGGCTTGCTACGGTGAGGCGGCCCGAACTTTTCTTGTGGCAGGAGTGGGCCGTAGCGATGCATGGCGACGCCGTTGCGGCCGCTGCCGTTCGCGACGGCCGATACAGTTTGGAAAAGAGCATCATGGTGAAAGGCGCACCGGCGATCGAGATTTACCGGCGTACGGGAGGCAATCGTGGTTGAGGTGGAGGGCACTGGGAAATGAAGATTCCGTTCACCAAGGCGCACGGCGCCAAGAACGATTTTCTGCTGACCTGGAGAAGCGATGCGCCTCCGTCCGATCACGCCGGAATCGCCCGCGCCCTCTGCGACCGGCACACCGGCGTGGGCGCGGACGGCTGGTTGCTGGTGGAGCCGGACCCGGAAGTGGACGGCTCCATCGAGCTTTATAACTCCGATGGCAGCGTGGCCGGGATTTCCGGCAACGGCACGCGCTGCGCGGCGGCGTTCCTCATCCAGCATGGTTGCATCCAGGATAGCCGCGCATCCGCGCCGCTGCGGGTGCGCACAGGCGCGGGCGTCAAGACGCTGCGGTTACTCGAGCGCAGCGGATTGCGCTTCGCGTTCGAAATGAACATGGGCCGCCCGGAGATCGCCGCCGTGAGTTTCCAATTGCCGCTTTCCAACGGGCCGCGCGACGTGACGCTTATGTGGGTGGGAAACCCGCAGTGCGCCGTGCCGGTGGACGATTTCTATTTCGACTGGCGCGCCATGGGAGCGGAAATCGAGTCGCATCCGCTCTTTCCAGAGCGTACCAACGTCTCCTTTTTCAAGGCCGCGGACGAGCACATCGTCGAGGCGCGGTTTTATGAGCGCGGGGCGGGCGAGACCATGAGTTCGGGGACGGGGTCCATGGGCGTAGCCGCGGCGGCGGTGGCGCGCTGGCTGGTGACATCCCCCGTGCGCGTGCTCACGCCCGCCGGCCCGTTGGATCTGCGGATCGAAGAAGACATTTACCTCACAGGTCCCGCGGAGATCGTCGCGGAAGGCGAGTGCTTCGTGTAGTGCCGGTGGCGGAACGGCCGCCGCACTCTAGCGGAAAGCCCCAAGCAGGTAGGCTACCAGGAGAACCACCAATACGGTGCCTACCCCCGAGCCCATACCTCCGCCGTAACCCCAGCGGCTATGGCCGTAGTATCCGCCACCAAGCCCCAAAACCAGTAACAAAACGATAAGCAATAGCAACATTGTGAATCTCCTTTTCTATGGAACGTTAACTCGCTCACTCCGACGAAGTGGCCTTTTGATTCTTGACCTGCAGCTCGTTCACGACCTGCCAAACGTTGGGAATTGAAGACGCGACGCTTCCGGCCTGCCGGCGCGCGGATTGAGAGTCGACCTCGCCCGTCAGCGTGACGACGTGATTCTTGACGTCGTACTTTACACTCTCGTGAAGCTTGTTCTGGATGAGAGCGGCATCCAGGTTCTTGCCGATGCCTTCGTCCAGATCCGAATTCATGGCTTTGGCCGCACGTTCTGCGCCCCGCGGAATCAGTTCGATCTGGTTCGATACAACTTGTCCGCCCGCGATGGACGTTGCAATGGATTGCGCTTGTGCCTTGTCACCGTCAGCCGCGACGTGTCCGCCCAGGGTTACCACGCCCTTCTCGCGATCCTGACTTACGGAAACATCTTTGAGGCCAGCCTGATCGAGCGACGTGCGAATGCTGGCGGAAACGTCGGGTGATTTCATAGACGTCTGTGAGCATCCTGCAAGGATTCCGGCGGCCAGCAACGCCAGCGATGCGGCGCAAATACTGAGAGTCTTCAAGTTCAACATCCTTTCGTCTATCAAGCGTGGTATAAGCAGATTTGGGACCAAACCTGGTTTGGCGCTTCAGGTGCCTTCAAAGTACATCATGCGGATGAATTGGCTGTTCCTCGTGGTTTTGCCTTCGGGTTTGGCTGCGCAGGCCACCGTCGTTTGCGATCCCGCGCATCTGGTTGGGCCGTATGCGTTTCAGTTGACGGGCTCGACGGATATTGCCGGGACGCCGCAACCAACTGTCAGTCTGGGCCGGATCGCCTTCGATGGGCGCGGCAACCTGAGCGGGACCGCGTCCGCCACCTTCGACGGACTACTCCTCGGCAACCCGGTGACGGGGAGCTACGAGGCGAAATCGGATTGTTCGGTGATCTGGAAACTGCAGGACGATTCCGGCGCCTTCCAGAATTTCAGCGGAACGGTTTCGGCCGATGGAACTCGCGTGCAGTTCACACAGACCGACCCAGGCGGCGCCCAGCGGGGGATGATGCAGAACACATCCGACACCTGCTCGGCGGCGGATCTCCTGAAGAAATATGACTTTACGGTCTCCGGCAGCATCATGCCGATGCAGGCCGGCGAAGTTGCGCACACGTTGTCCGCCAAGGGGACGCTGGATATAGCCGAGAACGGCAGCTTCGAGGTAGACAGCGACTGCTCGGTACGGTTCGAATGGATACTCCCGGCTGAGGACGAGCAGGACGCCGAACCTTCGCTAATGGCCATGCGTGGATTTCTGGTCAACGGCGGCAAGGAAATCCTCGCCTTCCAGACTGACCCTGGCGCCATGGTGGCCGCGCGGTTCACTTCCGGCGGGAAGTGAAGATGCAAGCTTGGTCACAGAAAGTGCATTTTTTGCTTGTGATGTTCGCGATATAAGGAGAATCTCAATGCCATACATTACTGTCGGGAAGGAAAACTCCGGCAACATCGATCTCTACTATGAGGACCACGGCTCGGGTGAGCCGGTTGTCCTGATCCACGGATATCCGCTGAGCGGTGCTTCCTGGGAGAAACAGACCCCCGTGCTTCTGGCCGCGGGTCACCGTGTTATCGCCTATGACCGGAGAGGATTCGGCAAGTCCAGCCAGCCGACCGTCGGCTACAACTACGACACCTTCGCCGAAGACCTGCACAAGCTCGTGACGCGGCTTGAACTACGGGACTTCGCGCTGGCAGGTTTCTCCATGGGTGGCGGCGAAGTGGCACGCTACTTCGGGAAGTACGGATCGAAGGGCGTGAGCAAAGCGGTATTCATCTCGTCGGTCCCGCCCTTCCTTCTGAAAACGCCGGACAACCCGGAGGGCGTGGACGGCAGTGTATTCGACGGAATCGAAAAAGCCGTCGCGGCGGACCGTTACGCGTTCTTCACCGAGTTCTTCAAGAATTTCTACAACACGGATCTCCTGCTGGGGAGGCGCGTCAGCGAACAGACCGTTCAGTCCAACTGGAACGTCGCAGCCGGCGCCTCCGCCACGGCCAGTCTCGCCTGCGTGCCGACATGGCATGAGGACTTCCGCAAGGACCTGACCCGCGTCGACGTGCCCACGCTGGTGATTCATGGGGATGCGGACCGGATTCTACCTATCGGCGCCTCGGGACTCCGGACCGTTAAACTGATCGCGGGGGCCCGCTTACTGGTGGTGAAGGACGGGCCGCACTGCATCACCTGGACCCACGCGGATGAGGTGAATCGCGAGCTGATGAACTTCCTTGGGGAGGGGATCGGGAAAGCTACGCCCTCCTGAGGAAGTGCACCACCAAAGAAATCACCGCGACTATTAGCAGAAGGTGGATGAGCCCGCCGGCAACGTGGAACGCCAAAAATCCCAGCAACCACATTACAAGCAAAATAACAAACAGCGTTAGAAACATTGAAATCTCCCTTGTACGGTCAAGGCTTCCGCTCGCCACAGCGTGATCGGCATTTGGCGGCTGAATCGAAACTCCTGGAGCACGAGTCATGCCAATGTCATTTTCTGTTGAGCCGATTCGCTGGCGGATGGCTGGCCCGTGGACCTATCCGCGGCCTTACGGCGGAAATGTGGGAGAATACCAACTTGATGCCTGAAGCACAGCTTGAAACGCCTACCACCGCCGAAATCCTGGAAGAAAAGATCCGTACCCGCGCGGCGCGCGTGGGAGTCGTGGGACTGGGATACGTGGGCCTGCCGCTGGCGGTCGAGTTCGCCAAGGCTGGATTCGCCGTTACCGGGATCGACATCAGCCAGGAGAAGGCCAGGCGCGTGAACGCCGGAGACTCGTACGTCGGCGACGTTCCCAGCGCAACGCTCGGCCCTCTGGTGGAATCCGGAAAGCTTCGGGCGACCGCCGATTTTTCGGCTGTGCTCGAGCTGGACACCATCAACATCTGCGTACCCACACCGCTGCGCAAGACCAAAGACCCGGATATGAGCTATATCGTCTCCGCTTGCCAGGAAATCGCCAGGCACTTCCATGCGGGGATGCTCATTATTCTGGAATCCACCACCTACCCCGGAACCACGGATGAGCTGGTGCTCCCCATGCTGTCGAAATCGGGTTTGGAAGTGGGCCGCGATTTCTTCCTGTGCTTCTCCCCTGAGCGCGTGGACCCAGGCAATCCGAAATTCCAGACGGCCAACATTCCCAAAGTGGTGGGGGGCTCGACGCCGGCGTGTACCGGGATGGGCCGGTTGTTCTACTCGCAGGCGCTCGAGCGCGTGGTGCCGGTGAGCTCCACGCAGGTCGCCGAGATGGTCAAGCTGCTGGAGAACACCTTCCGCATGATCAACATCGGGCTGGTGAACGAGATGGCGCTGATGTGCGACCGCATGGGGATCGACGTGTGGGAAGTGATCGACGCCGCGGCCACCAAGCCGTTCGGCTTCATGCCCTTCTACCCGGGCCCGGGGCTGGGCGGGCACTGCATCCCCATTGATCCGTTTTATCTTTCGTGGAAGACCAGGCAGGCCGGGATCGAGGCGCGCTTCATCGAATTGGCGGGATATATCAACGGCCAGATGCCCCACTTTGTGGCCGACACGGTGCAGAACGCGCTGAACGACGCGGGCCAGCCGGTAAAGGGATCGCACATCCACGTCATGGGCGTGGCGTACAAGCGGGACATCGACGACATGCGCGAATCGCCGGCGCTCGACGTCATGCTGCTGCTGAAGCGGCGCGGGGCGGTTCTGACTTACAGCGACCCCCACGTCCCCGCCATTCGCGTCGACGGCCTGGAGATCGAATCCGCCCCCGAAGAATCAGCCGCCGCCGCCGATTGCGTGGTGATCGTCACCGACCACTCGGCCTTCGATTACCAGGCCCTGGTGGACCGCGCGCGCCTGGTGGTGGACACGCGTAATGCGCTAAAGGGCTTCAGTTCAGACAGGATCGTCCGGCTTTGACGGTCGGCTAGCCCTGTTCTAGCCCGAACGATACAAGCGATTGTAGTTGACAAACGGGACCATTCCGCTCAAGCTATAGGGAGGCGAGGTGTCTATGAAGCCGGTATGGATAGCGGGGTTCGTGGCGGTAATCCTCGCGTTAAGCGCGATTCCGGCGCTGGCGCAACCTGTGATCTCGGCCAAGTCGGGCCTGATCTCCTACGTTGAAGGCAAGGTGTACCTCAACGACCAGATTGTGGAGCCGTCTCCCACACACTTCCCCAATGTGGAAGAGAACGCGCTGGTGCGCACGGCTGAAGGACGCGCCGAGGTCCTGCTGACCCCGGGTGTGGTTCTGCGCCTGGGCGAGAACAGCTCTTTCAAAATGCTCACCAACCGCCTCATCGATACGCGGATCGAGCTGCTTACAGGCTCGGCCGTGGTGGAAGCCGATGAGATCGCCAAAGACACCAACGTGACGCTGGTTTGCAAAGACGGCACTGTGGTGCTTGGCAAGAAGGGTTTGTACCGCTTCGACACGGCGCCCGCCCGGCTCAAGGTTTTCGAGGGCCTCGCCTCCGCGCAGGTTTCCGGCGAGAATATCGAGGTAGCCGGTGGTAAGATGTTGGGCCTTGGCGGCACGATCGCATCGGTTGAGAAGTTCGATAAAGAAGATACGGATAGCCTGGACAACTGGAGCCAACGGCGCGGCGAGATGGTGGCCATGGCCAACATCTCGGCGGCCAAACAGGTGCACGATTCGGGCTGTGCAGGTTACTCGTATGGCACGTCGTTTGTCACGCCGTTTGCCGCTGCCACGCCGGTTTCCACTTCGCAATCGTGCGTGTTAAACCCGTGTGCTCCCTCCTGGCGTTACAACCAGTGGTACGGGATGATGACGTATATCCCATGCGGCGCCATGGCGTGGAGCCCTTATGGATATCAGTTTTGGACGCCGCAGACCGTGATCCAAGCCTATAATGCGCCTTCCTTGATTCGCACTCGTGGCTCTGTAACTGGTGGGCTAGCGTCCCGGACCCTGGCTTCTACATCGATGGCTGCCGCCCGGTCGGCTTCGTCGGGCACATCCGTGAGGAGCGGGTCAACCGTAGGGACTTCCTCAGGCTCCTCGGTGGGACACGGATCGAGCGCGCGCGGCGGTGGCGGCGGACACGCGCGCTAACCGGCCTGCCGGACCGGCCGGTAACGACGGCTCGCGCGCACCCCAATTAGCTCTGCAACCTCGCCCAGCAGGTTCGGTAAGTTCTCGGTATAGATGGAGATCTGATGCTTCGCTCGCCCGGGGCGGCGTTTCTGGCTAGGTTCGTAAGATGTCACCAGGGCAGTGGCGGGCCGGTACTCTTTGACGCGCGCGTAAGCCAGGACATTGCGGCCGGCCGGACGCGACCCGAACTCCGCATCGCTCAGGACCAATGCATATCGCCCTTCATCCAGCTTGCTGATGGCTTCCGCCGGCGTGGCTGCTACATCCACGGAGTAGCCACCGGCTTGCAATATGGTCCGAAGGGCTAAGCGGGGTGCAAGTTCGCCATGCACCAGAAGCACGCGGGCCAAATCCAAGGCCCGGCTGGTTCCACTGTTACCAAGCGAACTGAGGTTCGTGGGCATTCTCTCCAAGAATTACTTTAACCGATAAAGTCATTTTTTCGACCAGCAAATTTTGGTCCTTTTTACTTAGACACCAGTTTTTCCGATACTTAGCGGCTTCAAGTACTAATAGTACTGGAGTCCCAAGGTTTACACTGCGAACATGGCATCCTCCTTAAATGGTGTACGCGAAGGCGCTTTGGTTACACTCAATCCGGATGCGGCGGCGGCACCAGGATGGCGCGAGCCGGCACACAATCGGCGGCGTACTGTGCCATTTGCGGGGCCTCGAGTTGCGCCACCGCCGGCCGCCACTTGCGCACGGTTTGGTGCAAGGCGGATCGGAACGCGGAAGAGGCGGAATCCTCAAGCACCAGGACCACCTCGACCGAGGCCGCCAGAATCTCCGGCGGGGGCGTGGCCAGCCGTTTGGTGAAGGCGACCAGGACCGAATCAAAACCGGCTGATAGAGGAGCCGCCAGATACGAGCTGACTATCAGTGCGCGCGGGCGGTCTGAAACGACCTGCCCGGGGAAGACCGCCACGGCGCCGCTGGTGAGTGCCAGAATCAGCTCCTCGGAGTACTCCGGCACCCCCGGCGACCCTCCCCCAAGTGCCATCCGCGCGGCTGTTCTGAGCAGAGCGGGCTGAACCCTCATCCGTAGTCTTCGGGTTGCCTGCCGCCACAGCTTGCGGAACAGCTTGGGACTCACCACTGCGCGGACCAGGAACCTCAGGTAATTGACTTCCAGGATTTCCTCGAGCTGCGCAGGCGTGTAATACCGCGAGGTGGTCGCCCGATGGCGGTGCTCGACCACCGCGCCCGCCACGTACACGGTGGGCCATCCGCGCTGCCAGGCGCGGTAGCCGAGATCGAGGTCTTCCACGTAGGCCGGCTCGTATGCCTGATCCACTCCGCCCAGCGCGCGCAACCTGGCGGCGTCGTAGAGCGAGCAGCCGCCGCTGCCGTAGAGCACGTAGCTCAGGTCCTCGCCCGGAAGCGGCTCGTCGCAGCGAATGGGGAAGTCGTCGGGATGGGATTGCGCCATTACCGCCTTGCCGGTCTCCTCGCGGCGAACGCCCTCGGGGAAGCGGATCTGCGCGGTGGCGCAGAAGAGGTCGGGCGCCTGCTGGAAGGCGCGGACCAGCGCCCCGAAAAAGCCCGGCTCCAGCAGCATGTCGTTGTTCAGCAGGCAGACGTGTGAGTACCGCGCGCGCGCGATGCCGCGGTTCACGGCGCGCGCGAAGGAAAGGGGCGGATGGGACAGCTCCACGTGCACCTGCGGCCAGGCGGCGCGGAGCCACTGAGCGGTGCCATCGTCGGAGCCGTTATCGGCCACGATGATTTCCGCCGTGAACGATTCCAGTTCCCGCGCGATGCCGGGCAGTTGCGCTTCCAACAGGGACTTTCCGTTGCGGGATGGAATGATGACGGAGATGCCGGTTTCTACGGCGCGCGGCTCGCCGGCCGGGGACCCCGGTCGCGGGCCGTTCCGGCTACGCCACCGGGGACGCAAGGCCCCGGCCACGCGCGCGGCCGCGTACCACAAGGCGAGCTGGATTCCCAGTTTCAAGTCAGATCAGCAGATGCCGCCAGACTCGCGCTTTACCCGTGCGGCACTGGTCCCAAAGTTCCAGCGCCTGGAGCGCGAAGGCCGAGGACACCGGGTTCAAGTACGGCAGCCAGGCTCCGGCTTGACGTCCGAAATAAAAACCGCCGCCGGTGGACGGATCGGAACCGGCGGCCTGGAATTCCGCCAGTCTTTCCGCCTCGATTTGCGCGGCGGCACGATCCAGCGGCAGGACGCCGGCCCCATCGGCATAGAGGCGCATGCGCAGCAACTGGGCGTAGACGTCGGAGCGCTCGAATTCCGGCGCAATCTCGCGAAGGTGATGCGCAACGGCGCGGATGCCGTCGCGGATGGCCGCTGCGCCACTCGGTTCATCGGCATGCGGCAGCAGGCCTTCCAGGAAATAGAGAAAAGCGTGCAGGCGGTCCATGACCTTGGGGCGCTCCGGATGGCCGGGCAGGAAACCGCCGCAGGCGACCAGGGAATACTCCAGCATGCGCTCATAGGGTTCGCGGAATTGCGCATCGCCGGTGGCTTCGAGCAGGTCCCACCAGGCCATGGCGGCCTTGAGCTGATAGCATCCCGGATTCCGCGACCAGCGCCCGGGGTCGCGTTCTAGCGGACGCTTGCCGGGAAGCGACAGGACGGGGTGAAAACTGCCGTTCGCGGAGGCGAAATCGCGGACCATGGATTGGCCCAGCGCGGCCGCCACGTCCAGGAACTCCGCCTCGGCGGTGGCGCGCCAGGCCGAGAGCAGGCCGCGAACCACGATGCCGCAATCGAAGAAATAGGCGAGAGCGGGCGGACCGGTTTCGAACGGGATGGTTCGGGATGCGGGGTCCCATGCCGTGCGGGTCAGAAAACGTGCCGCGGAAACGGCGCGGTCGAGATACCGTTCATCCTCCGTAACGGCGTACAGATAGACGAAAGTGCTGGCCGCGTAACCGGTGATTTCGGTCGAGACCGGATGGTTGCGCGCCAGGTCCGTGCGGTAATAGCGGGCTACGCCGCCGTTCGGTTGCTGAATGCCGGAGCGCAGAAACCACTCTCCGGCGCGGGACAAATGCGAGGACAACTTGCCAGTTTAACAGAGAGACCCGCCCCGAAGAACCAGCCAGACCGATCCGTAGGCCAGCGCCGTGCCGATAGCCGCGCCGGCCAGCACGTCGCTGAGGAAATGCATACCCAGCAGAATGCGCGAGGCCGCGACGCTGAGAGCGCAAAAGAGCAGGCCGATCAGCAGATCCGGATAGAAAAGGCTGAGCGACACGGCCACCGCGAAAGCCGTGATGGTATGGCCCGATGGAAACGAAAACTGATCGGGCGGCAGCAGGGTGGCCCAGCAATGGGGTTCCAACGCACAGGGGCGCTTGCGGCCGGTTGCCTTTTTCAAGCGGAGGAAGGCCGCGATTCCCACTCCCGCCGCCAGCGCCGCAGCGCCAATCGCCGGGAATCGCTGATCGCCGCCCAGCAGCAGGATCACCAGGCCCATGGCGTACCACAGCCATCCATCGCCGCCGCGCGTGGCGCACAGCATCCAGACGCGAATCCAGCGCGGCGCATACCACCGGTTGACGCGCCGCATCAGGGTATGGTCGCGGTGAGAAATAAAGGTCAGCGTGGCGTTGGAAAGTGTCATGCCGCCAGTCCGCATACCTCAACATGTAGCGCGGGGACGGCTACAGTTCGGTGACATCCGTGAAAAACGTACGTTAATCGATGTGTTTTTTGCCACGAGACTTGTGCCGCGTGGCACAATCGGACTAATGAAGAAGCTCGATTGCGTCTTTTTGGTTTGCTGCACAAGAACACGGCTAGACGCAACGAAGCCGTCTGAACCATGCCTCCGGTGCAAACCGGACCAAGGGACCACCAGACGCCCGCAACGCCCCATCCCAAAAGATTCGCCCGTTTTCTCCCACCACGCCCGTGTATTTGCGACTGAACTCTGCTAAACTCCCATTGCACGGTCAACCCCGAAACCGACATCCGGTTTGCGGCTGAATAGAGGTTGCTCACAAATGAAACGCACCATCGTTAGACTCCTAAACTTGTTCCTGCTGTTGGGAGCACTTCCATGTATGGCTCAGCAACCACTGATCCTTGACGTAAGCACCGTAGTCGTTGGCGCAGAAAGGCTTGAAACTCTCTATGCCTTTACGATGGGGAAATGGTCGGATGCTGGTGACAACGTGGGGTTGAATTCAACTGAAATCCATTGTTACAAAAGCTTCGGTTTTTGCGAAGCTGCCGATGCGTCAACTTCCTTCGGATTGGCTTCGGTAAACCTGACCAGTTTCGACATTCTCCGGTGGGACACGAGCGAAATGATTGCGGTAAATAGCTCGCCGATTTGTTTGGTGAATACTTTGCGGTTTGATTTCGCCGCCAAGAAGGTGAGTCTTAGCTCTGCATCAAAAGGCGAAACACGGGACAAGGTTTGCAGAGACCTAACGCCTTCCATGACGGCGACGACATTTCTGACCGGAGGTAGTGGCGAAACTGGACAGAAGAAAAAGTAGGGAAGGCGGACCCGCCCTGCACAGGTGCGCCTCTGGTGCGATCCGGGCGGCGATGGTAATCTTATCAATGGGTATGACACCAGGAAACTATTGCGAGAACGTCGTATGCGACCTGCACCTAACGGACATGCGGTCTGTGCAGGTTCGGCACGGTATGCGGGTGGTGACGAAGGTTCTGGATGGTTTTGCCTGTACCGTGAAAGGCTGCACCCGATTTTTTGGAACTGAAGGGTACAGCGATCTGACGGCAGACAGCGAGTTCACCGACATTCGTGCGGAGCCATCTTGCTCAAACCAGCACGAAGCGAAGCCGATGTACATCCAACGCAGGTCGGATTGCCTACTGTGGGTTTGTCCAGTTTGCAACGCTGTAGCACCATTTTTGCGGTAGCCTTGGGCTACTCGGAACCGGGCACGGACGGCGGCGCTCATCCTCCGGCGGGCCGGTGATGATCTCGGCGGTGAGCTTTTGTGAGGGCGTCTGAGGCTTAGTGCTCCGCATACTCCGGGATGAATTTGCCGAGATCGTCCTAGATTTCAGGGTGAAGGCGGGTTTGCCGGGGCCAACGTACCAGGGTGGGGATTGTCCAGAGCCGCCGAAATCCAAGTCTGGCAAGCTAAGGAAGATTGTTGATAATACGCCAATCCGGATTTTGAATCCAGACGGTACCATGCGGAAGAAGCTCGACTTCATCTTTTTCGACGCCGGCGGCGGACATCGCGCGGCAGCCAACGCCCTGCAACAGGTGATGGAGCGCCAAAAGCGCCCTTTTGAGATCCGCGTGGTGAATTTGCAGGAGCTGCTCGATTCGCTCGACATCTTCCGCAAAGTCACCGGCTTGCGGCTCGAGGACGTTTACAACCTCATGCTGAAGAAGGGCTGGACGCTCGGGGCCGGGCAGCTCACGGCCGGCATGCACTTGTTGATCGGCATATTTCACGGGCCGCAGGTGCGGATGCTCGAACAGTTCTGGCGGGAAAGCCGGCCGGACATGGTGGTGTCGCTGGTTCCCAATTTCAACCGCGCGCTGGGTGAAAGCCTGAAGCGCGCGTTGCCCGGTGTGCCTCTGGTGACCATCCTTACCGATCTGGCGGATTACCCGCCGCACTTCTGGATGGAGCGGCAGGATCAGCATTTCATCTGCGGGTCGGACCGGGCCGTGGAACAGGCGCTCGCCATGGGCCATCCGGCAACCAAGGTGCATCGCGTTTCGGGCATGATCCTGAACCCGCGGTTCTACGAGATGGAGCCGGGCCCAGAGGGCACCCCGGCCGGTGAGCGTGCAGAGGCGCGCGCCAGTTTGGGATTTGATCCGGAGCTGCCAGTGGGGCTGGTCCTGTTCGGCGGCCAGGGCGCGGCGGTAATGCTGGAGATCGCCCGGAACTTACCGGACCGGCAGCTTGTGTTGATTTGCGGCCACAACCGGAAGCTGGCGTCGCGGCTGAGTGCGCTTCCACGCCAGGCGCCGGTTTTCATCGAAGGCTTCACCAAGGAAGTGCCGCGCTACATGCAGCTCGCGGATTACTTCATCGGCAAGCCGGGGCCGGGCAGCATCAGCGAGGCGGTGGCCATGCGGCTGCCGCTCATTGTGGCGAGCAACGCCTGGACGCTTCCGCAGGAACGCTACAACGCCGAGTGGGTTCGCGAACAGGGCGTGGGCGTGGTGTTGCCGAACTTCCGGCGGATTGCGCGTGCAGTGGACGAACTGCTCGAACCCGCCGCTTATGCGCGCTTCCGCGCCGCCACGGAACGGCTTCACAACCGCGCGGTGTTTGAGATCCCCGACATTCTGGAGAGCATTCTCAAAGAGCAGAAGGGTTCGCTGTAGCACGAGCCATTCGGCCGCTTGCCTACCACTCCACGCGTTTCCGGCGACGGCGTTTCCTGCGCTTCGCATGGCGGGAAGGGCACCCGGCCCGAACGCACGCGACTAAGATCAGCCCGGAAACGAGCGAGATCGCGAGGCCGGAGCCAAAGTGGTTCGAACGGAAGTCAAGATCGACCTCATTGTCTCCCGCGGGCACTATCACGCCCATCAACGCGTGATCCACGCGCACGATCGGCAGCGGCTTGTCCTCCACGTTGGCGCGCCACCCCGGGTACCATGCGGCGCTGAGTTTCAGGAGGCTCGGCGAAACTGCGTGATAGTGGATGCGGTACCACTGCTCGCCATAGGCAACCACCAGAGCCGCGGCATCCGGATCCTGCCGGATGGGCGGGTGCGGCCACTGCACTACGGACTTGAGCGCGGGGTCGAGCGTTTCCAAAGCCTGGCGGGACTCCTCCAGGCTCCTCACGTCGTCTACGGCCTTCGGAAAGTAGGCGCGCGGCAGCACGGCAGGATTCTCGTCGATACTGCCGGTGGCAACGTTCAGGTACCGGCTGACATTCAAACCGTCGCGCAGCTTAGGATTGCGCTCGCTGGCGTCGAGGTAGTCCTTATACGGGCCGGGATTGAGAAACGGACCGTAGGTGACCTCGAAGCTCAAGTCCAGCGGATGAAGCGTCGGACCCATGAGGGCGCGGCCGCCCGGGGCGTAGAAGCGAGTGAGCGGGGGCTGGTTCAAGGCCACACGGAGGCGGCCGGCCTCTTCGCTCGACCCGTAGAGTTCATCAAAGCCGGCGTGGGCGTAAGCCAGCGGGTTTTTGAGCGAGTTCCAATACCAGACATCCACGAAGAGAAGGCCGGCCACCACCAGTGGCAGGTAAGCAATGCGCCAGCGCGCAAAGATCCAATCGCCACCCGCCGCTGCCAGCACCGCAAGCCCCAGCGCGACCACGAACCAGCCCTCGACCGGCGCACGGAGTTTGTGCAAGCTGGGGACCAGTGATCCCAGGTAGTAAAGACCGCCGGTGGGTCCGAGCATGTACCACACAGGTGGCACGATGAGAAGCAACCCCGTCAGCCGCATTCCGGACTTGACAACGCCGACCGCGGCCAAAGGCAGAACCAACAGGCCGGCGTAGAAGTAATACCGCGCCATATCCGATGTGTTGAAGCCGCCTGAAATGGCGCCATGCCAATCCGGGGCGACCAGCGTCATGAGGGACGCCGGATGCAGTACTCCCTCGATAATTGTGGAAGATCCCGCCGCGCGCGTGGAGTGAGCGGCGAGTTCTAGGAATGGCAACAACTGAATAGCCGCGCAAGCCAGCGCGCCCGCCAGCATGAAGACGGCGATCGCCACCGTGCGCAGCCAGCGCTGCCGTTCGCGCCAGCAGTCGGCGAAGGCGTACAGGCCCAGTCCCACGAAGCTCCATACCGCGGCTGCTCCCGACCCGGCGAGGATCAGGGCGGCGCCCACCAGACCGCCCAAAGCCGTGTAGCGGACGGCGGCGATATCGACCGCCCGCCGGTAGGACCACAGCAGCCATGGGAACATCGCCGCCCCCGCAAACAGGCTCACGTCCGAGGCGTGGCCCGCGAAAAAGCCGGAAAGCCCGTAGGCGAACGCGCCCAGAATCGCGGCCGTACGGTTCTGCAAGTGCCCCGAAATCAGGAGATAGGCGCCCAAGCAGGCGAGAAATGCATTGAAAGCCAACTCCACTTGAATGGTTCGGGGAGTGATACCAACCAGAAAGAAAGGCCAGTTAGGCGGGTACCACGCGCCCACCTTCGGATTGGCGAGGATCGGATAGCCGGACAAAACATAGGGAGTCCAGAACGGAAATCTGCGGGGCGAAATCCGATCGGAGAGATACCGCTGCATCGGGTAGTGCACGTCGGCGGCCTCCCCTTGGATGCTCGCCGATGACGACGTCATCGACACCCAGTAGAAAACCATCACGCACGCCGCGATCGCCGCCGGCACCGCCAGGCGATGAATTCCGCGCGAAGCCGCGGCTCCCGGCACTGGCGCAGCCGACCCCATTCACTTTCCTCTCCCTCGGAGTAACGATGGTAGCATGCGCGGTCCGGCACCGAAGTGACAATCCGCTACCTCATGGGTAGCCGTGCGCCTATCAAGCGATGGCGCGAGATTGCAGCGCGACTAATAGTTCGTACGCGCGGGCCGTCCAGCTTTCCCGGCGTGCGATTTCCATTCTCCGCTTCATTGTAGCGTTCGACCTCGGGAAGGCGGGTGCTCACCACAGGCAGGCCGCGACTGAAGTACTCGTAGAGTTTGATAGGGTCCAGAGCGAGCCGGCGTACCCTACGACCCGGTCCGTGTCTCGAGCCCGCGCGGCGGGACTGGTGAAATGGGACTGGTTCACGGCGTTTCTGAGCAGCACGGACTTAGCGCGGGCGGACGGGCGCGCGGCGAGCGTTCTGTCCATGAGGAGTTGCGCCGAGAAGGCAATCAGATCCGCACTTTCGAAAAGGGCGTGTTCGCGCGCGACGATGTCGCGGCCCAGGTGCGGGTTGAGGTACAAGCAGGGGTGGCCGAGAGCAGCAAACGCCCTGGCAAGTTGGGGGGAGCGCTGGATGCGGGTATGCCAGTCCACCATGGGCAGAAACAGTACTGCAGGACGATCAGCCGGGGCCGTCAAGACCGGATGGAGCGCATCCGCGATGGCCTCCTCCGGGGTGAAGGCGGGAAGACGCCAGCAATCGGTGAAATAACCCGGACGCAGGTTCGGAAAAACTCGGTAATAACACCAGCGCAAATACGGGCGAATCAGTTCCTGGCTTTGAAGTGCTAGGAGCTTCAAGTCCACAATTGAGACTAACTTCCTGGCAGACCTGTTACAAATAGCGCCGCGACGGCAAGTGAGACGCGAACGTCGACGGCCATTGAGTTACAATGTGAGAGATGTGCCGTTTTTTGATCAGCATCGTGGTCCTCTCTACCGCCGCGGCCGCGCCCGTGCCGACCCCCGCCGTGTTCAAAATGCTGAACCTGTTCCAATCCCTGGAGACCTCCCAGTATCATAACGCGCAGCGCATCAGTTTTTCCTTTACCGAGTCGGAACTTAATGAGTACCTGTCTTACGCGTTGCAGACCGTTCCGAGACCCGGGATTCGATCAGTCACCGTGAAGGTGTTCGCCTATAACTACATTTCCACTTTCACCTCAGTGGACTTCGATGCCATTGAGCGTTGGAAGCCAGGAACTGTCCCGGTGCTCCTTCGGCCGGCGCTGAGCGGTATGAAGGCGATTTGGCTTGACTTTCGCTTCCAGGTGAACAATGGCTTCGTTAGGTTCTCCGTGGAGAAGGCCTATTTTCAGGGGATTAGCTTGCCCTCATTCTTTGTCGAAAAGACGATCCAGATCGTGGCTGCGCACCAGCCCGAGAATTACGACACCAGCAGGCCTTTGCCCCTGCCTTTCGGACTCCAGCAAGTCTCCACAAAGGAGCACGTGGTGACCGGTGAGAATTGATGTGCGCCGCTGTCCCGGCAGCAGCCGAGCGCCAGCATGGCCCGGGACCTCGTACAGGCGACCGGCGTGCTCGGCCTCGAAGCCGACCATGGCGATTCACCCGGCGATGGTCTTGACGATGTTGTCGGGGATTCTGGCGAGCCTTGCCTGACGAAGGTCGCCGAAGGTCAATGCGAGATTAGTGAGTAGCTCACGCACCTCCGAAATGAACAGAGGTTGTGTTTCAAACTCCTGTTCGAGGCTGCGCGCCTGCTTACAGATCTCGCTAAACCCGAGCAAGCCCGCGCTGCCCACCCACTGGTGCATCAGCCCGGCCGCATTATGAGCGTCGAAGCGATTGGTGAGCGCATCGAGCAACTGGCGGCAGCGTTCCTCCCCTTCGTCCACGAACTGGCATCGAAGCCCTTCGATCTCCGGTTTGGAGGCGCCCAAACCGGGCGGCGACTGGGGATTTGAGGGGGCGCTTTCAGCAATGGGGGATCTCCGCTGGTTCATCAGCGTCCGGATCTGCGAGGGCAGTTTGTTGATATCGATCGGCTTGGTAATATAGCCGTCGCAGCCGGCGGCACGCGCCTCCACCTCGTCTCCCGCCAGGGCCCGGGCGGTCAGCGCGATGATCGTAATATCTCTCGTCCGTGGATTCGCCTTGATCCTTCGAATCATCTCCAGCCCGTCGATCCCCGGTAGCTGCACATCCGTCAGGATCAGCTTGGGCCGAAACTCGTCCAACGCGCTTAGAGCTTCTTCGGCGCTTTCCGCCGTTCGGACGTCATAGCCTTCGCGCGCCAGCACTAGCCGCGTGAGCTTAAGTCCAACCGGCGCATCATCAACTATGAGAACCGGATCTCCAGGCATGCTATCTCGATCCTAGCTGGTGGCGCCGGCCATTTCGCGCTGCTTAAGGATACTATCCGCATTTTGGCGCAGGTTAGCATGACGGGCCCATCGTAGGTTATGGGAGCAGCCTTGTCTTGATGCCGTTCACGTTTATGAGCACTCACTCGGCGACATCGGCAAGATCCCCGAGCACCGCTTTCCGCTGCCCGACCAACCTCCGGACCCAGAAAATCGTCTGGGGCGGTCACCTCTGAAACCCCGGTTGTCCAGCAAGAAAAGTCGAAACTGGCCCCGCAAACGCCGATATGGGTCCTGAGGACCGGACTTTCGGACCGTCCCTGAGACGGTGCGCCGACTCCCGCAGGGAGCGTTGCCAATGATCTCAATTCGCAGGCAGATCCTAGAGGCCGATCATTTTGCGCCCCGCTTCGAAGCCCTGTGCAACGCCCACCTGGCGTTGACAGCCGTTCTGCCCCAAGCCGCCCTGCCAGCGAATCCCGAACTCGCCACTCACTGCAAGGAAACCCTCGATCAGGCCGCCGTCACCGTCAATTTCGAGACCTCACCCGAGGATCTCAACCAAGCCGGCAGGGTCGCTGTCACGCAGCTCAACGCCATCTGCCGTTCCAATACCGAGGCCATCGAGCAGCGCGATGCGGCTCTCAAAGAGGTTGTCGGCACCGTCGCTGAGGTCATCAACGGATTCAAGGGCCACGGCGAACGGCACAACTGCAAAATGGAGAAAATCGCCGTTGAGTTCGAATCCCTGTCTCGTCTCGAGGATGTCAACGAGATCCGCCGCCGTCTCTACGAAGACGTCGGCAGGCTCAAGGAATCGGTGCAGGAGATGCGCCGGGAAAGCGAGGAGTCGGTCCACCATTTCGAGTCGCTGATCGTATCGTTCCAGCAGCGGCTCTATACGGCTCACAAGGAGTCCCGGTACGATAGCCTCACCGGCTTGGGCGACCGCCGCGACGCCGAGCAGGAGCTGCGCCAGATCGCGCAGCGCCCCTCTCCCGTTTGCGTCCTGCTGTTCGATATCGAGGGCTTCCGGGAGATCAACCGCGCCAACGGCACCCCGTTTGGCGATAAGCTCCTCCAGGCTCTTGCCCATACGCTGAGCGACTATTTTCCCGAGAAAAACTCACTCTTCCGCTGGGGCGCCGACGAGTTTCTCGTCATAGCCGAAGGCCGCCTGCCCGTCCGCTTGGAAGGCGCCCGATTGATCTGCCGGAGGTTCGCCAGCAACACCCAGTACCGCACGGATAGCGGCGCCAAGCGCGTCACGGCCAATGTGGCGTCGGGTGGCGCCGAATACCACCGCGGAGACTCCGTAGACGGTCTGTACCGCCGTGCCCGCGAGAGCCTCGAGCAGAGCAGAGGAGGCTAGGTGGTAGTGTTGCCGCGCGATCTGGAACGAAGGCTCTCGGACCTGATCGCTTTCCAGTGCGTGCTGGTTGCCCTGCGCGGAGCCGGCCGGGACGCAACCGAAGAGATGCTATGGCAGACCTTCTTGTGTGCCCTCATCCAACAGTACGGGTTCGCCCGGGCCTGGTATGGGAAGCGCGCCGCCAAAGGCCTCCAGCCGGTCGTCACCGTCCCCTTAAGCGTACCGGGGGTGGAGGATCTGCCCGCCGACATCCCCGAAGACTCACCCCTCCTGTGCGCCACAGACCTGGCGCTGCCGGTCTCCGTGGAGGGCTGCGCGGAGGGCATGGTGGTGGTTTTCGGGGGGGGAGAGCCCGAGCCGGACCGCACTAGCCAGATCGGCATCCTGACTGGCGAGGTTGCCGCCATGCTGGCGGAGCGCCGCGCGCGCGTTCGCCGTGACGCGGAACTGGCCGCCGCGCAGCAGCGGCTCATCAGACTCTCGCACGAAGCGGGCATGGCCGAGATTGCCAGCGAAGTCCTCCACAACGTCGGCAATGTATTGAACAGCGTCAATGTTTCCACCTCGCTGGTCGCCGACAAGATCCGCGAGTCGCGGGTGGATAACCTCGTTGCTCTCATCCATATGCTGGAACAGCACAACGGCGACCTCCCGGAGTTCCTGGCCAACGACCCCAAGGGCCAGCGCGTGCTCCCCTATCTGGCAAAACTTGGCGACCATTTCCAGTCGGAGCGCGACGGTCTGTTGAAGGAGTTGGAATTGCTCTCCTCTCACGTCGGCCACATCAAGCAGATTGTAGCTACTCAACAGAACTATGCAAAGGCCTCCGGCCCGGCCGAAAACATCAGTCTGTCCGGGGTGGTGGACGACGCCCTTCGAATCCCGAGGCGGGATTGGTCCGTCACGAAATCAAGTTAGAGCGGGAGTTCGATATCCTGGCAGGTGGCCGTATGGCGTTACAGGCTCAGCTCGATACTGTTGACCTTGAGCAGGACCCACTCGACCAGCGCCGGTAGACTCTCCAGCAGACCCTGTCGCCCTTCATCCGCAAATTCGGCTGCGATATCCCGAGGCTCGATATCCCGGGCGGGCGGTATCACAGCGAACCCCATGAACTCCGCCGCAACCGATCCCGCGTGCACCAGAACCATGAGGGATCTATCGCAGATGGCCCTGGGCGAGGGGCGTTCGTGACCGGCAGCTACGCTTTGCAGTTCGAGCGGAAGCCGCCATCGCGAGAACAACCATCGCCCCGCTTGGCAGTGATCGATTCCAAAAGCCCGCGCCTCCGCGTCAATCAGGCTTTCTCCGCGCTGCACCGCGCCACCAACGGTTTGAGCGTATTCCGGAAACAGGCGCATCAGCCCCAATTGGCCCACATCGTGAAGGAGTCCCGCCGTGTAGGCAAATTCAGACGAGATGCTCCCCAGGCCGCACATCTTTTTGCAGGTCAAAGCAGTCGCCAGGCTGTGGCGCCAGAACGCCAAGGCAAGCGGGTTCGGGCGGGTATCGATGAGGCCGCGCATCGCGGCTGTCACGGCTAGAGATCGGACCACGTCCAAGCCAAGATACGTCACCGCGTGCTGGACGTCCAAGATCTCATGGCGCGGGGCAAACAACGGCGAATTCGCCACCCGCAGCAACGCCATGGTCAACGCGGGATCGGTCCGCAGCAGGCTGACAATGCTTCCCATGGATACCGTTGGGTCTCCGGCAAGGTGCAGCAACTTCACGGCGACCTGGCGGAAGGGTGGGACCTCCTCTTCCAACCGATGGCGCATCTCGAGGTCGGAAGCGGTAATCACCGGATCGTCCTCGCACCTGCGCGGCCCGCGCCCTGAACGCTGGCCCTACAGATGGCCGCCCTCAATTCACCCGGCTGGATGGGCTTGGAGAGATAGTCGTCCATGCCGGCCTCCAGACAGCGCTCGCGATCTCCTTTGATCGCATGGGCGGTCACGGCAATGATCGGAACGTGCTCCCCGGTCGCACGCTCGCGTTCGCGAATCTCCGCGGTGGCTTCAAACCCATCCATGTCCGGCATTTGAATATCCATCAGAATCAGGTCGAACGTGCCCCGTTCGTAAAGGGTGACCGCTTCGAGCCCGGTGAGGGCTTCCGTCACCGTGTGACCCTCTCTCTCAAGTAACTGACCGACCAGTAACCGGCTCACGTGGTTGTCCTCAGCGACCAGAATCGCAAGAGGAGAGGTGAGGGCTTCACTGAGCATTCCCGAGTCATTACCAGGGGTGAGTGGCTTGTCCGACATCAGGAATGGGACCGTGAAGCAGAAGGTGCTACCGGCGCCTTCTTTGCTCTCCACCCAGATCCGTCCGCCAACCAGATCCAATAGCCTCGTCACAATGGCTAGCCCCAGACCTGTGCCGCCGTACTTGCGCGTCATATAACCCTCCGCCTGGCGGAACGGCTCGAAGATCAGCCCCTGCTTCTCTACGGGTATTCCGATACCGGTGTCGCGAACGGCAAACTGCAGATCCACCCGGCATCCATCGAATGACGCGATACTCACTTCGGTTGTGACCGACCCGGCCGCGGTGAATTTGACCGCGTTCCCCATCAGGTTCAGGAGTATCTGTCGCAAGCGGATTTCGTCGCCAATCAAAATGTCCGGAGTTCCCGGACTCACGTTCCAAGAGAATTTCAGTTGCTTTTGGGCGACGCTCGGAAGCACCATCCCAGCCGCGTTATCCAGACATTCGCGGAGCGAGAACGGCGCGGACTCCAGGTCCAGCCGGTCAGCCTCTATCTTGGAGAAATCCAGAATATCGTTGATGATCCGCAACAACGATCTCGCCGAACTCTCGACGGTCTCCAGAAAGTCGCGCTGATCGGGGGTCAGGTCCGTTTTCAACGCCAGTTCCGTAAATCCCAGAATCCCGTTCATCGGCGTGCGGATCTCATGGCTCATGTTGCCCAGAAACTCGGACTTGGCCTTTGCCGCGGCTTCGGCCTGAATGCGCGCCCGCCGCAACTCTTCTTCCATCTCCTTGCGGTCCGAGATATCCAGCAACAGACATAGCCGGTGGAGGCAATCGTGAATTTCGACGTCTCGCGTCCACAACAAGACAGTGCGCCGGCCGGCCGGGCTCTCGTAGGTGATTTCCCGGGCCTCGACGTCCGGCGTTCCTTCGATCTCCTCGTGCACCACCCGCATGGTTCGCTGGCACACGGCGTCCAGTTCCGCGGGATGTTTCCCAACAATTTGGTCCCGGGTAAGTTCAAACTGCGTTTCAAAAGCGCGATTGACGTCCACGTAGCGGCCACCCGTGTCGAGCAGCGCAATGCCGATGGTGCTGGCCTGGAATATGATGCGGAACGCCTCCTGGGCTTTAGCTCTCTGTTGAAACTCGCGTTCGATCTGTTCGTGTGCGTTTCGCAACTGGGCGGTACGCTCGGAGACTATTAAGTCCAAGTCGGCCATCTTGGCTTCCACCTGGCGGCTTAAGAGCCATTTCCGGGTGAGCGTATGTACCAACTGGATCACCTCGATGTTGTCGAAGGGCTTCTTAAGGATCAACAGGTTGTCGGAACGACCCAACCGACGCTGGATGTCAGTCCAGGAATAGTCGGAATACGCCGTGCAAATGACGGTTTGCAGGTGCGGGTAAACCTTCCAAAGGTGAGCGATGGTCTCCACGCCATCCCATCCGGGTGGCATCCGGACATCCACAAACGCCAGCGCGTAGGGACGATTCTCGGCCAGCGACTGCTCCAGTTTCGCCAGACCCTCCTGCCCTTGGTAGGCCGAGTCGATCTCAAACCGGATGATGGGCAGCGTCTCCATATCAAACAGCAAGGACTCATCGTCTTGCAGGTGCTCCTGCGTGTCGACTTCGCCGAGCAATATTTTCCGCAGATCGTCGTGAATGGCTGGATTGTCGTCGATGACGAGGATCCGGTGATTGGGTTCGAGCAGGCCGCCCGAAGCCATGGCCATTCGTCTTGGTCGTAAATCCATGTCCGAAGATCGGGAACATCTGAGCCGGCCAACGCACGGCCAGGAGTATGCCCCTGGAAACTCTCATCGGGTAAAATCGAGGGGGATTCGAGGAGAATTCGCTCTATTTCGACCCGCCGTTCCTCTCGAAACTCCCGGTTCGTCAACCGATATGAAAAAGGAGATCTAACTCGTGAAGACCCCCTGACCTCGCTTAGAAGTGACTCCACGGACGATGAGTCGTGGATGTGAGTCGTGTAGAAACAGGTGATGTGCCGGTGTCATAGTTTCGGTGCGTGCGCTGCGCTGATGCTGGCTTTCAATGGCGCGGGCTCCGCCCAGCAGTACAGTTTCCGCCAGTACGGAGCTGCCGAGGGGCTTCAGAACCTGACCATCCTCTCCTTGGCACAAGACGGAACGGGGTACATGTGGGCCGGATCGGAAAGCGGGCTGTACCGGTATGACGGGACCCGCTTTCGTCTGATGGGCGCCGCCGAAGGGTTGCCGTGCGTCACGGAAGTGCACGCTTTACACGTGGCGGCGGATGGCGAGCTCTGGGTCAATACCTGTGCTCGGGTTTTCCGTTTTGACGGGCAGCGCTTCCACCCCGTCGCCGGGCTGAGCGGCATGATGTCCGGCGCGCAAAGCATGACGAACGACGCACGCGGCCGCGTGTTAATGGCCACTCCTTCCGGATTGTACGAAGCGGCCCCAAATGGCGACGGTTCCTTCTCGGCGCGTCCCTATCCGTTGGGGCGGGGGCTGGCCGGCGTTCCCTTGCGCTCAATCGCGCGCAACGGTTCTCAACTTTGGTTTGGCTGCCGGCGGAGCCTGTGTGTCGAAGACCGCGGGCGGGTCACGACGTTCGGGCCGGCGGAAGGATTGCCGGAAGACGCCTGGGATGCCATCGCCATTTCGCCCGACGGTTCGGTGTGGACCCGCAGCCCGAGCAGACTGTACCGAAAGCCGCCCGGTGCAGCGCGGCTGGTGCAGGAAGAACCGGATATCGCATCCAGCGTTTTCTGGGGCGCTTTGACCGCGGGACGGGACGGATCTGTCATCGTACCGACCGACAAGGGGTTAGCTATCCGCCGCGAGGGCACCTGGAGTGTGGTAGACGAACGGCGGGGGTTGCGCACTGCAATGACCAGCGCTGTCGTAGAAGATCGCGACGGATCGCTGTGGATCGCACTGATCGGGGCCGGCGTGGCCCGCTGGCTGGGTTACGGTGAATGGGAGGCCTGGACCAAGGCGCAAGGCTTGCCGTCCGACCTCATCTGGAGCATCCGGCGCGACCGGAAAGGCGCGCTGTGGGTGGGGACCTCCATGGGCCTGGCTCGGCTGGATGGGCGGGGGCCCCCACGCACCTGGACCAGGAAAGACGGCTTGGGGGGTGACAACGTGCGCTGGCTGGGAGAGACTTCCGACGGCGCCGTGTGGGCGGTGGTGAAACCGGGAAGCGTGGCCCGCATCGATCCGGCAACCGGGAAGATTCGTCTGTTCGGCGAGGCGGACGGCCTCTCCTGCGCGACTTCGCACCGCGGTTTCGTCGACCACCTGGACAGGTTGTGGGTTGCCACAGCCTGCGGCGTCTTTCGCAGCGACCGGCCGTCTGCTTCCGGACGCTTCCGCCGCATCGATCAACCCGCATCGCTGGAGCACGCGGCGTGGGCCTTTGCGGAAGACAAACAGGGGACCATGTGGATCACCAATCCCGACGGGTTGTGGAGGTTGAGCGAGGGCCGGTGGCGCCAGTATCGGAAAGCCGACGGGCTGCTCAACGATAACCCGTACATCACGACAATCGGCCCGGACGGCGCTCTCTGGCTGCACCACCGCTTCGATGCCGACATTGAGCGAGTGGAGTTGTCGGGAGACCGCATCGTTCGCTCAACGCCGGTTGCGACTACCGATGCCTCCTTGGTGGAGGTCACGGCCTTTCACGGCTTCGACGCGTTGGGGCGCCTCTGGCGGGGCGGGGCGAACGGAGTGTCCGTCCTGGCCGACGGCCTCTGGAGGAAGCTGAGCACGGAAGACGGGTTGATCTGGAACGACACCGACGGGGAAGCCTTCTGGGCCGATGCGGACGGCAGCGTCTGGATCGGCACCAGCGGCGGATTGGCGCACTACCGGCCTCCCCGAGGCGGCGCGCCGGGAGCGCCGGTCGCCGATCCGATCATTACCGCGCTGGAGATCGGTCAGAATTCGCGGGTCATCACAGCCGAGTTCTCCTCGCTCAACTTCAAAAGCGAGCAACTGGTTCGCTTTCGGTACCGGCTGGACGGGGTGCGGTGGACCGACACTGCGCAGAGGATCATCTCCATCGCCGGCTTGGCCCCGGGCCGGCATCGGCTGGAGATCCAGTCGCGGGTTCGCGATGGGCCGGTCTCGCCGAAAGTGGCGGTAGCGGAGTTCCAGATCGAGCCGGAGTGGTGGGAAACCTGGTGGTTGCGCTCGGCCGCTGTTCTGCTTGGCGCCGCCGCCGTGTGGGGCGTCATTCTGTGGAGAAACCGGCTGCTGCTGCTTAGAAACCGCAAGTTGGAAATCCGCGTGGCCGAGCGCACCAGGGAACTCCGGGATCAGGTTAGCGCCAAAGAGGCCGCTCGCGCCGAATTGGCCGAAACGCAGCAACGCATGATCGAGCTGTCCCGGTTCTGTGGCATGGCCGAGATTGCTACCGGCGTGTTGCACAACGTCGGCAACGTACTGAACAGCGTCAACGTCGCCGCCACCCTGGCTGCCGGCAAAACCAAGGAGTTGCGGGTCGACAACTTGGTGGCGGCCATCGAAATGATCCAACAGCATGCCGATGACCTGAACGGGTTTCTCGCGCACGATCAAAAGGGGCGGCGGGTCCTGCCCTATCTCACGAAACTGGGCAGACACTTCCAAGAGGAACGCAGGACTCTGCTAGCCGAACTTTACCGCCTTCAAGACCATATCGAGCACATCAAGCAGATTGTGGCAACGCAGCAGAACTATTCCAAGGTCTCGGGGTTGATCGAGGACGTCTGTCTGGCTGAACTGGTGGAAGACGCTTTCCGTATGATCCAGCCGGGCTTCGGCGGCCATCAAATCCGGTTCGAACGGGAGTACGAGGATTTGCCTCTGGTCCTCATCGACAAGCACCAGGTGCTCCAGATTCTCCTGAACCTGTTTCGAAACGCCGAGCAGGCCATCAAGGAGGGCAACGCCTCCGACGGCATGATTCGCGTTCGCATTCGAAGGCACGGGGAGGATCGCGTGCGAGTGGAGGTGAAAGACTCCGGGGTCGGCCTCTCCGGCGAAAATCTGACCCGCATTTTCGCTCATGGATTCACGACCAGGCAGAACGGTCATGGCTTCGGCCTGCACGCCGGGGCTTTGGCCGCTCAGCAGATGGGGGGCTCGCTGGTGGCAGAGAGCGAGGGCTTAGGTCTGGGCGCAACTTTCATTCTCGACCTTCCGTTGTACGGCAGAGGCAGGCGTTCCAAAGGGATGCAGGAAGCCAACGTCGATGCCCGTTGATCCCAAAGAAGGCGGTACCTCTGTACGGTCCAGCCCCGCTCGTCAATTGGTCAGCAGTCAAGCAGTTGGCTGGCCAGCGTCTCAGTGACTCGGCGTAACGCGTGGCTCGGATATTCCACGACCTCACCGCCGAAACAAAACCGGCAAGGTGCGAAACGTGCAACAGAGCCATTCTGCCGCGCCCGCTCGACCGTATCGAGCGCCGCATTCATTTCGCCTATCGGCGCGGCTGCATCAGCGAAGCCATCGCTGTCCTCAGTGGTCAGCAGATTGCGCAGCAGCCGGAGAAAAGTATGATTGATTGCCATCTTTAGATTCACCCCAAAAGCCACCTCCTCAGCGTTGAGGCAGCCGCTTTGGAAGATCGCCCGGAGGCGTGCGTTGGCCCTGCTGAGCTCGCCCGAGATGCGATGGATTGCCGGGCGCAGGCGACGAACCGCCGGGTCGCAGAACTCGTAGTCGAGAAAGCCCAGGTAAGTGCCCCGTTCCGGCGTCCGCAGCAGTCCCTCCCGCCGAAGCCGCTCCTCCAGAGCCGTGCCCTTGAAGACCACCAAGCGAGCTAAAAACGGTCCCTCGTGGAAATGAGACAGCCCCACTCGCTCGATCTCTAACAGGTTCTCCTGTAGTTCACCGACGGTCACGTAGGGATCGATTGGCATGACGTAAAGACGCAGCAGCCGCCGAACGATCTCCTCGCCGATCGCCAGGGCACGCTCTCGTCCTTTTCTTCCCACCCCGATGAACTCGTCGTCCAGAAAGTTGATCCGCTCCACTCCGTACTGCCGTTGAAGATGCTGGATCTCATCGACGACGCTGCCGGGGCTGCGGCTGCGCCACTCCCTGCCGGGAGCCATGCCGTAGAAGCTCCGGATACTACAGAAGGTGCACCGTCCGTAGCAGCCCGGCTCGAGATCATCGCCGCCGTCCGCTGACGCCCGTAGTATTCTTCATAGCCCTCACGGCGCACAAACGGCAGCCGGTCCAGATCGTCGATCAGCGGCCGGCACGGGTTCCGGGTTACACCGCCCGGCACTCTAAAGGCCAGACTGGGGATCCCGCGCCAGTCGCGCCCAGCCAGCACGTCGCGCGTAAGGTCCGCCAGAGGTTCCTCGCCTTCGCCGAGGACGATGCTGTCCACCGCCGGCCAGTCTGCGAGGATCTCCTCGGCATTGAAGGCGGCATGGTGCCCGCCCAGCGAAATGTGACCGGCAAACCCCTCCTCGCGCAACGCAGTGGCCACGGCCAATGTCTCGGCGATCGTTTGGCCGGCAGGCGATGCTCCGACTCACCGCGATTCGCCGTGCCACCAGCTCCGCCGCGATGGCTTGAGCTCGCATTTGCCCGAGCCGGCCCGGACCGAGGAAGTTGTGGTCCAGGAAGATGATGGACTTCACGCCGTGCTCCGCGACCAGCGCAGCCATCTCATCGACGACGCTTTTCGGCGAACGCATGCGCCACGGCTTGCCCGGCGAAAGACGGTAGAACGCGCGGATGCTACAGAAGCTGCAGCGGCCGTAGCAGCCCCGGCTTGAGACCATTGCCGCGACACCGCTAGCCCGGATGGCATGGGCATAAGGCTGCCGGTATGGGTGAGGCAATGCGTCGAGGTCGGAGACGAGAGGCCGGCAAGCATTGGCGACCACGCCGCGCCACGGGTCGTGGTAGGCGAGATTAGCCACGTCCTGCCACGGCCGGCCGGTGCGCAATCGTCCTACAAGTTCCGCCAGGGCCTCCTCGCCTTCGCCAAGGACGATACTTGCCACGCCCGGGTTGTCGCGCAGAATCGCGCGATAGTTGAAGGTAGCATGGTGTCCCCCCAACGTAACGTGGCCGCCCCAGCCGGTGGAACCAAGAGCGGCAATTAGCCTCAGCACCGCGGCAGCGTTGGTCAGAAAAAGGCTGAAGCCGGCGAGCGCCGGCTGCGCCTTGCGGATCTCCGCCAACAGCATCGCGTCGTCACCGCCCAGGAACGTATTGTCGATCAGTTGAACGCTGAAGCCCGCTCTTATCAGAAAGGCGCTGAGATAAGACAACCCGAGGTGCTCCCGCTGCACCAACTCCCCGCCATCGCCCGTCCCCCAGTTGACCAGCAAGACGTCCGTCATGGCCCAGCTCCCGCGCAGGCTGCCGCCAGCCGCTCGCTCAGTGCATAAGCGGCCGGCGATGGGAAATCGAGTACACAATTGCCCAAGCGAAAGCGGCTGGGCAGTCGCCGCCGCAAGGCGCCGGAGTCTCTGGCCTCCTCGATGACCGCGACCGCCGCGCCGAGTGCCGCGATTTCGCGCCCGGGCATTTCGGAGGCCCTCTCCCCCGCACCGTCCAGATGGGCGGCGATGAAGCGTTGGAACAGGTCGGTGATACTCTGCCTGAGGGCGAGCCTCAGGTTGACCGATAGCAAGCTCTCTGCACCGCCGCCGCGGCCGAGGAGCTGCGCGCGTTCGAGGAGTGCGGCATAGGCGGACGCGGCGGAGCAGGTCAATGACCCGGCGGTTCTGATCGACCGTCACCTTCCTATTGAAGAGCGCCAACTGACGCGGCACCCAGGACTCGGCGCCGATGTCAACGCAGATCAGGCCGGCGGCCTTGAGTGCGCTCAACACACGCCCTCATCGAGGTTGTCGGGGCGGCAGGAGACGAGAAACGTCACGCCGAGCTGCCGCTCCTGCAGAGCCCTGGCCAGCGAGAGTGCCCCCTCGCGCCCGCTCCGACCCGGCCCGAAGAAGTCATCGTCCGCGAAGTTGACGTGCCGGACGCCGTAGTGCGCCACGAGTCGCCCGATCTCAGTTCCAGCAGTAGCCGAAATGTCTTCGGGTGTTTGGCGTACCCGTGGGTACCGCCATTCAGCTTGAGTGCTTCGGCCAAGATCTTTTCTACCTCTTCATCTGAGTACGGTTCCTTTTGTGTGTATACGGCCCTGTGCGCGGTCACTCTGTCCACCAGGGATTCAGTAATCCACCCGCGCCGAAAGGCATCCCGCAGAAAGCAGTGCAGCTTGGCAACGGCTGTTGACTTGGACGTGTCCGCAAGTTCTGGCAGGCCGTCAACCTTGAACGTTTCCAAGAGGTCCACCGTCATTTCGCGGGTGAAGTAGACGCCCTGCTTCTCGCAGTAGTCCTTGAGACGGCCCAACAGCAGCTTGGTTTGGCCGTAGGTCCTCTCTCCCAGTTCGTGCTTGCGGGATGCAAGGTACTTCTCTACGCACTCCCCGATCTTTAAGCCGTGGACCGTCTCATTCTTGGACTAGGCAATGAGCGCATCGCGCACAGCCCATGGCCGCGCGTTTGGCGCGCGCCGAGAGCTTGCTCTTGGCCACTGGGCAGGAACCAATGCGGCGGCGATAGAGAATCAATGGCATACTTCATGTACAGCACGTTCTGTACACGAAGTCAACCGAACCGTGTAGGTTATTGATTGTAAGGTGCTTGGCTCCCCGGCGAGGATTCGAACCACGATTCACGGCTCCAAAGGCCGCTGTCCTACCATTAGACGACCGGGGAATCGAAATGCAGAACTACTCTCGACCAGTGTAACCTTCCCACGGGGACCGCTGCAACGAGTCTGGTAAAATCGGCCTGGAAGCCATTCTTGGCCGGTGCTGGGCGCGGGCTTCAAACCCGTTGTGCGGTACTTTGTGTCGCAGGTGGGTTCAACCCCCACTGGCTTCCGCCAACTAACTATCCTATTTTCAATAATTTAGCGGCTCTTTTTCCCCGTGTACCAAATTTTGTACCAAAATCCAGCTTGGAAGTGGCCGCATCGAGCACCCGCTGGAAGCTCTGAACGAACGGCGCGTAATGCTTCTCCGTGGTCTTGATGCTAGTGTGACCGAGGAGCAATTGAACCGTGTGCAGGTTCTCGCCCTTCTCCAAAAGCGAGACGGAAAACGTATCTCGGAACCTGTGCGGGTGACCCTTGATGCCAGCCACGGCCAACACGCGGAAAATGGTCTTCCGCGCGTTCCCTATGGCCGTGTAGAGCTTCGATGCGCCATTCCAGAAGAAGTACTCCCCGTCGCCGGGCAAGGCGGCCAGGGCCTCCGTAGCGGGTTTCCCGAGCCGAACGTACAGCGGAGCGCCGGTCTTCATCACCCGCAATAGCAGCTTGCCGCTATCCAGGTCCACAGCCGCGCGTCTCAACTGGATGGTATCGGAGATTCGCATCCCCGAGTAGAGCATCACCAGACACAGTGCCCGCGCCCGCGCCCTGGTGCGCCCTACCGTGTGCGGGTTGTCATCCTCGAGCTTGCCGCACGCGTCGAGAATCTTCTCAACCTCATCGGCTTCAAAGGGCAGGGTAGGGGGTCCATCTTCTCGTGGAGGTTTAAGTTCCTGTGCGAAGTTCTCAGCCATCCAGCGGCGTTTCTTGGCGAACGCGCAGAACGCGCGCAGCGTCTCCAGTTCCTTGCCGCTGGTAGATGGCGAGATCGGTCGCGGCGCTTCGTCCTCGGTTTTCGCCGGCACCACTCGGCCGGCCCGGAAGTCTGTGAGCGCGCCCAGGTCGATTCCATCCACCGCGCGGATTCCCCTGGATGCACAGAACGCCGAAAGGTGCCCGAGGCTCTTGGAGTAGCCCTCGACGGTGGAACCCGCAAGGTTCCGCGCCCGGCAATCGCCCAGATATGAGTTGATCGCTTCCGCGACGGACACCACAATCCGCGCGCCTTCGGGCCCCGTCTCCAGCTTCTCCGCGCGCTTCACACCGCGCGCCCAGTCGCGCGTGCCCAGACTCTTGCGGACGCGCCTTCCATTGATCTCGCCATCGCACCAGATCGGACATAAACACTTCGTATACACCGTGGATGGGTTACTCGGCTTTTGGCCGTTCTGTTCTTCTTGCCGCAGCGGGTGGAACTTGCACTTCTTAAGGTGCCTGCGATAGAGGTTCAGCACTCGTCGATCCTTTCCGCTTCGTCATCGCTAGGCCCGCCGCGGCCTTTAGCCGCGCTCCGATCTGATACGGTAGCGCCTGGACTGGTCGAACCGTGTTCCCGGCCCCGGAAACGAAATCGATGCTACGCCTGGCCGTCCTTCGTCCCGCGGACGCTCCAACCCTTCCCTGTATCGTCCCCTACTCGTGCGCCCCCGGAGCGATTGCAACCACACTTCGAGGTCTTCCGCGGCATACTTGACAGTCCGGTAACTGACCTTGAAGTACCGTGGACCGCGCCCCTTGCGGCGCCAAGCGTCCAACGTCCGCACCGACACCCCGAGCTTCTCCGCCAGTTCCCCCGGCGTGAACCAACGCTGTTCCATCAGTGACGATGCCATCATTTCCTGCCCTTCCTTTTCGGCGCCTTCTCCATACGCGGTTCTGATCGCTTTACACCCTGTCTCAGCAACGGCAAGGACAGAGCCTTCCGTACGTAGTTGGAAACCGTCATATCTGCCGCCCGCGCGCTATTCACCAGCGCTCGGTGCTCGGTTTCGTCAAGATCGACAATGAGGCGCTTTTTTCCCATGGCGGAATCGTAGCACGTCTGTACGTCCAGGCTCATCTCAATCTTTTCCTCTTGACTGTCCATATGTACATATGTATAATTCATTCTGAACCGAAATGCAAGCGAATTCGGGGGAATTACCTTGAAGGAGAAAAGACACATGCAGAAACGAAAGAAAACGGCCCCAAAGCCGGAAAGCAGCCGTTTGGCAAGCAGCCTTACCCCGGCCTATGCTACCCAAGTGCTGGGGGAATTTCAGAAGAACTTCAGCGATGCCATAGAAACTACGCAGCGCTTCACGGCGCAATACCCCGAGCTGGTCAACCCTCCCGCTGCCGGCGTCGCAGATTCAGCGGCCTGAAGCCCCAGGGACCGAAGCGTCCTGAATCCGCCACCAGGCCCAGCGCCGCGCCCTGAGCCTCCAGGACCGCCACCGGGGCCGCGCGCCGGCCACATCGGCGCCCCGCGCCTCCAGGACGGCCACCAGGCCGCGCGCCGGCCACATCGGCGCCCTGAGCCTCCAGGACGGCCACCGGGCCCGCGCGCCGGCCCGCATCAGCGCCCTGAGGCTCCAGAACGGCCAGCGCACCGCGCGCTGCTCCTCACGGGGATGCGCAGCGGGGAACTGACGGGCGCCACCTGGGGACAAGTGGACCTTGACCGGAGGGTGCTCACCGTGGGCCGCGCGAAAACATCGGCGGGAACCGGCCGGCAGATCCCGATGAACAACGATCTGTTTCTACTGCTCACCTTGCACGCCGAATGGTTCACTGGCAAGTTTGGCGAGACGCGCCCCGAGTATTACCTCTTCCCCTTCGGCAAGCCGGCGCCGTCGGATCCCACTCGCCCCACAACGACGTTAAAGACCGTCTGGGGCAGCATCCGAGACGAAGCCAAGGTTTCATGCCGCCTGCATGATCTGAGGCACACAGCGGCCACCAAGATGGCAGAGGCGGGCACGCCTGAGAGCACCATGCTGATTCCAGTATCCCTGCAACGGAGTTGACGCGCGATGCGCGTTTCTGCATCGGGGCGCCCACAAAGGCCCACTCCAATTCCCGCCGCCGGTTCTGCTCGGCTTCCCTTGCCAGCGTCAACAGGTGCGTTTTGGTAGACTCTCGGACCTGCCGGCCCGCGATCGCGAACTTGTACCACCAGACCTGAGACTCTATCAGTTCCCCGGTCTTCTTGTCCCGGTACTTCGGCCTATAGACTGCCATGCTACCCTTTCCGCTTCGCCGCCTTCTTCGGCTTCGCCGCCGGCTTCCCCCACCGCGCCGCCGCCGCCTTCTTCGCAACCTCAGTTCTCTTTTCGGGGCTCAGTTTCTTGAGTCGGGCTTTGGCGCCTCGCTTTCCAAGCGCCACGGCAGCCGGGTTTTTTCTCTTTGCCATATCGGTAACCATGCTAAGCGCTCAGCGTGGCAAAAAGCAAGGCCCCTTGACAGTTCGCGCACATCTGATATGCTTGTAACGACCACCGTTTCGCCGAGAACGCGGCAAGGCAAGGCAAGGTTCCGAAGCAATTCCGGAAAACAGGGCAGGCACCCTGCGGGGAATTTCCCCAAAAAAGTCATCTCGGCCCAGTGGTCAATTTCCGCGAAATGAGGATTTTGATCATGAGTATAGTAGAAGAACTGAAGGATTTTCCTGGCCTCGAAGCCGCTTTTCATCAGATGGTTGATGACGGCGTTGCGGCCCTCTTTTCCATTGCCAACAGTCACTACCTCGCCGTCTTGGTGGACAATCGGGACGTGAAGGTATTTCGGTTCGACAGGTTGGGTTTGTACCGAATCCATTAGGCCCCTTCGGGCGCCGCTCCTCGGCGCCCTTCCCCCACGGGAGTACACTTCAGACATGTCTCTCCGCTTTCGCCGCCGAATCCGCATCGCGCGCGCCCTGAGCCTCCAGCACGGCCACCAAGCCGCGCGCCGGTCGCATCCGCGCCCTGAGCCTCCAGCACGGCCACCAAGCCGCGCGCCGGTCGCATCCGCGCCCTGAGCCTCCAGGACGGCCACCAGGCAACGCGCCGGCCGCATCGGCGCCCTGAGCCTCCAGGATCGCCACCGGGCCCGCGCGCCGCGTCCTGGGCCTCCAGGATCGCCACCAGGCCCGTGTGCCACGTCCTGGGCCTCCAGGATCGCCACCAGGCCCGTGTGCGGTCTGTCTATCAGGCCGCCCGCCCCGGCCCCATCCGCTAGGCTCTCTGCGGTACCCTGAGCGACCGCTCATGACTTGCACGTACAGCCGTTGCCACTGCCGAGCGGTGTGCCAGGTCCACCATCCTTTTGACCCGATGCTCTACCCCGATTTCCGCCCCCCGCGCATCCACCGTGGTGTTGAACGTGTGGCCGCCCGCGCCCCCCATCATCCTCTGCAACTCCGAATTCCGCGTGATGTATCCCGAAGTCCGCGTACAGCTCAATCCCCGCATCTCCTACCAGGTACGCCGACCCCGCAGATACCGGGCCGCCTTCCGCCATCGCCGGAATCATGCTGACACTCCAGTTCGGTGCCGTGAATCCGCCCGCAGACGCCCCCGCGCCGTTGCCGAAAATCTTGCTCAGCAGCCCGGCGATTCCAACCCCCGCGCTCTTAACGATGCCGCCGAGACCCGCCGCTGGAGGCTCCGGAAGTCCCGCTGCGCCGGTTCCGCCTCCGGCCCCCGCCGCGTTGTCCACAATCACGTGATACGGTTTCGCCTTGGTCCCATCCGGCTTCGCCTCCGGCATCTGGATTCCCAGCGCCTTCCCGAGCGCCCCGACTCCTCTTTGGATCCCCGAGCGGATGGCCGAGCGCTTTATCTCTTCACCGATTCCTTGCAGCATTTTCCCAACGCTGGTTTTCTGTCCGGTGAAGAACTTCGCCAGTTGGTCCGACGCGCGGTCCATGGCCGAGTTCATTCCCTGGTAGAAAATGTTCCCGAGCGATTGCGCCGACCCCTGGGCTTCGAGGAAGATATCCTTGATACCTTTCTGTTTCACCTCGGCTTGTTTCTCCGCCAGCTCGTAATCCAGCCGGTCCAACGCCAACTTGCGCTCGGCTCGTAGCCGCTGGTTTTCGAGGATCACGGCAACAGCAGCTTCCGTGTTCTGATCCGCTTGGGCCAGCGCGAGCCGCTGTCTGAGGAGCGTGAGTTGTTCGCGGTACTGCGCTTCAATGGCAGCGCGCTCCGGAGCCTGCTGCAGTTGCAGGGTACGGACGGGATTCGCCGCCGCGCCCGGTGCCAGCGCAATCATGCGCGCCTGGTGCTCTACCGCCAGCTTGTCCTGTTCCGCAATCAGCTTTGCCAGCGGCTCAGTAACTTTGGCCAGAGCCTTACTATACTCCTCCAGTTTTTCCTTGCCTGCCTTGATTGCATCGCTGTCAAATGCAGCCGCAACTTTGAATGCTTTGCCGCCCAGCCGGTCCCACTGCTCGCCCGCGTCCTTGAGCAGCTTGTCGTACTTGTCCATCTCCTCGGAGTAAGTGGCCAGCCGCTTGTCATCGTAGATCTGAGAAACCACCAGCAGGTTTGCTTTGTTCGCTTCGCCGATCTCATTCAAGCGGTCGATCTCCGCCGTCTCTTCGGCGTCGATCTTTTCCAGGCCAGTAAGCCGCTCTTCCTGGGCCTTGGCGAGCTCGGCATTTAGCCGGGCGAGTTCTTCCTGGTCTTTCTTGGCTTGCTCCGCCCCGGCTTCAAGCCCTTCTTTCCTTGCCGTAAGTCCGGTCTTCGTGGTCTCGCCAGCCGCCCCCGCCTGCTCTAACTTCAGGTTCTCGATAGCCGTTTCAATATTGCCGATCCGCTGCGATTGCTCTGAAGCCATACCCCAAATGCCCGGAGCAACCTGAAACGGAGCCGCTCCATGTTTGGTCCACGCCTCCTGCTTGCCGAAGCGACTCCGCTTCCAGAGCCGCGATGCGCTCGCTCTGCTCTTTCATCGCACTGGTGAGATTCGCCAAGAATCGGCGCACCTCGTCACGAAGTTTGTCGTCTTCTGTTTGCTTTTTCATTCCTTCCCCCCGAGAAGAAACGGTGGCGCCCGCCTGGACGCGCGCCACCAATACGAGGAAATGAGCCAAACTCAGCTAGAACAAGTTTTGCAGGACCGCGATCGACGCGCCCGCGCAGCCGTCGATCAGGTTGGAATCTACCCGCCTGAAGGCAATAAACGCGATCTGCCCGTTCTCCGCATACCGCTCTTCTAACCGCTGGACCCTTAGCGGCGCTCTGCGGATCACAAACTTCTTGCACGCGCCAAAAGCCACCGTGTTGCGGGTAACCGGCGGAGAACTTAGAGCACTTTGGAGTTGATCCATCGCGTTGTTCACGTGAACGCTGTAACCCAGAATCAGACCCGCTTCCGAAACCAAGCGGAGCGGACGGCCCGCCTTATCCTTCACTTGCCTAAGCGCCGACAGCGTGTTTTGGTGCATCATGAAAGCCGCACCCTGGGCAGGAATGCGGTACGCCGCATCGACCGCCGACTCAAGCGCCGCCAGGTCATCGGAGCCGATACTGTTGCCCAGCCCAATGCCATCTGTCGAGTAACTACCAGAAGCCACAATCGAGGTCCCCGCCGCGGGAATGATACCCGTAGGTCCAGAGACCCCGTTCCCGCTGGTGAAGGCGACGTTCTGAGCTCTGCCTAGCCTGATTCCCAGCCGCGTCGTCAAATAGGTGTCAAGATCGAATCCCGCATCCTGCAGCAAGGCGATGCTTACCAGGCACATGCGAGACGAAAAAAGATAACCCTTCAGGTTGACGGAAGAAAGCGGGGTAACATCCGCCGTACTGACCTGGGCATTTTCATTGACTTGCTCGCCGACGATCTGGGAGTCATCGTCAGCCGGGTAACTCATAGGTGCGCCACTGTTGGTATCCCATAGCGTCGCACTGTCGAGGAGCGCTGAATACCATCGCTCCGCGCTCTCCACGCGGCCGGACCATTCCAACGGCGCGAAAAAGCCTCCCGTAGCGCCTGGGTAAGCGCCCTCCCCCAGAGTCCCCATATCCCGAAATTCTACTCTTTGGCTTTCGGTGATGATGGCGCGGTCCTCCTCGGAGATCCCGTTTCCACACTGATTTGGCCTCCAGCCATGCCGCAAATACCGGCTCCATGCCCGTTCAAATTTGGTCCGGGCCTCGGTCCGCAGTTCGCCCTCCAAGACATCCATTTCGTCGCGTATGTCAGCGAGCTTTTTTCGATCTTCCGGTGTCAACGGCCCGGCCTTGTTTACAAGAGTGAGAGTTAGGCGCGCTAACGTAGATCGACGCGCCGCCAAAGGTTGTTGAGATTGAGTATTCAAGGTTCATTCTCCTGGTTTTGAAACAGCTCTGAGAGTTTTCGGTTCTTGACGGGATCGCGCCCGCCGCTTTCGTTTGCAGTTACTTCAAAAAAAATCAGAGCCCCAGCGGCCGGCGCGCCAAGCGCTCCTGAGCCTCCGCTATGGCTCGCAGCCGGTCCCGCTCCATCCTCTCCGACAAGGGCAGCGACCGCCTCGCTACACACGGAAGGCAATTCACGTCCGTGCAATTCGGGTTTTCGCACTCATCGCAATCCTGGTCGAAACAGGCCGGACAGCCGCACGCGCATTCTGTTGTCGGGCCGGCCATACGAGACACGCCCGTAGCGGACGGAACGGCCTTCCGCCTGACGTTTCCCTTAAAACCGGGCATTCCTACCTCCTCGCGCTTCCGCCAGCACTCGCTGGGTATACGCCGCGATATTCGCGTCGGCCGCTGCCACACGATTAGCCTGCTGCATCTGCACTCCGCGCACCTCGGACTCGGAGGCCCAAAGGTTGGGGTTGCCGTCAGTTTCAAAATCCGGGTTGATCGAATATCGGTTGAGCCGCGCAGTTTCGCGGGCCTGGAGCGATATCGCACACCGAGTCTTCATCGCTTCTCGTTCCAAGTCCGATGGCCACGCTCCCTTCAAGCCATCCGGCCCATACAGCACCTCGAACAGGCGTTGCTCAGCATTGTGGACGGCAATTACCGCGTGCTGGAATTCTTCAAGTCTGTTTTGAGCGCGCGCCACCAAGCCCGGAAAGCGCTCCCGGCTGGTCGTCACGTTTTCAAGAAGCTCGGTTGCCGTTAGCTCAGCGGCAAGTGCTGAAATACGGCTCTCCACCTCCGCCTGAAGCCGGCGTAGAGCTGCCACTCGGCCGAGTACTGCCTGAAGGTCCGCGCGGGATGGCTCATTCCCGCCGGCCAGGTAGACCAGTATCGCCGCGTCATAGGCCGCCTGGGTAGTCGCGAGCTGTTGCTCGCTTTCCCCCAGGTTCTCGGAGAGGCGCGCCGCGGAAGATTTTGCTGTTTCCAGTTCCGCGCGGAGCCGCGCCGCCGTGCGGTCTAGAGTTATGGTTGAAGGTTCGGGCGTTTTCGGCGCAGGGCGAATCGGTTCCGCTGATTCGTCGCGCGAAAAGCCCAGAGCGGTCTTCACTGTGTCAAACATCATCATGTTTTCACCTTTCCGATTGGTTGTTTGCGTTGAAATGTTCCGAGCGACTTTCGCCGCCCGCTGTCACTTTGCAAGCGCCTGCGATCTGCGCGTACTCAGAATCGCTCTCTCTGTAGGCGTCAAGGGCAACCCCAGGCGCAACAGCACAGACTCTTCGCTCTCGCTGCCGCACCGTGGCTGATATCCGATTTCGCTCCAATACGCGTCAGGACGGTGCCACGGTGCGCACTGTGCGAGCAAGCTATCCCTGTGCCTCTGCCAAGCCTGTTGATACTCTTCGGGACACGAAAACCCCGGCTCACCCGCCATCGGCCCGACGCCATAAACCAGCTCAAACCGTTGGCCCGGTGACAAGCCCCTGACCGCTACAATCCCACCCGCCGCTTTACGCCGAAGCCTCATAGTGGCAACCGATCCGATGCGCACGGCCGGCCAACCGACCGCCGCTCCTCTTCAGGCTTGTCGGCCAACCCAAGGCTACGCCACAGCACCTGATACTGCTTGCTCAATTTAATTTCCACGTCGATAAGCGGGTTCTTCGCAGTGCGTCCGCGCGCCCCAGAGACAGACAGACCTTGCGCCGCGATCTTTTCACGGATTTCTTGCAGCCGGTCCGCGATGCGGCATAACTCCATCACCAGCGGGGCACACGAGTCAATTCCTTCACAGTTCTCATGAAGCCACGCCCATAGGCGCCGGCCTTCACCGTCCGGTTTCAAGCTGCCCAACAATTCATCCGTCTCCATGATTCACCGCATTATGGCATTGCATTATTTCCACATCGGGTTGTTGCCCAGGGTCACGGAGAGGAAAGCCAGTGGCTTTTCGACCCTCATACCCCCACCGCCCCGCGATGTTCCCAACCCATCAGGTTGGGAACGGGTTGGGAACAAGGTTGGGAACACACCTAAACAACTGACAGGATTGCGGTTAATCTCAGGTGTTCCCAACGTTCCCAACCTTCCCAACCAATTGCAACCTTTACCCGCGCGCACGCGCGCATACACGCGTACACAGGTTGGGAACGTTGGGAACGTTGGGAACAATCGAACAGTTTCAATCACTTACGTGTTCCCAACCTGTTCCCAACCGTTGGGAACTTCACAGCTTTTCAACAATTCAGGAGGTTTGTAACGCCATTTGTTACCCCGCTGACGATCCCGATACCGCCGCCACTTAGCCCTCGTAAGGCACGCGGCAACCCGCATTTCGTCAGATCTCGTCCAGTCCCCCATTCGCTTCTGGATGCACAAATCCAGAATCTCGGCAACCGATACAGATGCCTCGCCCATTGTGAGCCGCTCGGCGCACCAAGTCGATATCAGGTCTTCCCATGCGCTCGCCTCGTAGCGGCCCGATTGCTCATCCTCTGCCTGCCGGTTCAACTCGAAAGTGTCTAACCACCACGGCGCCCCGCCGCGATAGGAAACCACAGCCTCAGCCCAGAGCTGGTCGCGATCGCGTTCCAACTCGGAAATTCGCACGTCCGTACATGCGACTGGCCAGAATCGCCGGCCGCCGGTGTCGTCTCGGAGGTAAGCACTATGATTGACGCTGCCGGCAAAGACACATTGCCGCGGCGACTCAAGCAAGTTCCGCCCATAAGGCGGCCGAAACCGATCAATGGCACGCGACATGAAGCTCTTGACCTTGCCAACCTCCGCGCGCGTCATCGCCTCCAGTTCGGCAACCTCGATAATCCAAACGCCGCGCGTCTGAAGGGTTGCGTCCTTAGACCCGAGCTCTGCCATATCGTCTGAGAACCAAGGCCGCCCCAGAACCCTGAGAGCAGTAGATTTCTTAGTCCCCTGCTCGCCTTCGAGGATTAGACAGCAATCCGCCTTACAACCAGGTTCCACGATGCGCGCAACGGCTGATCGTAACCACCGCTGGCCGACGGCCGTGCTGTAATCCGTCGGCTCGACCCCAAGGTAAAGATTCAACCAGCCGTCAATGCGCTTGACGCCATCCCACTTCAGACCGCTCAAGTAGTCCCTCACAGGATGAAAGCAATCATCACGGGCGACCGTCTGCACCGCCTGGCCGCCAACCTCAACGCCGACGAAGATCCCCTGATGCTGGAGCCAATCCGTAGCGAGCCGGTCTTCGTGATCCGTCCAATCGGCGCCGGCCTGGCCGCCAAAGACAGCCGAGCGCCTCATGACCGTCGAAAGCGAGAATTCATTAAACGCAAGTACGCCCTGCCATTCCGGGGCGCCGCGCAAGGCAATCACCGCGTTGGCTAGAAGCGCCTTCGGCCGCGCCGCTCCATCCTTGGCCTTACTGCAAATTAGCTTCGACCGCCACGCGCTCCCGGACACAGGATCGGGCGCCGGCTCTGGCAACCAGTCTGCACCGCCCTCTGTCACCTTGCCACCCATGCCCGCGTGCTCCTCACGATCCTCGCGATGTTTTCTGCCGGGCCTGGCCTCTCACATTGATGCGCGTTTACCGCGAGCAGGCAGGCAAGGATAGCCTCATCGCACACCAGGCGAGCGCGCAAGGTACCGGCAATCGATACGAGCGTCTGGTGCTGTTGCCCGTAAGGAATGCGACCGCCCTGCAATGGCTGAAGCGGCCAGACCTTCCGTTTCCGTTCAGTCAAACGCGTGAAGAGTAACAGCAAGTCCGCAGCATGGTCCTCAAGCTCAAGCGGCGCGCCGCGGAATACCCGATTCGTAACGGTGAAGTACCTGCCCGCGGCGTACATCTCAATCGATCCATCCCCGACTCGGACACCGGGAAGATTCGCCGGCAGCGAGCCGCGTGCCCAAATCTTGACTCCGCTACCGCTGGGTGAGACTTCCATGTAGGTATCCGCAAAACGTTCGATGACGCCACGTGCCCAGGCTTTAAGCGCGCCGTCCGCGTTCAAACAATGGTCCAGGTCGATCCCCACCAGGCCACCGCCTTGGATGAACACGAACCCAGAGCCCTGGTATGCGCCGCGATTCTTGCGCAGCACATCACGAACCGAATCAAAATCAGCCCACGTGCGGGGATCCGTAGTGCTGGCTTTGCAACCCTGGACAGAGTACGGGACCTTCGTTTCGCGGCCCTTCACCAGCTCGCGGCGCCAAAGCACCCACTGGTCCAGTTCCATCAGACCCTTCGGCAACGCCAGTTCAGACCTTGTAGGCACCTGCAAAGTCATGCCGCGAGCTCCCGCCCAAAAGATCGCCGAATCCGACGAATGAACTTGAGAGTGCGCCGTGGGTCTACATCCGCAAGCAAATAACCGGAAACATTCAGGCCGCGTGTCCAGCAATGCGCTACGCGATGGCCCAGCGACCGCCGAGGGTCGCTTTCAACAGGTCCGCCACCATGCACGTGCGGGCGCCCGCAAAGCGAGCAACAGGGTACAGCCCAACTCCAGCAGCCGGCGGACGGATTGTAGTCGAGGCGCGCGCGATTCAAAACCAACGGAACCAATTCGCTCATCATCTCGATAGCCTTTTCTGAAAGACTCTCGCCGCCACGGCCGCCGGAATGCGCAGCGTCGTGTAGCCCCGCTTACCACGTGGATTGCAGACTCCCATCACGAACACGCCCTTCTCATCACAGAACAGCCGCCGGATGCTGGCCTCCGAAAGCTGCCAGAGCTCGGCCAGCTCGCGCGGAGTGTAGAGTCGTTCAAACGGTGAAGGCAAGCTCCCAGACGCGCTAACCTCCGGAGTGGGTAGGCGGATGGCCATTGAAGAAAGCTGGTTTAATGAGTCTTAAGCGGGACGATTATACGCGCACCCGTGCATCGGCCTCGGAAAACATTTCCGACACTCACGCCTTTATACGTGACGCTGCCCTCAGCGCTTCGTCTTCTCCGTCAAAACCAAGGTCATGGCTCTTCCGATACTCTGGAGGGATCCATACTATCCAGCACCGCGCGCAGTTCGCGAAGATCCTCCAACGCGGTCTCCACATCAGGTGGATCACGTCGCAACGCAGCCTCCGCGTGAACAAGAGCTATCGAAGCATCTACGGCCCGACGATATACCACCCGACCAATTTCCTCACTTGCTGCCCCGAAAAAGATATCGGCGAGTTGGCAATGTCCTTCGTCCTGAGCAGAAGCGGCGAGCTTGAAGAGCACCGCCGTATCTGGTTTCTTGCCGGCCTCATATCGCACAACACTAGAAATTGCGAGCTTCAGTCGATTCGCAAATTGCTGCTGAGTGTCTCCGATCATTCGCCGGAAGTCTTTCACCGCCGCCGTAATCCTGGCTGTTTCCATACTCTCAACTTGGCCACTCGCAGCAACTACTCAGTCTGACCACTCACTTAGATTAAAGCATTTTATGTTCTGGAGGTCAAGCAAATTATTTTTTCGGTGGGCACCTGGTTTCCCGTTTTACAAGCCGATACAGGCGAGCACCGACTAGAGTAACCGCCCACATCACGCGTTTAAGTCCCCCTCTCCGCTGTAGGTCGCAAACCGCCGTGTACCAGGATGTACCAGAACCATGTAATTCTCGGCATTCTAGGTATTCTGGTACATCGTAGAATCAATAACTTACATGTTTTCAACGCGGATACCTGGTTCAACCCCCACTGGCTTCCGCCATCCGCGGCTTTAACTTCGGAAAACACCCAGCTGCTGCCTAAATTCAGTCTGAAAACTCGTTTCCTGGCCGGTATCCTTCTGGTAGGCCGCCATGAAGTGGTTCTTGATCGTTTCCGTGGTTGCGCTGGCCGGCCCAGTGGCGGCGCGCGCTGACTCCGGGGCGGACCGCGCCGACACCTCTGGTGGGGTGCTCAAGCTGCCGTCATTGGGCGGCAGGTCTGAAGCCGTCCCGGGCGTCGTAGTCGCGTTGCCCGGTCCAGCCCCCGCCATTGCCGCGCCCCAGGCTGCGTCTCCAGAGGTTGCCGTAGGCGCCGTCCCGACGATTCCTCCAGCCAGCGACGACCACCTACCGGTTCTGCGGCGGGCCGCGCCCTTCTATCCCCCCGAGTTTGAGCACGATAGCGCCTTGTTCTGCCAAACCATGATCGGTCAGTGGACTGAAGCCGACGCTCGGACCTTGCTCGGGGAAGCCTCGCGCCAGCGGCTCGCCCTGGGCGAGGATCCGTCGGAAACCGGCCGCATCTTCGCCTTTCCCGACCCTACCGGGCGGTACCGGGAGTTGGAACTGGATTTCGCCAATGAAACCGGCGCCTTGCGAGGCGTCTTTGCCTATCCGTGGAGAATGACGTGGCAGGAATGCCGCCGCCTTTGGGGCGCCCGCGTCACCGCCCGCAAGGCTGACCACGGACGAACCTTCTATTCTTACCTGAATCGCCGGCTGGATGTCCTGGTGGACCCCACCGGCAAGGTCATCAGCCTGGGTCTGTACTGATCCAGCCGCTCTGGCCCAGCCGCAAACTATCGTAAGGAAACCGAAACCCGAGGCCCACCTGGGGCGTTTAATAGGTAGGGTTTCATTGCGCCGAGAATAGGCGTATAGTGTAGCTATACAGGAGTTATCGGAAAATGAGACGTATTTCCGCAGTGCCCGTAGCAGTTTTGGCCGCACTCGGCCTGCTGGCGGCGGGCGCCTTCGCCGAGGATAAGAAGAACGACCCCGACGCGATTGGCGACCGTGATGTTGGCAAGGGCGTAAACTTCTACTCGCTTGAGAAGGAGATCGCTCTCGGCAAGCAACTGGCGCAAGAGGTGGAGCGCCAGGCGAAGATCATCGACGACCCGATCATCGCGGAGTATATAAACCGCGTGGGTCAAAACATTGTCCGGAACTCGGACGCCAAAGTGCCGTTCACCATCAAGGTGCTGGATTCCGAAGAGGTGAACGCGTTTGCCCTGCCCGGCGGGTTCTTCTTTGTGTACTCCGGCCTGATCCTGAAAGCCGATAGCGAAGCCGAACTGGCCGGCGTGATGGCGCACGAAATCGCGCACGTGGCCGCGCGGCACGGCACACGGCAGGCCACGCGCGGCGAGCTCGCGCAAATCGGCATGATCGCCATGTCCATCGCCATCCCTTATGGCTGGACTGGTTATGCCATCCGGCAAGGCGCCGGCTTGGCCATCCCCATGGGCTTCCTGCAATTCACCAAGGCGTTCGAAAGGGAAGCCGATTACCTGGGCTTGCAGTATCTCTACAAGGCCGGCTACGATCCCATCGCGTTTGTGGACTTCTTCGAGAAAATTCAGACTCTCGAGAAAAAGAAGCCCGGCTCTATGGCCAAGGTTTTCTCCACGCATCCCATGACGGACGACCGCATTAAGTCCGCCCAGACCGAGATTCAGAAGATCCTGGTGGCCAAGCCCGAGTACGTGGTGAACACTTCCGAGTTCAACGATGTGAAGGGGCGGCTGGCCATGCTTCACAACCGCCGCAAGGTGGATACCAAGCAGGACGACGGCCGTCCGCGCCTGCGCCGCGCCCCCGGCAGCGGCAACGGTCCGGTAGACCAGAACGACGACGGCACCACGCCCAAGACGGACGACGACGATCGGCCCACGCTCAAGCGCCGCGACAGCTAAGAGATTGCGCCTCCAAACATCGGTACGCGCGCCGCGCCACGATCAATTCTTCGTTGGTGGCCAGCGCCAGCACAGTGACGCGTGAGTCGTCCGGCGAAACCACCCGGTCTCCGCTTCCCGATTCATTCTTCGCGCGGTCCAGCCCGATCCCCATGAATTCCAGACCTTCGCAGCAGGCCCGCCGCAGCCGGGCAGAGTTCTCGCCGATCCCGCCCGTGAACGCTACGGCCTCCAATCCGCCCATGGCCGCCGCGAACGCTCCGATGGTCTTCTTCACTTCGTACACGAAGACCTCGAGCGCCAGTTCTGCGCGGCGGCTGCCCTGGGCCGCGGCGGCCTCCAAGTCGCGCACATCGCCGCCCTCGACGCCCGAAAGGCCCGCCAAGCCGCCGCCCCTGGCAAGCTGGCCGCGAACCTCCTGGGCGCTCCATCCGTGTCGCTCCATCATGTAGAGCACGGCGAACGCGTCCAGGTCGCCGTGGCGCGTGGCGTTCTCCAGGCCCGACTGCGGTGAGAACCCCATGGTCGTGTCTACCGACCGTCCACGGTCGATCGCGCACATGGACGAGCTTCCCCCAAGGTGGCAGCTCACCAGCCTCACCTGGCGTCCCAACATCGCCGCCACGCGCTCGCCGATATACTGGTGCGACGCTCCGTGGAACCCGTACTTGGCCACGCCGTCTTCCAGCCACGCGCCCGGAACGCCGTACAGCCGCGCGTGCTCCGGCATGGTGGTGTGAAACTCCGGCTCAAAGGCGGCCACCATCGGAACCCCCGGCATGGCCTGCCGGAAGGCTTCGATGGCCGTCAGGTAGATGGCGTTGTGCGCCGGCGCCGCGGGCAGGAACTGGCGCAGCGCTTCCACCACTCCCTCATCCACCACGAAGGTTCCGCGATACTTCGGCCCGCCATGCACCGCCTTGAGCGCCACCGCGTCGATCGCAGTCCCGCCGGTCGAGATCCGCGCGATGGCATCCCGGTAATTGCCGACGCGCTCCTGCCGTCCCCTCGCCAGCACGTTCTCGGACGGCATTTCCAGAATCTGGTACTTCAGGGATGTGGTTCCCAGGTTGGGGATCAGCAGGTTCATGGCGTTTCAGTACACTAGGCCGAGTTGCTTGAGCGTGGCGCCCGGTTCTTCGCCTTCGAATTTCGTCAGCGACGCCTTTTCGCGTCCATCCTCCAGGGCCACGCCCGCCGGCACGCTCACATAGGGGAAGAACTGTTTCAGCTTTTGTAGGTCGGTCGAAATGCCCGCTCTCAGACCCGTATCCTGCAAGAACTGCGCCGCGTACCGTGGCTGCTGGATGGCAATCGCCACCACCTTGGTGTCGCCCCAATGGTACTGCGACATGCGCTTGGCGGCGTCGAAACAGTGCATGCACTCCGGGTCGAAGAAATACAGAAAGATCTTCCCATGTTCCAGCGAGTACGGCTGCCCGTCCACCACGATGGTCTCCGGCGCTTTCACTCCGGTTTGTCGCACCGCGGCCACTCCGTAGGAAACCAGCGCGAACACCACCACCGCGCCCAGCACCAGAATCGCCGACCGGAGGCTTTCCGGCGGCCGCGACCAGATTCCCGCCACCACCGCCAGCAGCAACATGAGGCCGTCGCCGATAAAGAAGCCCGGCCCCACCACCCGCTTCACCCACGGGAAGCAACTGCAATCCGCGCCCCGCAGCGCGCCGTAATTCACCGCGAAATACGCCAGGAAGGCGAGCAGCAGGAACCCCGTGAGTATCGAGCCCCAGCGCCGGAATCGCGGCACCAGCAACAGCACGCCGCCCAGCGTCTCGACAATCCCGAACACCAGCGCGGCCGCCAGGCTCAGCGACTCCGGCACCCGGGCCTGCGCCATGCGCACGGCGGCGCCTTGCGCGTCGGTCACCTTCCAAAGACCCGAGAGCAGAAACAGAAGCGCAAGCAGGATAGCGGCCACCCAGCTTAACGCGGTTTTCCAGCCCGGCAACTCCAGCGAGCCAAGCCCTCCCGGCGGCTGTGCCATACTGTCGGTCATGGTCCTTATTGTAGCCCTTTCATCAATTTGCAAGGGGCTGGCGCTGGCCTGGATGCTGCCGGCCGCGCCCACCAGCGTGGAACTGGTGGATGAGGTCTACCAGATCCCCGCCAACCAGTGGCGATACGTGGACTTCACTCTCAAACAGCAGCCGGCCCTGGTTTCCGCCACTTTCCAGGTGCTCACCGGCTCTCAGCAGGCGCGCATCGCTTTGATGCGCAGCCAGGATCTCGAACGGCTGCGCGGCGACCAACCGCACGGCGTCCTGGCGCTGACGCCCCTGGCTTCATCCGGCAATCTCAACTACTACGTTCACTGGCCCGACGATTACGCCATCGTGGTGGACAACCGCGCCGCCCAATCCTCCGCCGTCCACCTGCGCATCTCGCTTGAATTCGGGGGCAGCCCAGGGCCGGCCGTGACCCGCCTCTCGCCGCGGCGGCAGCTCGCCGTGATCCTGATCAGCTTCGCCGTCTTTTTCGGAATCGTGAGCTACTCGGCGCGGCGGCTGTGGCGCGCGGTCAGAGGGTCCCCCGGTTAACGATGATTGACCGTTGGCCGCGTTCGGTGGGTGCGGCTGCTGCGCCAGAGAGGGAATGCCCTTTAGGTCGCCACTCTGCCAGGCAATGTTGTTCACCGGAGAATGCTGATGGTCGCATATTGGCGGTAACATGAGAAGTATTCAACGATGCCAGGTAAGATCATTCGGCGGCTGAAACCAGAAGAAGAGGAATTCTCCGCAAGCGCGAGGAATTGGCGGCCATTCGCGCAACCCTCGCAGAGCGTGAGCTGGAGCTTGTCGATCTGCGCAGCCAGCTTGCAGGTTTTGAGGGCCGCTACTTAAGACAGGTGGGGGCTCTCTATGCTGAACTGGACGAACGGAACGCGCGAATCGCCGAGCTGCAAGGCCCGGTTTAATCCTTCTGCCGCCTCAAAGGTCCAGGCAGAGGAGGCCCGCGATCAGGCACGCCGGACCTACCAGGACGCCCACGGCAAGGCATCTGAAACTCACGACTTCACCCCATGCCAACCGCGCATACGATTGAGCAGGAATTGGCCGCCCTGCGCCAAAGCGACATCGCTCTGCTCAAAAGCAGGCCGAAGGGAGTGAGCAAGCGGGCCGGGACCTGCTGGCCGAATTGGCGACCGCCGTTCGGGAACAGATTGAGCGGACCAAGAAGGAATACGATGCCCTCGCCAAATAAGAGGTGAAGCCCAAATGGCGGATGAATCCCAGCTCCAGGTCACGCGGACGGGCGACGGTTCGTCGCTTAGGGCTCGTAACAAAATAACATTTCCATATTGAATTGTTTTGGCGTATCCTGGAGAGGATGGCAGACCTTACCGGGATCACGCGGCGCTTTGCGGCAGTGCACGGGATTCTAGATGA
>JBEKTU010000006.1:0-122744 GCA_049515735.1 Bryobacteraceae bacterium
CGGCGTCTGTGCGTGTTTGATTGCCGGCGCCCAGGTTCCTGAAGTCCGCCCGCAAGTGGCGGGTCGAGCGGTTCAGGAGGGCCAAATCACGGTGGTGTACCTGGCGCCGCGATTTGCGACGGTGATTCGAATGCCGGACGCGGTGAATTCGGTTGTGCTCGGCGATCCCGATTCATTCACGGCCGAACACTCCGAACGAGAGCCGCAGATCGTTTTCGTTAAGCCAATTACGGCAAAGGCGGCGCAGACGAATCTCCTCACTTCGACTGCCCACGGATATCAGGCCAATTTGTTGCTGATCAGCAGAGGCGAAGCGGCAGGGACGCAGCCAGATGTAGATTTCATGATGCGGTATCGCCCGGCCGGGAGGTTTGTCATCGAGCCGAGCGCGCCTTCTCTATCGATCGCGCAGACCGTAGCATTGCCAACGTCTGGCCAGATGGCGGAACCCCCGAAAAGTCCCTCGCCGGCTGCGCAGAATGCCGATGCAGCACTGGGCCTCGATACGCTGCTGGAACGACAGCGGCGGGCTCCGCTACCGGCTCATGCAGGGCATCGTGCTGGGAATGACCGGCAGCGGCAAGACGACGCTGCTCAAGAACATCATCACTCAGGACTTGCTGCGGCGCACGGGACCGCCGGAATACCGTCACAAGATCCCGATGGTGATCTTCGACGGTAAGGGCGACCTGGAGTTCTTTCAGGAATTGCTGCCGTACATCCACCGCGCCGGCCGGCTTGACGATCTCCGCCTCATCAACCCGGCGCGGCCGGAGCTATCCAGCCTCTACAACCCGTTCTACGCAGAGGACGACGACTACATGGCCCAGGTGAACATGGTGTTTGGCTCCTTCAACCTGCACGACGAATTCTTCAGCAAGCACCAGTTGAACTACCTGGCCGACATCGTGCGGATACTGCATTACACCGGGGTGCGATTCAACTTCTACGACGTGATTGTGGCGGTGTTGGACCAGGGCGTCTTGCAGGAGCAGATCGACAAGGCACGGCGGCGCATCCGCACGGACACCTCGATCAGCATGCAGCGGCGGCTGAATTTCGAGATGTCGGTTCGCAACCTGATGCAGTCGTTTGAAGATCGCGACCGCGTACCGAAGATCCAGGGCTTGCTTAACGAGTGCATGACGTTCCTCGACGACGCGCTCTCGATCATCACGGGGCCGTATGACGACCTGCTATCCATCGACGATGTCATTGAACAGGAGCTGATTCTGTTCGTCACGCTGAACGTCAACAAGAATACCGAACCCGTTCGCGCCCTCGGCAGGATGCTGCTGCAGAACATCCAGCTTGTCGTCGGGAAGCGCTACGAAAGCGAGGAGGAACGCAAGCGGGCAAACCGGCCGCTGTTCTCGGTGGTGATGGATGAGTTCGCGCCGTTCGGCTACCAGAACTTCAGCCAGATCCTCAACACCGCCCGGGGAACCAATACGGCATTCCTGTTTTCGATGCAGAGCCTCCCCCAACTTCTCAAGGTCGGCAAGGGGTTCAAGGAGGATGTGACGTCGGCGCCGAATACCAAGATCGCGTTGCGCACCCAGGACGAGGAAACAGCGCGATATTTCATCCGCGCATCCGCTGAACACGCGGTCACGCGCCGGACGCAGTCCCTGATTCGCCAGCAGCTCTTCGGCTTCGAGCGGTTCCAGAAGGGCATGAGTGCCACGGAGCGGGAGGAACGCGAGTACCGGGCGGAGGACGAGAAGATCAAGAACCTGCCCAAAGGCCAGATGCAGATTCTGATGACGGATGACAGCAAAGGCACCCTGCACCAGCACCTGCACGTCCGCACGCCACCGGATATCACGCTTCCAGGATTCGATTGGGAGGTGTTGCCCCGGCTGCGCCAGTCGCGCACGGAACAGCAAGGAGCCAACCTGCGGTTCAGGACTCCGGAACTGGTCAATTCCGCCTTGGGTCGCAAGATCCACAGTTTCGGTAGAAGGTGAGAAGGATACGACGATGGGTCGCTACCTGTGTATGTATGTTGCGCTCGCGGTGGCCGCTCCTGGACTTTTTAGCCAGGCCAAGCCCCAAGATCAGTCCCCCGCGGCGGCGTCACAACAACAGCAGGTGCCAGTGCAGCCGCGACTGCGCCGGTACCAAGAGTCTGACCGGGTGCCGGCGGCGCAGTATTCCCCGCTTGCAGCCCAGGGTGGCTACTCGCGTCCGCGTACGTCGCCGTTGGAAGCGATGGTTCACGCGCTCAATCCTCGCGACGTGAATCTTGGCGCCATGTGGGAAGAGCGGCGGCGCGCATGGTTGGATAACGCCGGAGCAAACCGGTATTTCTGGTACAGCTTCGGCGCCACCGTCCTTGTCGTCTTGAGCTGGTTTGCGCTGGCCTGGGTGCAGAATGATCGCGTGCGGGAGCGATGGCAGCTTGCGGAACATGCGGCAGACGCTTTGCGCTACGCCGAGTACTGTAAGCGGAAGGCCAAGGACGCGATCGACCGCCACAACCTGCACATAGAGACGTGCAACCGCGTGATCGAAGCCGGCGAATCCGGAATCGCCACGCTGGAGACGGCGAATCTTGAAGACTATAAGCGCGAGATCCAACGGCTGAAGAGTGACAACGACGCAAAGGAATTGCAGATCGCCCGCCTCAGCGAACAACTGGAGCAGAAAGCCGCGGAACTGAGCAGCCTCACCGAACGCGTGACGGCAGCGGAACAGCGTCTCAGGAACCGGGACGGGGCGGGATCGGAGAGCGCGAACGCGGAGCTGGTTGAACGAATTCAGCGTCTGGAAGCGGAGAATCGGCGACTGAAACAGGGGAAGGCGGCGGCGACAAAGACCGCGACCGCGGACAACGAAACTGCTATTGGGGCAAACTGATGCTTGTTGCGGTGCAGAGTTTCGGAAGTATTTGGACGGCGAGGAGCGCAAGCACAGAAGCTGACCGCACGAACTCCGCACCGCGAGACGCGTACTACAACACGACTGGTGTTTTGGCTGGAGGCAAGTTGCGGAACCGGGCATGCCTTTACGGCTACGTCCGTCTGGATGAGTGTTCCGGTTTTCATCCTCGCTTTGCCGAACGCATCGTCCACCGCGTTTACGAGTCTGAGGGCGTGTCGATCTGGAACGAACGGAGCAAGCTCTTTCTCCGGCAACTGATGCCGGCCGGTGCTCGTCCTGATGTCCACCTGTTCAGGATCGGGACGAGCGACACGGGATGGATTGACCGGGGCGGCGCCTGGCCTCGTTGTCTTGCCGCCTTTTGGATGGGTGCGTGGCGAGAATGGAACCTTCTGCGTGGACCCGCGGCACAATCGGCCATGGATTGCACGGTTGTTGCGCGTAGCGAAGTGAGGCTGGCATGCGGTACTTCAGAGGAGCAATTGCGCTCAGCCCAACTCAGGATTTACCGTTGTTGCGCCAGGTCATGTACAGCAAGTACGTGACGCAAACCCAGTTGTGGCAGTTCATGCGCCACAATGGATACGAGCTGAGCAGAGGTTCGTTCTGGTGGCGCTTGAAACGTCTGGCGGATCACGGCTTCATCGCGCGACATTTGCTTCCCATGGTGCACTACGATCCGATCTTTGCGATAGCATCGTCCGGCCTCGTCTACCTCGTCGAGAATCTTGGCACGCCGTATAGCGGTCCGGAGGCGGGACCGGAGGTGCGCGCGGATGGTGTAGGCGTCGCACACGCGCTGGGTGTTAACGCGATTCACCTGGATCTGCTGCGGAGCCGCACTCTGGTCTCGTGGGAGAGCGAAATGGAGATCCGATGCCGCAACGAATTGACGGCTGGCAAATACGCGAAGGATTACGACGCGATCGTTACACTTTCGCTAGGTGGCCGGCAGCTCCGGCTCGGACTCGAGTACGAGCGCACGCCCAAGACACAAACGGAATACGACCGCATCGTCTCCCTACTCGAGAGTGAACGCAACCTGGACCGCGTGTTGTACCTGGCCTGCACCCGCCACATTCATTCGTTGCTGAAACAGCGCCTGTGGCGGATACGCCAACGGGTGCTGATCGGACTGGCGAGCGATCTTCCCAGGACAGAGCCGGCGGACCTGGAAGTTGTCGACGCGCAGACCATGCAGGTTTACCGCTTGGTCGATATCCCGTAGACCCGCCTGTGCCCCTGTGATTGCCCTGATATCAGCCTGAGTTCGGCCTGAGCGACCACCCCGCAAGCCGCTGCATTCAGGAGGCTTAAAATTTACTACCACTGATTTTGGCGTACTTTGTCAGGGCAAAGGGACGTCGTGCCACCTTGTCGGGTGTACTGCCGTGCGGCGGTCCGGATCGCATGCTCGGGCGATGCAGATCCCGCATAATGGTGACGTGGCGGCGATCAGTGCGGCACATCGTGGGCAGTATTTAACCCGTGGCCGGCGGTTGGAGTACTTCACCATCGGCTACAACAGCCTCGAAGGGGCGGCCTCCATCGTTGCTGGGTGGATTGCTGGCTCCGCCTCTCTGGTAGGGTTCGGCCTGGATAGCCTGATCGAAGTCACGTCTGGAGCGGCGCTGGTGTGGAGGCTCCACCACGACCTGAACGCTGCGCGGCGCGAGCAAGTGGAGCGCACGGCGCTGCGAACGGTCGGAGCGTGTTTCATTGCGCTGGCGTTGTACATCCTTTACGAATCCAGCTCCATGCTGGTGCGGCACGTTCCGCCGGAGCGAAGCATTGCCGGCGTCGTGATCGCGAGCGCTTCGGTTATCGTCATGCCGCTACTGGCCCGAGCGAAACGGCGAGTTGCTGTCCAGATTGGCAGCGAGGCGATGCACGCCGATTCAAAACAGGCCGACTTCTGTAGCTACCTTTCTGCAATTCTTTTGGGTGGCCTGCTGTTGAATGCGTTGTTTGGTTGGTGGTGGATGGATCCCGCTGCCGGACTGTTGATGGTCCCGATCATTGTGAAGGAAGGTGTGGATGGACTCCGGGCCGAGGCCTGCTGCAACCGTTGCGGCTTGCAGTAGTGTGGACGCGTCCCGTGAAACTCACATCATGGCTGGATTCCGTGGTCAATCCGGCGGCCCTGCCGCACGCTATCGCTCGGATGGCGCGTGGACAGGCGCCACAGTCCCGCGGCGCCCACCACGATGGGAGCTGACTGGCGTCTACTGAGCAGCGACGGTGAGAGGCGCGTCGGCGGTTTTCTGCGCCTTCCCCCGCGATCTCCTGCCGGTTGTCTTTTTCGCCGCCGCCTTCCTTGCGACGGTGGATTGTGCCTTCTGAGCTTCGGCCCGTTTCATCGCCCAGCGCTTTTTGGTAGCTTCACTGATGGCCTTCCTGCCAGCCGCACTTAGCCTTCTTCTTTGCTGTTTCGGCTTGGCTGCGGCTGGGGATGATGCAGCCTCAGCGTCTCCTCGAATCTTGGCCCACCTTGCTTTTTGTGCTGCTGCCATCCTTCGGCGGCCAGCGGCGCTCACCTTCCGCTTACGCGCGGGGGCTACGGAAGTCGCGGCGGCTTCTGTGCGGCCACCATTCAGCAGTTGACGTAGCTCATCAATTCGCGAGTCTATCCGACGTTTCTGAGACTCGAACCCTTCGATGGCTGCAACGATTATTTCAGCAGTGAGTTTCTGTGGCATGTGAATAGGGCACTTCGCTCGAATGCGTTGTGTGTCGAGACCATTCTACATCTATAGCAGGTGGAACCGGTAACCAGGACCAGCGAACCTGGTCGAGAGATGCGAGTAAAGGAGGACGGGCAGAATGCACCCCAAGGAAGGAAGTTCTTCCGGACCGCGTGGGACACCGCGGGTAACACCCCGTGGTTGGACTGCTTTTGACAGACAAGGAAAGGAGATGAAATGCAAGCGAACACAGCTATTGCGGAGACCGCCGATGCGCTGTCTGCCGCTGCCGCGCTGCAATACGCGCCGGCTCGCCAAAAGTACACGGATGAACAGGTCCGCCAGGTTGAGGCTGCGCTCGAGAATCCGTTCGACTCGAGCGAGATCAAGTGGCGGGTGACGAATACGACTTCGGACAGACGCCGGGGCCAAGTGATTGCCTACGCCGATCCGCGCGCTTACACAGACCGGCTGAACGCGCTGTTTACCGTGCGGGGTTGGACACGGGAATACGGAGTGCAGGTAATTCAAAACTTTGAGCGTAAGGACCGAGGGAACGGAGAAACCACGATCTCGGGAAAGATTGTCGTGACCTGCAAGTTGACAATCGATGGCCTTGGATCGCACTGCGGCCTAGGCGAGGAGTGGGCCGATAACGAGAATGCCGGAACCTCGGCGGAGGCGCAGGCATTCAAGCGAGCCTGCTCTTGCTTTGGTTTGGGACGGTACCTCTACGATCTGGGAGGCAGTTGGGTCGATCTGGATGATCGGAAGCAGCCGCTATCCAGACCCCGGTTACCCGACTGGGCACTTCCGAAGCGCAAACCGGGCGACACGAAACCCCAGAATGGAAATGGCCATGTGGGCACGAATGGACACGTGCAGCACGACAGTGTGGATCGAGTCGATTTGCCAAGTCTCAAAGCGCGGGTGAAGTCGCTTTGTGAACAGGTGGGGTTTGGCTTGGCAAGATCGGTGACGAAGGCGATCGCGGCGACGGAGGATCCGGAACAGATCTCGGACGCGGCAGCGCTGAGCGCCCTGTCGGCAAAGTTGGAAGACACACTTCGTGGTGTGGAGCGGCTTCGTGCAGCCACCGGAGTTGTCGGGCAGGCGAGTTTCACGCAACTTTGCCAGCAGATGAATCTGGCGGGCGACCGCGTGGATGACATTCCGGATCGCAGGCTGCTACGGCAACTGATCGAAGCTCTTGAAAAAGGGGCCGGCGCAACGCCTCTGCCAAGCGCCCCGGCCAACCTGGCACTCTACCTCAGCTACTGGAGCGGCCTTTCGCGCTGACCCGCTCTTTCGAAAGCCGGTGGATCCCCCCCTGGCGATGAGATCGTCGGATCGTCGAATGTGCCGCTCGACCGACGCAGCTCGGCCCGCGGGGTCACAACATGGTGTTTCAGGTTGTCAGGGGAATGAGGCTGCGCAGGAGGGAATTGCGCGCGGCTCAGAGAATGGCGATCAGGGTGCGAATGGGGAGGCCCAGCAAGGTGCCGCAACCGACGCCTGCGCCGTTGGCGAGAACATCCCCGAGTTCTACGGCGCGGCCGGGTGAGAAATGCTGACCCGCCTCCATCAGGACTCCCAGAAGGAACATCGAGAGGCCTGCCATCAGCCCCCGGCGGCGATCCCTGAATCCGATCACGGGCAGGAATGACAGGGCCAGGTAAGCGCCGAAGTGTTGCAGTTTGTCCCAGATGTGGAGGCGGCCGATCACGACCATAAGTGGATTGGCGGCGGAAAGTAGTGAACCGATGACGACGCAACAGATCAGCACGGCCCAGAGAACCAGAAGCGCGGTACGTTTGTTCTGCATTAGAAGTGCTGCCTTTCATCGGGCCGATCTAGATGCGTGTCAGCGACACGGTGTCCACCCAAGCCTCGCCGTCGATTTTATTATCGAACTTCTCGGATGGAATCCGGCTTACTTGTACCGCGATCAGGTTGGTGCCGGGCGGGACCGTGAACGTTTTCTCGAGTGGGGTCCAGTCGTTTGTTCCGGTCAATTGCGCGGTATACACATCCAGCCGCGTGCCGGATTCGGGATCGAAAACATGGAAGCGGAGCCCCTCGTCTGTAGTCAGTTCCCGGGTGCGCACGAAGGCTCGAAAGAGGTATTGGCCGGGGCGGAGGCACACCGTCTGGGCCGTGTGATGGTAGTGGACATTCTCCGTTCCGTGGAAGGCGATGTGGAGCGAGTAGCTGCCGTTTCTGGCGTGGTTCCGATCGCGGTCCGTGTCCACTGCTGGAGTAGTAGTGATCCTCCAATCGAGCGCGGCACCGGTCGGCTCATTCTCAAAATCACCGTTAAAGATGAGATTGGGATCCGGGTAGTCGCCCCGCCGCGCGGCGAGATACGACGCCCAGACCTTGACCGCCTCTCCAGACTCCCTGTGCCGGAGGAGGAAGTCGAGGTACTCGACGGCGAGCTGGTCTTTTGGGAAGGACCGGCCGCGCAACCAGGTCCACGCAACGGCGGCGTCTTCGGTTGTCCCCGATCTCAGAAGATGGCTGAAATAGGCCTGGCCGGCGCGGCCATTGTCCGCAAGATGGGGCAGGACCTCGGCTACGGTGGGCACGAAGCGGTCGTAATAGTTGAAGATTACGTCATCGTAATCGGGCACGAGCTTCAGCACTCGGGCGGAAGAATCGAGAGCGGCCGCGGTCTCCTCACCCTGTAGATAAAAGAACGTGGCGCGCATCCAAATGGGGGGAATATTGGGGGCGAGCGCCCGTGCCTGTTGGAAGCAGTAGCGCGCCTGGTCGCGCTGGCCCTCTTGCTGGAGGGCTTCGGCGAGGTCGCACCAACGGTACGGGGAGGCGGGGTCCTGCCGGAGCGCTCGCTGGGGACTGGGGGGGGCAGCGTGGGTCGAGAGCGAGTGCGCGGCGGTGAAGACGAGGATGATCGCGACGCACATCGCGACGGGCCATACTAAATCTCTTGGACAAGACATGAATGGCCACGGATGAACACGGATGAACACGGATTGGCTGCGATTCCGGCGATCCAGGCTAGGAGCATGGCATTGGCTGGAATATACAGGTTGAAATCGACGAAGCTGTGCAACATGATGGCCGCGAACGATCCAGCGCACGCCAGGGCGACGTAGCGGCGATCAGTCGACGGCTCGTCCATTCCCGAGCGGACAGTGCGCCGGAGGATTCCGAGCATGAACAGCAAGCCAGCCAGAAAAGCGGGAGCGCCGAGCTCGGCGAGGTATTGCAGGTAATCGTTGTGGGCGAAATCGATGGTGTTCATGGGAGCGACGAGCTGGAATCTGGGGAAGCAGGATTCGTAGGCTCCGAGGCCGCACCCGGATAGGGGAAAGGCCTTGATGACACCGAGTGCGTCGCGCCACATGCCGGTGCGCTTGTCGGAGGAGATGGCATCGGCGGGCGCCAATTGCGCATAACGGGCGATGAGGGGATCGCTGGGAAGGAAGATAAACGCCAGCACCGTCAGTACGATGACCGATCCGATGGGGAGCCAGCGCTTCCAGCCGCGGCGCCTGGCGCCGAGCGCAAGGGCTGCGACGACGAGTAGGGAGGCGAGCGTGGCGAGGAAGCCCATTCTGGATAGCGAATGCAGAATCGCAACCAGGATGAGCGCGGCTACGGACAGCAGACCGCAGGTCTTCCAAGCTGGGGGGGCGGGCGAAAGGGGCGACCTGGGCCGGCGGAGGATCGCCAGCAGGCACATCACGGCGAACGGGAGACACATCTCCAGGAAACCAACGAAGTGATTGCGGTTGACGTAGGTGCCTCTGGCGATGCCGTCCGAACCCGGGGAATAGGACTGAATCAGGCCCAGCGCGGCTTCGAAGGTAGCTACGCCAAGGAGCGGAAGTGCGGGGAGCCACGGAGAATCACGCAAGCGCGACGCGAGGTCCCGTACGAGCAGGAAGACGAGCAGGTAACCGCCAAACCGCATCAAGTGCTCGACAGTGGCGATCGGTGCTGTGGAGAGGGGAGTGAACCTAGCGGCTCCCAAGACGGGAATGGTGGCTGTGAGGAGATCGGCCCGGGCAGGCGACAGCAGGCGGACGACGGATAAGGGCAATGGCAGGATCTGCGCGACCGCTAGGATGGCGAAGGCGAGAACCAGCCACTGCGATTTCCGGGGGAGCGGCGGCGCCTGATCACTGCGATCACGGAGGCGGTAGATGAGGGTGAGGAGAGCGATCGCGAGCAGGCAGGCGTTCCAGTCGCGCGGCCAGACTCCACCCTCCATGACCACCGCGAATGCCAAGGTCAACGAGAGAACGGTCAGGCCACAGACATTCATGGCCTAACGGGAGGGGGAAACTACCACCGGCTTCGGGGACGGCTGAGCGTCAAAGTTACCTGCGTTAGCAACGACATCGAGGGAAATCGCGGCCTTGGTGGACAGCGCCACGACGACGCCGGCGAGGAAGTATTTGCCCGAACCGTGCAGGAGACGGACAACCGGCTTCTTATCCTTGACCTCAATCCCCAGTTCCGAGTTCGGTTCCAGGATGATGCGGCTTCCGCCCCGAAAAATGACGGTGGCTGGACCGGAGTGGGTGAGAATGACGTCGCCTGGGAACAGCGGCCAGGATGGGACACCCCCGACCGGGACCATGGAGCCGTTCATCTCGAAGGGTTGACTGCTGGATACGCGGCCAACGGGTGTAGCGGCCCACGAGCAGAGGGCGAGCACGAGGAGGATTAGCCACGGATGAACACGGATGAACATGGGATTCACCTGCATTTGGAGGCGGGAGGCGGGGGAGGCGGGTTATGGTGGTTATGGTCAGGCGGCTTAAACCCGCCGCCACCAACGCAGGCGGGGACGAAACGGCCGTTTGTCGACTTGACGGCTGCCTGTTTATCGAGCACAAAGACGGATAAGGAGGGGTGGGCGGCAAGGCTGTACTCTCCGGATCCTTCGAGGAAACGGAGCACGGATTTGCCGGCTTTGGCCTCGATGCTGGCTTTCGAATCTTCCGCCAGGATGACGCGGCTCCCGTCAAGGAAGTCGATGGTGGCGGGAGCGGAATGGGTGGCAACGACGTCTCCGGCGGCGACCGGCCACGCGGGGACGCCCGCTACCGGAACGCTGGAGCCGTTCAGATCGAATGGCTGGGCGCTCGAGATGGAGCCTAACGGGGAGGCAGCCCACAGGGAGGCGGCGAACAGGGAAAGAACGACGGCTTTCAACATGGGTGAATGCTCCTTTCTAAGGGAAAGCAAGAAAAATGGCCACGGATGAACATGGATAGACACGGATCAGCAAAATCTGTCTGGGGGCCGGTTTATTGGGTTGAGAGGCCGAGTTGGATGCGGATGGCCCGTTCCACCGCGCGGACGTCGTCGGGCGAAAGTGTTGCCAACCTGGATTTGAGCCGCTGCTTGCTAACGGTCGCGATCTGATCGGCCATTGCCTTGCGTGATTCGCCATTCAGGTCGATGGGAGCTTCGCACGGGTAGACGCGGGTTACATTACTCGTAATCGGAACTACCTGAACGCGGTTGAGATGGCGGTTGGAAGCGTCATTGCTGACGATGACGGCGGGACGAGTCTTTTGGACTTCACCGCCGAGGGAGGGATCGAAATCGACCCACCAAACTTCACCGCGAAGCATGGGGTTCCGGGAGAGAGGAGTCGGCGATCAGGGCTTCGGACCACTCCAGCGCCTCTTTTTCGCGCTCCTGATCGGCGGCCATGTCGCGGTAGGAAGCCTCGAACTCCAGCGGCACGACGTGGGGACGGGCAAGTTTCTCAATGAACTGGCTGATGCGGCGCCGACCGATGGTGCGGTGGAGGCCCTCATAGACAGCCTCGCTAACTGTGATTGTGAGTTTTCTGTTCATGGCAGCGCTTATACGTATTGTACACGTATAGAGAGAGCGAGAACAAGAGCAATGGGCCACGGATGAACACGGATAAGAATCGTTCTGCTACAGTGGGAGTCATGAAGTACCCGGTCGCTTTAGTGCCAACCGAAGAGGGGTACAGCGTTTCCTGCCCGGGGCTTCCCGGGTGCTGGTCGCAGGGCGCCACCGAAGAGGAGGCCCTGGCGAACATTCAGGACGCCATCCGCGAGTACCTGGAAGTTGCGAGGCATCTGGCCGGCGAGGGGAATTTGAGGGAAGTGGAGATTTCGGCGTAGCGCATGCCGAAGATTCCCGGCATCCCTCACCTTCGGGCCGTCAAAGCTCTGGAGAAGGCTGGGTTCCAGGTTGCCAGGCAGGGGAAGCACATCGTCATGACTGAAGGCAGGCGAATCGTGACCATCCCCAGGCACGACCCCGTGGACGCGTTTACGATGGGCGGAATCGTCCGAGATGCCGGCCTCACACCGCGGAAATTTCGCGAACTTCTCTAGATAGCCGCGGATGAACACGGATTCACACGGATAAGAACTGGGGCGGAAATTAAGCCAAAGCCTTTTTTGGTTTTTGCTTATCCGTGTTCATCCGTGTTTATCCGCGGCTAATCGTTTCTTGGGTTCTGCGGAGGGGCGGCGAGAGGCGGGGTGAAGGCGGGGAGATGTGGGAGGGGAGAACGGAGTCCGTCTTTATTTGGGCGTTGATAGACCGGTCACGACGATCTGCCGGTCCCGGCTGCGCAACGCTTGGCTGCGAGAACGGCCCTGCAGATACCAGCCAACTGATAGAGCGCGAAGGCTACGAGGACAGCCAGGGTGTCGTCACGGACGTCCCGCCACTCCATGGGGTGGAGATAGACGAGGTGCTGCGCAGTCTCCAGAAACAGCCCCAGGAGGCACATGGCGATGACGCCGCGGATTTGCTGACGGCGGGTTCGGGAGATGAGGAGCAGCAGGAATGCCGCACCCGCAAACGCCAGGATGTGGATTCCGCGATGCTGGCCCACAAACGGCGCTGGCCTGACGGGCTGCAGGGAACCGAGGATCAGGAGCAGTAGCCACCCCTGGGCGATCCGCCGAATGATCTGTGAGCGGTTCAATGTGTAACCAGTAGCGATTCGGTAAGATCAGGGGACAAACAGCCGAGAACTTCGGAGAAATACTTAACCGTCGGCCGGAGGCCTTCGGCGAGCGGCACGTGCGGCTCCCAACCGAGCAGCTTGCGCGCTTTGGCAATATCGGGCTTGCGCTGCCGCGGGTCGTCTTCGGGGAGGGGCCGGAACACGATTTCCGAGGTGGTCCGGGTGATGCGGCGAATCTGCGCGGCGAATTCCAGCATGGTTATCTCGCACGGGTTTCCGAGGTTCACCGGGTACCGCTCATCGGAAAGCATGAGGAGATAGAGGCCGTCCACCAGATCGCCGACATAGCAGAAGCTGCGGGTCTGGGAGCCGTCGCCGAAAACGGTCAAGGGCTCTCCGCGAAGAGCCTGGCCTACGAAGGCCGGGACCACGCGGCCATCGTCCAGTTTCATGCGCGGGCCATAGGTGTTGAAGATGCGCGCGATATTGGTCCGCACGCCGTACTTGCGGTGATACGCCATGGTGATGGCCTCGGCGAAGCGTTTACTCTCGTCGTAGCAGGAGCGCGGCCCCACCGGGTTCACGTTGCCCCAATAGGTCTCCGGCTGGGGATGGACAAGGGCGTCGCCGTAGGACTCCGAGGTGGAGGAGACCAGGAAACGCGCGCCCTTTTCGAGCGCCAACTGCAGCATGCGGCGGGTTCCGAGGGAGCCTACATCCAAGGTCTCGATGGGGTACTCCAGATAGTCCTTGGGACTTGCGGGAGAAGCCATGTTGACGACGCAATCCACGGGACCGTCGATTGAGAATGGCTGGGTGATGTCCTGCTGGATGAAGCGGAAGCGGGGCTCGGAATGCAGGTGAGCGAGGTTCCGGAGACTGCCGGTCAGGAGGTTGTCGAGCGCCAGGACGGAGTGCCCTTCGGCCAACAAATGGTAGCACATGTGCGACCCGATGAAGCCGGCGGCGCCGGAAACTACGATGCGCAAATTTTCCTCCAGGAGGGAATGGCCACGGATGAACACGGATTAACGCGGATAAGAAAACCAAAGATATGGGAGTGGATTAACCAAGGTTAGGATTGTACTTAACTACCTAGTACCTCGAAGCTGTAAGGAGAGTTGTGCAGAAGAAATGTGGGAGTAATGCGGGTTGCATTCAACTACATAATACGTGGAAGTTGTAAGCGTAATGGGAGAAGAATCCTCATGTTCAGCCGAAAGTATGCCGATAGGGAACAACAGAGGAAATTCACGATGCTAACGACGGTCGCCCACGATTGCTTACAGGTGCAGCGAAATCGGCGTGCGAGATACCTGCCATTCTTTGTTGCGGTAAGTATCTTGATTACGGCAGGTCTAGGCCAGGCGGCGAGCGTTTCGGTTGCGCCGGCCTCGATTTCGTTGAGTGCTTCGCAGACCCAGCAGTTTACGGCCACTGTTGCCGGTGCCGCCAACGCCGGGGTCAGGTGGTGGTTAAGCGCTCCCAGAACTATGGGGCTCCTCGCGGCGGGGAGTATTTCGAGTAATGGGCTCTACACGGCGCCGGCATCTATCACCGGTGCGCAGAATGTCATGGTGATAGCGACCAGCATGGCCGATCCCACCAAATCGGCCAGCGCCATAATCAGCCTCACGCCGGTGACGGTTTCGCTGACCCCTCCCGCGACTTCGCTGACGGCTTCGCAGAAGCAGCAGTTTACGGCGACGGTTACCGGCAGCGCCAACACCGGATTCACGTGGTCGTTGAGTCCTGCCATAGGGACCATTTCGAGTAGTGGGGTCTACACGGCGCCGGCCTCTATCGCCAAGGCGCAGAAAGTCACGCTGAGAGCGACGAGCACGGCCGATCCCACCAAATCGGATAGCTCCGCCATCAGCCTCCTGGCTCCGGTGACGGTCTCGCTGAGCCCCTCCGCGACCTCGCTGAGTGCCTCGGGGATTCAGCAGTTTACGGCTACTGTGACAGGCACGACGAACATGGCGGTGACCTGGTCGCTGAGCCCGGCCGTGGGCACGATCTCCAGCACCGGCCTGTACACCGCGCCGGGTTCGATCACGAGTTCCCAGACGGTTACGGTGAAGGCCACCAGCGTGGCCGATTCCACGAAATCCGCTGCCGCTACCGTGACCCTGAATCCGCCGGTGAATGTGACGGTGAGCCCGGGCAGCGTGACGTTGACGCAGTCTCAGACGCAGAGCTTCGCCGCCACCGTCACCGGCACGAGCAATACCGCGGTTACGTGGTCGATCAGCCCAGTGGTGGGCAGCATCAGCGCCGCTGGCCTGTACACCGCGCCGGGTTCGATCACCAATTCCCAGACGGTCACGGTGACGGCCACCAGCGTGGCCGATTCCACTCAGTCCGCTGCCGCTACCGTGACCCTGAATCCTGCGGTGGGTGTGACCGTGAGTCCGGGCAGCGTGACCTTGACGCAGTCTCAGACCCAGAGCTTCTCCGCCACCGTGACCGGCACAAGCAATACCGCGGTTACGTGGTCGCTCAGCCCGGCGGTCGGCAGCATCAGCGCCGCTGGCCTGTACACCGCGCCGGCTTCGATCGTCAGTTCCCAGACGGTCACGGTGAAGGCCACCAGCGTGGCCGATCCCACTAAATCCGCTACGGCCACCGTGACCCTGAATCCGCCGGTGAGCGTGACGGTGACTCCGGGCAACGTGAGCTTGACGCAGTCTCAGACCCAGGGCTTCGCCGCCACGGTCACCGGCGCGGGCAATACCGCGGTTACGTGGTCGCTCAGCCCGGTGGTTGGCAGCATCACTGCCTCAGGCCTGTACACCGCGCCGGCTTTGATCGTCAGTTCCCAGACGGTCACCGTGAGTGCTACCAGCGCGGCCGACTCCACGAAGTCCGCCTCAGCTACGGTGACCCTGAATCCGCCGGTGGGCGTGACGGTGAGTCCGAGCAGCGTGACTTTGACGCAGTCTCAGACCCAGAGCTTCGCCGCCACCGTAACCGGCACGAGCAATACCGCGGTTACGTGGTCGCTCAGCCCGCTGGTGGGCAGCATCAGCGCCTCAGGCGTGTACACCGCGCCGGCTTCGATTACCAGTTCCCAGACCGTCACCGTGACGGCCACCAGCGCTGCCGATTCCACGAAGTCCGCCACGGCCACCGTGACTCTAAATCCGCCGGTGAATGTGACGGTGAGTCCGGGCAGCGTGACTTTGACGCAGTCTCAAACCCAGAGCTTCGCCGCTGCGGTCACCAACACAGGCAATACCGCGGTCACGTGGTCGATCAGCCCGGCGGTTGGCAGCATCAGCGCCGCCGGCCTGTACACCGCGCCGGCTTCGATCACCGGTGCCCAGACCGTCACGGTGAAGGCTACCAGCGTGGCCGATCCTACCAAATCCGCCACCACTACCGTGATCCTGAATCCGCCGGTGAGTGTGACGGTGGCGCCGACCAGTGTGACCTTGACGCAGTCTCAGACTCAGACCTTCTCCGCCACCGTCACCGGCACGAGCAATACCGCGGTCACGTGGTCGATCAGCCCGGCGGTTGGCAGCATCAGCGCGTCAGGCCTGTACACCGCGCCGGCCTCGATCGCCAGTTCCAAGACCGTCACCGTGACTGCAACCAGCGCGGCCGATCCCACTAAATCCGCTACGGCCACCGTGACCCTGGATCCGCCGGTGGGTGTGACGGTCACTCCGGCCAGCGTGACTTTGACGCAGTCTCAGACGCAGAGCTTCTCCGCTACCGTCACCAACACTGGTAATACCACAGTTACCTGGTCGATCAGCCCGCTGGCCGGCAGCATCAGCGCCTCAGGCCTGTACACCGCGCCGGCTTCGATCGTCAGTTCCCAGACGGTTACGGTGAAGGCCACCAACGTGGCCGATTCCACGAAATCCGCTGCCGCTACCGTGACCCTGGATCCGCCGGTGGGTGTGACGGTCACTCCGGCCAGCGTGACGTTGACGCAGTCTCAAACCCAGAGTTTCACTGCGGCCGTGACCAACACAAGCAATACCGCGGTCACGTGGTCGATCAGCCCGCTGGTCGGCGGCATCAGCGCCGCTGGCCTGTACACCGCGCCGGCTTCGATTACCAGTTCCCAGACGGTATCCGTGAGGGCTACCAGTGCGGCCGACTCCACGAAATCCGCCTCAGCTACCGTGACCCTGAATCCACCGGTGGGCGTGACGGTGAGCCCGAGCAGCGTGACTTTGACGCAGTCTCAGACCCAGAGCTTCTCCGCTACCGTCACCAACACTGGCAATGCCGCAGTTGCCTGGTCGCTGAACCCGGTGGTCGGCAGCATCAGCGCCGCTGGCCTGTACACCGCGCCGGCTTCGATCACCAGTTCCCAGACCGTCGCCGTAACTGCCGCCAGCGTAGCCGATGCTACCAAATCCGCCAGCGCTACCGTGACGCTCACTCCTTCGGTGACAGTTTCGCTAGCGCCATCCTCAGTGTCTTTGCAACCATCACAAAGTCAGACCGTTACAGCGACGGTCAGCGGCACGAGCAACACAGCGGTCACCTGGTCGTTCAGCCCGACTTTGGGAAGCCTGGCGAGCAGTGCGACGACGGCAGTTTACGTTGCTCCGAGTACAGCCCCGACTCCCCAAAGTGTTACAATTGCTGCCATAAGCGTGGCAGATCCTTCAAAGATCGCGACCGCAGTCATCACACTTCTCCAGGCAATCACGGTGTCCCTTAGCCCATCCACTGTCAGCCTGTCGCCCTCCGGCACACAGCAGTTCACGACGACGGTTTTGGGAACCAGCAATACTGCGGTGACTTGGTCGCTCAACCCGCCGGTAGGTACGATCTCCTCAGCGGGTCTGTACACGGCCCCATCAGGTATTCAGACGCTGCAGACGGTTACTGTGACGGCGCAAAGCGTCGCAGATTCCACCATGTCGGCCGGCGCCACCATCAGCCTCACTCCTCCGACAGGAACCTTTACCTACTACGTGGATTCCGCCGACGGCTCGGACTCCAACCCAGGCACCCTGGCCAAGCCTTGGAAGACCATAGCCAAGGTCAACGCGGCCAAACTGGCGCCGGGGCAATCGGTCGGGTTCATCCGCGGAGGCGTGTGGCGGGAGGCTCTTACCCCCGGGCAAAGCGGAACCGCGGCAAGCCCGATCACGTTTGCGGCTTATGGCAGCGGGCCGAACCCTATTATCAATGGATCAAATCTGCTATCATCCTGGACATCGGACTTAGCTGCATACTACTCTTCTGTGCCGGTCCAGCCAAACCAAGTCTTTGAAAACGGCATACGATATACTCAGGTGTCGACAAAGGTAGGTTTGACACCTGGAACGTTTTGGTGGGACAGCGTGGACAAGCGCGTCTATATCATCACCTCTGATAATGAGTCACCAAGCAGATACGCGATTGAAGCGAGTCAACGAACTTTTGGAGTCGAGATTGAATCTGAGAATTACATCAGCCTCGCCAATCTTGATGTTATGAAATCGAACGCCGACGGTATCGATGTGTATACTGCCATTGGCATAAGCATCGCTTCCATAATAGCGGAATACAACTATGAAGACGGCGTCCACGAGTGGACGGGGTCGGGGTTTGATGTGCTAAATCTCACAAACAGCATCCTGCGGTACAATGGGGACAACGGTTATGAACCGAACTCCATCGCCAACTCTATTATTTCCGGTAACACAGTGTATAACAATTGCGCGATGGACATTTCCACTACTCCAGATTTCCAGTATTGCGCTGGCTTAAGACTGGAGGGGATCCCAACGGCTAATGTGACTGTAGAATACAACACTGTCTACAACAATGGAATAACACGACTTGTCTACCAAGAGGTCGCTGGGATTTGGCTCGATACCGTAGGGACCGCTAACATCGTCAGGTACAACACCGTATACGACAACTTGAAGTATGGGATCTTTAACGAGGCTTCATCGGGTACTAGTATTTATTACAACGTTGTGTACGGGCACGTTGGCACTGGCACAGCCCTGGGCCGGGGCCTGAAGGTTGGTAGGGGCTCCCAAAACGTTCTCACGTGTAACAACACGATCTACGGAAACACAAGAGGCTTGGCTGCTGAAGGCGACAACCATAATAGTGGTGCCTACCAGAACAATACTTTTGAGAACAACCTAAGCACAGGGAATACGGTAGATTTTCTTGGTATTGGAGGGGCTGAGAACGACGGTAGAAATGGTTCGGGCAATATTTACAGGTATAACAGCTTCGGTCGGGCAGATGCAAACTTTATCGAGTGGGCCGCAGGGACCTATTACAGCAGCTATGCCGCTTGGGAAACTGCAATTGGCAGTTGTGGTGCAACCGGATGCTCTCATTCGGTGCAGTTTGACCCACTCTTCACCAGTGCATCTGACGGCGACTTCACCCCCCTCCCCGGTTCCCCAGCAATCAGCGCTGGCCTCTACGTACCGGGCGTAAGCACGGCGAGCCCACCAAACATTGGCGCGAAATGAGAAGGGGCAGGCGACAATTCTTAGCGTATTCGCTGTTTACGCTTTCTCTGGCCGGCACCCTGCGCACGTGCAGACTGCCCCGGGCAGTGATCCCCTCGCGCGTAAAATGTTGAGGCACGCGGGTTCGCTATGATTCGCAGCGCAACGGGCCGAAGCTGCCGTCGTTATGGGTGACAGTGATGATGGCGATGATATCAAGCGCGGGTTAACCGCCGGGGCGTCGGTCTGGGCGAAATGCCTGAGCCCGCGGAGCAGCGTCGAGAGTGCCGTTCGGCCGCCGACGGAAATCACCCGGAGTGGAGGGGTGTCTCCCATGGGAGAAAGAAGTGTCAGCAGGCCACCCGTTCGCGCGCCGTCGCACCAACCTGTGTGGAGATCCAAGAGTAGGTCCTCCCAAGGCCGTCACGAAGAGGACGGGAAGGCGCCCAGCCGAGGTTTTCGCGGATCAAACGGTTATCCGAGTTGCGCCCGCGGACCCCAAGTGGTCCGGGCACATGCTTCACGCTTAGCCTCTTGCCCGCAATGTCCATGACCATGGCTGCAAGTTGGTTGATCGTCACCATCTCTTCCGAGCCGATGTTCACGGGGCCGGTGAAGTCGGAATCCATCAGGCGGCGAGCGGCTTCGAGGCATTCGTCGATGTACAGGAAGGAGCGGGTCTGGAGGCCATCGCCCCAAATTTCAATTTCGCCTCCATCGGGAGTTTGGGCCACCTTGCGGCAGAGCGCCGCCGGAGCTTTCTCGCGGCCGCCATCCCAGGTGCCCTCCGGACCGAAGATGTTGTGAAAACGCGCGACGCGCACCTGGACGCCGTAGTTCCGCATGTAGGCCAGATAGAGGCGCTCGCTGAACAGCTTCTCCTAGCCATATTCGCTATCGGGCGAAGCCGGGTAGGCGGAATCCTCGGAGCACTTCGGATTGCCCGGATCGAGCTGATTGTATTCGGGGTACATGCAGGCGGAAGAGGAGTAGAAGAACTTCTTGACGCCGGCCACGCGGCCATACTCCAGGCAGTTGAGATTAATGCTGGCGGAGTTGTGCATGATGGCGGCGTCGTGCTCCCCGGTGAAGACATATCCGGCTCCTCCCATGTCGGCCGCCAGTTGGTAGACTTCGTCTATTCCCTGGACCATCTCGCGGACTATGGACTGGTCGCGCAGGTCGCCGATGGTGAATTCGTCGGCCGGGGGCGCGGCGAAGTCGTGATGCTTCAGGTCCACCGCCCGGACCCAGAAGCCCTCAGCTTTGAGGCGTTTGACAAGGTGGCCGCCAATGAAGCCTCCGGCGCCGTTGACCAACACTTTCGTCGTTGTTCCGTTCATGGATTTCCCTCTGAATTCTGTTCGTGTCCCGCCAGCGCGAGCCTCGTTCTGACGCAAGGGGATCACGGGCTACCCGGTTGCCGCCAGTCCCCTAACCGCAGGATTTGGCGCTGTCGGGGAACCGCTTGCTAACGCGCGCGGCTCCGATCAGAGCCGCGAACGTAAGAGAGGGCTTTGCCGCAAAGCGACAGGATTACCTGGCCGGGCCGGGGCTTCCATGCGCCCGCCAAACGGCAGAGTGCGACGGCCAAGAGGATGGCGAGGCCGTCGTCCGCGATATCACGCCACTCCAGATGGTTCCGGTAGATGAGGTGCTGGAGGAGTTCCAGGGAAAAGGCTAGTAAGAATAGGGCGACGGCTCCCAGGATTTCCCCCGGCGGCGGTGCGAGACAGAGTGAACAGCAGGAGTGCCGATCCCGCGAAAGCCACGCAATGGATTTCCCGGTGAAGACCGGTGACGATACCCAGCCTCGCCGGCTGCAGGGACCCGACGGTCAGGAGCGCCACCCAGACCTTCGCAACAATGCGGAGCACGGCTCGTGGGACGGCGGTGCCTGTGACCGGTTCATCAACCGCCATCATGAGAGAGAACCACCCGGACGGCATTGAAACGGATGTGAGAATCTTGTCGCCAACTTTTTCCTACGCGGCCTCACTCGTGGACTCAGGCCGTTCGAAAATGGTAAAGCGCACCGGAGTCAGTCAAATTTCCTCAGTCTCAATAGCTCCAAAGAGACGTTCCACACGAATCTTGATCCATTGACGAGGTAGCGTCGCCAGAGCCTCCGTGGCTCGTGAGTAAGGCGGAAGAACCACTCTAGGCCGCTCTCCTGCACCCAGGCCGGAGCTTGCTCGGCAGTTCCGGCGATGAAATCGAAAGCTGCGCCCACTCCGGCCATCAGCGGCACGCTCAGTCGGGGGCGGTGCTCGTGCATCCAGCGCTCCTGCTTAGGCGTGCTCAAGCCTACCCAGACGACGTCCGGGGCCGCCGCCCGGATGCGGCGGTCCACTTCCACCTTCTCCTCCTCGGTCAGCAGTCGAAAGGGTGGAGAGTAGGTTCCGACGGAGCGCACTCCGTACCGCTGCTTCAATATCTCCGCCAGGCAATCCGCAACACCCGGGCCGCCGCCGTAGAAATAGTGTCGATAGAGGGGCCCTGTCTGGCGGCAGAAGGTCTCCATGAGTTCCGGTCCATAAACACGCCGGCGCATTGCGCAACCGTGCCAGCGGCCCAGCCACACCAAGGGCATGCCATCCGGGACCACCAGATCCGCCGAGTTGAGGATCTGCTTGAACGACGGATCATACTGTGTCTCGGTAATGCCGTGCATCCCCGTGAAAGCGATGAACCGGCATGCCGAGCGCGCCGCAATGCAACGCTCCACAAGTTCGATGACGTCGGGGATTTGGACGGCGTGCACGCGCACGCCCAAGACCGAAAATGATCCGGGGTCCGGCATTCGGGGTTTGGGAGTGGCAATCTTGGGTTCTCGACTTTGGATTGAGTCACAACTGGCCGTCGGCGTACCGCGATCAGCACTGCCGCGCCCCATTTATTGTCTACCCCCTATCCCCTGTGGCCTTTGCCCTATAACCTTTCGATAGATCTCCATCAGCATTTCGTAATTGCGCTCAGGGGTGTACTTGGCTTCGTACTCGGTGCGGGCCGCGCGGCCCATCGCGACCATCTCCTCGGAGTGTGTGCAGGCCCACTCAACCTTTGCGGCAAGATCGGCGGGACTGCCGGGGGTATAGTGCAGCCCAGTGCACCCATCCGCGACGATTTCCTCCATCGCCCCTAATTGCGAGCAGATCACCGGCACACCGCAGGCAAACGCCTCCACTATCGTCATCGGGAAATTCTCGTACCATTCGCTGGTGAAGACGAGGAACCGCGCCCCCATTATGGCGGCCATAACTTCGTCGTTTGGCAATTGTCCTAGGAAGCGAACGTCAGAGAGTTCCATTTCTTTTGCCTGCGCCTCCAAGGAGGCGCGCTCAGGCCCGCTACCGATGATGCGGAGCGGAATGCGCACCCGGAGCCGTTGCCACGCTGCCAGCAGTGTGATCACGCGCTCTTTAGGGGACAGTCTGCCTATAAAGAGCGCATATTCGCCGCTTCGGGCTCGACATCCTGGACCGGAGTATGCAAAGTTGGGTTTCACAGCGACCTTCGCCGCGGATATGCCCCCTTCGACAAACTTCCGGCGCGAAAACTCGCTGAGCGCAATGAAGCGGTTCACGCCCCAGGTCCAGGTGCGCCGCCACCGATGCACAGTCAGCATCATCGCCACTGCGGACGTCTCAGCGCGGGAGTCGCGATAGCAACCATGGAGCACCCCGCGCCACAAACCATGATCGAGGCACTCTTCGCAAACGGAACCACGCCGGAAGAAATTGGCGGCCGGGCAAAGAAGTCGATAATTGTGCAGTGTCTGCACCACGGGAACGTGGGCTTCTTTGCAAGCCGAATAAATAGAGGGCGAAACCATCAGAAAGGTGTTGTGAACGTGCACAAGATCGGGTTTCTGTTTATGCAGAAGGCTTGCGATTTCGCGCTGACTGTCCGTCGCCCACGTCATCCGGCCAACCAATGCCAAGCGCTTCAGAGCGGAGTAACCGGCAATTTCCCAGTTGCTCCGGCAGTAGGTCAGGACTTGGTGGCCGGCGCGTTCCAGCAGTTGCCGCTCCTGGTTGAAGACAGCATCTTCGCCTCCCGGCTGCTGGTAGGCATTGTGGACGAGGAGAATCTTCATCTCAACGCTCTAGGATCGAGTGTCGGTGTATTACGAAGGTCTTCTTGGGCAAGAAGCTCAATACCTCAGCATTAATGAGATAGCGGACGCCTTCCCGCCTGCTCACATAATCCAACATCTCCTTCAGGTCATCCCACAAGCCCATTCCTTCAATCTGGTGAGAATGGCCGTACAGGTGCCAGACGCCGCCCTCCTTCAGAACCTGATCGAAAAGGAGTTTGCCCATTGAAACCCAACTATCCAAGCGGACGAATTGAGTCATATAATCGAACAGCCCCCGGATATTGCGACCCTTGATTACGTTCCTCAGGTACATCTCTTTCTTGTTGCCGAAGGCAAGAAGGCTAGTAGGCATCTGAAAACGATCGAAATCGAGTGTCTGCCTTAGCATGCGAGTTGTCCGAGCGCCTTCATAGCCGGCATCTTTGACACGCTGTACCACGCCGGAGTTGAATCGGCCTTTCGGGTAGCAGAACATCGGGACCTGTTTGCCGAGGATATCTTCCAGCCCGCTCTTGCAGGTCCCGAGCTCCCGGGCGATTTCCTTGGAGCTCAGCTGCGGCAGGACGCTGTGGGACATGGTATGGGCGCCCACCTCGAAGCCTTCCGACGCCAAAGACCTCAGGTGGGCAGGCTCAAGGGTGCGGCGTCCGTGGGGGCCGATGAACGGAAAATAGAATGTACCCGGAAGACCTCTGGCGCGCAATAGCTCCGCCACCTTCAGATCCAACGGGTCCCCGTCGTCCCAACTTGTAGTAACGATTCTTGGAGCGTACATGGATAATCCAGCTAGTTACCGCCGGCGATAAACAGTCACTCCAACAGGCTTGCGCATGTTTTGCGACCTTCTTCACTGAGGAACCATCGGGTGTCGCGTCCACGGGATCGAAGAATCTTAAGCTCGCTCCGATAATTACCGTTAAGCACCTTTAGCGCGACGCGGTATAGCTGACCCAACCGGGCTAGGGCATCGTAACCGTAGTCGGGCAGTTTCATCCTGCTCCAGGTGCGCTGAACTAGCAATCTTTCCTCTCTGCCTTTGTCATGTTGCAGGCGGGAATTGTTGGAGGCGTGCCAGCGGAAGGAACCTACAAGTTGGTTAATGTACTTGAAGCGGCATCCGCAGATGGCGAGGCGCACGAAGTACTCAAAATCCATCACGACCCGGTAATCGATATCGATGAACAGTCCCCGGTCGATGAGATGTCGCCGAAAGAACATCGCATCAGTCGATATATACGGACCATAGTAGAGCAGTACCCAAAAGCTGAAAATATGTGCTCTTTTCGTCCGTTGCAATTGTCCGCTTTGATCGACAAAAATAGAGTCCCCGTAGTACATGTCTATGGTGGGATCGCTCAACCAAGACTCTGCCGCCACCTCGAATGCGCCTGGAAGGTAATACTCGTCGACGTTTAGCCAGCCCAGCAGGTCGCCGCTCGCCATTCGGAACCCCTTGTTGAGTGCATCCGACTGTCCCTTATCGGGTTCAGAGACCCATCGCACGTGAGGGTAGCGCCGTAGGGTTGCCAACGTTTCGTCAGTGGACCCCCCGTCTATGACGATATGCTCGAAGCTGGGGTAATCTTGGCCCAGGACGCTCAAAATGGCGTCTTCAATGAATCTTCCTTGATTGAGGGACGGAGTCACTATCGAGATCTTCGGAAGGTGCGCCATTAACGAGGTCCTCCTGTCATCGCGGGAATGAACCCAGCAGGTGTAGATGCTGTGCCCGACCTGAACGCCCAGTGTGCGCATATCGGATTGTGCGGGCGGCTTTGAGAACTGAAATCCGATGTGACACGAATACCATGACCGTCAAAAGCACGATGATCGGATAGTTCTCAATTTCTTCTATGAAGCTTGACGTGGCACCTATAACCAACGCCATCGAAGTTAGGGCCAGAAGGTAGAGGCCGATGTCCTGCCAGTCCCGGTGTTTCGCCAGTCGCCAGGCATTCCGCAGGGAAACCACAACTAATACCATGGTAACGCCGAGACCAATGAGGCCCAGTTGGGCTACTATTTCCAGGTAGCCGCTGTGCGCAGACGTTGGTACCCACCCGCCGATTTGGGTGACGTTGCTTGGTGTCCAGAACGCGTGGTATCCGTAGCCTAGCCACAAACGCTTACTCACGTCGGGCCAGATCGCCTTCCAGAGCGCTGTTCTCCCAGAAAGGGTTTGCGTCTGTCCCGGATCGCCACGTGTCCATAAGCTCTGGAACGAGGGCAGGGAGGTTACGATCCCGAGGGCGATTCCCATGATCAGTATGATGGCGAGTCTTGCTCCAGTTGACCGTCGTTTGTACAGCTCAATTACGAGGATTCCGGCCATCAGTCCGAGCCACGTGGTGCGGGACTTGGTCAGGACGACTACAAGGGCCGGAACGGCCATTACTAAAAGAATCTGGAGTCTGCTCGGCCACGTTGTTCTCGAGTGTCTCGTCAGGACGGCGGCGAGCAAACCGACTGCAGCGACCTCCGAGATCTGGTTCTCGTGCCCGGCTGAACCCAGCCTCCAAGCAAAGTCTAAGACGTGCATGTTGCCCCGATAAAGCGCCAAGAACAAAGTCAAGATAGAAGCAGCCGTGCTTGTCCAGCAAACCGCCTTCACAAGTTGGATATGGCCCTGCGGGTGCCGACCGTAGTGCACGGAACCGATGCCGAGTGAAAAGACGATAACACTAAGTGCGACGATAGAGCTTCGAAGCGTGAGGAGGCGGTCTTGGGACCAGAGCAGCGAGGCGACTGCGATTGTCACGTAGAGTGTTAGCCAAATGAGCAGGTTAACCCGCCGAGGTTCGCGTGGTCTGTGAACCAGGAGCGCCAGCCCTACTAGGAGAAGGAGAATAATCGCAACTTGGCGTTGCGGGTCTCCTGCTTCTATAGCCTGAGAGATCATAGCAGCGGAATGGGTTTGGGCAGGGCTGCTGCTGAACGTAGCGCGCATGGGGGCCAGGACGAGGGCCGCAATGGCGCTCTGCCAGAGGGTTTTTCGAACATAGAGGGCCAGGACGACCGCAAGGCCCAACGCAGCTAAAGCGAAATACGGCACTTTGACGATTGCAGCTCAAGTTGCTGGAGGAGTGGGTGTAAGTATAGTAATGTCTCTAGCTCGCGGCCTTGCGAAAGGCCTTTCGTCCAGGTACCCCGTTTCTTGAGTGTTGGGGCAGGGGGCACACGGCCGCTACGGCCGCCCAGGCTAAGTGACCGACCCCGAGAGGTGCGAGCGTTCCGGCCCCAGGCAAGGCCGTAGCCCAAGCCGGAGACCACTGCTGCGCGACGAGTCATGTCGGCGAGCCCTTCAGGGCTAGTTCATAGATCCGGCGCGCAGCCTCCGATTTTCGATCCCAGGAGAAGTGGTCGCTTACGCGGCGACGACCGGCTGCGCACATACGCGTTCGCATCTCCGTGTCGGTTGACAGGAGTTTGAAAGCCTCGGCCATGTCGGCGATAACCTGGCCCGGCGAGCGGGGAACCACCTTGATACCGGTCTCGGAGGTGACCTGTACGCCGGGCCCGCCAAGATCGAGGCAGACCACAGGTCGGCCAGCTGCCATGGCCTCCAAGCACACCCATCCGCCGGAGTCGTGCAGGCTCGGATGCGCGAGGACATCGCATTCGGCCAGTTTCAGAAGGGTCTCGGACCGTGGGAGCCGCCCCCAGAGCCGGACCTTGGTTTGCACGCCCAAGGCAACGGCTACGCCGGCGAGGCGGCGGCGTTCCGGGCCATCTCCGATGAGCCAGTATTCCCCATCACCGCCTTGGCTGAGGAATCGTGCAAATGCCCGCAAGCTGAGTTCGAACCCTTTCAAATGGAGGAGGTCGCCAACGCTCAGGATGCGAAATGCACCGTTCTCTCGCAACGGCACTGCGGCCAACGCATGAATCTCTTCTGCAGTCAGGCCCGCCTCAGGAAAGAGCTCGACTCTCCGGCACCCGATGGAGCGCACTCTTGCGGCGGTCTGGTTAGTGGTCGCCAGCCCGACAGCGGCGCGCCGAGCGGTCATCAGGACGAAGGGGTCGATTTCTCCTAGGGATCGCGCGATATCGCGGAGGCGCTCATAAATGCGGCCGCGAAAACTGTAACACGGCAGAAAGGCTGGCGGCGTCGATTCGCCTCCGCCGACGGGGCCCCAAATGAAGCGGGCCGAGAGCAGCGAGAGGAAACTCGGCATCCAGTACTTCACAAACGTCACGTGGTGCACCACGTCGAAACGCACGGTCGCGTGCAGTTTCCGGGCCACAAGAAAAGCCTGGAACTGCCAGAGGTAGTAATAAACTAGGATGCCAGGCTTCCCCTTCTTCCACCGCAGCACCCAGCCGGGCAGATCGCAGTAAACGAACCGGGCCGAACCGGGGACAACTGCAGCATCGATTGCCGGGCGATTGTTGGTGCGAGTTATCACCCACACTTCATGACTGCGCGACAACGGTTTGATCCAGTTCCAGCCGACTCCTGGCTCGGAACCTTGTCCCGGCTCACATGCATATGCAGAAAGGAGGATCTTCAGAAGTCGGCCCATGAGAATGGAGAGGAGGCAAAGGCGGCCATGGTCAGCAGGTAGGTCCACGCGTCTCTTAGCTTCTGGCTTTTCTCGTCTCGTGCTTCAGCGTCGCGCAGCAAATGCCAGCTCATGATGTCGGCAACATAGAGGAAGAAAAGTGGGCCGAGGAGTTGCCTGGTCGCGCCGGCTGACATGACAAATTCGGCCAAGCCTCCACGTGCGGTAGATTGTCGGCAAACGGCTTGAAAGCAGCGCCGCCCATCTAAGCCTTTGATGAGGACGCTTGTCTGTACGATGAAGTGGAACAGATCCCAGCCGGGCAGCGCATTCTCTTCCGCGTATTCCCAGTCGAAGACGAAGAGCTTGCCGTTCTCGTCAAGGATATTCCACGGCGTGAAGTCGCCGTGTTTGAATCCAGAACCGGTCGGAACGTCGACCAGGCGCTTGACGCAACGGGCAAGAGCTTGTTCGAGAAGATGAGGATAATAGTGGAGTCCGCGAGCGCGGAGCGTGGCGACGCGTTGTACCAGCCCGTTTGCGGGTTCGCTGCACACAGGCTGCGATTGTTTCAGGTTCAAAGTGCGCAGCTCACGTAGAAACTCCAGATGACGAAGGGACAATTCATGGCCTGAGGGCCTAGCCGGGCCCGCGGGTGCATCCTGCACCAGGATGTACCGTCCATCCCACCACCCGGCGTGCAGAACCTTGGGAACGGTGGCCGTGGAAAAATGGACGCCGCGGAGCCGGGCAAGCACCCCTTCCTCTCTCCGGACAAGGCCTATCGTGCTCTCGTTCCAGCCAACCTTGGCGTACCCGAGTATCCTTCCTCGCGGGTTCATCAATTGGAGAACAGGCTTCCGATGCGGTCCGGGAGTCCCGAAAGATACGGCCACGGCAAGTTTCTTTTCTCCCAATACATCGCCGAGGTGATCCTGAAGCGAACGGCCCGTTGGGTCGTCGGATGGGAGCGGGTCTGGAGTGGAGAAGGCTGGGCGGGTAGACAGGAGGTGTTGTGCCAGCCCCGCGCGCAGACCAAGGCTTAACAGATGTTTCGCCAGCCGAGCCAAGGGTTTCTGTGGGTTGTAGATTTTCAAGGAGGCTGCCGCTACCCTGCGTGGCGCAAGCGGAATAAGAAAACGTAATCGGCGCTTGGAGGGCACGATTGCAAAGGTAGGAAACGGCTTGCCTCTCACGATTGCCGTGAGCGTTCTTACCGCCTCCTCATCGCGAAGTTTCGCTCCCAGGTCGCCACCATTCATTCTGATCAATTCGTCAACCAGCAGGTCCTGAACGCGCCGACCGATCTCTTCGGGCTCCGCATCAGTACGAATGACGGCCCTGACGTGCCCCTGTTCCGCGAGTCCCAGCCACACTTCTAGTTGACCGGCGACCTCTTGCTCCTTAAGTTCACTCTTGCGGCCAACTATGCGTTCGGGAGTGTCGTAGAGCAGGACGACCGGTCTAGGTTTGGGAATCAGCTTCCAAAGGAGCATCGTTCCGCAAGCGGACCGGAGGCCGTAGCGCACCGGGTCTACGGCCGTGTCCAGCGCGCAGCGGTCGTAAAGCACCAACCGCTGCTTGCCTGAGTCGGTGAAGTCTCTAACCAAAGAACCCAAATAAAAATCAATAAAGTAATAGAACAACCTAAGCCAGTGAAGGTGGCCCGGCTCTCTCCTGGGAACCACCGCGCGGCCGTCAATCGGATGGCTCTTCCCCACGAACGCGCCTAATCGGGGCAGCAGGCCTGGCCGCCAGTGTCTAAGGACGACCTCAGGGAAGATGCGGGGAGCAGCGATGGCGAGGTCTCGCAGAACAGTCGACTTACCAACCCCGTCGGGCCCTACGAGAGCAATTACAGGCGCACAGCGATTGAACGCCGGTAGTATCTTCTTCCGCAAACATGTCGCTAGGCCCGCAAGCGAGCCCCCGAAGTTTGCAACCGGATACCACAGTAATAGAGACCGGCGAAGAGAAGGCAAGAATGGCGCAAGGTCCTCGACAGAACCTCGCTCCAGCAGGCGGGGGAGCAAGTGGGCGCATTCCCTGCTGCAGAACCGAGGCAGGGTTTCTTGCACAGCCTCCTTCTCCCAGGGGAGCAATTGGAGTTCGTACGGCCTACGACGAAATCGTTCCGTGTCACCGGCGAGAAGTGGTGTGAGCACGCGCTTGACGAAAGACACCCAGGGATCGATCTTGAATGGACCCTTACATAACCCAGGGTGCGGCTCGGTTGCAACAAACGCATAAGCCCACCCCAACTTCGTAAATGTGTGAATCTCAATTGAGTCGAAGGTCCCGCCCGTCCTGCGAACTGCCAATAATCGCGGACCCCAAAGTCCTGGCGGACGAAACACGAGAAAGCTACTCCTTGCCATTACTTCTATACCAGCGGACAGAGCCTGCTCAATGTGGCCGGACTGGATGAGGACATCCAGGTCCCTTCCAAGCGAATCTGGATAATGCTCAAGACCATGCGCTACGGCGTAGTTGAGTTTCTGGCGGTTCCACGCCTCGGCAACGTCTTCGACAGTGTTCCGTATAGCGTGGCCTTCCGTTTCGGGACGGTTGGCTAGTGCAGGTCTCGTGAGCATAAGTGTAAAGCCGCAGCGGGGGAAAACTTCTGTTGGTAAAGTCGGGGGGGCGCGTAGCGCGGGTTTAACAAGACTGACGCGGCCAAGAAAAACGGGGCGCAGAAGTACTGACGATTCCCAAGTGCCATCCCCGATCGCCTGTAGCAGAACTTACTGGAGTCGTCCAGGAACCGTTTTAGGCGCGTCCCGAGTGTTTGCCGCCTGTATTGGTCTTCGTACTCCTCCAAGGTTAACTCGGGCTGCCCACGCAGCTTGGCGCGCAAGCGTGCACGTACATATCTCGTCAGAAATTTTTGTCTGAAGAAGTTCAACATCGAGATGCTTGACCCGTGAACGCGGTACAAGAGCAGGGGCTTTGGGATGGCAAGCACGGGACCATGTTCTGCCATGCGGTCGAAAAGGTCCAGATCTTCAGCGCCATCAAATCTGTGGTTGTATCCTCCAACTCTTCGTACGACCCCTTTGTTCAGGAAGGCCGTTGGATGAATGATGGTGAAAATCTCCCCGCGCTGGCGCAGGTGATAAAACTCACTCTCGGTCGTCGGGCCGGTACACGACACGCTCAGCACTTTGCCCCGGGAGCCAATGTGATATGCGTACGCCCCCCATGCGACGACCTTAGTGTTGGTCTGTGCAGCCGCCAACTGCGTTTCTAGTCTTCGGGGCAGACTCACGTCATCATCGTGCATGATGGCAACCCAATCGCCGTTTGCCAGGTCGATGGCTTTGTTGAGTGCCCGGCTTAGACCTCCATGAGGTAACTCAATGACTTTCAGACGGGGGTCTCGCTCAGCGTAATTTCGCGCGATGGCCAGAGTTGTGTCTGTAGATCCGTCGTCGACGATGATGAACTCAAAGTTCGGATAGGTTTGATTCAAGATGCTTTCAATGGCCTGCTGCACAAATCGGGCGCTATTGTATACCGGCATTACCACGCTAATCTGGTCACTCATATCTCAGACTCCGATCTCGTCGCTCGAATTTTCAGGGTTAAAGCTTACGCGCTTTGCGTAGGAACCTTCGGTAGAACCAGAACATCAGTGCGCCTGCGGTCAGGGACGAGAACAGTTGCCCGAGGAGTGCACCTCTAACCCCCATGGTGACGATCAGCGGAATGCCGATGAGAAGCGCGACAATGCTAGAACCGAGGTAGCACCAGAAAACCCGGTCTGGCCGCTCGAGGGCACATAGTGTATTGCCGAGTACGGCTGTGACACATGCCGCAAGCGGAAGCACTCCGGTCAAAAGCAAAGGCCAGGAAGCATATTCTGTATATTTGCCGGCGTACAGAACGCGAAAGAGTTCAGAACGCACCCCCCAGAGGACTGCAAGGTAAAGGGTGGAGCCGAGGAGGAACAGGGCAAAGAAGGATCTCATCGTTTTGACCATCCCAAGAGACCCGCTCTGTTTTCGGTTGACGACGAGTACGGGCAGAAGTAACCCCGAGAGCGCGGTGATGCTGTGCAGCGCAGGCATTGCCAGGTTCATCAGGGCCTTTAACGCCCCTGCAGCCTCCAACCCCAACGAAGCAGGCAAAAGCACATAGTAGATATTGCCTGGCAACCAGCCGATGCCCGCGGTTGCCGCTAACCAACGGCCGTAGCGCCAGTGGTCGGCGGCGACGGCGCGCATGGTGGACGAGTCCGTGGCCAACCTGGGACGGAGCATGGCGAAGAGAATCAGGGAGGCGGTAAGGCTCGCTGTGGCCATGGCGAGGAAGCCAGTGGCAGGCGACAGGAGGCCGGCCCGGCGGACGACCAGAATGCTTGTGAGGAGGACCACAAGGTAAAACACCCCGCCGACCGCCGCCCATCCGGGATTGAGCCGGACATAAAACGCCCGGCGCAGGAGCCAGAGGAGGAGGATGAACGGCCCGGCAATGGCCAGCGCGAGGAAGGCCCGCTCGACCGCCGGGGAATAGACCCGCCCGAGCAGAAAAGCCGTCGCCGCGAGCAGCGCAGCGGCGGGGAGCATCAGGACGAAGTGCCCGCGCAGGAGAAGGCCCAGGTACTCGGGAAAGCGCTCGTGATATTTGCCCGGGCCGAAAACCAGCATGGGGTCGGTGAATAGAGCGCTATGGAAGACCCCGAACAGCAGGAAGACGGAGAACGCGAAGGCAAACGCCCCATATTCGCTTGGCGTTAGCCACCGCGCGAGCAGCACGTTGAGCAGGAAGTTCGAACTGGCGAAGAGTCCTTGATCCAGGATCGCGAGCGATCCCTTCCCCACCCAAGGCATCCAGCCCTTCACTGAGGCGCGAACCTGCTCGAGCCTGGACGGAACTTCCAACTCTGCTATCGCCGCAGCCATGGGTTTCCTATGCCGCCCCCGCGCCCTTCAGCACGGCGGGAATGGTCTTCGCCAGGATCTTGAAGTCGAGCCCGAGCGACCAGTGGTCGATGTATTCCATGTCGAGTTGCATCCATTTTTCGAAGGGGACGGAACTGCGCCCGTTGATTTGCCACAGGCAGGTGATGCCCGGGCGGACGCTGAACCGGCGGCGTTGCCAGTCCTGACGGAATCCCTGGTAATCACGCACGGGAAGTGGCCGGGGGCCTACAAGGCTCATGTCGCCCTTCAGTACGTTGAAGAGCTGCGGAAGTTCATCGATACTCGTCTCCCTCAGGAACTTGCCCACGGGCGTGAGGCGCGGGTCATTTCTGATTTTGAACACCGGGCCGCGCGCCTCGTTGAGGTGCTCGATCTCCCGTTGCCGCTCGGCCGCATCTGCCACCATGGTACGGAGCTTGTACAGGCGAAACCTTCGCTTGTTGAGGCCGACGCGCTGCTGAACGAAGAAGACCGGCCCGGGTGAGGTGAGCTTGACGACGAGTGTGGCAAGCAGAAACAGGGGCGATAGCAGCAGCATTACCACCAGTGACACCGAGACATCCAGGGTGCGCTTGAGGAGGTGCTGCCACCCGTCCTGTGAGCCGGTCTGAATCGTTGTAAAGGCCTCACCTGCGAACTCTTCCGCCCTCGGCTGCGCCTGGCGCAGGTTGAAAATGTCGGAGAGCAGACGCACGGTGATGCCATGCTCCTCGCAGAGCGTGGCGATGCGCGCCGCCTGCCCGTAGGAGGATTCCATGGGCAGCGCAATTACAACTTCGTCAACCACCTGTTCGCGGAGGAAGCGTGGGAAGCCTGCGAGGTCCGAGACAACCTGATAGCCCGTTTGCTCGAACAGTCCCATGCCAGCCCACTGGCCATCCACGAAGCCGACTATCCGGTAACCTAGCTCCGGCGTCGCCTCGATCTTCCGGGCAAAGCGAAGAGCACGGGGATTCGTGCCTACCACCACTATTTGGCGCAGGTTGCGGCCTCGCCGGCGTATGCCTCCCAGCATGTACCGGAGCAGCACTCTGCTGCCTGCGCCCGCGAGGGTGCAGGCCACCCAGAAAAGCAGGATGAAAAGCGGCGTTACCATCTGAAGTCGCAGGAAGAGTGCTGCAACGAATATGATGGCGGACCCGAGCGTGGTCGCCTTCGCGATGTCTAACATCTCCGCCCAGCGCGGGGAGAGACGCTTCGAGCTGTACAGACCGCAAGAGGAAAAGACGAGGCGCCATGCGAGGAGCAAAAGCGCGAAGAGGACAAAGTTCCCGATCTTCACGCGCATGGAGAGGAACCGTGCGAGCGAAATCGTCGGGGTCTGGTGGACAACCAGGACGGTGGCCAGCGCGAAAGAGAACACCATCAATGCCAAGTCAAAGAGCTTGGCAACCCCGAGCAGGATGCGCCGGCGGAAAGTTGTCATCAAGACAGATCCTTTACCTAACGATGTGGCCCTGCATGGTGGAGAGGATCGGAGCTAGCCGTTGAGCGTTCAACGGCGACGAATGCCTAGCAACCAGCGTGTCTAAGACCTGCAGCATGGGGCGTGTCGATGACCACCACGTCAAACGCTCTTTTGAATCTCGCTAGAGGTTCGGGGAGCTTCGCGCCGTAGAGCAGGTTCGCTAGTCCTGCTTATCCTGCGGAGATTCAGGGACCTGTCGAGGGTCTCCCCATCGCCAGTTATGAGATCCAGACCGTGTAAGTGCCCCTGTACCCTGGAAACTGGATGCCGATTGAGGTAACTGGTAATCGGTAGCCCGAGCAGCTGGGATCTTCCCGTTTGTGTTTGCGCGTAGTATTCCAGAATTGGAGTTGGGCCCCAGCGGCCTGGTCCGTGGTGGAAGGTCCCGTGGCGAGTTCGCGCCGTAAGAGCCGCGCATAACTAGTTGGGCGACTGCATACTAGTTGCCTACGAGCCCGAGGAGTCCGTCAGGTTTGTTCACGCAAAAAGATCCCGTCAAATTGGAGTAGCCGGCCGGTACATTCATCCTGGAACCCGGGCACAACTGAAACTAGAGCATAACCACGGCGCAGCAGAAACTCGATCATCGGCAGATACAGGGTCTGACCTTCGTAGAGGGGTTGAAGAGACAACTCCACCTCGATTGCTTTCACCGACCCCAAGAGGTCTTCGGCCCCATCAAGGACCTGCTGCTCAAAGCCCTGAACATCCAGCTTCAACCAGATTGAGTCTTGTGGTTGAAAAAGGACCGGCGCGAGTGAGTCCAAACTGCGGATCGGAGCTTCCTCAATCCCCACATAACGGGAATTCGGCGCCGCGTCGGAATGGGCTCGAAGCATGGGAAGAATGGAGCTTGATTCGCGGTTAGCTGCCACGTTCAAAGAGGCGGTTCCGTCATGGCTCCCGAGAGCCATGCGCATGCACTCCCAGCGCTTGTACTTCGCTGCACGCCTTGCGAGTGCTTGGAAAGGTGTTGATAGTGGTTCGAATGAGACCAACCGACCGGAGTAGCCGGACTCACGAAGCTCCCTCCCGTACCGGCCAATATTGGCCCCTACGTCGACCACACAGGTGATACCACTTGTACGGATCAATTTTGATCGCCGAAGTTGGCAGAAATGCACGGGGTGGTAACGAAGGAAATCGCAACCTGTCGCTCTTTGCAGAAAGCGATGGGCGATGTGTGAAAGCGCTTCTTTCAGGTTGTTTGCCATCTGGGGGATCTCCACCTGATTGGACGTGATGGACGGCTGTCAGACAGTGTCGTTGGTAGTACTGCCCCCGATTCCGTTTGGCGGACCTTCAACTCGCGTTAAAGACGAAGCCTTATCCGGCCGGCTATAGGGCTGGTAGACGACATGGATCTCGCGGCCAACTTCTCGAACAAACGCCTGGTCGCGCAAGTCACCTTGAATGAATTCGTCGGCAGGCGGATCTGAGAACTCATGCCGCTTCAGATCCACCGCGCGGACCCAGAACCTCTCGGCCTTGAGCCGTTTGACGAGGTGGCCGCCGATGAAGCCACCTGCTCCGTTCACTAGTGCTCTCGTCATGAAACCTCCACCGCCGCTATTGAATAGGGAGTGGCCATGGATGAACACGGATAAGAATCGTTAGTCTCCGGCCGGCCGGCTATAAGGCCGGTATCCGTATTCGTAACCGTAATGGCCCGTTTTCCGCGGATCCCATTCGTTCAGCACCGTCCCCAGCACCCGCGTGCCGTCTTCCGCCAGCCGCTGGCCGGCGGCCACCACGGTCTCCTTCGCGGTCCGGGCCGAACGGACTACCAGGATTACGCCATCCGCCAGCTTGCCCAGGACGCGCGCGTCCGGCATCTGGAGCATGGGGGGGGTGTCGATGATCACCATGTCGAATTGCTGCCGCATTTGTTGCAGAAGTTCCACCACCCGAGGCGAGTTGAGCAGGTTCGAGATGCTGGAAGCGACCGAGCCGGCGGGCAGCAGGTAGAGGTCCCGGTAACACGTTCCGATCACCATGGCTTCCAATCCCTCGGGTGGCCTGGTTCCATCCAGAAGGTCGCTCAGCCCCCAATCGTTTGCGACGTTGAAGATTTCGTGCAGCCGCGGCTTGCGCAGGTCGCCATCGATGAGGAGGACTCGGCGGCCGATCTCAGCCAAGGCCAGGGCGAGGTTGCTGGCCACGGTGGTCTTGCCTTCCTGGGGGCCGGCACTGGTGAGGGCGACGACGCGCGGCCGGTTGCCGTTCTCGCCGCAGTAGAGAATGGAGGCCAGGGTGGAGCGGAAGGAATCGGCCAGCACGGAAGGTTTCTTTTGCCAGGTGACCAGCTCCACCGGGCCCTTGCAATTCTCTTTTTCCGTTTTCTTCGATTCCGCGCCTCGGGCCTGGCGATAGTAGGCGAAGCTGCGGCTGAGCGCCGCATCGGCCGAGGGGATGACACCCAATTCGGGGACGTCGAGATAGAGCGAGACCTCGCCGGGGGCCTGGATGCTGCGGTCCGCGCGTTGGCGCATGACGATGAAGACGATGCCGAGAAAGCCGCCGGCGAAGAGGCCGAGCATGGAGTTCAGGAGGAGGCTGGGCTTATAGGGCCGGGCGGGCGGGCGGGCGGGATCGACGACCCGCACATTGCTGGCGTGGAGCGCGGAGGCGATGCCGGCCTCCTTGACGTGCTGGAGCATGGAGTCGTAAAGCTGGCGGTTGTTATCGACTTCGCGCTTGAGGATGTCGTAGTGCGTCACCTTGGCGGACTGCTCGGTCATGACACGGGCCTGGGCATCGTAGCTGGCGGCGAGCAACTTCTCGCGACGCTGGGCGGACTCGAATTCGTTCTGGATACGGCGCGTGACATTGGCGCGCTCCGTCTCCCGGGCCGCTCCCAGGGAAGTCACCTGGGCCTGTATCTTTATCACGGACGGATGGGATGAAGTGAGGGTAGAGGAGAGCTCGGCAAGCTGGCGACGAAGATCGGTTAGCTTGACCTGGTAATCCTTGAGCGTCGGATCGTCGAGCACTTCGGGGAGGGAATCCATGGATGCGGTGGTGGCGAGCTCGTATTTGGACTGCCTGGTGACGCGATCGGCCTGGGCGCGGGAGAGCTCCTCCTGGAGCTGGCGGAGCTTGGCTTCGGCGACATTATCCTTCTCCGAGGTGAACATGAGGCCGGCCGAGCGGGCATAGGCCTGGAGTTGCTCTTCGGATTTCTCGAGCTTGATGCGAACGTCTTCCATCTGCGCGGTGAGCCATTCGCCGGTCTTCTGGGTGGTTTGCCAGCGGGAATCGAGATTCTGGCGGATAAACTCGGCGGTGAGGGTGTTGGCGATATCGGCGGCCAGAACGGGGTTGGTGGAATCGTAGAGGATCTCGACCAGGCGGGTGTTGGCTTGCATGCTGACCTTGAGGTTGCGGGCCACCAGGGGCAGGACATCTGCGACCGACGAGGCCGGCTTGGACTGGGGGAGATGCAAGGCCAGGCGCCAGACTGCGAGGCGGCCCTTGTCCTTTTCGGCAGCCAGCTTCGTGCCGAGGTCGAGCTTGGCGATGACTTGCGAGAGGACGGATTCGCTCTGGAGGATATTGACCTGGGTCTGGAGGTCGGTTTGAAGCGGGTCCGCGGAGGCTTCATTGGCGGTGGGGTTCACATCGCGCATGCTGAGGAAGTTCTCATTGAGGTTCTGGATCTCAATGGTGGTGCGGGCTTGATAGACGGGAGTCTGGGGAAGGGTGAGGAGGATGCCGGCGAGGAGGCCGAGGCAGGCGATGAGGACGAGCGTGCCTTTGCGGCGGCGGAGCATGTGCCAGTACTCGAGCAGGCCGGAGCCCTGGTCCAGCATCATCATGGGCGGGGGGGCTTCCATGTAAGGCGGGCGCGCGGGGAGATAGGGGGGCGCGTTCTGGCGCTGCAGAGACTTGGAGTTGGGGTCGTCCATAAGGGGGCCTCTAGGGACAAAGAAGAATGGCCACGGATGAACACGGATGAACACGGATAAGCAAAGTCTTTAAAGCTCTTTTTGGTTTTCTCTTATCCGTGTGCATCCGCGTTTATCCGTGGCTAAATGGCTTTTTTTTAGTGGACTACGGCCCCGGCGTAGATGGCGGCACTGACGGCGCCGGACAGGGTTCCGGAAATCAGAACGGCGAAGACTTTGCGGCTGCTGGTGGGGATGACCAGAACGTCATCGGGACGCAGGCCTATGTCTTCAGACTTGCCGGCTAGGATCTGCTTGATGTTGACGGCGATTTCCTGGTGGTTTTGCCCATCAACGGGGCGGAAGACTTTGGCTTGCTCGGGCTTGGCGGTACGTCCCAGGCCGCCGGCCATGGAGAGGGCGCTGAGGACCGAGATGGTTCGCTGGCCGCCCAGGTTGAAGGAGCCGGCGCGCTGCACGTCGCCGACGACGTAGACCGTGCGGCCGTTGCCCTGGGAGACGGAGATGACGTCGTGGGGCAAGATTTCGATATTGGCGGCGGGGTTCTTGCCGTCGAGGATCTGCTGCATGTCGATGTCGGCGGTGCTAAAGCGGCCGGTGGGGTCGGGGGCGGCGCCGGGGAGGGGGATGGGGCCGTTTTCGAGCAGGCGGACGATGGAGACGGTGGAACCGGCGGTTTCGCGCGGGCCGCCGGCCATGGAGAGGACTTCGTAGAGGGTTTTGCGGCCGCGGAGCTGGACGACGCCGGGGGTGGTGACGGCGCCGAAGACGGAGACGGGCTGGCTGCGGAATTCGGTGACGGTGACGGAGATTTGCGGCTCCTGGACGTAGGTTTTGAGGCGGCTCGTCAACTCGGTTTCGAGCTGCTCGACGGTGAGACCGGCGGCTTTGACACGACCGATGAGGGGGAGGGTGATGTTGCCGTTGGTGCCGATGAGGACGGGCTTGTCGCCGAGGTCGAGACCCTCGAGAGCGCGGATGGCGATTTGATCGTCGGGACCGAGGACATAGCCGGAGGGGGGCTGTTGGGCGTGGGCGGGGGCTATGACTAGCAGGAGCAGGCATAGGGCCACGGATAGGCTACGGAAGATGGGATTCATAGTGCTAAAACCCTAAGAACTTAATGGCCACGGATGAACACGGATGAACACGGATAAGAAGAAAAAAGATCCGGGTTAAGAATCGCTGTGCTCGCCGAGAATGCGCTTTATCGAGGCCAGCAGCGGGGGGATGTCCTGCCGCACAATATTGACGAGGACCTCAGCGGCAACGCGATCATAGGCATGGATCAGGATATTCCGCACATCCGTCATGGCGCGCCACGGGATCTCGGCGTGGGCCAAGCGATACGCATCATTGAACCGGCGCGCTGCCTCGCCGATGATTTCCAGATTGCGGCAGACTGCGTCCTGGACCACCGGAACGGCCGGCCACGTCGATTCGATACCGCCGGTGTAATCGAGAATCCGCTCGCAGCACTCGCGAATATGGATCAGATATAGGCGCGGGTCCTTAGCTGACATGCGTCAGAGTCCCACCGCTTCGGCGAGGACCCGGTCGCGGATGTAGGGGTGAATCGAGCGGCTTTCGACAACGTCGATCTCGGTTCCCAGCAGATCCCGCAGATCGCCCAGAAATTTCGCGAGGTCGAAGATCGTGCGCCCGGATTCCAGGTCCACCAGGAAATCCACATCGCTATCCGGCCGGTTCTCGCCCGTCGCTACCGACCCGAACACACGCACATTGCGACAGCCGGACATCTCTGCCAATCGGATAATCTCGGTCTTCTTTTCCCGCCGCAACGTGTCCAGAGTCACCATGATCTTCCCCTCCTCATTTTCCTCCAACGGCTCTTGCTATTCCAGTGGGCCAGTTGGGATGAGGCACTGTTCGAATCCGTGGTCAGTCTGCGCTTTGCGCCGGCTTTGCGAAAAAAGTGCAATGCTATGCCATTTCCCTTTCCCGCTCCAAGAGGAGCGCGACCTGGGACTCCAAGCGGCGGATGCGTTCATCCAGCTCTGACAGTTTTGCGCCGAAACCGTCTTGTGCGCCGGGCGAATCGGTAGCAATGCGCTGCAGGGCCAGGCGGGCGAGCTCGGAGACGTTGCGGGTGCCATAGGCGCGATAGCGCGTTTTGAGGCTTTCGTATTCCACCTCGGAAAGGCGGAGACTGATCATCTTGTTTCTGTGATCGGAATCGGGCATGGAGGGGACCCCAGCGTGAAGAAAGAACTATGGCCACGGATGAACACGGATCAACACGGATAAGAGAAAAACCAGGAGAGTTTTAAGATCTTGGCTATCCGTGTTCATCCGTGTTCATCCGTGGCTAAATTGATTGTTTTTAGCCAGCTTGCGCCATGGAACGGGTACGTTCTGAGAGGGGCACGGCGCGAGGGCCTATGCCGCTGGCGATGGGGCGGGCCCACTCGCGGTCGATCTCGACGGCGACGGAACGTTGCAGCAGGTTGACGGAAACGATGAGGCGATAAACCTTGTCCGTGTTGGTGATGATGCCTTCCAGTCCTGCCAGGGGGCCGCGCTCAATGTACACCCTGGAGCCGACTTGGAGAAACGGCCAAGGCTGCGCTACAAGCCCGGAACGAAGGATGGCCCGAATGGCCCCAATCTCTTCCTCATCAACTGGGACGGGGGTCTTGCCGGCGCCCACGACGCTTATCACGCCGGGGGTAGTCAGAATGGGCAAGCGGTCGCACACATCAAATCGACAGAACAGATAACCCGGGAAAAGAGGGAGATCGAGCTGTTTCACCCGGTCGGACCAACGACGCCCACAGCGATACAACGGCAGGTACGCTTCGTATCCCTTGCCGCACAACGTCGCAGAGGCGAGGCTCCCAAGTTTGGATCGGATCTGGAGTGCGTACCAAGACAGATTATCGGGTCGCCACAGGGTCGCACATCCGACTGCTTTGAATCCAGAATTGCTGCCGGAGTTAATCGACGACATTGTCTCCTCGGAGTTCTTCAATCTCTGGCTGCACAAGCTACCGCCATAAAAGTCCCAATGGCGGGGACCTACGCTAAGGATCAAATGCGGCCCGACTCCGACTCTATGGCAGGTGCCATACTCGGGCCAAAGAGTGAATATTAGGAGTTACAGGCCTCAATGTAAAGAGAATAAATCTGAGAAAAAGTACTGGGGAGGGGGAGGAAAGGACGCGAAATCGCTGCATGACAGTGTGATACACGAGAAGCGATCATACGTGTTTTGCGGGTAGCCAATCTAAGGGTGTAGGAGCCGTCCGACACAAAACGGTACCCCTAGGACCCCCTTTTGCGGCTCTGGTTTACCGCCGATGCAACCTTGTCGAAGCGCTAATGGGGACGATGATGCATCACTGAGGGTGTGAAAATATCAATTTGAATACAGTGGCCCTAATCCCATCCGGTCCCCCCCGCTTCGGCAGCCCGACCATTCGATCCTCCCTCCTTGCAAACCGTTGCGTCCCCGCATACCAAGGAGGAGGAGACCGCTGGAAGCCGGAGCATCCAATCGGTAACTCTCTCTAAAACTTGATCTCTTACGCTTTTGGGATACGCGTCGGCCGGCCGAAAGACCCGACGACTCCTCCTGGTCCCCTGTTGCTACCAGGTGTCCGGCTTCAAGGCCGAATACCTTTAGCTTGGAACGGCCGTTTCAAGAGCTTCGCATTTCGTCGTTCACAGGGCGCGAAGAGACCAGTGCGGCGTGAGCGGGCCCTCTACTCGCTTCAGGTCGTCAAGAGGGATGCGTAGACCCACCGTGCGGCCCATCGCATCGAAACCTATAGCAACTCGACACAGGGATCCCCGTTCGACGAGCACACCCCGAATAGGAATGTCGCCTGGTATTTCAACGATCTCGCCTGTCTGGGGAAGCGCACAACACTCAACCGGGTAGTGCGAGGCCGTAACGCGCCGCAGACGCTCTATCTCTAAGTCCGGGATGGGCAGTGGCTTTCCGCCACCCGGATAAATCAGGATTACGCCTGGCGTCTTGAGGACCCCTAGTTCTTTGTTCGCCAGGATTAAGGAAAAGCGGCAGAACAAGTGGCCAGGGAAGAGAGGAGCCTCATATGTCTTCACCCGATCACTCCATTGCCGCCGCACGGTGTGCAGAGGGAGAAAAACTTCATAGCCCTTGGCCTGGAGCCCTTCGGCGATCTTCGGTTCCTGCTTCGCACGCACGACCAGCAGAAACCATTGGAGCCTACCCGCTGTCGTGTCGCAGGTTTCACTTCCGCTTGTCGTGCTGCCGCAGCAGCTATCGGGCACCTCACATACTCCCATCGGAAACTTCACCTTTCACCGATCCATAGAATACCAGCAACTGGGGCTACTTGCTTTGACTCCTGTTGGCCATAATTCCATCATGCGAGCTTGTGGGCGATCACGTAGCGGACAAGGTCGGGTGTCGATGTAAGGCCCAACTTATTGAGGACGCGATGCTTGTAGGTGCTGACGGTCTTGGCACTGAGGTTCGATTCGGCGGCGATCTGGCCGGTGCGCCTGCCGGCCGCAATGCCTAGTAAGATCTTGAATACCTGAACCGAGAGATTGGCGTGGTGGGCAACGGACCTGGCGTTGTCAACTCCCCGGCGAGCCGATTCACTGAAATACGTTTTGCCCTCGAGGACACTCTTGATTGCCTTCAGCAGAGTGGAGCGCTCGGAACTTTTTGAGACATAACCCACAGCGCCGAGTCGCAGAGAACGGGCGGTGTACAGTGAATCCGGGTTGCATTGCTCAACATGAGCACCGCGGCCTCGGGACGGAGGGTGCGGATCTCCTGCAGAACGAAGAAGCCGTCCTTGTCGGGAAGACCGATGTCGAAAATCACGAGGCGCCAGGGTTGGGCCTTGACCTGAGCCAGGGCTTCCTCGGCAGTCTTCGCCTCGCCAAAAGCGAGGTCGCGGAACTCGTGGCTCAGCACCTGCTTGAGGCCCTGACGAAGGAGCAGGTGATCATCGACAATCAGGATCGATACTTTCTGTGGCGCTGGCATGAATTCAAAGCGGACCGCAGCCCCAGTGGATCTACGATATTGGGAGTTTCAGGTTTTGAAGTCAACAATAAGAAATGGGCAAGAGTACTGGGGGATGAACGGTAAAGTACGCTATTTAACGCCACAGCAATGGTTTACACCCGCACTTGGGGGTGCCTGTCATAGCTGGACTAGACCAACAGATGTAGGCGTTTTCTGACATAGAATGGTACTGGCAAGCCCCCCTTTGCGCCTGCTGGATGCCTGGTGTATTGCGTTGGGCGGACGGTCAAGCGAGCTTGTGGTCGATGACGTAGTGAACGAGGCTGGCTGTGGATGTGAGACCCAGCTTATTGAGTACCCGGCGCTTGTAGGTGTTGACGGTCTTAGCGCTGAGGTTCAATTCGGCTGCGATCTGGCCGCTACGCCTGCCTGCCGCAATGGCCAGCAAGACTTTGGATTCCTGGGCCGAGAGATTGGTGTGGGAGGCAATGGACCGCGGATTGTCAACTCCCCGGCGGATCGATTCACCGAAATGCTGCTTGCCTTGGAGGACATTCCTAACAGCGTTGAGGAGAGTGGAACGGCCGGAGTTCTTGGAGACATAACCCACGGCGCCAAGTTGCAGGGAGCGGGTGGCGTAGAGCGAATCGGCGTGCATGCCCAGCATGAGCACGGCGGCCTCGGGACGGCGAGCGCGGATTTCGCGCAGGACGAAGAAGCCGTCCTGGCCGGGAAGGCCGATATCGAGAATCACGAGACGCCAGGGCTGGGACTCGATTCGAGCGAGGGCTTCTTCGGCAGTCTGAGCTTCGCCAAAGGCGAGGTCACGGAACTCGCGGCTCAGCACCTGCTTGAGGCCCTGGCGAAGGAGCAGATGATCATCGACAATCAGGATCGATAGTTTGGGTGGCGCTGGCATGATCCATCATGTTCCTGGCGGCGGGCAGTCGACCGCCAGAGGCAGATGGACCGTTACCGTGGTTCCGCCATTCCGGCGACCCGACCACTCAACGGTTCCGCCATGCAAACCGGCGCGTTCCCGCATACTGAGGAGGCTGAGAGAGAGCGAGGGAGACAGAAGTTTGGGATCGAAACCCTTGCCATTATCACTGACGCGCAAGGTGAACCAGTCGGGATCGGTCTCGACGGCTACTGCCAGAGTTGTGGCATTGGCGTGGCGAATGACGTTGGTGAGGATTTCCTGTAAAGATGCGGAAGACGGCGAGGGAGGGCTCGGCGGCCAGACCAGCGCTGTGGGAGAGACCCCGACGGCGGCAACGAATTCCGGTGCGCGATTCGAATTCCTGGAGCTGCCAGGTGAGGGCCGCGGCCAGCCCGAGATCCTCGAAAACATTGGGGCGCAGCTCAGCGGCGATCCTGCGGACCGTGTTCATGGACAGGTCGATGCCGCGGACAAGAGCGGCGACGCGGCGGTCGAATTCACGCCGGGCTTTGGCCGCGCGGGGGCGATGCAGAGAGGCCAGGGTTTCGAAATCGAGCTTCAGCAAAGAGAGCATCTGGCCGAACTCATCGTGGACTTCGCGTGAGATGCGGGCGCGCTCCTCCTCGCGGGCAGATTCGATGCGCGCGGAAAGCTGGCGCAGCCTGATCGTGCGAGATGCGCAACTGCTCCTCGTAGTGTTGGCGCTCGGTGATGTCGCGGAGATTGGCCACGATTCCGCGGAGTCCCTCCACCTGAAGGCAGTTGGCCGCCGCACTCTCGACGGTGCGCCATTCTCCATCGCGGTTACGCAAGCGGATTTGGAGAGCGGCAGCGACACTGGGCGGTGAATGCAGGATGCTTTGGAGGGATTCCTGAACGGCCTGTTGGTCGTCGGGGTGCAAGTGCTCGGCGGCATTGGTTCCGATTAGCAGATCCGGCGGGTAGCCGAAGACCCTTTCCACCGAAGGGCTTACGTATAGGATGGTGGCAGCGGTATCAATGACGGCAATGACCTCCATGCCATGTTCGATCAGAAGGCGGCTGCGTTCTTCAGCAACACGGAGACGCGCCGCGGCCTCGACTTGGGGCGTGAGATCGTGGCAGATCACCTGAACTTCGTACGGTTTGGGCTCACCCGCCCGGAACCGGGGGATGGCATCGGTCGAAATCCAATGCGGCTCCCCTGTCTGAGGATTCCATACTCTGTGTACGACGCCGTGGACTTCGGAGCCGCTGCGCAGCGCAACAATGGCGGGAAACTCGCGCGGAGAGACCGGAGTGCCGTCTTCGCTCATTACCCTCAATTGGAGGTCGGCGTTGTGCCGGCCGCGCGTTTCCTCAATGGAGAGGCCGAATAGTCTGTCGGCCGCTGGATTGGCCGCGAGCACGCTGCCCTTAGCGTCCAGATAGCTCACGGACTGATTCATGGTGCGGAAGAGATCGGAATATCGCTGTTCCGATTCGCGGCGGGCCTGCTCAGCTTCCCGGAGGTGTGTTACATCGAGATTGACACCGATCACCCGAGCGGCCTCGCCGGCGGCGTTGAGGTACGTCCGGGCCTTGCTGACGACCCAGTGGACACTACCGTCCGGCCAGATGGCGCGGAATTCGGCCGCGCCCTGCCGCGTACCCCGCAGAAGGTTCCCATGGTATGCCTGCACGCGATCTCGATCTTCGGGATGAACGATCGAGAGCCACTGAGCATAGGACGATGTCGTCTGAGTCACAGGCAATCCGAAGATACGACAACACTGTTCCGAGCGGGTGATGGTGCTGTTAGGCACAGACCAATCCCAGATACCCAGGCCGGCTGCTTCTTGGGCCAGGTTGAGGTGATCTTGGGCTTTCAGCCGCGCCGCTTCGGCAAGTTTCAGAGGGGTGATATCGTGAGCGATACCCCCGGTGCCGATGAGCCGGCCATCCGGGTCTTTGATGGCGCCGATGCTCAGCGACACAAACCGTCTAGTTCCGTCCTTGTGAAGCCTGACGGTTTCGCGCCGGAAAGTGGGTTGCCCTTGATGGGCCTTTCTAATTACGTCGTGCGCTTCTTCTAACAGGTCCGGAGGGATGATCAGATCGATCGGGCGCCCACGTGCTTCCGCGGCGGAGTATCCATATAACCGCTCGGCAGCAGGATTCCAGGTCAAAATGGCGCCGTTCAGGTCTACGCTGACGACGGCATCTTCCGCGCTCTGAGCAACAGCGGAGAGGATTGCCGAGTCCCCGGCGTCTTGCCGAGCGCCGGCGGATGACGAGGCATTCAGTTCCCGGCTGATGAGCGCGCTGAAATCGTGCAGTGCACATATCTCCGATTCCGAAAGCGGGCCGCGAGGGCGGGTGTCCATGACGGCAAGGGCGCCAACTGCGAATCCGTCAGCAGTGAACACGGGTACCCCGGCGTAGAAGCGAACTCGCGGGTTACCGGCAACGAGAGCGAGACCCGCGAATCTCGCGTCCGTGGTGGCATCGGGTATCACGAGGGCTTCGGGGCAGCCGATCGTGTGTGAGCAGAAGGACGCCGAGCGAGCGAGTTGGAGTTGTGGGAGGCCGTAGGTAGATTTGAACCAGCTCCGATCGTGCGTCACGAAGCTGATTGCGGCCATGGGTGCGTCGAAGAATTGCGCTGCCAGGCGCGCGATACGGTCGAAATGAGAATCGGGAGGCGTATCGAGGATGCCGCAGCGATCGAGAGCGGCAAGGCGCAGCCTTTCGGACAGAGCAATCGACATACTTGAAGAGCTGGCCGCGAAGACAAGCGGGGATCTGGAACCGGTCCACGGAGCCGGCGGTCCATCCAGTGGGATCATAACATAGACCGATCGAGATATCGGAGTCGCCTATCCGTATTTGGAAAACCGCAGAGGTGAAGCTCCCGAGGCGCAAGAGAGGCAAGATGAGGGCGCGGCACGTTCCCTTCCTGTTTTCGAAATCCGAGCCGGCACTCGGGCTGAAAAGTGCCCCTAATTTCCGTGTCTCAATTTTGGGGTTCACTCCAATTTCTCCAGCGAAATTCCGGGAATCTTTGCCCGCTCGCCGATCGGGAGACCGGACGCCTCGCCACCAGGTCCGTTCCCAGGCTCCGTTAGCAACATTTCGGCGGTACGAGCGCGACGCGACCATGTTAGCCCGCCGGTTGTCCGCTGGTAACCAGGCGAGGCAATTATTCCCGGAATTTCCCGCGTGCTCCAACCTGACTTCCAGCGACGGTCGCGGGTGAACGCGGGGAATTCCAATTTCGCACAGTAGAATTGCAAGAGTACATCCCAGCAGGAATTCCGCACGATTTGGCTTCACGTCCGACACAGTTGGAATGGGGAGGCTGAGCGTGCGTGAAGTAGGCGTGAACTAAATGTATCGTTTTGGGGCGTTTTGTGGCCATGCCTGTCGGACCATGACACTCTCAACCCACCAAAAGCACGGGTAAATCATTGATATAACAGGCCCAGACCCCAAACCTGTCACGTCGGAGGTCGCGGGTTCGAGCCCCGTCGTCCCCGCCATTCCTTTTCAACGTTTTCCCAACATTTCCAATCACTTGCCGTGGTACGCAGCGATGCGGCTCGCGACGCCATGCGACATCAACCGACACGAAAGGTCCCCAATACTCGGATCAAACTGTAGCAGCTACTGTAGCACTTGAGGGGTGGGGTCGAAGGGAATCGTTTGGGGCCGCTAGCAAAGACTCGCCGAGTCTCCGGCATGCTCAGTTTAACTGGAATGGGGGCAACGATTCTCGGAATTTCCCGTCGTGTCGCGGGGCCTAAACCGTGCCCCAACGCGAGTGCCCTTCCCGACTGGAACGGACCGACAGGGGGGCCAGAACTCGTGAAAAATAATCCCTTGCGACCGAAGGATTGCCGGCAGCGCCTACCCCTTGCGGTAAGGCCCATGGCATGCCCGAAGAACTCTAGTGAGCGGAGGCAAAGATTCCCAGAATTGTCCGCCCGGCGAAATGGGGAATTTTCAACCGGCGTTGACACGCTGCCGGTTTGGAGTGAACCCCAAAATTGAGACACGGAAATTAGGACACTTTTCGCACGGGGGGCCAACATTCTCGGAGTTTTCTGGCACCCCCCAGGATCGCCGACGGAGGTGAGTGCCCGGCAAGGCTGTGGCGCCCTACTGGACAAGTGCAGAGGCTCCTGAATTCTCGGCCCTTATTCCGGAGCGCATGACGAGGGTCCACGATTCTCGGAATTCCTGGAGACCGCTTCGATCCGCCCATTGCCGGACTCGAAACCCTTCGTATGTTGAACTCGGCAATTGAGTCGGCACAGTCGGGCACTGAGGAACACCCACACTGGTGCGTAGGGGCTTTCAAAGAAGACCAGTGGCAAGGGATCTACATTTCCTTCTCTCTGCTGTCTTCCCACGCCACGGGTCAGCCTCGCCGATCAGCAACCGCACACCCTGGTTGTCAAACGGATTCAACCTAAGCATCCGATCGAAGATGCGCCCGGCCCCATCGATTCGGCCAAGGCGTCAAAGGCACAGCCCGCAACCGTGCAACGCAGCGTAGGGAACGGCCGGTTGTCGCACCAACCCCACGACAGCACACCGTCGATGCCTTTGCCGAAAATCACCCCGCCTCGTAACCGAAGCTCAGTCGTGGAAAACCGAGAGAAACCAGTGAGATGAACTGGGAGCGACTCTTACTCCAGCGTCGTATCAGACTTGTCAGCGCCAGCCTGGGAAGCTGGCATTCTACCACAGAATTACTCCCGCTTGCCTGTGTCTTCCGCTATTTAACTGTCCTGCAAGGATTTAGCCGGTCTGCCGGCCAGTCCATACAGTCTCGCAAATCCATTCCAGCCATGGGGTCTGATCGCAAAATGGACAGTAAAACGGACAGTAAACCCAGCGGCGAAACCAGTGTTCACGAACCGCTCTCGACTGGGCTTCCGCTCTGTTGTTTGCCATCTCACGACAAGAACAACATATCACAATGACGAGCGTTCGGCACAGCCCGGGCGAGGGTGTTGGGAGGTCGTGGGCTGATGCGGTGCGGGGCAAATCTGTGGATCGGAGCAAGAATGCGAAGTCGAAGCGGGCTTATTCGTCGTTTATTCGCCCTTGCATGGTCCGACTTCCTCAGGTGTGTGCCAGCTCTACTGCCTTACCTCCGAGCTGTTCTAGCCTCCGTAGTGGAACTCAATCATTCAATCCCTCATAACCGGCCGCCGCCACGAGTTTGCGAGGCTCGGAAGCTGGTGGATCCACTCAGGGGGCGTCTTTATCCCGCGCTTGGATCATCAGAGCCGTGCAGGCGTTATCAGCCGAACGCCCGTATCGCCGGCGCAACGAATTATGGCATGAAGACCGGGCACAGGTGTATCGTGATGAATGTGGTTGCCGGCGACCGTCAATGCGGGCCAACGACGATCAAGCTGCCTGACTGGGCGGAGCGCATTCCTCTGATTTGCGCTGCATTGGGCCAAATAAGGACTGAGTTCATCGACCGACGGCAAATCGCAGAACTGTTCGCCGTGAGCTCGAGTCGAGCCGGTCAGCTGATCCACAGCATGAGTCCAATGCTGCACGGCAATTCCCTGGTCGTAGAACCTGACGATGTTCGCAAGATTTTGTCCGCCGTGGAGAAGGACAAAGAGATCCATGATCTCCGACGTCGGTTGGCTGAGAAGAGCTAATAGGATCGCGGGAGATGAGGAGTACGTCCAGGTTGTTCGCCGCCGATCCGGGACTACGAAACGTTCATGGCGCTCTTCACTCTTCACCAAGTATCACGCGATGGGACCGCGGTGTGCCCGACGATCTGGCCAACGCCGATTCTCAACGCCTCAACGAGGGCCACGGCCTCGCGTTTCGACATCCTCGGGACCGCCAGCCCGGACACCTGCAACGACCTCACCGTTGTGATCCAGACGTGGCGCCGCTCTCTGTCGCGGACGGGCCTAGAGTACAGTTAATTCTAGTCCGGAACTAGTATTGAATATCCGATGGCTGCAACCGGCTCTGATGAGCCTTTATGGCGGGTCTGCCAACCATGCTGTACCATCGATCACCTGCTGCTTTGTCCAGTGGTATGTCAACCCCATCCGACCCAATAAGAAGATTCAGCAGTTTCTGATTAACTTGCCGCATTCGTGGAGGCATCGTCAATCGCTTGTTCAGCAACAGGCGATCACGTGCGTCAATGATCGCGAAATCGATGTTCTCCTGAAGGCAGAGGTACTGATACTTTCGACGATCTGAGTGGCCACGCTGACACAACGGGAAATCCAATGCTTCTAGCGGATATGGGGTGCTCGGATCATCCCATATTCTGGCGTTGACCGCTACAACCTGGGGACTCGTGATTTCGCTGATGATAGTCGTGATATCGATTCTCGCTGAACTCAACAACTGCAGGTTACGGAAGTCACCAGCGGCATCGCGCAAAAACAGCGCGGCGCGAGGTGTGTACCCATCGCGGACGGGCAACAGTACAGCGGTTTGTACTTTTCTGGCCAGGATTGGCAAAGCACTTGGGTTGCTTGGGCTCCACTCGGGATGCCTGAACGGCGATTCCCATTGGTCCCAGGCCTCCAGCGCGAATCGAGCTGGTAGAAAATCAGGGTGGCATTCAGCGAGGCTTTCCATCTCCGTTTTCGCCGTCCTGAACTGCGCCGCAAGATCGAGCGCAGAGGCCCAAGCATAGTGGAGCATTGGGAGCGCCGGATAGCTTCGGTGCGCCGACTCGAATGCGCGAGCCGCATCCATGAGCTTCCCTTCCGCTCCGGCGCTGGCTACGTAAACGCCTTTGCCAGAAAATGCGACGTGGAGCTTGATCAACTCCAATGATTCCGAGATCGATCTCTTCACTTCTTGAGAGAGATCTTCGTTAGCTGGATCTGCCCTTTGTGTGCGTCCCTTGAGTCTGTCCCACAAGCTCATATCCGACTCCTCCGTTAAGCGTGGACGGCCGACCACACCGATTCTGCGTAGCCAAGCATCAGTGATTCAGTATATGCATCTCGAAAGCCCGATGGGTGAACGCTCTAACGCCCTCGGAATCGCCCTCCGTTGTTTGATCCCCGTCTCAACTTCCAGTCTTCCAGTCGCAGGGTTTCACTGGCGCGACGCGACGGCCACACTCGGCGATGCGCCTGCGACCGGCGCGTCCATCTCAGATATCTTTCAGCCGGCCGAGGACTTCGCGGTGCTCGGCCAATACAACGCCCGGGCGGCCTTGAGGGCAGATCAAAGGCCATCCTCGTAGAGTCCTTCTCGCCGGAGGTTTGCATACTTGGCAACGCCAAGCGCTGCAATCAGGATCCGCTCGACGTCTGCTTGCTCTGCGGGAGGCAACAGGCAGTAGGTGAATGTTAACGACGAACCGGCGCCGATTCTCCTGGCAGCAGCCAGGTTGCGATTACCTGTCCCATCGAAATGACTTTGCAGGCGACGATGAATGTCTACGCGGCTTCGTCCGGCGTAAATAGGTCCGGCCAGGTCGTAGATAATGTAGACGCCGGAGCTCCTCGGAACTGCGTCAACGTTTGTCTTGTCAAACGGCAGTCGATGTGATGAATCTAGCCTAAACACTGCGGTCCTCCTTTCGCTTGCAACGTGATCCCATTGACTTCCAACCGCCATCGGCAGGCATTACCCACGCCACTCCCCAATTCCACCCCAAACACCTTCCAAATATCGGCCATGCGTTGAGCGAGCGGCGACCTGCTGACCAACCCGGAGCATTTCCGGCTTCCCCCCAAACTTGTTCAGAGCTTCGCCGACTCGCTTTATACGCGCTTCATAGTACGGCTGGATATGCTTGGCGACTGCGTAGTGCGATTTATGGACGGAATCCAGGTCGTCGCAAACATCGATGAGGTATGAGGCGGCATTCGAACGTACGGATGCCAATGCAACGCGTTGTAACTGACCTGCGCGGGCGTCACCACAGGTCTGAAGCATATCGGCCGCCGCCAGAGCCACAGCAAGGTCTGAGTCCGATGCAGCATTGTGAAGAGCATTGCTAGTTCCCTGTCCGCCTGCGAGCGAAAGGATCGCCTCGTAGCGAACATTTCCCTCACGATCACGCAGCAACTTGAGTAGAACATCGACGAAGTTGTTACCCTGTGCGCGTAGCGCAGTGGCAAGTATGCAGCGGACCAGTGCCGTGCTGGAACTGGCCGCCTGGTTGAAGAGAGCGCGGCACTCTGGGTCGCCGATCTGGGCGAGGGCCGTCGCTGCGAATTTACAGGGAGCCGCGTCATAGCCGACATCGGGACGCAGAAGTATCTTGCCGAGTTCCGGTACCATATTCCTGTTTTTAAGTTCTCCTGCCGCTTGGGCAGAGCACGCGCGCACTAGATCCTTTTCGGCCTTCAGACCGTCTAGGAGCCTCGAAGGGCTTGCCGCGCCAATTAACGCGAATGCTTTCGAAAACTCTCCCATGCGACCACTAGCGCCCTCCTTGACGAGTGCCTCACACAAAGGCACCCAAGCGGATTCGCCCTCGCGAGCAGCTTCCTCGTATTTCCTGCCTGAAATAGCCAAGGCGATCCGGGCGATTGGGGTCTCTGGCTTCCATCCAAGCTTCTCAAGAGCAGTCTGAGCACGGGACTTTTTGTTGCTGCCGGTGGTCTCATTGGTGAGGACGTCCACAAGCAGCGGCATGGCCCGTCGGTCACCAAGTTCTCCAAGAGCGTCCATCACGGAGTCGCCGAAGTGTCCCTCCGCTTCCTTGGCCACGGACAGAAGAGGGTCGAGCGAAGGTGATCCAAGCTTGACCAACGCAGATTTCGTGGCTTTTACAGCGCTTTGAACCCAACCTGGTTCCTTCCATCTCATGGCGTCGATGAGCGCAGGAATGGCGCGCTCGTCGCCAAGTGTCCCCAGGGAATCCGCGATACTTACACGAACCGTTATCTCAAGTTCCTTTTGCAGGGCTGTGATGAGGTGATTAACAACTTCTGACTCTTTAAAATAGGCTAGCGCGGCAGCAGCTTCGTACCTGATCGCTTTATCTTTGTCCCTCAAAGCCTCGATCAATAGGTCGGCCACACGTTGCTGCGGGGGCTGAATGTGACTTAACGCCCTTACGGCCCAGGTCTTAGCATCTGAGTTTTGGCCTCCATGAAATACTGCGGTTATCAACTCAAAAGCATCTGCTCCGAGTGCCGCTGTTTCGTCCAAGTTTCGCGTACCGACTGCGTACTTTGTACGTTCTTCACCGGAGGATGGTCTCCAACCAAGTTTCTGGAGAGCCATAGCTGCTCTGTGGACAACCTCGCAGTCGGAATCCGCGACGAGCAGAGAAACCAGCGGTTGTGTGGCTTCATGCGCGCTAAATTCGCCGAGAGCCCAAGCCGCCTGTACCCGAGTTCGCGAGTCGCTGCTGGTAAGCGCGGCCAGGAAGGGCGGAACGGCCGCTTGATGTCCGATCTTCAGAATAGCGTCCAGGGCAAAGCGTCCACTGCCACTGAGAATCGACCGAACGAGAGGCTGGACAGCTCTTTGATCACGAAGTTCACCGAGCGCCTCCTCGATGTCGTAGCCACCCTTTACCTTGGGGTCCTCCAAGGCGTCTAAAAGGATGTCCACAGCGGTAGGTCCTCCCTTTGATTGAAGTTCCTTGACCGCTTTGCTTCGCTGAACGACGTCGCGAAGTTGCGCAGCTAACTTTCTATTGTGGGGCCAGAGTCTCCAGAACATTCGCACCATCTTTTTGTTTCGAAAGAATCCGTTCTGAACAGTTGGGCAGTGCCCCGGAACATTTTGGGGGATAAACGCTGCTTTTTTGCGCATCGACTGGCTCATACCACCCGCCATCTCTCTCTCTCTTGCGCGCTGTTGTGGCAAATCCAGCAAGTTGCCGGATGCAGCCTAAACTAAACACCTCACTCCTCCTCTCGGCTGGAGTCAGCGGAGGCGTTCCGTCCGACATCGGGGAGATCCACTGCTGTCTGACTGTGCTCATACAAGATTACGGTGATGTTGTCTTCGCCGCCCGCCGCATTTGCTCTGTCAACCAACACGGACGCCAGTTGACGCATCGAGCCGTCAGAGCCAACAACCGCCGCGATCTCGTCATCCCCCAGGGCTTCCCACAAACCATCTGAACAAAGCATCACGCGATCCCCAGGCTTGAGGGTTACGCTGATCAAATCCGGCTCGACACCAGATTGCTTTGCAAGACCAATACCGCGCGTGACCTTACCTCTTTCGGGATGGGATCGGGCCTGCTCTGGCGTCAGCAAGCCCGTCATCACCAGCTTCTCCCACACCCAGGAGTGATCGTTCGTAAGCCGTTTGAACTCGCATTCCGACAAGTGGTAGCAGCGAACGTCGCCGACATGACAGATGTGGAGGGCGTCGCCGTCCACCACTCCTGCAATTGCAGTGCAGCCCATGCCCTTGCAGCCATCGTTCTTAAGAACATGAGCGGAGACGCGGTCTTGGGCGGTGGCAAACGCGGCCACTAGACGATCTCTAAGACACAGCCCAGTGACAGCTCCAGTATCCGGGCCGGCCGCATGCATCGACTCAGAAATCGCCTGGATCGTCAGGGCGCTGGCCACCTCTCCTGCCGCCTGGCCTCCCATGCCATCCGACACGATCCACAATCTGCCCTCGGCCGAGAGGAAATATCGATCCTCGTTGTTGCTCCGGCACTTTCCAACATCGGTGACCGCGCAGAGCTGAAGCGTAGGAGCTGAGAGCCTACGTCGGGGCGACTCCTCGGAAACGGGTTCCCACTCGTCCGGGTGCGCAGTAATCGCATCGCGCCGCATCTGCAACCTACTCCGCACTGATTCGACCAGCATCTTCATCACTGTCCCCCTTGACACTTCTACCTCTTTGCTCACAAAGCTTCACTCAACGCCTGTTGAAATTCCGCAGCAGATGCGTGTCGGCGGGCAGCGTCGCGCTGACATGCTTGATCCACGACAGTCGCAAGGCGAGCTGGCACATCCGGGGCGCGCCGTCCAATTGGAATTCTGTCTGCGTGCAGCACACGTTGGAGCTGCTCCGTCGGCTTGTCATCGCCCGGAAGATCGATAGGCAGGCTTCCACATAACAGGGTGTAGAGAGTGGCGCCAATCGAGTAGATATCGGCCCGAGCATCAACTCCACGCATGTTCACCACTTGCTCAGGCGCGACATATCCGATCGTGCCGGATGCCTCATTCGGTTTTGTGATCGGTACACCATGCAAAATCTTCACGAGGCCGAAGTCCGCGATTTTGGGCACGTATTGCAGCGAATTCGGATCGTCCCCAGTCATTCTCAAGAGGATGTTCTGCGGTTTGATGTCACGGTGAATTAATGGCTTGCGACCCGATGCAAGGTCGCCGCTATGAACGAACCTCAGCCCATCGAGGACCGCAACCAAAAGGTCCCTTGCGAGCCGAGGAGGAAGTCGGAAATTCCATTTGGAGGCAAGCTCCCCCAGGTTTCCCCCCGGTGCATATTCGGTTACAAGGAACGGGAATCCCTCGACGTCAGTACCCCAATCAACGAAACGGATCACGTTGGTATGACGCAATTCCTTCAACGCCAACATCTCAGCATCGAATCTCCGTACGCGTTCGACGCTTTTCAGGTCCGTCAAGCGCTTCAGAGCGAGCATCCGCGCAGTGGTGCGATCATAGACCCGAAAAACCATCCCCGCGCCGCCCTGGCCCAACAACGAGCACAGTTCGTATTTACCGATTGACTTGCCGGCCAGATCAGCGCTCTTGGTCACATGGTCTTGACAGGTGTACACAGCAGCATCGGCCAATTCCAATGCTCTGCCGTCGCTGTTGGCGACGGAGGAAACATCGACCCCACAGGCAATGCACCGAAACAATCGACCAGTGCGGGTGACAAGGCTAACCCGCATGCTCGTTTCCCCAAGCTGCACAACATCCCCATCGGTGAGCACACAGCAGTGCTGCCGAACGCCATTGACTAACGGCGTGTTCTTCGGCGGCGGGATCTCCGCGAGTTCCCATCCCGGCGCGGTACGGCGAAGGTAGGCATGCTTCCGCCTGACGAGTTGGTCGCGTGCGGACAACTTAATGTGCGCATCTTCTCCTCTTCCCACGACCACAGGAGAGTCCGGCCCGGCTATGACAATGCGTCCCTTCTCGTCCCCGTTCAGGATAGTCAGCAGAATGTTTTGGCTCACGGACATTGTCATTCCACGCGATCATCCGATCAGAGCTTCTCAACGGTCTGTAACCTTCTCAGCCGCTTGTTTTCCAGGTTTTTCACGTAGGTATCCACCTGTCCGGATGGAAGACTGAGCGCGTTGGTTTCGCACTCTCCACATATTTTGTAGCTGTGCCAGATCCGCATCTGTCCCGAAGAGACTCCCTTGTCGCACCCGAGGCACATTTCGTTCAATTCCGAAGATCCAGACGCCGCGGGCGCAGGTTCTTCGCCAGACAATACGCCCAAAGCACCAACTTCGTAGCCCGGCGGAGGAACCGTCGCAACCCTGGGTTTCGCGACAACGGGCGTCTGGGGGGCCGGTTGAGGGGTCGGAAGGACTGCGCGCCGAGGCGGCTGTTGATCTTCTGGATCGGGGGCGGGCTCGGTGACCACGGAGGCACTGCCCGCCGCGACCCCAACTACTGCCCCGAAGAGAAACTCGTGGCGATCAAAGCGGAGGACGTCCTCATTCTTGAGCCGTTCGACCTGGCCAGGCTTTAGTTTGACGCCATTAACGAATGTCCCTTGGACACTGCCGTCATCCTTGATATAGAAGTCGCCGTTACGAAAGCGAATCTCCGCGTGGGTGCGGCTGACATGCTTCCCTGGAACGACGAGGTCATTCCTTCGGAGGCCCTTATGCCGGACCCTCCCGACCCTGAACGTGCGCTTGTCGACCGCGTAGATCTTGGCTCTTTCGCTACAATCCTGGAGTGTCGCAGGCACCGGCGGCGCCGTCGACCGGGCCCACCACAGCCACAACCCACAGGCAATAGCCAAGGCCGCCAAGCCAACCGCCAGCCATTTGACTGGGATGGAACTGCCACGATCAGTGTAGCCACTGGCCGGCATCGGCCGACCGGGCGACGGAATAGGCTGCACTGGAGCCGCTTGTTCTGCACGCAGTTGCCGGATGCGGTCAGTGACGCTCCCAAACACTGCAGCCATCTCCGAGGCGGAGAGAATTCGGAAATGGGCACCGCCCGTCTGTTGAGATACCGACTGGATGAGCTCGAAGTCCGCCCCCTCCGTGAATGCGATACCAAAGATCATCACCGATTCCCGTTTCGCCTCGGAAATCAAATCGGAGCGAAGCCAGTCGCCACGGGAGCGATTCCGTGCCGGGTCGCCAAGGTCCACGAAACCGTCAGTGAAAAGCACGAGGACACGCCGCGAGGCCGGTCGCCCATGCTGTCGCAGTTCGTAGAGCGATCGCTCGACCGCCCCGGGGATGTCCGTCCACTGGCCACGATAGTCTACTCGTTCAAGCGCATGCTGAGTCTTTTCGGTGAACCCTGCCTCGGAGACCGGCGAGAGGTCCAGTGCGAGTCTGGAGATCGTGTCGAAGACTACGATTCCAAGTCGTGTGTCTTGCGGAAGCCGGGCCGCAAACGTCAAGACCGCGGGTCGCATCAGATTCTCGGGATCGTTCTTCTTCATGCTGCCCGAATTGTCGAGGGCCAGGACAACGTCGAACGGCAGATCCGACCGCGCCTGAGCGCTGGCGCAGGTTGGGACTAGCAACGAGGCGACTGCGAAGAAGAGGGCGGCCCAAAATGCGGGGAAATGGACGCACACGCCAAAGCAGGCACGCTCCTCCCACACGGCGCACGTCAGAGGCGTCTCTTCGGTGGTCCCGACTTCGCCACGCGAACTATTCCTGGAGCGCGTTGGCCAGTACGAATTCGCACTCAACTTGGGCCTCCTTCTGCGACTCGCAGTCGCGGCTTACCTCAGCGACGAGGAGCGAACGAAACTCTTCTCGCGCGGCCAACAGAATCTTGTTGGCGGCATTTTCTGACGCCAAATTGAGGTCACGCGCCAATTCGGAATAGGTCGGAACCGGGGTGCCATCCATCCGGGGCTTGATTTCGTGGAGGAAGAAGAGCTGATATTTCTTCTCCTGGCCGGCCCCGAGACAGCCGCTCTCAAAGGTAGACAGCAGACGCTTGAACACGGAACGCCGGAGAACACGCGCAAAAGCCTCCTCTGGAGTCTCGTTGGTCCGAGGTTCCAACGCGGGACCGTGGTCATCTGTGAGCGATTGCAGCGAAACAAATCCACCGCGGGGAGATCCTTTTGCGGTGTGGGCCGCGCGATCCACATTCAGCATGTAGTTCTTGAACGACCGCGCCAGGAAATTGCGGAATCTGCCCCTCGCCTGGTCTGCCCGTTGCAGTACATCGCCTTCCAGGCACTTCAAGAAGAACCCGTTCACGAGGTCCTCACAGTCCTCCGGAACCAGCGTGCCATGGGACTGGCGGCGAGCAAAGGCGAAGAGCGGCGCCCCGTAAATCGAAATGACTTCGCCCAGGGCCGCCCGCCGCCCTTTCTCATCACCTGCCTTGAGCGCGTCAAGGATGTTCCATTGTGTCGTCGGAAACCGCATGGATTCACCTACCCCCGCCCTTCCGCCATCCGGCGCAAACGGGCTCCAGAATCTACTACCCCGATTCGACGGCAATCCTGCCGCAGAATCCGAACTTTCTGTATAAACCAATCGTTCACAAGAGGCTCTCTCCATGCGGTCAGGTCTCGGAGAAGTCCACCGCGAGCCTCGCCTGGCCAATATGGACCTCATCGCCTGAGCGCAGCCAGGCACCACCTGTCGAACCACGGGGAACGTCGATGATTTGGCCGTCCCGATAGATCTGGGTCCCGAACCTGCTGGCATCGTCGTACAGACGGTACCAACCGGTGTCGAAATCAAAGCTGATGTGGGCATGCTCGCGCGAGACAGTCGAATTCGGGCCACGGTCCATATCGAGAAAAACCACGTGATTCCGGCGAATCATCCGGCTGGCCTCGCCGTGCACCTCGGCGCTTCTCCCGATATTGACAGTCCGCTCTGCAAACCGATACGTGGGTCGCTCCGCTTCGCCCCTCAGGACCTGGACGGACAAAGGTGATTGCGGGGGCAGTTCAGAGTCGTACGAGATCTCGTATGGTTGGCCGGCCAGATTCGGATCACTCGAGACGATGGCCGTGGCATCCACGCGGAGCGTGCCAGGAGGCTCGCACCCCGCCTCCTCCAACCGCCGGCGAACCTCATTCGAAAGTTGCCTCTTCTGTGCCAGTATTGGCGCCAGGAGTGGAACTTGCCCAGGGTCAGCCAGCACGAACTTCAGCGCGATTCTCTTATATGGGAAGATCTTGCGGCCACGGATTGATTGGACCCTCGCCTGGATGTCCTCCAACGCGCGGGCATAACTTTCAAGGAAGTCGGCACACGTCCCCGGCCCCAGCGAGCTTTGAACCAGCCGTTGCAGCCCACCTTCGATGATCTTGTCCCACTTCTCGAAAATGTTCATGCCGCTGTCTTTCTGGACGCGTCACCTCTCCTGTTAAGGGATTTCCCTTGGCAACGCCTGCCGCCCCAACCGAAATGTATTATAATCCACGGCTTAAGTATACTGTCAGGGTATTGTGGGTGCGGCGTGATTTCACGGGACGGCACTCCGCGCGGCAGCATAAGGCTACCGAATCAGAGTGCCGGGAATCTTGGTGTAGTACCTCGTAGCCATCGTGGTGATCCGATGGCGCTGCTGGCGGCGGCCTCGCCGCGCGGTGAATGTACAAGCAAAGGAGGACGCAACACATGAGCTGGTTGAAGAAGGTGTTCGGGAGTGGTACGTCGCCCGGCGGTGGTGATGGTGGCGTGGTCGACCTCCGATCGAACGAGAAGCGCCGGATGGCCCGCGATGCGGCCAGGGGACTCGCGCGAGCGATGAGACTGCAGCGCGTAGCCTTTGCCGATTGGCGCGCGAGTCCCGGAAATTGGGGATTACAAGTACAACGAAATGACGCGAATCGGCGAACAGTTGGACGCGAGGGGGGGCATGCCCTGATGCAACAGGTCTGTTATCGGGTAAAGGCTCTCGGCGGGTCGTATACGTACGTCAGCACGGCTTGGAACGGTGTCGGCGAGTGGAGGGACTGACCTCGAAGCGGTCCTCCATCGAATCGAGAGCGGATTATGGCGGAATACTTTCCCGAACGAGCGGATGCAGAGCAGTTTATGATCGAGTGGTTCGCAAAGGACGGCAAACCACCGGTGCATTTCGCAAAAATCTTCAATAACGGCTCCGAGAAATGGATTGTGAACTACGACTCAAGGCAGAGTCCGCGCGCGTCGCCATTCATCAAGGTCTTGGAGGACCACTCGAGCGAGATCGCAAGAATTGTGCGCACGCCGTGGCCGGAGCGTCAGCGCCAGCTGGAACAGCAGCGCATCAATGAGGAACAACGGAAGAGGGTTGCGGCCATTCGGCAGCAACGAGCCGAACAGCGGCTTTGTGTGCAGTGTGGTGGGAACCTGGGACTCATCGACAGAGTACTGCGGCGTCCTAGCCACGCGGGCTGCAAGCATTTTCGCGAATAGGCGGAAATATCTCACCAAGGGAATTCCGGCGAGCCGAAACGGGGCCACCACCAGAGGCCCTTAACCGGCGGGCCGCGGGGGCAAGGCGAAATTGGAGCCAGGAATGGCTGGCAGGACGGGTCGGCAAAAGCTAAATCTGCTATTGTGCCGCGTCACGAAAGGAAAATGAAATCATGGACAACGCTACTGCACGTGCCGCCCTGACGCATGTCTCAAAGGCGGTCGATTCGCAACGGCGAGAATACATCATGAGCTGCTTACTTCGAATTAAGGAGAGCGAGGACCCGCTCGAGAGGATGTGTGCGGCGGGGCATGACGACGAAACCGAGCTGATGCAATTCCTAATCGACAAGTGCCGGGGTGATGTCAACTACAAGGATGAAAAGGGACGAACTCAGTTGCACTCAGCGGCTCGGTCTGGATATCCAGAGACGGTGAAGCTGTTCCTGAAATACGCCCGAGATGTCAATGCGCGCGACAATGACGGGATGACGCCACTGATGTGTTGCGCCGAGGCGGGGCGGGAGTTCATCAGTTTCGAAAAAGATGGTCGAACGATGTATGGCCCGTACGGAAAGCCCGATGGGCACATCGAAACTATTCGTGTCTTAATGCGAGCGGGCGCGGACATGAACGCACGGAATAATAAGGGGGCCACTGCGGCGGCAATCGCGGCAGAGAAGAAGTTCTCGGATATTGTCGCGGCGCTTAGTGGCGGTGGGTCCGGGGCGTCGTCAAAAGCTCCGGCAGCCGAGGAGCCGAAGAAGGCCCCGGAACCCTCTGCGGCGCCCCCGCCAGCCGCCTCAGATCCGTCCAAATCCGTGTCACCTGTACGCGCGCCGTCGCGATCCGAAAACAAGAGACCCGGTGGGTTCTTTCGGAGATTGTTCGGGAAGTGACGCCCGACGGGGAGTGCCCCGGAATCCCTAGAAGTGGTCCGGCGCAATGCGGGGACGTCTTGCTGGGCCGGGCCAGCCCGCCGCTATGTTCGCGCGGGCGGATGGTTTGGGCTCTAGAGTGAGGTGGTCGCCATATGGCGCGTTTTTCAGAGTGGATCTCCATGTTGCTCGGTCGAGCTGACCGTACGCTGCCGAAGACTGCTTCCCAGGCGTCAGAGGCCTCGGCGGTGGGGCACACGCCTGCCTGCGTGCCCTCGATTGTCTCGCACTGGAATATAGGGGATGTGATTCTTGGGACATACGAAGTCCGCGCAATACACGAGGGCGGCGGGATGGGTATCGTCTACCGTGTCTACCACCGAATCTGGGGCGAGGACCTAGCTCTGAAGAGACCGCGCCAAGGCGCATTTCAAACAGATGCCCAAAAGAGGACGTTCGAGCGCGAGTGTAAGACCTGGATCGACCTGGGCCTTCATCCTAACGTGGTTCCTTGCCACTATGTACGCACTATCGATGAAGTTCCTTGCATCTGTGCCGAGTACGTGCATGGAGGGACCTTATCTGAATCTATCGCGTCGCGTCGCCTGTATGATGGCGGGCCTGATCTGGCGCTTGAACGCATTCTCGATGTTGGCATTCAGATGGCGCGTGGCCTGCAATTTGCGCACGATCATGAAATTGTGCACCAGGATGTAAAGCCGGCCAACGTCTTATTGGCGCCAAACGGCGACGCCAGAATCACCGACTTTGGAATTGCCCGCGCCCGAGCGGTTGCTGGCGAATACACTCCTGTGCCAGATAGCCGTCGGAGTCTTCTCGTCAGTTCCGGCGGTTTGACCCCGGCCTACTGCTCACCGGAGCAGGCCTCCCGCCAACCGCTTTCGATCAAGACGGACATCTGGTCCTGGGCTGTTTCCGTGATGGAAATGTTCGCTGGTGGCGTCTCCTGGCTGAAGGGCCAGGCAGCTAAGGAGGCTCTCAACGACCTGGTGAGTCGGGGACCATCCGACCGCCGTATACCCTCACTGCCCCGTAGTGTCGCCGAATTGCTTCGGAGTTGTTTCAATCCCGCGCCTGAGAGCCGTCCAGCAAACATGTTGCAAATTGCCGAAGCTTTGACCGCCGAATTCGAGCAGCTTACGGGTCGCAGGTATCCCCGCGAGGCTCCTTCGAAGTTGTCGCCGCTCCCCGATATCAAGAACAACATAGCTCTTTCGCAACTCGATCTCGGAGACGAGGGAGAAGCTTTTGAACGATGGCGCGAAGCGTTGGTCATAAATGCGTGTCACCCGGAGTCTATTTACAACAGCAACATCATCAAGTGGCGCAAAGGTCAGTTGCTTGATGAAGACGTGGCACACGCTTTGCACTTGGTGACCAACCGGCTTCCGGATAACTGGCTAAGTCACTATACGGTTGCGCTTTTCGAGAAGGAAAGGGGAAACGATGTGGGGGCCCGCGCGGCCCTTGAGGCCGCCGCAAGGTGTGCCCCCGAAGAGGCCGCTATACAGCAGTCGGTTGAGGATCTGAATCGCGCGCGGCCGGGATGGGGGCGCTTGATTGGAACGTTCACGGGTCATACGGGCGAGATCACCGCCTTTTGCATTGCTGCCGACGGTCGTTATTTGCTTTCGGGAAGTCGCGATGGAACAACACGATTTTGGGAGGTGGCCAGCGGCGCCTGCTTGCATGTGCTGGCCGGGCATACGGATCCGGTCGTCGCACTGGCGCTAAGTGAAAGTAATGAAATCGCGATCACGGGGAGCGGCGGCGACTGGAACTGGCGTACTGATGACAACAGCGTTCGCATATGGGATCTCAGCGACGGGCAGTGCATTCACGTCCTGAATGGACACACTGAGCCGATAAAAACAATTGCAATTAATCGCGATACAACAATAGTACTGACTGGCAGCGGCGACCATACGCTTCGACTGTGGGACGTACGCACGGGCCAGCTATTGCATACCCTGGCGGGCCATACGAGCGGAGTCGTGGGGGCGCGCCTGAGTCGTGACGGGAGTGTGGCCGTCTCAAACAGTGACGATGAGACCATTCGCGTGTGGGATACAAACACCGGACGGTGCCTAAAGGTCTTTGACAAGTCGAGTGAGTCCCCCCTTTACGTTTCCGCTGATGGCGAGCGCTTGTTGCCAGCAGACGGCCATGTCGCGTTGACGGCTTCGGACGCTGATGCCGATCGTGCGCTTGCGCCGTTGCCGTCGGGGTGGACGAGCGCTCAACTACTCGGAGAAGGAGGGCGGTTCGCGTTCTCAGAAAGTTTCGACAGAGTGCGCATTTGGGACCTCGTTCCCCGCCGACGCTGTTTGTCGACTTTTCCGACTGGCACGGTCTTGTCAACTAGAGAAGTTCGAGGGCACGTCCTGGCCGCGGCCGTCAGCGACAGCCGTGACGCAATACTGTTGTGGCAGCTCCCCGATCCGTCCTGCGCACACCAGAGTCCGCTGCTACTTTCGCGGGTCCGCCGATCCAGCGATATTCTCGCTGTCGAAAGGGCTTTTAGAGCTTCGATTGCAGCCTCGGAACAGGAAGAGGTTCTTGGAAACTACCTCGGCGCTGCCGAAGCATTGGAAAGGGCCCGATCACTGCCGGGCTTTGAGCGCAGCGCAATTGTCAGGACAGGGCGAGCGCGCCTAGGCCTCAAGGGCCGACGAACCGGGCTACGTAGCAGCTACCCAGTGGCCGTGCTCACCGGCATCTCGGACGCCACAAGAGCCATTCAGTTTGCCCGTGACTGCTCCTTCGCGGTGTCGTCTGGATGGGATGGTCTTATCCGCGTCTGGGACATCAAAAACGGTGCCTGTCTACGAACATGTGGCAACACACAGGGCCAGCGCGACATTCTAGAATGGTTCGAAGCTCTGGCGCTCTCACTTGATAAGAAAACCTGCTTGGCCGCAAAATTCTGTGGCCCAATTGAAGTGTGGGACCTAACAAGTGGCGGCAGAATCTTGTGCCTTGAGGGCCACACCTCCAGGGTGTCCAGTGTTACCTTAAGCGCCGATTGCCGGTTTGCTGTGTCCGGCAGCGAGGACAAATCGGTACGCATCTGGGATGTCAACACAGGAACATGCCTTCGAACTGAGACATTCGGCGCTCCTGTTACGGGGGTGTGCCTGAGCGAGGACGACCAATTCCTTCTAGTAAGCAGCGGGGGTGTTCGCTTGCTGGAACTGAATACCGGAAAACAGTGGCAGATATTTGGAGGGTGGAGCGGCCTATTAACCAAGGACGCACAACTCGTGCTGTCGGTTGAACCTGTTGGTACGGGTGTATGGGACGTCAGGACCGCAAATAAGCTAAGAACTCTTGGCAATCTGCCGAATCGCGAGCAATCGGCGCAATTGGACGCGATGTGCGTCACCGCGGATTCACGATTCGTTGCAATCGCTCGAAGTGAAGCTCAGAAGGTGCAGATCTGGGATCTTCTAAGCGGCCACCAAATTGCCGAGATCGAAGGCAGCAGTCCGGTTTCGTTTAGCCCGGATAGCCGCTTCATCCTTTGTGGTGCTCCGGGGCGTGATCGCGATCTCAAAGTGTGGGAATTAGACTGGGATTGGGCATTTTCCGATCCCGCGGATTGGGACGACGGTGCCAGGCCCTTCTTAGAGTTCTTCTTGACGCGCCACACGCCGTATGTGCGGGGTCAGCCCAACCAAGACGGCTTTCATAGGGCAGGAGTGCCAACTTGGACCGAGGAGGACTTTGCGGGTTTAGTCCGAGATCTCGAGCTACGGGGTTATGGGTGGCTCCGTCCGGAGGGGATTAGGCGAAGACTTGAGCAATTGCGGAAGGATCCCTTGGTCGATGGGCAGCCAGGCAGGAGTGGTGGGACTTTCTGGCGAGACCTGCTCGGCGATGCGCCGGCGGGTCAATCGGGGTTACAGAAGGCAACCAAACACGACACGGGGTCGACTACGCAGCGTCGGCGTGAGCCGTGTGATGCGATCTTCTTGTTCGATTCAAACGCGATTTCGGAAGAAGTCTCCGCCGGATATGGCTCCTACGCCCAAAGTGAGATTCTAAAGGCTCTTGGTGCCGCGCGTGGGCCTGATGGCGGGTGGGCAGCGGCTCTCATTTGGGGGTGTGACGGCGATCTCTTTGAACCGCAGATCCTGGCCTCATGGCTCGACCATGGGACGTACAATATCGACGCTAGCTTGGTGCAAGATTCGATTCTATGCACACTGCGAAGTGGACAACGCTTAAATACCATTCTTTATGTCGTGGGTCTCGAACCTCTCGAACGCAGACATGTAGCTGAGATACACCGACGTCTGCAAGATCCGCAAACCGCCGGTTATCTAGGAGTGTTTCTCCTCCGCCCTGAACTGCTATCGCGCATAGCCGAGGAACTCGGTGTTCCGGCTAAAATGGTTATCCGGGACTCAGAGTGCACCGGCTGGCTCGCCTCTCAGGAGTCGATGCGCCAAGCAGGTCTTTACGCGGGCAAGCTCAAATTCCCCGGTTCATGACGAGGGCACGGCATAAACCGCCCCCCGGGATCGGGGCCGCCCCCATGGGCAACAGCCAGGACCCGAGATCTTGCACTTAAACGGTAACCAGCCTCAGCCCGATGCGCGGCTCCACCAGAATCTGAGCCGAACGAGAATCTCGATTTGGCCACGGCATTTCGCCACGAGAGCCAGCGCCTGTGAGACGGCGACCCTTTCGGGCGTGTTCGGTCGCTGACCGCCGAGTTGTCGCACTTTAACTGCGGCATTGTCCACGGCGCGAGCCAGTTTTAGAACCTCGGTGCAAGCGTTCCTATAGTCCGCAGGTTGGCCAGGATCCACTTTCGAACGCCGGTCAGAAGCATTGGAAAGGGCATCGCGCGCGTCGACGAGAGCTTTCCGGGCACTTGTCAGTTCGGCCTCACGTTCTGCGACCGCCATCTCCTTTTCGAGACTTCGCCGAAGGTGAATCTCAATCCCCTCCCGACTTTTTGTCGCGAGCGCCAGCGCCTTAGCCACGCTCTCCTGGTCGGCCGCCACGCGCAACTTATCGCCAAGCCGACGCAGGGTCGCGGCCGCCATTTCCACAGCCCGAGCGCGCCCCAGAACTTCAGCACAAGCCTTCCGATACTCGCCGGCCGCGCCGGGGTCGATGTTCAACTGGTTAAGAGTGACATGGCAAAGTTCGAGGCTGGTGTCCGCCACGGTTTTCCGAGCCGTGGTCAGTTCCACCGCCAATTCCGCCAGAGCCATCGCCTCGTCGAGTTGGCGCCTGTCCTCGTTGACCCTCTGCGCGTCGTCTCCCATAATTCCTCCTGTAACCATCACACTCACGAAGCCTTGGTCACCGTTGCCTCCGCTGCGGCCAATGCCGAACATACCCCCCAGCCCATCACCCAGCGAGGCTGTGAAGCCTGAGGGTATAACCGTCTTTGACGCCGACGCTCCTCAGTGTCCGATTATCCCGGACCTGTGAGGTGAGCAACTCGGCTCCGGTGGTAGCGTTTTGAAGGACAAGGCTCGTGCTGTACGAGGCGAAGATGTCTAGCGTGTCCTGAACGATCGAGTTCAGAAGATGCGGCCCCGGCAAATCGAGTGGCAATCTCACGTCGAGTTCTTTAAAACCCACCGCCGAACCCCCGATATAGCCAACTGCCTGAAGTTTAATACTCACCATATCAGCCATGTTCCATTTCCTCCCTTCAATATTCGACAAACAACCTCTTGACGCGCCACCCCGGGCGGGCACCGCCGCCCAAGTCACCCCGCACTACCGCGACACGACTACCTTGCGCTCTGCGGCCGCTTCAGCCGCTGCCCCTATCGTTGCACCGGTATAGACGGTCGCATTGGCAACGCCGGCTGCTTGTGCCTTGCCAACGATATAGGGTTGAAGGTGCTCCATGCAGCGCGAGCAGATGTTCCAGTCGGACGTGTCTTGCGCCACGAGCGTTTGCCTCCATTCAGCGAATACGGCCCCAGCGCTGGCGCCCGTCAGGTTCGGCGCAATGCCAAGAGCGAAAGGGTTAAAACCTTTGCCGAACACCGCTTGGCGCACGTTTTCAGAACTGATTACCCGGCCCATGCCAGGTGCGCCACAGATATCACAAACCGCCACACTCCCTCCTCTGCCTCGGGCGCAACTGATATGCACCTGTGCGCAGGCAACCGACAGTTTATCCGCACAACCACGCGACGCACTCCCCAGCGAGGCGCGACAACCGGGATCATCCCATCATCGAGACGAGCGCCCGGCGGCGTCATTCTCCACGAACACCAGAGATAACGATATGCGCATGGCAACGCACGCAAACGAACTTCGTCGTCCAACTCGCGAAGTCGAAGATGTACGGCGACTGCATCTTGATCAGCCGGATAACTTCGGCGCGGTTGTATGCCGTGCCGCAGCTTGAACACACCGGGTTTTCCCGACCGGCCCCGAACGCCGACCCACGCAACCCCGAATCAACCGACTGCCCGGCAGAGCCACCGAAAAACTTCGTGAAGATTCCCATCACCACCTCCAAGCGTGAGCGTCCGCGACGCCAACCCAACCGAAGTAGTGCAAGCGCCACCTCCGGCTGCACGCAAATCGCGGACGAAATCTACTACACCATCTTTCCGCCGAAACTGCCTCCAAGGTGCTCCTATCCAGCCAGTTCACTCGCATACTCGGCTAGTTCTTTATCGCCAACAACTTGCCTAGCCGAAATGTATTATAATCCGGCACTTAGGCTAGGTGTTGACATCCTGCGGCCCGCGCGACCTTCAGGATGAGGCGCTTGCAGACCAGCTTCGGGAGCCCTGACATCGGTTGTGAGCAGAGCGCGAGCGGTTCTGGTGCAGAAGGTAGCGCCGTGGCCAACGCGAGGTCCTTGCGGAAATAGCAGATGAGGTGCAGATTACGTGTAGTAGGAGTCAGGCGCCAGGGGGCGCAGCCCGCGGCGCGGGGCGGTGGCCTTCGGCTTTGCGCCTCGTTAGAAAGGAGAACATGATGAGCGTAGACGTACGTTGTTCCAAGTGCAATTGTGATTTCCACTTGGGGGTTGATGCGGCGGTCGTATCCGACGATGGTGTTGGCGAAGACTTCGCAGTCGTTATCGGCTCGTATACAGGGGGCGGTGCGGACTCTCCGGACTTGGTTGCGCCGCTTGCACCAGGGCGATCGCCCACGCAGGACACGTTGAAGGAGGTGGCGAGACTACAGAGGGTACGAGCTGCGGGCATGCCACGCTACTGGCAGTGTCACGTGTGCAAGACGGTGTATCCGTATCCGTGGGCGCGGTGATGGGGGAACGGGCCATTTATCGCGCCCCAGAGCGGCAACTTCGGTTGCGGCTGGGTTAACGCGAGGGCCGATTTCTGTGCGCCGTATATGCTGGGCGATTGCGTTAAAGAAGGGGGCGTATCGATGGGTTGGCTACGTAGGATTTTGAGCGGCGGTCGCGCCACAAGCCCTCTCTGCCCGGAGAATCGGGCGATCTTGAAGGACTTTCGGCAAAACAGCCAGGAGTGCATCTCCATTCTTCGTGGGTGTCGGACGCGGGAGCAGGTGATACGCGGGTTGTCGAGAATTGCGAGTGCTGGCTACGATGTTTCGCCCGTGGCTGACAATGCTTCGCGCCAGCTCGCGAGCTCACCGGAATTGGATGCTTTCCGTATCCGCGATGATTTTATCCGCCAAATGGAGGTGTTTCTCTCCTCGGCGCGTAAACTGTGAATCTTGCCGCCTGTCCCTTTCGCAAATCCGATTCGCGGGTGTGGGAGAGCGGTGATGTTGGCAGCAGTCCTTTTTGGAGGAAGGAGTGGACGTGACAAAGCGATGTCCGGAGTGCGGGGGCGCCGGGAAGAACCGCCGCACGTTGACCCGGAAGACATTGGTGCAGCGCGTGTTGAGGCGGAAGTTCGTCGAGGAACGATGTGCCGGGTGTGCCGGGTCCGGCGTTGTTCAGATGTCGGCGGAAGAGCTTGAGGCTGATCGCCGTCGGCGCGAGCGGGAGGAGCGACTTCGGCGTGCACCAAGAGCGCGCAACGAGATGGACCGTTGGCCTGAAATCGTCGCGGACAGTGAACAAAACCCAAACCTGCATAAGCGCGCAACCTATGTGATCACCGAGACCTCTTTGGGAAACCCCATAAGTCTACAGGTCTCAACCGAGCAGTTTTGCGTTTACTGTGCCCACTTTGGCGATCCCGAGTTCCGTGACCCCGCTTTCCCGAAGAGTGGCGGCTATTGTGGTCGGCGGAACGGTGCCATGGGGTTCGACCAGTCCTGCAAAGACTGGGCTCCAACATCGAAAGTCAAGTACTGGCTATCCAAAGGCTACCTGGCGAACAACCACAATGGTTACCCGAGAAACCCTTGGTATTCGCTGTTTGACGATGGTCCGGACGGTGCCGCCGGTGCACGCTGACAGGGGACCCTCGAAGGCACCTTTCCATGCCGGCTAAGCGAAACTGGTTCCAATACCTCTTCCGGCGCGAAAAGGCGATAGTGCGCCCTCCGCAGACACACGACAGCGCGACCTCGCCACGGGGCTCCGTCTCTGGCGGCGCAACACTGTCTAGGGCCGATCTTCGTGCCGATCCCGAGGCGTCTGTTCCGATCGAGTGGTTTGTAGGGGAAGTCGTCCTTGGAACCTACGAAGTCAAGGCGGTACATACCGGCGGTATGGGCAAGGTCTATCGCGTCCGGCATCGCCTCTGGGATTTGGATCTGGCTGTCAAGAGCCCCAACCCGTCGAGTTTCCTGGTGCCAAGCCTTCGCGATCAATTCGTAAATGAGTGCGAAACGTGGATTAAGCTGGGGTGTCACCCAAACATAGTCACGTGTTTCTATGTGCGCACTTTGGGTGGTGTACCGCGGGTTTTTGCGCAGTACTGTCCGGAGGGTAGCCTTGCCGATTGGATCAGCCAGCGAAAACTGTACGAGGGATCCTCGCAGGTCGCACTGAGCCGCATGCTCGACATCGCCATTCAAGCCGCATGGGGGCTTCAGCACGCTCATGATCACGGCTTGCTCCACCGCGACGTCAAGCCCTCCAACATAATGCTAGATGCCGGCGAGGTCGCAAAGATAACCGACTTTGGGATATCCGTTGCCAGTAGTGCCAGTGACGGCTTGCCGCCACTACTACGCGGATTCCTGGACGGTCCGAGTTGGCTCACTCCGTCATACTGCTCGCCCGAGCAACAAGCTGGTGCCGTCCTGACCGCATCGAGCGACATTTGGAGTTGGGCGTTGTCTGTTCTCGAAATGTTCACGGGCGAAGTCTCTTGGTCGGCAGGCTCGATGGGATGCGAGGCGCTTGAAGCTTATCGACGGGTGCAGCCGCCGATCGGAATTGTTCCAATGCCCTCGAATCTGGTGGAACTACTGGCGGCTTGCCTACGCCGGGCGCCAGCTGGGCGTCCCGAGAGCATGCACCAAATAGCTCTCCAATTGCAGCGAATCTATTCCGACACGTTCGGTCAACCCTATTTCCGGCAAGCCCCTATGGCCCTGAAGGAGGACGCGGCAACGCTCCACAACCGATCCCTCTCTCTGTTGGATCTCGGTCGGACTACTGACGCACTTGCCACCTGGGACATCGCGCTGAAGTTGGATCCTCTTCACCTTGAGAGTTCACTACACCGCGAACTGATCCGTTGGCGCCTTGGGTTACAAACAGACCAAGAGATTATCCCCCTACTCGAGAGAAGTGAATCGCTCAATTCCTCCAGTTGGCTTCCTCCCTATTTCATTACTGTCGCCGAGGCGGAGCGGGGAAGAAGAGAGCAGGCTCTCGCTGCGCTTGAGCGCGCCGATGCCCGGGGGCAGAGTGAAGCTGTTGTTCAGTACGCATCCGTTGTCCTCCGCTATGGGGACGCTCGCTGGTCGGGGTGTGCAGCGGTGCTCTCTGGCCACAACGGCCCGGTTGTCGACCTGTCGTTGAGCAAAGACGGCAGGACCGCTGTGTCCGGCTCCGACGATGGTGGGGTGCGCTTATGGGACTTGCAATCACGAAGCTGCGTTCGTATTTTCGATGGCCACGGCGCATCAGTAACTGCGGTTTGCCTTTTGCCGGATGGTCGCCAAGCACTGTCGGCAAGCTCAGATGGCACCGTGCGGTCTTGGGATTTGCGCAAGAGCAGTTGTCAGCGCGTATTTGAGGGCCATGACGGACCGGTCACGGCATTGGCGATCAGTGTTGACGGACGCCTGGCATTCACTGCATCGGACGACCACACGGTGCGAGCATGGGCCGTTGCAACCGGCCGGTGCAGTCAGATCTTTAGAGAAGATCCCCTGTTCTTGACCAGCGTTGCCGACGACTGTCGAATGGCGGCGATAAGCTGCGGTCTGAACGAGGCCGGTGCCGAGGTTCTGCTCACGGGAAGTCAGGATGGCAAGCTTCGTACCTGGTTGGTTCTGACCGGCCAATGTGTGCGCGTGCTTCAGTCTCCGCCTTCATTGACGCTGGAGAGAATCAACCCCATCCTATCGATTGGTCTAGCTGCCGACGGCCGCCTCTGCGCTACCGCCCACGAGGATTCAATCATTCGCATTTGGGACCTGAAGACCGGGCAGCAGCTCAGGTCCCTAAAAGGACACGTACGCTCGGTCCATTGCCTCAGGCTGTATAGCGACGCAACTAACTTGGTCTCGGGCGGCGCAGACTCCACCGTTCGCGTGTGGCGGCTTTCGACGGGGCAGTGTGTGAGAACCCTGGAGGGTCATCATGGTGCTGTACGTTCGGTAGCTGTTTCTGCCGACGACCGTCGGCTCGTATCCGGGGGAGAGGACGGAACGATCCGGATGTGGACTTTGCCAGACCCCGAGATTGGCGACCACCTTCCCCTGGTGCTCTCGAGGGTGCAGACCGACCTCGTCTCCCTTTCGCCGGTCGGCGCCTCAGAGGTTCACGCTGCGGACCCAGACGGGAGCGCCCTGGGACCGCTCCGCTGGCACCGCGTCGCCGACGAAGCCAAACATGTCCGCCAAGTGGTGATCACCTTGCCGAAGGGAGGCATGGTTCGGCCAGGAGTTCACGAACTGCCGGCCCACCGCGCCGAACTTGCTGCCCGAAACTGGGCTGGCATTACGCTCTTGGTGCCAGGCAGAGACCCAGGGCAACAGAGTCCGCTAATAGTATCTAAGGCGAACGGCGTCATTGATGAGCTCCGAGGGCGTGATGTTACCATCGCTTTCGCCTTCTATCGTCTGCGCGCCGGCGGTGTTCTCCAGATCTTTGTGAGCGTTGACAACGCCGACGTGAAAAGGAAGACCGGGTATTCGTTTATTACAGAGAATCCACATTGGTTAGAGTCCGACGCGACTCGTGAACTTGTCACAGCCCTCTTCAGTCGCGAGCACTTGGAGGTCTGTTTCGTGGCGGATGAACCGCCTTTTGGCTCATGTCGCGGCCAGTTTGGCGTCGCGGTCGAGATTTCCCGCGAATGCCGGGATGCGCTCCTCGAAGAATGGGCCAGTCTGATGACCTATCACGATGGAATTCCCGGAAGTAGACGCGACTGGACCTCGGCGCTGTCGCAGTTCGAAGACGAGAATCCAATTGAGACGACGCCGATACTGAAGACCCCGAATTAGACAAGGAGGCGAAGGTGAACTTACTAACGCGGCTGATCAAGAAGTTTCGGGCAGGGAGTGGCAAGGGTTCCGAAGCTGACAGCGAACTCGCTGAACGGGTCCGGTTCTTGGCAGAGTTCGGCTTCGAGCGACATCTGCTCCTTGCGTCCCAGGAAAAGCCTTACGAGGATGCGCTGGCGAACGTTGTGGCGCAAGGTCCCGCCGCGGTGCCTCTCCTGATTGCGCAGCTAGGGCGGAGCAGGTATGTCGCACTCGCGCTAGGGACGATCAGTACGAACGAAGCGCTACGCGCTCTTAGCGAGGAACTCCGCTCCAATGAGTGGCGCCGTGTGGAGGCAGCCGCGCAAGGTCTGGGCTTGTCGGACAACCCCAACGCGGTGACGCTCCTTGAGACTGCCCGGGGAACTGCGTCCGCGCAGACTATCGCAGAGGTCAGTTCGGCTATCACGAAGGCGCTGGCGCAGATAGAGCTGCGCCGCAAACCGACGAACTGGCTCGCGGTCGACGTGAACCGGCCATGGGAGCAGATCATGCTCGTGCAGGGAAAACTGAACGAGTTTCGGGAAGACGATGAGCTCAGGAAACAGGCCATCGAGTGGTGGAAACACTTCGTTAAGGCGATGCCGGAGATGAAGATTGTCATTCCCGGACGGGACTTTGCACCGGATGATGTGAAGGCGCGTGCCTGGTCTTGCTTAGCTGTCACCATCTACTACTTGCTGAATCCGGGCGACGGCTCATTCTCGAAAACGTGCGACGAGGCGAGATACTGTTGGGAGCAAGCGCTAAGACTAATGCCCGGCGACGGGTACTACGAATCAAGCATGAAGAGTGTATCCGGCACTTCGCGCAACCTGACGCGGTGATACAGCAGCGGCGCTCCGTCGCGGCGGCCCAAGCGATTCCACTCACCAAAGCAAAAACCACAAACGCAGGCGGCCTGCAATGGGTATCTGGCCATCGATCAACTTCCTAGTCTTGCTCCCCCTCAAAAAGTACGTGTCAAGGTCAGGCAATGCATCCGGCCGCAGCTGTTGTACTGACTGCCAAGCGTCATCTAGAGACTTGAGTGATTTCAATAAGAGTCGGCAAGTGTCTCTGTACGAAGCATGACATCCGAGTTTGCGAACGCGACAGTCGGCAGCGGCATCAGAGAACCCTTTAAGTGCGTGAGCCGCCGAGTTCTGAGCCTTCGCAAGTTCTAGATCTGCTTCGACACACATGATCGCGTCGCCAACCTTAGCACTGTCTACTGAAGACCAATTGTATCTGTTCACCGCACCGCAGACGCTGCACTTCCAATATCGATCTTCGTAGTATTTGTATTCGGAGCGCCTGGACAACCATTCGACGACTTGGCGCGAATCGGGACAAGGCGGCCCTCCAGATCTATATGATTCTACAATGTCGGGATCGGACTTATTCCCGGCCCGTCCTGAAGTCACTATGGCGTCAGCTCCAAGGCGATGGTCCCTCTGACAGCCGTCGCAGTGCACCTCGACGCCTCGGCCGCCAGCCGAAACTGCGTGCCCGTCCGGCGACATCTCCGGCCTTGAGGGTCCGTGTATACGTTGGCGGCTCTCTGTCGCCGCACTTTTCTCGCGGGCAATCCGAATTTCCTCGGCGACTCCTCGGATCACGTCGTTTCCAAACCGCTCTGCCTTGGCTATCAGCTCATCTGATAACGTGTCACCATGGCCCGAGGCGAAAAAGCGACAGTGACCGAGCAATAACAACTCAGACCGGGCCACCTGCTCGTCGCCCTCCAGGGAGAGCGCGGAGATGACAGCATTGATAAACGAAGCGCTTACACCAGAAGAAGCCTTCACAATCTCAATCAGTGCCTTAGCAGAGGCATCGCGAGTGGCTGCAGACGAGGATCGCAACCTACGAAGGTACCACCATACGATGAGGCCGCTCATCTCGGCACCACCCTTCGAACTGCGTCCGGGCGCATCACTGTTTTGTCGGTCGTCCGATTCTCCATAGTCGACGCCCTATTTCAAGATCCTGGTCACTTTCGTTATTCTTGGCCCACCGAAACGAGCTTAGCGCAAGCTCTACGCGCCAAGAGCCTCAAGCGCGCGCTGCGCCCGCTCACGGACGCCAGCGTCGCCATCGTTTAGCGCGGATCTGAGCGCAGGCACGGCGCGCCGATCCCCGATCTTTTGAAGAGCCATCACGGCGTGACGCCTGGCATAGGCGGACACTCGCTCCCGGTCATTGTCCCCCAAGGCGTCCAGGAGCGCCTCCACGGCCCCGATTGCCCGTACTTCCCCCAGCTGGAGAGCCAACTCGCTGATGTCGCCTTTCCTCTGTTTGAGGGCTGAAATCATGCCCTCTATTGCCTTAGGTGTTGCCAACGCTCCCAACGCCTTCGTCGCGTAGTAGACCGGATCGTGTTGGGGGTCATTCATTAGAACTTCTACCAGAGCATCGACCGCCGCGGGGTTCCGCAGCATGCGTAGAGACTCGGCAGAGCAGCCCCTGACTTTCGGCGAGCTGTCTTTGAGCCCCCTGACTAAGGCTGAAACTGCAGCGTCCCCAGTACAACGAGAAAGGTCGATAGCTGCCTTGAGGCGAACACCCTCGTCGGGGTTGTCAAACTGGCCGGCCAGCTCACGCACCCGCACGTCACCGGGTGTCGCCGACCGAGGTGCCCCTGCTGGCTTGCGGCCCGCTGCCGCCTGGCGTCGAGCTTTCTCTTCGGCTGCCTGTCGTTCTTTCGCCTCCTGTTCAGGAGAGCCTTTGATCACGCCGGTTCCACCACACTCGCGGCACGACTCGTCAACAGCGGCTGGCCGGAGCAGAAGGACCTGCCACCACGGCCGGCTAATCTCCCGCCGAACTCTCCGGGAGCCGTTACAGGTCGGACACATCTTTTGCACTCGTTTTCTCCTTTCAGTCAATTCACCGTTTCAGCCCGCCACCGTCGGCTAGCTTGTGTAGGTGCCGTGGCGCACGCGCCTGACGGTCTGAGCCATCGTCAAGCGCTCTCATCTTAGGTACCCATGGCGCAACAATTATGCCGCCGCCAAAATAGTCAGCGCCTTCTGCTCCACGTGGGTGTCGGTGATGACACCGCCCTCGGGCAATTCATCGTAGATTTCCAGCAGGAGAGACTCCACGCCCTTATAGACGGTGACGAGCACCTGATTCAGATCGATCGCGTGATTCTCGCGGACGCGCGATAAATATGCAAGAGAAAAGCAATATCGAACAACCGGAATCTCCGCGTAGTGCATGATCGCGGTGACCGCGGCTACGCCGACCGCAGCCGGATCGAATTGCGAAATGTTGTGACGGCCAAGGCACGAAGCAGCGGACATGATGAGGCTGTCGGAAACCAAGGTCTCCATAGACGATGCCTTGCCCACTCTGCCGTCCGAAACTACCACGTACCGGTCTGGGTCCATTGGAGAGCAAAGTTTGCCAGACACACCCGGCACAGAAGTGTTGTCGACGTAATGCTTTGCCACTGCGATCGCCCGCTCGTTCACGGTTGAAAAGGGGATCTTCCCGAAGTAGCCCGGTTCACCCGTTTTCTGAACCGTACGCACAAAGGCACACTGGTAAGGGAAGTCGGCGTCAAGTTGGCGAGCAAGTGCAGTGTCCCGAGACGCGGCGATGGCGCTCAGGAGTTCGGCCCAGCTCTTCGGCCTACCACCAACGCGTACGACCAGCTTCGCCCGGCACTTAAAGGAGATCTCAACCTCCGCGGCTGACAGCACTTCAGCCTGCCACTGAGGGAGTTTGCGGCCGATACCGAGGAACCCGCCGGCCCCAGGCGTCAACTGGACAAGCGTATCGACACGTTCCCGCTTTGCCAGTTGGCCTGTGACCAGTTTTCGCGCGACAGGCTCGTCGGGCGCGGAAACGGCGATAACCCGCCGACGACGGGCCTGAACCTCTTTTCGGGACACGACAGTCATGCCAACAGGGAGTTGGCGTTCCGCTGCCGCGTACGCGTCTTCATTGGTGTCACCCGAAGCCCGTGTGGCTCGAATCGCGCCGTCTGCAATCACACGCTCGGACAGGATGAATCGCCCCTGCGGAACTCTGGATAGTACTTCACGCCTTGCCTCGGAAAGCGAATCCGCCTCCGAGACAAGTTCGGTTTCGACAACTTCGTTTTCTTGCGGCATTAGACTCTCCTATTTGGCTCCTGCATCTCGCGATCCCCGTCTGGTACTAAACGAATTCCCGAACCGAACTGCCGTATTTGGCATTAGATCCTCAACGAAACAATTCGCACTCCATGGCTGCTGCCACCAGATCTGAGGCAATCGGAGCCGCTACCGCCCCTCCATACTGCCCGTTTTCAACAAACACGGCAAAGGCGATGCGTCGGCCGGGAGTTGCATCAGCGGGCGCGAACCCAGCAAACCAAGCGTGGGACTGCGCCCCCTTGACCTCCGCTGTGCCGGTCTTGCCCGCAATCGGTACCGGTGACATCATCGCTTTCACTGCCGTCCCGTCCGTAACCGCGAGCCTCATTGCGTTCCCCAAAACAGCGGCGGATTCGGGGGAGAGGAACTGAGGCTGTGGCGGCGACGGCTGCTGATTGCCGTTCACGAAGTGGACGTTCGGGATCTTTCCGCCATTGGCGATCATAGCCGCTACTCGCATGCTCTGAAGCGGGCTCACGCGGCATACGCCCCCGGTCCCGGCGGGCTCTGAACCAGCCGCTGCAGCCCGGCTTCGATGATCTTGTCCCACCTCTCGAACAGGCTCATGACGATTTGTACCGGGCCGGGACGCAAATCGCCCCAGTTCACTCGCGTACTCGGCTAGTTCTTTCTCGTCAACAATTTGCATAGCCGAAATGTATTATAATCCGGCACTTAAGGCTCGGTGTTGAGATCCTGGGGCCCGCGCGATTTCAGGATGGGGCGCTTTTCAGCAATTCGGGAGCGCTGGGCATCGGTTGTGAGATCAGAGCGCGAGCCGTTCTGGTGTGGTAGTTTGCAGGCGGCGTCGCGGTCGCGGCGAGCTGCAGAAAACAGCAGATGAGCGGCAGATTACGTGTAGTAGAAGTCGCGCGCCGCAAGAGCGCGTTTCGCGACGCGGCGATTGGGCGGTGCATCCGCCACCGCGCCGGAATCAGACAGGCGGCGAACGGGATGGGTCATGAGTACGAAGAGCGGGTTGATGGCCAGGATCAGATCAATGCCAGATTCGTCATGTTTCCTCGCGTGGTTAGCGTCGGCGGCGCCGCGCGTCTCGATAATAGCGGCGTCAAAGCAAGAGGCCTCGTGGGGCGTATATTAGCTTCCTGCACAAAATATTCGGCGACAGGCAGCCCCGGGCTACGGGCAAACCGGTTGCCAAAGGCAAGCTTAGTGCACAGATGGCTCTCCTGCGCGCGGAGGCTGATGAGAAGCTATCCCTTTTGCGTTACCTTGCCACCTGCGGTCAAATGGGCACCACGAAGCTGGATGCGTACCTCTCGATGTTCGAGAATTCTTGTATGGTGCACGGTGAGCAGATCGCCGCTTCCATCTGCGGCTCCAGGTCTTCGGTTTACGCAAAACCGTGAGGTCCTATGCGTTGGCTGAAAGGCTGGCTAGGCCGTGCGCGAGAGGAGACCGTTGTTCGTGACTCTCGCCCACAGTTCGTACCCAAGGCACCAGAAGCAACATTGGCATGGCGGCCGTGGAACCTTGGAGACGTGATTCAAAATCTCTACGAAGTCGCCGACGTTCATCAGTCGGGCGGGATGGGTTTAGTGTACCGGGTACGGCATCGGTATTGGGGCCAGGATCTCGCGCTAAAATGCCCCCGCCCGCAGTACTTCCAGACCGAGGCTCATAAGCAAAACTTCGTCCGCGAATGTGAAACATGGGTCAACCTCGGCCTGCATCCGAACGTTGTGACCTGCTATTACGTCAGGTTGATTGACGGGATTCCCGGAATCTTTGAGGAGTATGTTGACGGGGGCAGCCTCGCTGAGTGGATCGATACCGGTAGGCTGTACGAAATGCGGCAGAGTGAAGCCGTGGAACGAGTCCTCGACATCGCGATTCAGGCTGCTTGGGGCTTGCACTTCGCGCACCAGCACGGTGTCGTGCATCAGGATGTGAAGCCCGCGAACGTCCTCCTTACCAGCGACGGAATAGCCAAAATTACTGACTTTGGGGTTGCCAGGGCCCGTGCCGCACAGCCTGAAGCCACGACTGCGGCCCCGGGCGTCGACCTTATTGTAACCTCCGGCGGCCTGACGCCCGCGTATTGCTCGCCCGAGCAGGCGTCACGACGCCGAGTATCGCTCAAAACTGATATCTGGTCGTGGGCCGTTTCAGTACTGGAAATGCTCACTGGAGGCGTCTTCTGGGCTAGCGGCGTTTCTGCTCCTGATGTGCTGAGCGAGTTGTCTCGCGGTCGGGGACCGCGCAGCGCTCTGCCTTTGGAACGCCCGATCGAGCAAGTGCTACGGCCCTGCCTGTCCCCAGATCCGCAGCGACGGCCAGCCGACATGTTGCACACGGCTGCGGCGCTGGAGGACGCGTTCAAGACTCTCACGGGAAAGCACTACACTCGCCCTCGGCCGCCCATGATCGACCTGTTGGCCGGGAACCTGAACAATAGGGCTCTTTCTTTCCTGGATCTCGATCGCGAGCATGATGCGTTTGAAGCCTGGAAAGAGGCTCTTAAAATCGACCCGTATCACCCGGAGAGTACCTATAATTGCGGCCTCGCGCTGTGGCGTCGGGGGGTATTGACGGATCGAGGCGTCCTGGCGCGCCTAGAGCCGGTCTTGAAGTCTGACAGCGGCTGGTTGCCGCACTATTTAGTGGCTCAGATTCATCGGGAAAGAGGCGACACTGATGCCGCACAACAGGCCTTAAAGGTCGGATTGGGTCGGTTTCCTGAGCAACTGGAGCTACACCAATCACTAGAGGCGCATCGTGGCCCTGATCATTGGGGCAAGCGGCTCAACGTTTTCTCGGGACATGAAGCTGAGGTTACCGCAGGCGTGATCGGCCCGAAAGGCGACTTGGCGCTATCGGGCAGCAAGGATTTCACGGTGCGCCTTTGGGATCTGCATTCTGGCAAGTGCAACTTGACCCTAAAGGACCACACCGATCCAATTCACGCCGTTTGTTTCAGTGGCGACGGCCGGTATGGATTTTCGGCCGGCGGCGGAGACATTCATTGGCGAACCAATGATAACGCCATCCGGGTTTGGGATCTTAACACAGGTGAGTGTTTGCAACGACTCGTCGGCCATACCGAACGCGTCCGCTGCCTATCTGTGAGCAGCGACGGTCGTCAGATAATTTCAGCGGGTGATGACAAGACGGTGCGTCTTTGGGATCTTCGAACTGGAGATTGCATGCGTTCGCTTTCTGGTCAATCTGGGAATGTTGCAGCGGTCTCTTTCTGCCGCGATGGTCGGCATGCGCTCTCCGCCGGGGATCAATCTGTGAGGGTTTGGGACCTCGTGACGGGAACCCCAATCCAAATACTCACTGGGCACACACGCGATGTGGAGTCGCTATCTCTCAGCCCTGACGGTCAATACGCCTTAACCGCTAGCGCCGATGAGATAAGGCTATGGGAAGTTGCCACGGGAAGTTGTCTCCAGACTGCGATCGGCTCAGGGATGTCGTTCAGGGCGGCCTATCTTACGACAGTTTCTGGCTTAGTATTCGGCGCGACTTTTGACACTATTCAATTGTTAGATCTGGTGAATAAGCGATGTCTGTGGACGTTCCCAGCAGGGAAGACGTTCGCGATGAATTTAGATACTGCCGAGAAAAGGCATCGCGCTCTGTGCAGCAACGACAGTTCATTGGTTTTATGGGCACTTCCCGACCTGGCGGCCGGCGTCCAAGCTCCTCTGGCTTTTAGTAGAATCCGGTCTGCGGCTGAGAGTTTGTCCACGGCCGCTTTGTTTCGTGCGCGCCTTGAACGTGCGCGGCAAAGTTTACGCGACGGCCGCCGAGAAGACGCGAGAGAACAGCTTCTTCAGGCGAAAGCGATCTCAGGTTACGAGAGGGACGCCTCTCTGCACGAGGCGTGGAGCCAGCTCGGCAGAAAGGCGCGTCGGGTTGGCCTTAAGTCAATATATCCAGGTCACTACTTCAGGGGCCACCGTGATAGTGTCCATTGTCTCGACATCAGTCCCGACGCCCGGCTGGCGTTGTCGGGCAGCGCTGATAAGACTCTGCGCTTGTGGGACGTTGCTACCGGCCAATGCCTTCGCGTTCTTGAAGGCCATACCAATACGATATTGGCCATTTGCATGAGCCCAAGCGCACGCGCCGCGATCTCCAGCAGCATTGATGGAACAGTTAGGGTGTGGGATCTTGACGCCGGCCAATGCGCGCGTGTGATTGAAGGACATGAGGGATCTATCGACGCCCTCTGCCTTTCACGATGTGGGCGGTTCGGTCTTTCGGCGGACGATCAAACAATTCAGATTTGGCACCTCGAGTCTGGTCGGCGCCTGCGCCAATTGAAGGGCCATAGCAGCCCGGTTCGGGCACTATGGATCAGCCCGGACGGCCGTGTCCTGCTGAGTGGCAGCGGCGATCTCATCGGAGGTGACCGCGATTGTACGATCCGGTTGTGGGACCTTACCTCAGGTCAATGCCGGCGTGTGTTCTCCGGGCTTACCTCGGGGGTCACTTCTGTATCCATGACGCCCGATTGCAGCCGGGTAATCGCTGGTTCCTGGCACACTATCAAAGCTTGGGACATCGCTACTCGGTCATGTATTCGCGAGTGGCCAAGCCTCTCTTCCGGCTTAGATTTGAGCCCCGACGGACGGTTTCTGATCACACCGGGTTTTATCTGGGACTTGCAGGACCCCTCCCCTAGCCCGATTGTTTTCGAGAGCAGCGGACCTGTTCGCGTTGCACCTGATGGAAGATCCGCGATTACGGGCGAGCAAGCCGATCCTGCCCTCCGGTTATGGCGCTTTGAATGGGAGTGGACTTTTCCTGAGGAAACCGACTGGAATGATGGTGCAGAGCCGTATTTGTACTTCTTTTTGGTGCGCCACCTCGGGGGTCCTAGCCCACTTGAAGGTATACGGTCCCTGATCGGTGAGCCCGAATGGTCGGAAGATGATTTTATCGGTCTATTATCAGAACTTGAGTTGCGCGGCTTTGGGTGGTTGCGCCCCGATGGCGTTCGCCGCCGTCTGGAGCAGATGAAGAAAGACCGGGCATATTTGGAAGACGAGTAGAAGACTTAGTGGGAGGAGTCATGCCATTTTGGAAGAAACGAATAGGCAGTGAGGAGCCTTCGGAAACAATTGAGCCCAAACCGGAGCTCAATCTCGCGAGTTCACCAAGGGAGCGGTGCCTGGCGGTTTACGTTTTCGATTCAGATCAAGCATCTAAACGATCAGGCTTTTACGGGTCATACCTCGAGGGTGAATTCCTCAAGGCACTGTACCGCGCCCTGCCGACCGATCAGGGTTGGATGGCCGAGCCGATGTTCTCGGGCTTCCACGGCGACCTGTTCGAGCAAGGCGTCTACACAGTCAGGGAATGGCTTTCGGGCGATACGTCTTCGCCGCACTTCGACCCGCTAGCGAGAGAGAACTGGCTATCAAATACACCTTTGCACTTCATTCCGTACGCCATAGGTGTGGGTACCATCCAGAGCGTTCATGCGGTAGGAGCTCACGAAAAGATGAAAGAGCAGTCGGTCGGAGGTTATCTCGGACTTCTCACGCCAAACGCGATGTCGGTGGTCACCCTAGCCAGATCCCTCGGTTTGTCATGCGACTTGCGCATGCATGGCACGAGGTGCAGTGGGTGGTTAGCATCATCCGCCGCCCTGAGTGAAGCCGGGCTGCACAAGAGTGAGTCGACTTCGACGAGCTAGCATCGATGGAGCGAGCCGCTATGAGCTTTGGAGAGGATGATTGTGGAGAAGGCTAGTGATCTCGTAGGCTGGGTTTTCAGACGTCATCAGCGAACCGGGCGCAGGCGCTTTGCAGTCAGTCGACGCGACCATTCGTCCCGCGCGGACTCATTCCGAGGGTAATCTGGGCTGGAGCCGAGAATGTTGTTCCAGGCAGAAAGGCGTAATCAAACATGCTCAAACTGGTGATTAGCATCGTCGCGTCGGGTTTGGCCTGTGTTGCAACTGAAGTCTGCACTGCACGCCTAGCGCTGCGGCTTGGCAAAAAATACCGGCGATACGCGACACTCCGACGGTGCGAGTGGGCTGCCGCCACGATGAGTTGCTTGTATGGCGCTGTACTTGTAGCTACGTTTGCAATCGTTTTTGCGAGTGGCATAGGTGCAACGGGCCTCCGATGGCTGATCGCGCTTGCCGGGAGCTGCCTACTGTTGATTGCCATCGCGTCGTTTCGTCCTTCGGCGCGTCAACGCGACGGTGCAGAGCTTCAAGAACGGATCGAGGAATTTGCCGAAACGGGATCGACCGCCAATACAGACCGTAAGAAAAGGCTAAAACAAGCGATTAAGGTGTCTGTCGACCGAGTGCGCCGCCAGATCTACCCCATTGTACATGACGAATTTGGCCTTCCTAGCATGGTTACACCGCACGAATTATCTTTTGATGATGATACCGGCTGCTTAATGCTCCTCTTCCCCGATGAGCCTAGGGCCCGCAACAGGAGACAAGAAATTGAGGCTATTTTGAATTCGGGACTGAAGCGCGTCTCTGCCAAAGCCACTTTCCACGGCATACGGCCACTGAAGCTCGCCGCCAGAATGACTTCCTACGGCCTACGGCCGGGCACGATCAGATTGGTCGATAATGGATTGGCATTCTTGATTCAGATGCAGGCCGTATCCGCTGCCGCAACGCCCCCCAAGCAGCAGAACTCGTCAAAGAAGGAGGCTAGACTCGCGGTGAATGCGCCTCCGGTCACTCCCTCGACCGAGACATCGGCACAAGTCGTGAGAACAAAGGAAGAATACTTTGCTCTCGCTGCCGCGCCGTACGGACCATCCGACAGCGCATACTGGTCCAATGTAAACGCGGCATTGCCAATCCTGAGAGCGGGTGGCGCGGCTGCTGTTGAAGCAATCCTTGAGCAGATTAGTGCACATCGCCGCTGCGCCTTTAAGTTAGCAGAGGTGCTGGTGGAGATTGGTGACCCACGCGCGGTTCCAGTTCTGAAGAAGGCTCTCCTGGCCAAGGACTTCTCCGGTACCCCAGGCGTGGAATCGGCGGCAAGCAGGTTTGTGGCGAAGTTCGACCCGTCCATTGAGGAAGAACAGCGACTCGCGCGGGCGAAGGAAGACGCAGCCGATGACGCCCGGTTCATGAAACGCCTGACGGCGGCGTCGCCGGCGACAGGGATGCTGCGCGAGTACGCTTACGCATATATCTTCGAGCCTGCCGCTAGAGCCAGAAGTGCCTACGGTGCACTCCAGACCGCCATGCGGAGAGGGATTGCTTTCCCGCTCGATGTACCTTATCAAATCGGTTTGGTGCATGGGCCGGCCGCGGATTTCGTCGCTGTGGTTTTTCGCCTCCCAATAGCAGACGATGAAAGCGTAGCTTCGCATCGGCGGATTAAGACTTGGCTGGCGCAGAACGGAGCAGGCGATTTCGATGACTGGGAGGGTCTGTGGGCTCCGCCCGCGGGACAACTCTCGCGCGGGCTCAGAGCCAGTTTTTCCACGCAATACTCGTTACTTGACTTGATCGACACACTTTAACGTAACGCTAGGAGCCCGTGGATCTCTGCCGCTTGAGCATGTTCGTGAGCTAGTTGCACCTACCCATTTCTTCGTATATAGCCGATTAACGATGATACTTGGATCCGGCGTGAAATCGCGGTTTCAGGACTGAAGGGGCTTCAGCTGAGTGGCCTTGGCGAGTATCGTTTCCGCGAGGCTTTGTATCATCGGTGACGGCCTGAGCCTGAGCACCGGCCGATTTTGTGGGCGGACTAGTTCGCCGGGGATGAGAAACAGCTTATAGCGGAGCTTCTGCAGTGTGAGGTTTTGTCAGGATTCATCCAGACAGTTTCGCTGAAACGCAGTCACCAGATTGTACGCGAGGCGGACGATCTCCAGGTAGAGCGCGTTGGCGGCGAACGACGCGGTGGGAATCTTGCGCAGCGCAAAGTTTTCGCGCAGTTCGTGAATCCGCGGTTCCATCCCGGCACGTCCGTCGTAGAAATACCAGATCCCGGCCGGAGTCAACGGCAGGTTGGTGACCCAGGCACGATAGATGTAGCGGCCCATGGAAAACAGGGTGGTCTCGGCTTCCTCTTGTCGAATGAATCTTCGCGCTACCACGAAACGACGGGCCGGCGGCCAACCATGTGGACAGTGCTCGAACTCGGCCATCTCCCAGTCGCGGTTAACGGGTTCATACGAGATGCCTGGCAGCAGTCGCTTGAACGCTGGAGTCAAACGAGCGACCACCGCGTATTGTGCGGGTCGCGCTTCCAGGGCGACGAACACCGGATTGAAGCCGAAGCCGGCGTCGGCTCGGACGCGCAACTCGCGAATCTCGGGTGGAACGTTGGCGAAGCTGGTGTCCAGCACCTCAATGCTGCCATCCCAGGTTCCAGCATTTCCGGGGCGGAGTTCGGCATCCCAGAGGTAAGACGAATTCGCCTCGATACAGAGCAGCGGATCGTAGGATTTCTTGTCACGATAGCGGGGATTGTAACCGACGGCGGCGTCCTCCTGTTTCCCGAATACCGTAACCACGGTGCTGTCCAAATCGAAGATCAATCTGGAGCGCCGAGCGGGCAAATGGATGAAAGTTTGCAGCATTCGGTCGTTGACGCGGTGCATCTGCTGCCAGAAGGCGTTAGGTGCGTGGAGTAAGAAGCGGCGCAAAGTCTGCGGGTCGGGGAAGCTTGGCAAGCCGGTGAGGTATTGGAAGGTACCGTTGGAACGTAAGAATGACGCGGTCTCTAAGCGATCCAATCCCAGGACGATGGGGTACATCAGGGCCAATATCATCTGGGACAAGTGGTATCGGCTATTCCGCCTGCGGTAGGTCAGATGTGTAGCCAGGAAATTCCGGAACTGCAGCACTCGCAGAAATTCGTGGAAGAAGTAAACACCGCCGTAGTGCGTCAAACCCGCATGATCACAAGCGATTCTAATATTTCGAGGAGAATATCGCATTTCAGCAATTCCTAACCAGCGGTTAGAGATTGCTGAAAGTCTACGACAGGCATTCCGAGCCTGTCAACACGGTGTTCGGAGGCATCTGGGGTGGCCCGAATGCGCCGGATCCAAGTGATACGGCGCGGTCTGCCGCATTGCGGATAGAGCCGATTTCCCGACCGGCCCGGACAGCATTTCGATCATTTATGGCTTCAAAAACGATCCCGGTGCGATTCCTAGCTTCTGGCACAGCGACGACACATACAACATGAGGTCCAGCCTGCCTTCCAAGGTGTACGTGGGTGCGGGCTGATCCAGGGCCTTGTCTGTGACGATGACCGAACCCTTCGCATCTGAGTACACCCGCATTGACTCAACTTGAGTTCTTCTGCTCGGTTGCAATCGGAATCTCCCGTCTGGTTGCTTGAGCACTTGCGCCGTAGCGCCAGAGGCCTGAGCCAACCCAGCAGTGGCGCAGTCAATCGTCGTGAATCCTCGTTGACGGAACGTGCTCACAGCCGACGACGTCAGCGCGAAAACCACCCGAGCATCACCAATCATCCACGGTCCCTGTCTCGCCGAAGTTTGCTGCGGCACGGACGCCTGGCGAGTCGCCGCCGCCTCTCTTCGCTTCAACTCCTCCTGTCTACGAGCCCGCTCCGCTGCGACTTGGCGCTCCTGCTCCTCGCGTCGCGCTTGACGCTGGCGCTCGAACGCCTCTTCCTCCTCTGGCGTCCCGCGGACAACGCCGATTCCGCCACACGCCCCGCACAACTCATCAACAACGGACGGCCGCTGGAGTATCGTCTCCCACCACGCCCGCTTAAGCGCACGCCGAACCCGGCGAGCTCCGCCACAAGCTTCACATGTCCTCGGCATATCCTTGAACCGTCTCCTTGCGGGCGCCTAACCCAACCCGCCCACCACGCTACTACACCAGATCGCCAACCGACCTGACGATCTGGCCGAGCCAAGCCTCAAAATAGATTCGGCGAATCGGTTTTGAGCTCAGCCCTTGCGCTGCGCACCAGAGCACATTTTGTCCACCATCTCTGCGGCGCCCCAAACCCTAAGCATGCCGACCGGCGCCGCTTGTCGCCACCGTGAAAGCTGTACAGGCAACGATGAACTCCTCGCCGTCTCTCTTGTAATCGCCTCCGATTCATGAATTCATGTCGGAGGCAGGTTCCGTGTGCACGAAGGGCAGGCCTTGCCCAGCAACATTTCCGCGGGTCCGCGGAGGACGGTCGAACAGTAAGGGCAGGTGAGTTGGACCTCAGCCACATCGTAAACCCCTCCGTAAACGCGGTCACGCGGGACCGAGTGCCCACAGGCGCCACAGGTCACGGAGCCTATGACACTGTCGTACCGCGACAGTCCGGGCAAAGGGTCGTTCTTTTGGAGGATTCCCCTGCAACCGGGGCACCTCCAGAATCTGGATGGACCCGACACCCGAACGGCACTGGGCGGCCGAGGCGGCGGCGTAGACGCCCGGCGAGTCGCTGCCGCCTCCCGGCGTTTCAACTCCTCCTGCCTACGAGCCCGCTCCGCCGTTTCTTGGCGCTCCTGCTCCTCGCGTCGTGCCTGACGCTGGCGCTCGAATGCCTCTTCCTCCTCGGGCGTTCCCCGGACAACCCCGATTCCGCCACATGCACCGCACAGCTCGTCCACCACGGACGGCCGCTGAAGTATCGTCTCCCACCACTTCCGTTTAAGCGCCCGCTGGACCCGGCGAGCTCCGCCACAGGCCTCACATGTCCTCGGCATATCCTTGAACCTCCGTCTCTTTTCACGGGCGGCTTACCCGTCCACCACGAGTACTACACCAGATCGCCAACCGAGCTGACGGTCTGGCGAGCCATGCCTCAAAACAAATTTGGCGAATCGGTTTTGAACGCAGCTCTGCCATGCGCACCGACCAGCTCTGCCTGTCGCCACGTGAAAGCCGTACTGGCAGCGATAAGACCACTCGCCGTCTATCCCGCAATCGCCTCCGGTAATTCTTCATTTCCAAAGCTGCCACCATCGTTGAGTGTGGTCCGTGGTTGTACCGATCAACGCCTCGAAACTCGATATCGCCTGAACCATCGTCCGTCGCATCTCCCACCGAAGCTGCTCCCTTCCGCCTGGCCCCTCTCCCACGCCGGGCAGAGTGTACTGCATTTGTTCCCACATCGTGCGAAGCCACTGATCGTCGGGCCCTGTTCCGGCGATGTGTTTGGCCTCGAACAGCTTCTCGAGGGTGAGTTCGCCACAAGTGTCCAGATATTTGATAGCGCGTTTGTACGCAGCCACAGTTTTTGCCAACTGCAACCGCGCCTCCTTATTTTCTAAACCCATCTACTGCCTCCTATTTTCGTTGCTACGGTTTGTGCGTCTCACTCTGACCACCGAACCGCAAGAATCGCATCTGCACTCCAAGGTTCACCTCTCATCCCCTACTTTCGGCCGGAGTGGCACCTCGCGCACCCCGCCGCATCGGTGCGCGGCGGCGCGGAGCGGACGCGCCTCACCGGCGGCGAACCCCAGCCGAAACCCTAAAGCCCGTCTTTCTTCCCGTGTACTACTACACGAATTCACAAGCCGGCCTGCGCTTTTCAAAATCTCAACGTAGCAATCCGCACTCCGCGGCCGCTGCCACAAGATCTGGGGCAATCGGGGCCGCCACGGCTCCCCCATACTGCCCGTTTTCAACAAACACCGCAAAGGCGATGCGTCGGCCAGAGGTTGAATCCGCGGGCGCGAACCCGGCAAACCAGGCGTGTGATGCCTCGCCCCTTACCTCGGCAGTGCCCGTTTTTCCCGCGATCGGCATAGAAGAGTTGAGCGCCTTCAGTCCGGTCCCGTCCGTTACGACGAGCCGCATCGCTTGCGACAAAACAGCGGCAGATTGAGGGGTGAGCAACTGAGCCAACGGACGCGACTCGTTCTGATCGCCGTTCACGAAGTGGACGTTCGGGATCTTTCCGCCGTTGGCGATTGCCGCGGCTATTCGCGCGATTTGAAGCGGGGTCGCGAGAACCTCGCCCTGGCCATACCCAGCCTGGGGCAGGAAGCGCTGCAAGCGTTCGGGCGTGTCCGGACTACCAGTTCGGATTCCAAGTATCCTGGCAGCCTCAAACAACTGGGGCGCGCCAACTCTATCGACTGCCAGTTGTGCAAAGTAAGCATTGCAGGACTGTGCAAGCGCCACGGGCAGGGAAATCGAACCATGGGGTTCCTTGTCCGCGACGTCGTCGCGCACGGTCCATCCTCGGACGACCGCACCGACGCGGTGGTCCGGAAGTCTCCGGCACGCGTAGATTGCACCCACACTTTCCGGGTCCGCTCTGAGAGCGGCCGCGGCGGTGACGAGTTTGAAGACGGAACCTGGGGGATATAAACCGAACCGGGCGCGGTCGAGATACTCGCCTTCAGCAACCGGATCGGCTTGAGCCCCATTGTTCGTATTCAGGGGCGCTGGCGCATCAACGAGAGCCAGGACATCTCCACTGGCCGCATCGAGCACGACGACGGCGCCGCGTTCCTTCTTCACCGCGCGCAGGTGACGTTGCAGGATCTCCGTCACTCGAACGGTCAGGCGCGCGTCAATCGTGAGGCGGAGCGTGCGATCCTCTTCGCGAAGTCGGCGCACCGCCGGATGATCGGGGTCGTATCGGTGCCGCAAGAGAGGAAGGAGAACGCGATAGTTGTGGTAGCCGGGGGCTTTGGATGCGAGCTCATCTGCGGAATCGGAATGTGCTCCTGGTTGGCTGTTCTCCGAGAAACCCCGCAGATGGAGTTCCATGTCGCGTTCAAGGTACGCCGTATTTGTTGCAAGCCAGTTCGCCCGACTGCGTATGTCACCCAATAGATGGAAGGTCTGCCCGCCTAATGGATAGTGCCGTGAATCAGCACGAACACAGGCCTTATCGATGTCGATACCGAGGTCCTCGTATTGAGCGCGGTGCTGAACCAATTCTCCCCATTTGCTCGTGGCGAGAGGAATTCCATTCCGGTCCAGAATGCTGCCTCTTCCCAACTGCCGGGCCACCGCTAGCAGCCGCGGGTTGTACTGAAACCGCCGTACGCCATCCTGCTGACGGACCAGCGTGCCAGCGATCGCAACGTCATCACTCTTCCACACTTGAAGATAAGCTGCCCTTGCGACGACGGCGCAAAGCAATGTGAAGACAACTATTGAGACAGAACGAAGGGGTCTCCCAAACTGCCGCTCCGATTCACGCGAGCGAGGTTGTGCCGAAATGGCAAGCAGAATCCCGACGATGGCAAAGTTCGCCAACATCGCCGAGCGTCCATAACTCAAGAACGGCGACACGACACCGGACAGTGGCAGAAGGCCGAGAATACCGCCAGAAATCAACAGGATCTGGAGGACGGTCGCGAGCGTGCAGCCCAGAGCAAGGAAAAACGTGTAGTTGGTTGGCGCGGATTGGGCGATTCTCATCCCCCGCTGCAGCAAGACGAGCCAGGCCGCGAACACCGCAAAGAAGCCGACAAACCCGCCCTCCTCTGCGACTGCAGACAGGATGAGATCCGTGTGCGCTGCCGGAACGTTGGCCGTTTCTCCGAGCCCGGGGCCGGTCCCCAAAGATCCCCCGGAAGCGAACGCCCAAAGGGACCCTGCTAATTGATCGCCGCCCCTGACGGTGTTGTCCCATGGGGAAAGGAACATCTGTACTCTGTCGACGACAGTCTTGGGCGACCCCAGCCAATATCCCGCGCAGAAGCCCAGAAATAGCAACGTCAGGCCGACGAGCGGTAGCCCAAAGTGGCCCCTCGCCACGCCGTAGAGACCAAGGAAGAGACACGTGAGGAGAAGCGCCGGGCCCAGGTCCTTCTGGAGGAAGAAAAACAGCAACGCCAAGCCGACACAAGTCACCACAGGCAACAGGTGATCGAGTTTTGGAATTTCCAGGTAGCGGCTGAACCTAGAAAACGTTGGCCTCGTCTCGCGCAGCTCCCGCAGGAACTGCCACCGCTTGGCGAAATACCCAGCCAGAAACAGTATCAGACAGACTCGCATGGCTTCAACTGGCTGGAAGGGGCCGAGATTCACTTTCGCGTCGCTTGTGCCAGGTCCTGTCCCAAAGAGAAGAAGCAGGATCGAGAGTCCGAAGCTGGCAAGCAGCGGCAGAAACATCAACCTCGCCAACCAGCGTTGATAATCGACCAGGCTGGCGAGCAAGGCAATCGCGCATCCACCAATCACGCCCTGTGCAAAACTCATGAACAGCTCTGAGTCCCTCAAAGGGTCGCGGAGGCTCGTCATCAGCATCAAGCCGATTCCACACAGGAGGAAGACGGGCGGGAGAATCAACTGATCGCCGCGAAACTTGACGATGGACCACAGAAAGTGGACTCCCCAAAACGAAACAAAGAAGAGGGTTGCCCAGAGTGCAAAGGCCCGCCCGAACTGTTCCGGGTCCCGTACGACGAGCATGGGTTTGATCGCCCGAACCTGAGCGATGCTCAACAGCGGAATTCGTTTCTTAACGGTGGCACTTCGGCCATGACCAGGCGTGGCGGGTTCTTCCTGGCGGCGCTTCAGGATCTCCAAACCACTGGCTCCGGCGACCTCCGCTGAATCGACGCTCAGCCGCGAAAGGACGCCGACATTCGTCAACTTCGGTCTCTTCGCGCTTGTCAATTGCCCGTAGATCTGACGCGCCACAAACTGCCGTTCGGGAGCCGCCGGAAACACCTGTAGCAGAACGGCATCAAGTGGTTCGGGGGACTTAAGCGTATCGAGGTTCAGTATTTGGCTTCGCTCGGGTTGGTCCCCGAGTGTGGCAAGGCCATGGCTCTTCGCCATGAAGACAAGGAGTAGGCCCACAACCACGGGGACGGAGGCAAACGCAAGACAGATTCTTTCAAGCCGCCGGCTCGTGGGAGTTCCGACTCTGCGCCAGCCGCTCATGTCGTCTCCTCGCCCGCACGGACGTGATTTCGCACGCACCACTCGCAAGGGACTGAGCATCGGCGGATTGGAGAATAGCATTCAATCATCGACATGACGGGCCAGATATGCGAGGAATGCAACGCACCCCGCGAGAAGCAGCAACCAGAGAAGCCGCAACGAGAAGAGAGTGGATACGTTTACCCCATGGCTGTAAACTCCACGATTGAGGTTGCGTTTGCCAGCCCCAGTTTGGCCCTGGGCGGCAGCACGACCTCAGAGCCTTTCGGAACTTCCCGGCCATCGACGGTCGTACCAAACCGGCCGCAGTTCTCAAGCAAGAAGGTCCCGGTGAGCGAGTTATGACGAATCCGGACGTGAACCTCGGAAACCGACGGGTTCGAAAGCTCAATGTCAACTCTACAATCGGGCCCGCCCCTGCCAATCAGGAATTCGGGTCTCGTCATGCCCACCGTCCTTTCCCCTGCGTCAGTGGGATATCTGAACTCCGCGAGCACGGCCCCGCTGGCCATCGAACCGGCGGGACCTGCCTCGTCGTCGACGGCGAGGCGGACATCCTCGGTGCGTGTGATGGTGAACCGGGTCGCCGCTCCTTCCCGGATGCCGGGCCTTGGTGGCAGGAGCAGCTGCGATTGGACGCGGACGGCGCCGGGCGCCAACTCCTGGTCTGGATCCTGGAACACCTCAATACGCCATTCGTCACCCGCGCACTCGTACTTCGTTGGCTTGCCTGAAACAAGCCGATCGATTAGCTTGCGGTGATTCAGGTCCGCCAAGGCGTCAGCGAGCGCGACCCGAGCATCGGATACCAAGTGCGCGGTGATCGGCTTAAGACGCTGGAAATCGCCCTCGCACAGGAAGACTTGATAGAAACTCGGCACGAGAACGCGAGAATACATCTCCTCCGCACCCTCGCGCATGTTGCGGAGGATCTCAATGATAATCTCACGTGCCGTGACCTTCGATGCCTCGCCGATTCCCTTATCCTGTCGCATGGTTGTACTCGTCTGCTTTTATAGCCCAGCTGCTTTGCCGACAGCCGGCCACGCCACCCTCATGGAACTGGGCGCGAGCGCGCTGGTCTTTAGTGTCGAGAACCTTCCGGCATCCACGAAATTTGGTGACAGACCCTGACATCGGCCCATGCCCGACACCAGACTGCCGTTGCCGCTTACCGCAGTTGTCGCAAAGTGTCCTTAGCAAAGGAACCGCACTCCTCGGCCGGGAGGGCCGCCACTAATTGATCGATTACTGCGTCGCAAGTGCCGCTTCTCCTAAGCATATTGACGACAAGGAGAGTCGTGCCCAATACGATATCCATCGCGTCGACAAGCTCCGCTTTCGTCAGTTCGTGTTCTGCGATTGTCGCCAACTGATCGCCAGAAGCCAAGAGAATGTCACGACACTGTCGTAGCATCTCGCAGACGTGGGCACGAAGAAGGGCCTCTCGCGCACCGCCGAAGTCAGTGCTCAGGCGCAGATGAGACATGATGTCAGTGTGGATTGCGAGCAGTTGCTTTGCATCTGACTGCCGAATCTCTACCCCGTGACTCTGTTCGATTGCACGTAGACTGTTGTTGATCATGCGTGTCGTGAGCGCAATCGTGTACGCCTTGCGCGTTTCTTCCGAAGCTCCCACCCCAGAGGCGGCTCGGTGGGAGGTTGTCACCGTCGCTCGACGGGCACCGGCCTCAGCGCTCCTGCGCGCAAGTGCTTCTCGCTGTTGAGCTTTCTGTTCAGCGGCCGCGCGCTCCTGCTCCTCCCGGTTACGTCGGCGACGCAACTCCAGCTCGTGCTCCTCCGCTGGAGATCCCCTCACAACGCCGATCCCACTACACTCCGCACATAACTCGTCCACAATCGGCGGGCGCAACAGAAGCAGCTGCCACCACGCACGCTCAACACGGCGCTGAACCCGTCGCGAACCGTTGCAGGCTTTACAAGTCTCTGGCATAGTTCATCTCCCTTCGTCCCATGGCCCTATTCGTCTACTCTTATGGCTTCGTCGCCTCCCCGAAAACCAGTTGGCCCCTCACCCGCGGCAGCGGGCCTGATCGTTCTTGCCTTTATCGTGAGAAGTTCGCCATCTCCCGGCTTCAGTTCGAGCGCCCTTTCACATGCAGTTAGCACCTCACTGAACTGCCCCAGCCGTTCATGCGCCATAGCTCTACCCCTCCAAAGACCGAAGCGTTGCGGCGCAATTTCCAGCGCATCATTGAAGCACGCTAACGCCTGTTCCGGCTGGCGAAGGGCAAGGAGAGCGAACCCTTTCAGTTCCAGCAGGGCTGGATTCCGATCATCGTTGCCTAAGCCCTTCAAGATCCATTCCATTGCCTCCGCAATCTCTCCGCGCTCACATAGAACCTGCGCGAGGTTCTTGCACACCAGAGGGTCCCGCGGCGAAATATGTGCAGCTTTCTTGAAACAGTCAAGGGATGCATCGAGTTGTCGCAGTTCGAGGTGAGCCAACCCCTTATTGTTCCAGACGTCGCTATCCTTAGGGGAGAGCGAAACCGCTGTCTCCAGGCTTTCGATCGCCTCCCCGAAGCGCTTGAGGCTCACCAGTACCGCACCCTTGTTCTGCCACAAATCGCCATCGTTCGGATCGAGCCGTAACGCCCGCTCGTAGCATTCCAGCGCCTCCTCGTGTCTTTGGAGGGCGTGAAATGATACCGCTTTGTTGTTCCAGTAGTCGGCGCCGACGGGTACCGGGATACCAGGGGGGCGAACCTCGCGGTGATATCGTTTCCGCAGAAGCCCGCTCAACTCGTCCCGAACCTCTCCGAAACTGCTGGGGCGATCGGTGGGGTTGTGCTCGACGCAGGCAAGCACGACCCGCCACAGATTCTTGGGCACGCGAAAACGATCGACGGACAGACTGATGTACTCGTAGGCCAGCCATCCCCGCCGCAATCCTTGGTCCGGTTCGTCTTGGGAGTAGTATGCCGGCAGGTCGCGCGTCAACATCTCGTACAGCATCACACCGAACGCGTGGATGTCGGTTCGTGTATCGAGATTGGCTTCGGGGTCAAGCTGCTCCGGTGCCATATACGACCAGGTGCCCAGCGGCACGGTGAACTGAACGCGCGTGGCGGGATCGATTCCGATTAAGTCCAGCGCCGAGGTCCGCGACTCATCGAAGGTCCGCGCCAGCCCAAAGTCACCGATTTTCAGCTGTCCCGATGAGGTCAACAGGCAATTAGAAGACTTGATATCCCGATGGACGATTCCAAGGAGGTTGTGAGCGAAACCCATTCCGTCGCAGAACTGGATAGCCAGTTCGAGCACCCGTCGGATGGTCAGTGTCTGCGTGGCAAGCATGTCGGCGACATCGCCTCCCTCCACGAACTCCTGAACCACGCATGGGAATTCCTCAATGGTCTCGATCCATTCGGCGGACACAATGTTAGGGTGCGGGTCGAGTCGAATCCACGTCGATGCCTCGCGGATGAACCTGTTCCGGTCTGCCTCGCTCCAGAGGAACTTGGATTGAAAAGTCTTCAGTGCGTGAATTCGACCATCCTCGTGGTCCCGGACTTTGTACACCGCCCCGAAGCCGCCCAGCTTTCGATCTAGGACTGTCCACCGATTACCCGTGAGGCTGCTGTATAGGACGTGACCCTTTTCGAAGTTGCCACGGCACGGTGGAGGGGGCGGGAGTTCCGCCAGGAGCCGCTCCAGATCGGGCGTCGAACAGCCTCTCTCTTGCGCCACAAGGACTGAATGGCGGGCGGCCTCGATTTTGCCAGCGTCTCGAAGTGCCCGCGCTAGGCTCTCGTGCGCCTCGGCAGAGCGGGGCTGGATTGCGGCGGCCATCGCCAGCTTCTCGATCGCAGTCGCGGTGTCGCCGCCGGCCAAAGCCTCCAATCCGGAAGCCCGAAGCGAGGCATACCGCGCGCGCGCCGCCGCCCGATGATCAAGACCGGCCTCGGGGCGGGGCCGTGTCCGCCGGCCCCAACCCGCCCCCGAGAGAACGCCACGCCAAGAGTCAAGCACATTGGACCTCGCGTACTACCGAGCCGCCGCCCGGCACCCCTGAACGACGGACTCACCCGCAGAGAACTCGCTCGGAGTGACCGGGAACTTCTCACTCATGTGACTAAAGCTGATGCGGTCGGTGTAGATCCAGACGGCGGCCTGTCGCGCCGAGAGTGAAAGGTTCTGGCTCTGGCGCACAATGCACGCGAGCATCGGGTCGGGTCGCTCCAGCGAGAATGTGGTGTAAGACGACGGGTTATCCTTTTCGAACTCCGCGCAAAAGGCAGTCAGTATGACGGTGACGGGCGAGGTACCGCTCAGATTGATCTGCGACGTCGGCCGGATCATTCCGCCGCCGAGGTCAATGCCATGGACGCCGCTCACGACCATGCTCTGTGCGCCCGCACTGGCGCTCCGCAGCACAGATCCGGGTGGCACCGTCACCGTGATCGGCTCGCTGCCGGCACTCGGGGCCTTCTTGACCTTTAGCCTAATGGAATCGCCGCTGCTTGCGCCGGTCCCGTTGAACGTGTACTCGACCTTCCCGGCCGCCGCTGCGGACTGCAGCGTCACCGGGCCGCCGGACTTGGAGGCCGTTTGGGCCGAAACGTTGATCGCCATGAGCATGGCAACCGCGAAAGCAAATATCCTCTGTTTGAGGTGCATCGAAAAATCCTCCTGCTCTGTACTACACGATTGCGCCCTTGCCTCTTCCGCCAATTCCGACTTCTGGCTCTGGAACCTGCTGTAAGCGCTTCAGTATATTCGATTTCATGAGGGGGCGCTATGTGAGTATTTCGTTCGTGTCAAGCCTCGTTTAAAATGTCCCCTGTCTTAACTCATTAGAAATGTCCCTTTTGCTGGTTCTCTTGCAGTGGTTCTGGCGGCTCCCGAAGCGGAGCCCTGCGAGGCCGTAGGCCGAGCGCTTAGGGCGTAGCGCAGGGAGTCGCCAGAACCATTGCCGCGCCCCGGATCTGGTGCTTCGCCAGACTCTGCTCCGGCATCCCGTCGTACCGTTGTTTCCACGGATGGCTGGCCGCGGGTGGAGTCCCGCCATAGGGTATAGCCACCTTGCGCGGTTGGTCCGCCTCGGCCCGCCACGGCCGTTCTGCAATCTCCTTCCAGCTCAGCTTTTGTCCTCGATACCGTACCTCCAACCGCCCGTCCTCCCACTCACAGACCATCACCTTTCCCTTCGCCGGCGCCTGGTGATTTCCTTGCCGGTTCACTTGCAGGAACCGATTCTCGTACCGCACCACCCAGTCGTTGCCGATCACCCGCTCCGTCTCCAGCCGGAACACCTCATCCAGCGCCGCCTGGTTCGGCTTCTTGTGGTGATAGTCCTCCGGCGACGCTGCCGCATGCGCGAAGCGCCGGTTGTGGTCCGGCAAGTATTCGCTCTTCAAATACTCGTTGGCGCTCTCATAGCTCTGGATGTTCTGGCGCCGCAGTTTCTTCACCAGTCGGTCCTGGTGAGTCCCGTGGTTGCGCTCCACCCGCCCTTTGGCCTGCGGGGAATTGGCCGCGATTATTCGAATCCCCAGCCGCGCGCACATCCTTCCGAACTGCGTCAGGGCCGCCTCGCCGCGCAGCAGTTGCTGCTCGGTCGCCTCTTTGACATAGACCGTCTTCCAGTCCGTGTACAGAGCCACCGGCACTCCGTATTCCTCGATCCAACTCCGCAACACTCCCGCCGCCGTCCAGATCGTCTCCTCGGCTCCCATCGCCGCCAGTGTCGTGGTCGTGGCGTCATCCACCAAGTTCATCAGGCAGCCTTTCGGCCCCCGTTGCTCGAACCACTCGTGGAAGCTCCCGTCCATCTGTACCAGTTCGCCAAAGTGCTCTCTCGGCTCCCGCCGCTTCCGATGCGCTTTTCTTTTCCGCATCCGACTCCACAGTCCTTCGGCCAGCATCCAGCGCCGCAGCGTTTCCGGATGAACCTCCATCCCATCCTCACTTCCCAGATGCTCCGCTGCCAGCGTCGGCCCGAATCGTTCCCCTACCTCTCCCGAGTATTTCCGGCGTACCAAGCGCAGTGCCTTCAAACGAAATTTCTTCGGCTTTTTCCGGCCCGACTCCCGCCCCACGCTTCGATGCCGCAGCCCCGCCGCGCCCTCTTCCCGATATCGCCGCCAGAGCCGTTTCGTCTGCCGGTAACTCAGCCCGAGGATCGCCGCCGCGTTGACCAGGTTCAAGGCTCTCTTTTCAACCCGAGCCAACACTCCTGCCCGTCTCAGTTCTCTGCTGCTCATCGCTGTCCGCTCCAATCAGACCTCCTTCAGAGGTCTTCAGATTAGGGGACATTTCTAACGAGGGCAAAAGGGGACATTATCATAGTGGCGCGACTGTGAGTATTTCGTTCGGCGCGAGGGTGGACGCGGAGGATTCCAGGAGTGTCGCGGTCGGGTGGTGCCTAATTCGCGACCAGCCAGGTAACCGCGCGGCCGGACGACACTTGAAGACCGGAGCCAAATTCGAACTTCTCATACATGAAAACAGCCAAATCACTGGTCGCGGAATGCGCTTCTCGAGAGCAACCCTGAGAACACGCGGTTCTTGGTCCTCCTCCGCCACGTTTGCCAACACCCCTGATTCGGTCCGCTCACCCCAGCGAGCGCTTACGTTGCGTTGAGCAGACATCCGGAGATCTTGGCCGCATCCCTGAAGGCTTCTGGATGGCCTGAGGTTCGACGGGCTCCAGCAAAAGCAGCCTCCAGAACAACTGGCGGAGGCTGACCGCGTTGAATCAACGCTGGGCGAAAAATCCGGGTCCACTGGCGCAGGTCTGAGGTTGCCTGCGTGTAGTAACGGTTGAGTTGGTGTGGCAGTTCGGGTGGCGTCGTTAGTTGAGCGGCCTGCGGGGGCGCGCACTCCGGAGTTAGGTTCGGGTCGCTTTGCCCGTTCGGGTCCCTGGGCCATTGGAGGTGAATTGCAATGGAGAGCGTGCTGCCGGTCGTTGTCGGTGTCGATGCGGGGTCCCCCGCGCAAACGCGCCTGGCGATTTCGCTGGATTTGGCGAATGCGAGAGACTACCTTGCGCACGCGAAGCGCCCGGAGGCCGCCGAATTGGCGGGTCGGGCCGCAGCGCGGATCTTGGGGTTACTGGCGCGGGGAGTCGAGCCCGGAGACCCCCTTCTGTCGTACTACTACTTCGCCAGACTCATGAAGAAGTTCGAGGCGGTGCCGAACAATATGGGCGACGCTCCGGTCTTTCGGAGAAAGGCTGTTCAAGTGCTCGCATTCGACTCCACGAACACTCAGGTCCTCCTCCAGAGGAGGGGGGTGTTTAAGAGGCAGTTCGCCGGATGCGACAGCGTTTCGGCGAGCGAAAAGCGCAAGGACGGGGAGACCGCGACGGCCTGCGGGTCAAGGGCGGTAAGAAGGGAAATTGAATTCGACCCCGACGATCACAGATTCGAGGTGGTCGGGCAGGAGAACGCGTTTGAGACCCACCTGACATGCGTGAGTTTTTTGAGTCTCTCCGGGGAGGAGGAGGAAGCGCTCCGCCGAGTGGCGGCGAAGCCGGGTTTCGCGAACGGTATTGCGGTCCACTACTATCCGCAGGCACGTTCCCTGTTTGTCTACACGATTGATCCGAGCATCGGGAGGGAGAAGACAATAGCGGTCGCTGATGAAATCCGGGCGACCACCGGCATCCCGTACATCTTCGGGTTCTCAAATACCGATGACAACTCGCTGCTTGTATACCGCCTTTCATCGGAGGAGGAGAGCTTCGTCAAGGCGCTGATGGCACGAAAGGCGCAGGCGAAGAGGGCCGCGAGCGAGTGCGCAGCCGAGGGGTTGGACGAGCAAGGCCTACTGGACTTGGATGCCGACGACATGCATTTCGAGCCTTGGATCAAGGCACGCTGCGAGTCGCGGACCGATCCTGAACGTTTCGCGCTCCCCCTCACCGCACCCTACTTTCCCCACGATGAAGTCTGGTCCGCAATGGGCTTCACTGTGCCTGAGGTGCTCGATGTCTCGGAGCCGATGGCTTCCCTCGCGTGCTTGGCTGGCGGCAAGGCCGCGAATTCACACGTTCTCAGTTCGTTGGCCCGCGACTGGGGCGCGTTCCACGCTCCGCCCGCCGTGGTACTGACGACTGCGGTCTTCGAGTCGGTGGTGCTGACTGCCCCGGAAATTCGCGCTGAAATCGCCGCTTTAGACCGAGAGGTCAATTCCGAGGCCCTGGGCTTGCGCGCGGCGCGCGCTAGATCCGCGATACTCGCGCTCAGGCTGCCCGAGACACTAGTTAGCGCAGTTGCTGCGCAGTTTAGTCGACTCGGGTCCGATGTGGCCGTAAGGAGTTCGGCCACCTTCGAGGATACGGAGAAGTACTCGGCAGCGGGCCAGGCGGATACGACGCTGCACCAAATTACGCTGGCAGCGGTTCTCGACAGCATCAGGCAGGTATGGGCGAGCCTCTTCGCCGATGGCTTCATCCTATACCGGAACAAGGCAAACCAGCTCCACAGCCGGGCCCGGATGGCGGTGTTGATGCAGAGTTTCGTTCACTCTGAGGTTTCCGGAGTGGTCTTCTCGTTTGATCCGCAGTCTGAGAGGCCGGGGTACTTGATCAGCGCCCAGCCCGGCCTCGGGGAGGGCGTCGTTCAGGGTAATGGGAAGGCTGATCAGTGGCTCGTCGGGCTTCTTTGCGATTCGATATTGGAGCGGTGGATTCGTGTCAAACGGGAGCGTATTGTGCCGCAACCTGGCGGGGGGATAGGGCGTGAAAGAATCGAGATGACCAGCCCCTCCCTGAGTGACGACGCTGTGCTCCGTGTCGCGGATGTCGCCCGACGCGTGCACGAGAATCTTGTGGCGATGGGCCTGCTGGAGGAAATTGACATCGAATACGCTGTCGACGGGTTCGGCCGGATCCACGCCCTCCAGGCTCGGTCGAAACCTTCGCAGCGGGTGGTTCGCGCCAGCGGCGAACTGCTGATCTGGGTGACCGCAGTCGATTCTGCAGGCTTGCCGGCTGGGGTGCGTAAGATCCAATTAGACCAGGATTCCTTGATCGCCGTTGAGGGTGCTGCGACCGGCGTTTTGCAGATCGACGACAAGCGCGATGCGGCGGCCTGCCGCCCTGGGGCCATCTTGGTGGCCAACCAAACCAGCAACGACTACAACCTGGTTTTCGGCTCGCTGGCTGCCGTGATCACAACGGATGGCAACCTGACTTCCCACGCGGCGCAGCACGCGTATGAAAAGCGTATCCCATGCGTTGTAGGCTCGACGGGCGCCATGGAGCAATTGGCGCTACTCGACGGCAAGCTCGTTACATTCGACGCCGGGGCTAGAGCAGTCTACGAGGGCGCGGTGCCAACTGTCCTGGAGAAGCGCAGCCTGGGCCTGTGGCTGTTCGACAGAAACAGAATCTGCAGCTTCAGCGACGAAGGTAGTCGACACGAGAACCACAGGCCCTGGTGGGACAGCAAGAAGAAGCGGCCGGTCATCTTTATGGAGGATTTCGAAGGTCATTTCCGTCGCCGTTCCAACCGGTACTGCTACTTCCAACTGGACTATTTCTACAAGGCATGGGACTACGTCAACGATTTCCTGACGCACGCGTTCGGGGCTAGGACTCAACAGGTCCTCAAACCTCAACGGCGACTGATCAAGGCGCTCGATTGCCGTCACCAGCTAGTGCATGACGTGGCAGACGACGACCCGGGTAGCATCTACTATTACTTGAGGAGCGTCCAGGACTTTGGAATTACCGACCTGGAGTGGCTGTTCGAGAACCGGCTGGAGCGGTTCAGGAAGTTTGGTGAGTTTGTCCGCGGCCTCAAGCGCATCGACGAGTCGAATGCCGAAGCGCTCGTGGACAACATCCTGGACGTTTTCGTCGGGATGCATTTCGGCTTCTGGCTCGATGCGGTGGCGGAGGACTTTGCCGCCCACCAGTTCAAATACATCAGCGAGCGGGCCTCGTTTCACAACATCCTGCGAGACGAGGCCATTGCAGAAGAGGAGCGGACCTTCAAGGTCGATCCTCTCAATCCGGGCATCCCGGCGGGCAAGGTCCTGAACCTGTCCCGCGAGCGCGACAAGGAGATCTACGCGCTGACGGAGGAGATCCGCTCGAGCGCTGGCTTGCGTGGGGTCTTCGAGGCGGGTGACTCGGCACTGGTGCGTGCAGGGCTGCTAGATCGCTACCCTGAGATTCTGCGGGTGATCGACGGTTGGTCCATGAAGTACAAGTTGACCCTCGAGGACCTCGACGTATTGTCGGACACGGACGAGTATATTTGTGCCCTCCAGGTGCGGCTGCGCGAAGATAACTCGATGAGGGCGCAGGCGCTATGCGGTGTCTATCACGAGTACCTTGCCGTTCGCGGCGGCCGGGGCGGCGATCTATCTGCCATGGCGGGGGCTGACCGAAACCTCTACCTCCTGTGCCGAGCTTCGGCCCGGCAGACCGTCGCAACCGCGCGGGGGGTGCCACTTAGCGGCGTGTTGGAAGCGGAGATCGATGCCCATCTGCCGGGAGTAGTGGATAGACTCAAAGCGATCCATGAGTCCGAGAGGAAACTGCGGGCGGCCGCCAGGAGGGCACTCGAACGTTATCCGGGGCTGAAGGCCGCCGTGCGGGTGTCACGGTTACAGTTTCCGCTGCGGGAAGATGCCCACCACCTGATTGTTCCCCACCAGCGGCGCATCGCGCGCCTGATGCTTGAAGCCGCGGAGCAGTTCGTGCCTCGTGTTCTGAGGGATGCAAGAGACGTGTTCCAGATCAGCACAGATGAATTCATCGGGCTGTTCCACGAACCCAACCCGAACTTCATCGCAAAAACGCTTGACCGATGGCCAATGCTTCTCGATGCAGAATTGGAGCTGAAGCGGTGCTGGAGCGTTACCAAGCGGGACATTGAGGGTCTTACAAACGATGTGGACGGCCTCTGGAGGTGGATGTCGAGCTCGGATGTGGGCCTCATCAACAATGCCGGTGCTCTGCAGGACAAGTGCCGGGTGATGAGCGGCGCCAGCCAGATTCCACCGCTTCCTGAGCAATTCGAGCCCGCCCGGGCGCGGATCTTCACCGCCCTCAAGCAGCCCCTTTGCTACCTTGCTTCCGGCATCCGGGCCTTTGAGGCGTGCACGGGAGAAGCGGTCCGCCTGCTGGAAGAACAGCGTCGGGCGGCAACACTGCCGCGCCTGAAGGCCTACTACGCTGCTGAAGAGGCGCGGCTGTTAGAGCGGGTGCACGCGCTGAAACGGAAGGCGATCAGCGAAGGGCGGATGTAACAGGAGGAGTCATGGAACCTAATCCGATTCTGCTTGAATCGACCTGGCGCGGCAATGATGCGTGCAGGTTTCAGGTGCTCCCAAACCCGAAGGAGCCCGGGTGTTTCATTGCGCGAGCGGTTGTGGGACGCTCGTGCGCAACGGATCAGTTCTGCGTTGAGCGCTGCAGGCGCGCGATGGGTTGCACAGAGATCTCATCCTTGCAGGTGTTCATCGAGAATGAGGGTGCACCCGCTGCCAGGCTGACGGCGGGGGAGGCGCTGAGCCTTCTGCCGGGCGGGATCGGCGCCGCCTGCCGTGAGTCCGTGTTTGCGCCTCGGTTCGAATATTCCACCGTCCGACCTGGCGACACACCGGCGGATCCGGTGTATCCGGTTTGGGTGCGAGACATTGGGAGATCGACGCTTGTGGTCGACGGCAAGTACGCGGAAATCGTTCCGATGTCATTCGAGTTCATCCCGACCCTGAACTGCATCTACCGCTGCCACCAGTGTGCGTATCGCGAGCCTAAAGAGAAGTTGGGAATATGGACGCGTAATGACTTTTCACCCCAGTTTCACATGGACGAGGCGGCGGTGCGGACCCTGCTTGCCAGGTTGAAGGATGCCGGCGTCTTAGAGGTCCTGTTCACGGGCGGCGGCGAGCCGCTTCTCAACGATGCAACGCCAGCGGGCATGCGTTATGCGCACGACTTGGGACTGAAGGTGGGGCTTTATACCAATGGAGCGCTGATCGACGAGTACAATGCTAAAGCTATTATGGAGGCTCGCCCGGCGTATGTTCGGATCAGCTTGAACGCGGGCGAGCGGCGCCTCTACTACAAACACCACAATCCACTCCCCGAGCAACCAGATGTGGATTACTTTTCGAAGAGCCATGGTGCGCTAGCGCTGCTCTCCAGGGAAAAGACGCGGCTTCTTAGTGGGACCGTTCTCGCCGTATCTTACCTAGTGGGGCCCGACAACGCTGCCGATGTTCTAAACGGGGCGCAACTGGTGGCCGCGACCGCGCGGGCGTACCCGGGCTCGGTCGGTTACATGCGATTCACCCCCTCGGTTGACTACTTCGGCAGCCAACAGCATCCGCGGGAGGTCTTCGCGTCCGCAGTGAACCTGATCGAAACCGAGGTCGCTCCGCTTCTTGCCGGTGCCGGTGTTGAGGCCCGCGTCTACTCTCACCGCTTCGGTGGCCTGTACGAACCGCGTCCCTATGACAAGTGCCTCGCGGCGGGCTGGTACGGCGGGGTGGGCCCAGCCGGCGTTCTCTACTGGTGCTGCGAGAAGCTCTTCAATCCTTCTTTCGCGTTTGGCTCTTTGCTCTCGGATTCCTTCGGAGACCTGTGGGCAGGCGCGGCGCGCAGACGGGTTGCTGCTTTCGTGGGTGAGGCTGTCGGGGGCGGGACCGTGTCCCCCTGTCCGGTTGTCTGCAAACCGCACGAGCACAACAAAGTGTTTGCCAAGGTGGAAAAGTTCAGGGAGCGGGGGGAGATTGGAGTGGTGCGGGCCTGGCTGAAGCAGATCCATCGCGTCGTGTCCTCCAGCCAAGCGGCGGCAGCGCCGCGCCTGGACGGGTTCCAGTCGTAATCCGCGTTCGTGTCAGTCGCGTGGGTTTGGCCTGCCAGTGCGCGTGTTGCTTGGTCTGGTTGCGGGCCGCAACGTCCCTCATTAACTCAACGCGCTGGGGGGGGCACTCTTCCCAGGCCGCGCGTCGTGTGAATCGCAAAGGTATTGCAACTACTGACTGTTTGACCCGTTTGGGCGTTGACCGTTATCGCCGGTCTCACCTCGACCGTTTGACCCGAACCATCGGTTCCGATACAGGCCTGGATATCCCTCTGGCCTTCGAGGTCGCCTGGTAGTTCCTGTCGATGGCAGCTCTGCGAGCGGCCGCGCCCATTCTTCGGGACCAGGAGGTCGGTGGTTCGAATCCACTCGCCCCGACCAAATTCCTCTTTAAAATCAGCTATTTGGGAACGCGGTATTTCGGGCTGGAAGGCTCGAAAAGAGCCTTTGCCCTTTTCGTGCATTCTTCGATCAAGGCCGCCGGATGCCACGATGTCGTTGCTGCAAATCATCTTCGTAACTCTGCGGAACCCCAAGCCACTCTGATCCCCGAACCGCATGCCCCGCGAAGACGGGGGCCGATGCATTTCTCCGGTTTCAGGGGAGCGGGGCTTGAACCATTGTAGGAGCGGATTCGGGCCGCGCCCGGAGCCGTTTCCAGCCGGGCGCTCGACTCTGTGCCGGGGATCAACCGGGCAGCCGGGCGCACGGGCGCTCACCATATGTACGCCGGCTTGGAAATCCCGGAAAAGCTCTGGACCTCCGGGACTCCAGCGGCTGTGAATGCCGGGATCAGAACTTCCTGTACGCCACAGTGTGCCCGCCTGGATTGGCAAAAGCTACGGCATGATTGATGGCGATCGCAAACCCGCCCGACTCGCTGTCGCGCTCGAATTCGATAACGATCCTGCCGGATTCGCCGGGGCCGGGCGGAAGCAGCGTGCGCTCCTGCGCGGTGCTGTCGACAACGCCCTGGATGCGCCGCACGCCGCGGGCGCGTGTTTCGCTTCCATCGCTATTCAGGAGAGTGAACTCAAAACCGGCATTGGAGACGGTGCCCGATTCAGCGTTCCCAAGGTTGGCGATCCGAAACTTGAGCCGTGTTTCTCGGCGCAGTACCTCGCACCCCTCGAAGACGAATTTGATGCTGTCGATGATCGTGAAGCGGCCCGCCGTCGTGTAGGTCCCGATCTCCTGGAATTCGTGCCTGCGGGCCTTGCGCCGTTCCACAAATTCCTTCCGCGCCTGTTTCTGCGCCGCGCTTTCCCGCTGCCGCTCGGCTTCGGCCTGGAGTTTCTCGCAGCGATCGACCAACTCGGCGGTGGCCGGGATGAGCTTACGGCCACGATCGTCATAGCCTTCGCTGGCGCGCGTCTCGCAGGTGCCCTGGACGAACCAGACCTTGGTTCCGCCGTCGTGCGGATTGAAATAATGATTGGCGTCGCCGCTGGCGCCGTCCTTTTCGCCGATCCTTGCGATGTTGATCGCGCGCAATTTTTCGGCGGTGAGCGCCTTGCGGATCAACCCGGTTTTGGCATCGATGCCGCCTGGCGGCGCGTCCACGATGACCGCACCTTCGGGAGTTTCGATGTAGCTCTGCCGCGGATTGCCGGCAGAATCGAAGAGCATCCGCGCGTTGGTGAATTTCAGGGCGCCGGCGGCGGCGAGACAGATGCCGGCGAAGGCCAGAAGAGACCTGGTCCGGCCGGTGACCGGCGCTGCCAGCACGGGCCGCCAGCGCACCAGCCGGATCAGCGCGAAGACGGCGAGGGCCACCAGCCAGCCGACAGTACGGTCGGCGCCGGTGAGATCGCCATAATGATCCTGAACCCATCCGTGGATCCAGCCCAACATCACGGCCTGCCCAACCAACAGATAGCCGAGATACAGGATCGCCGCAGCCGCCAGGAATTTCAGAATGGTCCGCATGATGTCAGCGCCTCCGTTTTCAGCGCTTGGCGGAACGCCTCCAGGCGTTCACCAGGGCGATGATGGCCGCGGTGAACATCGTCGCAGCCAGGAAGGTGCGCGCCTCGCGGCTGTTCCGGCGCGGCCAGAAAACGGCGGCGATGGAACCGACCGTCACGCAGAAAAGAATCGTCAACAAAATATTCATGAACGGGGCCTCCTCAGCCCCCGGGTCCGAATGAGAAGAATCAGCAAGGGAATCAACTCCATCAGCACGCCGATCACGGCTGCGTGGAGCGCAGCCTCTAATTCAGGCGATCCCCGCAGCTCGCGCATGGCGCGAATGAAAAGCGGAGCGATGGCAATCGCCCCGAGCAGGCCTGCGAGAATCCACAGCATCACTTGTCTCCGGTCCCCGGCATCGAGAGAGCGCCGGGGGTGATTTCCGGATTGGAGGTGACCGCGGTCAGCGCGTCCGCACCGGCGTGATTGCCGTTGGCGTGCGGCGCAGGGGTATGACCTGCCGCGCCGTTGTCGCCGGCGCTTCGGCCTTGCGCTTGCCGCCGTTGGTGCTGGCGCAGATGGTATAGCTTCACCCAGTCCACCTCGGGAATATGCGCGAAGCGCGGGCGCTTCCACTCGCAGGGGTAATCGCGCCACGCCGGTTCGACTTCGTATGGATTGAAATCCGGGATGGAGCGGGCTTCGGCTTCGGGCGGGGTGTTCGGCTGCCCGTTGTTGCTCGTGCCCGGCTGTTGAGAGTGGTCCATAGCCACCCTCAACAATAGTGTAAAGTCTTTTGTTTATAAAGCATTACAGGGCCTTACGGCATTACAGCCCCTGACACCGGACCGGATGTTCGCCTGTAAGGGGCTGTAAGGGGTTGGAGCCTGTTGCTTGCACGGAAGAGATGAATCAGGTCGATACTAAAGCTTCGGCGCACGTCAATCCCGATATGGCGACCAATACCCGGCGCACCGGCAAAACCCTCTTCCTTATAGCCCCGCCGCAGCGAGGCCTTCTTGAAGGCTTTGCCAGCGGGTTAATCAGCCTTGCCAGTTTCGTCCAGCTTCATGAACCGGCGATCGATATCCGGCTGCTCGATTACAGCGAGACCGATCTGCCAGGGATCGACGCCGAGCTGCGCGCTGCCCTCGCGGGCGCCGGCGACAGCCTTATCGGAATCACCGCGACGACGGCGTCGTACCACAACGCCATCCTCCTCGCCCGCGCGTGCAAGCGGCTGTGGCCTGACATTCCCGTGGTGCTCGGCGGGCACCACGCGAGCGCACAGGATGATGTGATTCTGGGCCGCCATGCGGAAATCGATATTATTGTCCGCGGTGAAGGCGAGCGGGCGCTGTTAGCTCTCTTGCGGTCTTTTCCCGCCCTCTCCGCCGTACCGGGTATTTCCTATCGGTCTCCGTTCGGAATCCAGCGAAATCCTCCGGCTCCCCCGCTGGAAACGGAGACGCTGGACGAGATGTCGCCCGTGTTCCAGCCGGAAAGCCTGCATGCGCCGCCGGGCAAGTTCGATCATGCGACCTATGTATCCGCGCGCGGGTGCCCGCTGCGCTGCGCATTCTGCTGCGTGGGGAACAACCGCATCCGCGCCAAGAGCATTCCCGCCATCATCGCGGACCTCCGCTATTTGACCGCCGCGCAGGGATATCGCAGGCTCGCGATCGAAGACAATTTCTTCGCGCATTCCGCGCGCCGCACGATCGATCTCTGTGCCGCCCTGGAAAACCTGCAGGAGGAGCATGGCTTTTCGTGGGACTGTCAAACGCGCGTGGAATCGTTGCGCGACGGCGCGGTCGTCCGGGCCATGGAGCGCGCCGGTTGCGAAGCCGTGTACATCGGCGTGGAAGCGTTGACGCCCGAAGGGCTCGGTTACCTGGGCAAGACGGCGCAGCCGGGGAAGTATATCGAGATGCTGATGCGCGACGTGCTGCCCCGGCTGATGCGTTCCTCGATCCGCCCGTACATCAACCTGCAGTTCGGTTTACCGGGCGGTATTGAAGAAGATGCCGAATGGCTTCGGATTCTTGCCGGGATCGGCGGCCTCGCCGCCGCGGCCGGCAAGCAGGTCACCATTTTCCCGCAGCTGCATGTCGTCTATCCGGGAACGAGTCATTTCCGGATGTACCTGGAGCAGGGCCTGTTCGGGCCGCAGGGAGAGGCGATCTTCGAGCCGTTCACGGCCTGGGAAGCGGCACAGGAGCCGGTGCTGACCTGGCTGGGCACGCATTTCGCGCATGGCGTGGGCGGCATTCCGGTTGGCATCCTTTCTGCGGCAGCGCTGAAGGCCGGGCGCTTCGAGGTTGAGATCGGCGCCGTCAGCCGGATCGACGGCTCGCTGCGGAGAATCGGGACCTTGCCCGGAATCGTTGTATTCCGCTACGGTCAGTATCTGGTCAAGGCGGGACGCCCCATGACCGTGTTGGAGGCATAGCCGTACCTTGCCGCTACTCCTGAACGTCATTTTGCAGGGCCTGACCTATGGCGTGTCCGTCATGGGGATAAGCATTTCGCTGCGGGTCCTGCGTTATCCGGACCTGACGGCTGACGGAAGCTTCCTGCTCGGTGCGGTTGTCTTTGCCCGGTTATTGTTGCAGGGCGTTCCCTGGGGACTGGCGTTACTGGCCGCGATTGCGGCTGGCGGCGCCGCCGGGATGGTAACGGCGGTGCTGCATACCTGTCTGGGCGTGGGCCGGCTTTTGAGCGGGATTCTGACCACGATGGGATGTTATTCGCTCGCCTTTCGCGTGTTAGGCGGCCGGCCGAACGTAGGCACGGGAGATGCGCGGACGATGTTCTCGGTTCTGACGTTGTCATCGCCTGCAGGGGATCAGGTCATTGTGGTGCTCGCGGCGGTGGCCATCGCGTGCGCCTTGGTGTTGTGGGGCCTCGAAAGCGAAACCGGACTCATCCTCCGCGCCACCGGCGACAACCGGCCCCTTCTTGGCGACAACGGGCATCACCCCGCGCGCTATGAGGTGGCGGGCCTGTTTGTGGCGAACGGGCTCGTCGCTGCCTCGGGCGCCCTGGTCTGCGCCGAGCAGGGCTTTGCCGACCTGGGCATGGGCGTTGGCATCATCGTGACGCTCATCGCAGCGCTCGTCCTTGGCGAACAGGTCCTTCCGTTCCGTGCGCTCTGGGTTCGCCAGTGCGCGGCGCCCATCATGGGGGCCAGCCTTTACTACCTTCTTTATCTGGGCATCGTTCGCGCCAGCGTTCGCGGCTGGCTGCCGCTCCAGGTAAAGCCGACGGACCTGAAGATCATCGCGGCCGTAACGGTGGTGCTATCGATTGTGGTCAGGCGTTTTCGGCGCCGGCCGGAGGGGTCTTATGGCGACATACTTCCACTTTGAGAATATGGGCGCCGCAAGGAATTCCCGGAACCTGATCCGGCGTCTCGCTGTTTTCGTCCTGATCGCCGGACTCTTGGCCTGCGACCGCGGGCCCGCTCATACCGTCACGATTTTCACGCTGCAGCCCTATCCGATCCTGGATGACTCGATCAGGGGCATCCGGCAGGCGTTGCAGAAGCAAGGTTTCGATTCAGCTCGTCTCCGCATCACCGAGGTCAACGCCAACGGCCAGACGAACCTGCTTGATGGCTACGCGCGGGAAATCCTGCAAGCGCATCCCGATGTCGTCGTTCCGGTATCGACCCCCGTGGCGAAAGCGGTGCTCAAGGAGGCGCGCGCGCAGGCGGGTTCCGGCCCGCTGCAGCCGATCGTCTTCAGCACGGTCACCAACCCGAACGATGCTGACATGGACAAGCACCCGCCGAACGTGACGGGCGTTTCCGATCAGGTGAATTACGAGGCGAACATAGCCCTGATCCGTGAATTGTTCCCGAAAGCCACGCGCGTCGGGATCATCTACAATCCGAGCGAGGCAAATTCGCAGTATGGCGTCGACAAGATCCGCGAGATCGCAAAGCGCGAGAATCTCACGTTACGCGTGATCACGGTTGGGACCGCGACCGAAGTGCCGGACGCCGCGCGTGCCATTCTCCAGACCGTCGACGCCGTTTATGTCGGCTCCGACAACACCGTCACGTCGGCGATGCCCGGCCTCGTGGCGGTCTGCACAGCGGCGAAACTGCCCGTTGTGGCGAGCGATTCGGGCAGCGTGGAGAACGGCGCTGTTGCGGCAGTGTCCGTCGACTACGTGGCCCTCGGCGAGAGCGCTGGCGACATCGTGGCGCGGATTTTGAAGACGAAGGCTGCTCCGGGTAGTATTCAGAATGTACTGTTCTTCGGAAAGACCCTGTTGCTGAATGAGCGGACCGCCGAAAAGCTCGGCTTTACGTTTCCGCCGGCCGTGAAAGGCCGCGCCGCAAAGGTCCTAAGATAAGTTGCCTATGAATCCATGGCGTCTGGCGGTTAGCGAGGTCGTGAAAGAGTTCTCCGGCGAGAGAGGCGCGAAGACCCGGGCTCTCGACGGCGTTTCGGTCGAAATCGCGGCCGGCGACTGGATCGTGATCGTGGGTCCGAACGGGTCCGGCAAATCGACGCTGCTGAACCTGCTAGCGGGCCGTTTCCGTCCGGATCGCGGAACGGTGACGCTGGAGCGGGATGGCGGGAAGACAGACTGGTATGCGCTCCCGCTGGCGGAACGCGCCGGGTATTTCGCGTATATCCACCAAGATCCGCGGGCCGGGTCATTCGTCAATCTGACTGTGGCCGAGAATCTTCGCATGGCGTCGCTGTCCTCCTCCCGGCTGTGGCGCCGGGCTCTTACGCCCGCGTTCGAGGCAGAGGTCGCGGGAAGGCTGGGCTCGGCAGGATTGTCCGGCAAGCTTCATGCGCGGTTATCGGAGCTCAGCCAGGGCCAACGTCAAATGGTGGCCCTGCAGACCGCACTGCTGAGGCGGCCCCATCTGCTCCTGGCCGACGAACATACGGCGTCGCTTGACCAGTCCAATGCGAAGCAGTGCATGGAGATGACGACGCAGTTTTGGGAGCGCGGGTCGTCGGTGGTGATGATTACGCATGATCCCGTCACCGCACGCCAGTATGGCACTCGCCTGCTGGCGTTCCAGGCCGGCCGCATCGTCGCAGACATGGGTGCGCGCGACAAGAACGCGCTGACGCTGGAGCGCATGCTCGCGCTTTGCGGCATGGGCGTGCTGGAAGAATCGAGTCGCTCGAAGGCGTGACCGTATGGCGAGTGACAATCACGACCGACTGGCCGCGAAGGTCGTGGATGGCTTCCAGGCGGCTCACTTCCGCCTGCCTGATCCGGCGGCTCTCGCGAACACACTGATCGACTATCTCCACATTGCCTGCTGCGGGGCATACCGACTCCGGCTGCAGGATGCCGCCGTGCAGGAGGACAGGAACGCGTTATATACGGGCGTGGGTCTGGGCAGGCGCCGTCTCGTTCTGGAAGCGATCGAACCCGATCGGCGAGCGGCCATCGCCGAGGGGCAGAAGCAGGCCGCCGGCCGAATTTCGGCCATCATCGAATCGCTGCGGGAGGGCCACCGGGAGCTTTGGCGCCATGTGGAAGCGCAATTCATCGAAGCGCTCTGCACCGGCACGCCCGCTGAAGCCGCCGCGGCGCCGCTGCCGCCGGCCGGCGATTCGCAGCGGCTCTTGCTGGACCGGATCACCGAACGGATTCGGCAATCGCTCGGCGAGTACGAGCAAACGCGGTCTCCGCGGGACGTGTTCCTGTCAACCGACCCGCTGCGTATGCGTGTCGTGACGGTGCATCGGTTTTTCAAAGGTGAGGTGCCTTTTGGGCGCGTGGTTCTCGCGCAGTCGCAGGTCGATGCGTTTCACGGACGGAGCCCCACCGGCGACGGCGCGGCGGCGGATCTGCTCGTCGCTCCGCTATCGGATTTTCCGCCCGCGATACAGCGCTGTTTCGAATTGGGGTTCGCGCTCTATGGCAGCTGGCTCGGCGCGCCGGCACCGGACTTCGCCGGGGCGGTGAAAGGTGTCCTTGGACTGAAACCGGACGGTCCGCCGCCAAGAGCCTGCTTCATTCCATGCCACGTCGGCGGAGTGGCATGGACGGTATCGGCGATTGTCACTTCCCGCCTCGACCGGGGATTTGCGGAACTGTGCCTTGGGCTTTATCGCGAATGGATACCCAGGGTATTCGAGGCGCTTCGGACCAGGACGCAGGATGACTTCCTGAGCTGGATGCTTTACAGCTATCAGCGGGGCCTTGCGGGCCCTTCGCCCGATCGCTCGGAGATAAACGCAGAATGGGCTTGTATCAGACAACACTATCCTTTGCCGAGGTGGGATCTTGAGCAGGCCCGGCCCGGTCAAGACGACCGGCACGTTCTCCGGCTGCCCCGCATCAGGGGGCAGGAGTGGATCATCCGCCGCGACGGTGCCCGAAACGAGTACTACCGTCCTTCGGAGCGGCTGTGGCAACCCGCGTCGTGGGGAGCGGGCACGCTCTGGGGCGAGACCCTGCTGGACAGGATGAGCGAGATCACCGCGTATACCTCCCAATCGCACGATCTGCAGCGCCTTCGAGCGGCGCAGGAGGCCGTTGCGAGCTGGGCGCACGAAGTGAAGAGCTATACGACGCCGGTCATCAGCGATCTGCGGTCGGCATCGCGGAAGACGGAAGAATCGGCGCCCGCCGCGGAGCCGTTGCGCAGAGCCTTGCGGGCAGCCATGATCCTGAACGCATGTTCGTTTGCAGCCCAGAAGATCCTTGAAAACCGTGCGACACCCTCGGCGGAAACGCGGATATTTCTGTTGCCAGCAGGCAACTGTGAAAACATCGTCGAAGCGATGCTGCAATACCTGCTGCAATATTGGCGCTCCGCTTCTCCCCTCCCGCTGAAGCTCGCCTGGGACCCGGAACTCTCGGAGCGCGACGCTCTCGGTCTGCTGGCGTCCGCGCTTCGTCCTGGCGCCTCCCGGCCGGGCGCCTCTGTCGATGAGGCGCTGCTGACGCACCCTGCCGTCGTCGGAGTTGTTTCGCTGTTGCGGGAAGTCGTCTTCAATATACGCTGCCGCGAGCCGGTGACCGAACCGTTGGTCCGAATCTGCCGCCGGATGACGCGGGAGCCAAATCGGCTGAGGCTGACGCTTGAACAGCACCAGGAGGAGCGGTTCGCCTGGAGTTCGAATCCTGACGAGCCGAAAGGTCTGCGGCGGGCGAACCGGCTCTACGGGCCGGAAGGCGCGCAGCTGGGCCATATCGTTTCTTATCCGCCCGAGCAGGTGCGGACGAGCACGGGCGTGTCAATAAAGTATGTCGTCGAGGTGGCGTTTAACCTCGCGCCGTGAGGCACATTTAGGGGAGCCGTTTGCCATGGCAAGACGCCTTCGCGTGATTAACATTGACGATTTCAACCAGCTCGATCCGGAGCTATACGCGCCCTTCGTGGAGGTGCTGCCGATCAGGTCCGAGCTGAGGGCGCAGGAGCTCCTGGCGCGGATGAGCGGCGCGAACCGCGATCCAATCGATATTTTCCTCATCGATATCGACATGAGCGATAACTGGCAGCACCATCCCAAAGGCCTTAACTGGGGTCCGGACCAGGACGGCGTCGCCACGTCGCTGCGGCCGTATGGGCCGCTGCTGGCGGTGCCTTTCCTGGCCAGCTCTGCCCACGTGATCTTCGTTCCTTATTCCAACTGGTGGGCATCGCCCGCCATCTGCGAAAACGGCTTCGTCCTCCTCAGTTGCGCGTTCATTTTCTCGCGCGCCTACGGCCGCGCCTGGACGCTGGAGGAAACGCGCGACCATATTCGCGCGCGCATCACCGCGCCGTCATTGGGAGTGCCTTCCGCCGGGTCCGTGCGGGCCGGCGCCACAGAAGTGAATGGTAAAGCAAAGCCTGATGAGGGCCCGGACGCAGAGGAGGAAAGCCTGTTACAGGAGCCCGAGAAGGCGCTGCGGAAAGGCCTGGTCTTGTTGCGGCAGGAACTGCGGAAGGCGCCGGGAGTCCAGTTCGTCAACGTCGAGGCGACTTGCCGAAAACTCGCAGCACTTGATGAGGCGGCGCAACACCACATCGTACCTCTCACGGACCCCGATACTCGGACGCCAATCACCATCGAATGGGTGAGCGCACAGCGGTGGGAGCAAGTCGAAATCAGTTCCTTGTATGCCGATGTCCTCGACTTCCGGACAGAGACGGATCAAGTGACGGTCCGGAGAATCGCCGAATTGCTGCAGGCTGAGTTCGTGCCGCAATCTATAGAGAATGCGGGCACGCTCTACGATCTGTCAAAAGATGCCCTGAATCGATGCCTCCCCCAGTCCGACGCGCCGCAGCGCCTCGACAAGGTTCTGAAGGCATTAAAAAAAGAGGTTCATAGCCGCCTGCAGCCTGATGAGTGGCAGTTGATCAAGCGGCTGGCGGTGTTGTTCGCATGGGTGAGAGCCTGGCGGGAAGAGGAGGCGCCGGAGAAGCGCATAACCCGGGTCCGGCAGTACCTAGGCTTTGGCCGTGGCCAAGATAATGCAACGAACATCTACAAGCGGCTCATTCGCGGCGGCGATACGCCGACCGTGACGAAAGGGCGTTGGAACCAGCCCTTCAAGAAACAGCACAGCCACGGAAAAGTGGCGGAAGATTTCAACCTGGATGTCGATCAGCCCGAGGCCCTAACGACGCTGGAATCGCGCTTCTGTCTGCGGTTCGCAGACGAGGAACTGCGTTGGCTGGAAGACTCTCCGGCGCCGGGGCAGAAGTATCCCAGGTGGATGACGGAGCCGGACGTGACTCCGCACGCTTTGGCGTAGGGCGACCATCGGGGCCACGGGCCGAAGCCTCGCGTGAGCACCATTGCATTCGGCGCTTCGAAAGGGCGCAAGCACCGTTCCTGATCATTCTGGGTCTCCTATGCGACAAACGCGACGGCAGTAGCCGGCTATCAATCATGTTACTTGAGGTCGGTGCCATTGGCGCCAATCCGGCCGCCGGTGTCGCTATCGCTGGGGTGCTCCCTGCCGGGTACTCGCCTCACCGAGGGCGAGGGTCCCTTAGGCTTCTTGTTTTCAAACTTGGGGAGCACCCGGTCTAGAACCTTGACCTCCTGCGCAACGTACTGGGACTAACTAAGGTGAGCATAACGCATTGTTGTCTTTAGACGACTTGTGGCCGAGAATTCCTTGACCGCCATGAGGGCTGGCTCCGCCCAAGAGTTTTTGAGATTCTTTGAGATCACCGATGGGCTTTCCAGCTTGGGGCCGCTCAAAGTGACAACAGACGTATTGAACTTCCCGCCGGGAGCCGTTGCGCAGTCCCGAGGGTACCGGCGGAAATTCGGAGTATTAGCGCATGATTTTCACGAAGGTCCATCGTGAGGATAAACCATCTAGCTGGGCTGCGGTGGAAGACAGCAGGGCACTGGCTTACCAAGGCATGATGCGCAGCGAGTCGAGCGGTCGCGCAGCCAAGCATATATCGGCTGCTGCTTTCGGCTTGGGTGGCGCGTTATGCGAGTTCGAACGCCTCGAAATCGAGTAAACCTCCGTCGATCTCCACGTGTACACACCCGTTGTGATGCTCCACGATTATGCCGTCGGGGCGAACCAAGCGAATCCGCCCTTCGGTTACCGCCTTTCGCACTGCCTTCTCGATCTCGTTGAGACTCGGACCAGAGAGATCGTAGGCAAGGCCTCGTTCGTAAACGCTTCTGCCTGGCTCGGCGACTTTGTAGCCCCTGGCGCGGATGTAATCGAGCGCCCCAGCCCAGGTCGACCGGTCACCCAGAATAGGGTTTTGCGCGACGGTATAGCCCTTTTGCCGGGCTGTCCGTATGATGAATGCCAGTTGCTGATACGGCGAGCGATGTACCGACGTCAGCCTTGTCCCCGCCGGCAGGTATAGTTTCAGCACCTGCCAGATCATTCGATTCCCCGCGTCCATCCAAGGCATATTCAGCCTCCCGTGTTTTTCCATGTAACGCACTCGGAGGATGTCGAGAGCTTACTCCGCGTGCTCATAGAGCACGGCCGTGATATTGTCATCCGCGCCCGCCGCATAGCCCGGTCGACCAGAACGGTTGCAAGCTGGCGCATAGACCCTTGCGATGCTACAACAGCAGCGATTCCAGTCCAGGACCGGGACTGCGTCCTCATGCCATCCGCTTCCCGCATACAAGACTTGAACCGCAAAGAACGGATGGACGTACCAAGTCCGCAGTGCATCGCTTGGCTCTACAACGAATCACTGACGACTTATCTGTATAAGCACGCGGCCGTCCTTGCCCCGACTCGCCATAGTGGGAAATCTCCTTCCGAATGTTCTACACGACTCTTACGGCTCACCTGCCATAACAAACGCCAGATTTCCAGGCGAAAGCGCGAACGTGGACGGGAGCGCATAAGGGCGAGCGGGCCGCAACCCGGCAGGAGTGGCGGGCGTTTCCAAACGACGCTATCTACCAACCGATGGCGTTCCTCATGCGCTGCCATTTGATTTACTCGTTTCGTTCGATGCCCACATTGCACTCGCAGAAGGCCCGCTCGCGCGACGCCGCCAGGGGCACAATTGGGCGGCGGCCAGAACCAACTACTCCGAATCCTCGCGGGATTCTGAGCAGCAAACTCGTATGCCCAGATCTTACATCTCGGCACAGCAAGCGGGCGGCCGCGCTGCGGTTGTACTAGAAGAAAGGCGGCAGTTCGCGCCTGGATTCCGTGTAGGAGCAGGTGCGGGCAAAGGCGGCTGTGGCCGACCCGATAGCTCGCGGAAAACCACATCGTCAGGAATGGGAGGTTGTTATGCAGGCGAGATCTATTTTCAAATGTGCGGTCCTAACCGTGCTTCTTGTGGTTCTGGCCGCCGGGGTTGCTACGGCACAAAACACGCCGACGATCAGCTTCGTGAATTACTCGGGCGAGTCTGCGACGGTCAAGCTCATTGGCCCCACCGGCGGCTACATCGAGGTACCAAACGGCGCGTCAAGGACCGTCGGCGTCCGAGGCGGCGCGTACACCATCGTCACGCGGTACGGGGAACCTGGCAACTACTCATATCAGCGTGGCGACCAGTTCTTCGTTTCGGAGACCGCTTACAGCGTGGACCGAATTTCAATCACGCTTCACAAGGTTCCCAACGGCAACTACCACACAAAGAGTGCACAGGCGACTGATTTCTAGGAGTCGCGACCAACTGCTTCTGCGGCCGTGCCCGATTTTCGGCGGCTGGTCGTGCCGTCTCGGGGTGGGCGCGGTCGCGCAGGCCGTTGGGCGCGGTGGCGGCGGGCTGTTGGCGGACTCGGCGCCATCCGTGTGCCGGGCTTTCGCCCGCTAGGGGTGCCGGGCGGGCGCGCCGCGTGGTATCGTGGCCGACGACGGTGCCCTCGCCGCCATTGAGGACGAGCGGTGCTTGATCCGAGAGGAGAAGATAACATCCCCAGGATGTGTCGAGCCTGCAACGGCCGCCGAAGGGCTCGGCGGCGCATGGGCCGGTCATTGTGGCTGGTTCTGCTGCTCAGGCCGAACCTAGTGAAAGAGCTTTGTCCGACCTGTGTCGGGGCTCGCCTGATCAAAGGTGTCCGGCGACGCCAGGCCGCCGAGGCCTCGTGAGGCATATTCATATATGAGCTTCCTGCGAAAAATATTCGCCAACAAACGGGCTCCGAGCAAACCGGTTGCGAAGAGCCTGCCTAGTCCGCAGCTCGCGCTCCTGCAAGCCAAAGGGGACGAGAAGCTCTCGTTGCTGCGCTACCTTGCTACCTGCGGTCAAATGGACGCAACGAAACTGGAGGCGTACCTCTCGATATTCGAGAGTTTTGGAAACGAGCTCGGGCCAGAAAAGAAGGCGTACATTCTAAAATCGGCCCCAATGATGGCCCCCAAGCTCGAAGGCGGGCGTGTGCTCAACGGCTATGAAAGGCTGCGCTGGAGCTTCTTTCAAACCCACATGGAAGAGGTCAACAAAGTCGTCCAGATGGTGAACGCGCTTCCTGTGGAGCCCGCCGCCGCGGAAATCCTTGCACGAGTCGTTCAAGAACGAGACAGGCTGCAGCGCCAAGTTGAACAAGCGCCCGCCCCAGACCCGCCACATGCCCAGGTCAGGCCCGCTCCTCCGTCTGCAACACCGAGCGCGCCCGAGCCCGCGCGGGCAAATGCACCGGCGACGCAAACCAACGGCCCCACGCGGGCTACGGGGCCATCGGTCACGGGCGGCGCCGGCGAAAATGACGCTGCGGCCCATCTCAAGTTCGGCCAAGCGCACAGGAATAAAGGCGATCTCAGGGCAGCGATTGGCGAGTATCGAAAGGCTGTCCAGCTGCAGCCAGACTACGCGGAAGCCCACAGCAAACTTGGCGCCGCCCTCTGCGATGCAGGCGATCACGATGGCGGCGCTCTGGAATGCCGCGAGGCGATTCGTTTGAAGCCGGACGATTTCGCTGCTACATATCATCTCGGGAATGCCCTCTACCATAAGGGTGACCTCTCCGGCGCGATGGCGCAGTACCGTGCGGCTATTCGCCTTAAGCCCGATCTTCTGGAAGCTCGGAATAACCTAGCGAATACGCTATACCGCACTGGTGATCTGAATGCGGCCATTGCAGAATTCCGGGAGTTGCTCAAAGTCGCTCCGAGCTTTGCGGACGCCCATAACAATCTGGGCAGTGCCCTTTTTGACAACGGTGATGTAGAAGCCGCGGTACGTGAGTACAAGGAAGCGATGCGCTTGAAACCGGGGTCGAACATCGCCAACATCGCTAGAGAAAATTTGGAAAGGGCAGCGCTAAAGTGCGAGGTCGAACAGTTGAGGGCAATCGGACGGCTCGTCACCGACATTCGCACGAACCATAGGGTGAAGAGCCAATACGTGTCGCTTGGTAAGACGAGTCCGCTCATGGAACTTGAGGGCGTTTCCCAGTTGATGGACAGTTGTGCGAACGCCTTGGAGCGCGGAAGGGATGAAGAAGGGAATCCGACTAAACGGTCGGACGTGGCAGGCTTCTTACAAAAACTGAGCTACCTCACCGCCGACGGACAGCCGAAGTGGCTCTCATATGTCCAGGTCGCGCTGATGCCGGACGGCGGCAAACTTCTAAAGGAGGCCCTGGACGGCCTATCCGCCGCTGTGAAAAGCTTGCAGATGCCCTTGGATAAAGCATCGGAGGTCGAGTTAAACCTTGACCAGAGGTTTGGAGCGGTGCCAGCCGCGAGGCCAAAGCCGGAGGTTACATTCGATGAACCCGCGCCGCGAACAGGTTCCGATCCTACAGAGACAGAATTCGTCCGGAAATGCCTTGAGCCGCAGTATCGCGAAGAGAAAGAGGATCGGATGTGGGATAGTCCCGGTGCCAAGGAGATCAACGCGCTCCTGAACTCAAACAAATACGAGGAGTGCGCCCGAGCCGCCGAGGCCAAGGCGGCAGAAAACAGCGATCTGGACCTTTACTATGACTGGGGCGGGTCAGCCTGCCTTCAGATGAACGACTACGACCGCGCGCGAAGGATATTCCTGCAGGGGCTTGCCAAAGGTAAAAGGAAGAGTCTGAACTGCAGCATGATGGGCCAGGTCGAGTGGAAGGCGAGGAATGCCAAGGAAGCGGTCTACTGGTGGGCTCAGGCCGTTCATTGCCGCGAGTCGATCAAGGACTATGCGGACGAGAGTCCCTATCTCTATTTGTATTATGTCGCTGAAGCTCTGGGGCTCCCGGACGTTGCAGCGGCTCTGATTGAACGGGTGGATCGCATCCGATATAGCATCCGCCTGAACGCCGCGCCGGCCGCAGACCTGCGCGATTTGGTCCGGCAACAGGCAACTCCCGCTATGCGGGATGTTCTCGCCGGCTTGCGTGGACGATACCTGAAACCCAGCCCTCCGCCGACGGATTTGTCAAAAGCGGAAGCCGGGCTCGATCGCGCCCTCCGCCAGATCGAGAACGAATTGAAGAATCGTCCCAATCCCGCATTCTCGATGGTCAGCTTGGGCCTGGAGGCAACCAAGTACGGCAAAAAGATCCAGTGGCGTTTCAAAACCGGCGGCTACGATGCGCCGGGCACTATGGACGGTTGGGCCGCCGCTAACTTCCTCAATGAGAGACTGAAGCCGACCGGAGTCACCGTTTCGAGATCGGACATGGTTGATTCGGCGAGGGGCAATCAGTTCTTCGAGTACGACTTTCGGAGTGCGCGGACGCAACCGGCGGAAGACGCGCGAGAGGTAGGGCGTTTCATTGAGCACGCGGATAGTGCGGTTGTCGCGGACTTTATTTCGGACGGGAAGCGCGCTGTCTCCTTTGGAGGGGAAGAATCGGTAAAGGTTTGGGACCTTAAAACTCTTTCCGAATTAGGCGTGATATCGCACCGTCATCTTAAGGGCGTGCTCGGTGTCAGGCCAGGCGCCAACCAGGTGCTGCTTGTCTACCAGGAGCTATTCGCCAAGCCGAGCGTCGTGCGTCAGTGGGACTTGGACAGCGGAACCTTGTCGGATGTTTGTCAATTGAACACTCAGACCATCGGCGGTTTGCGCAACGCGGTCTTTTCAGCGGATTGCCGATTGATGATGGTCGTGGGCGATAAGAAAGTTGCACTATGGAACCTCAGCGGACCAACGCTAGTGTCCCAGTTCGACATTACGAAACACATCAATGCGCTCGCGCTCTCGGCGAACGAGCAGAGTGTCCTTTGTGCCGAAAGCGACAATTCAATTCACCTCATGAACGCAGCTTCCGGGGAAACAACCGTTACGCTCGTAGGCCACGAGGGCGAGATCAACGAAGTCAGGTTCACGCCTTCCGGCGATCTGGCGCTGTCCTGTAGCAAGGATTACACTGTGCGCGTTTGGGACCTCCACAGCGGAAAAGAGGTCCGGTGTCTACGCGGACATGCATCTGGCATCCGGTGTCTCGATGTTTCGGCCGATGGCAAGTACGCTGCGAGCGGAGGTTCAGGATATCCCGGAGACGAGAAAGACCGCACGATTAGAATTTGGGAGATTAGCACAGGAAGTGAAGTAGCCAGATACGTTGGACACACCAAAGTAATCAGGAGCGTTCGGTTCAATTTAATCGGTGATCTATTGGTGTCTGCGTCAGCAGATAAGACAGTTCGTCTATGGAGCCTCCGGTAGCCAACCTTGTGAAGTGAGGAGGTGCGAATTATGATACCTGGTATTCCTACGCTCGGCATCCGATTTGATATAGAGAAGGTCGAAGGCGGTTCCTACGGGTTTGAAGCATGGAAAGTCTTCTGGAGCGCAATTGATCCGCGAGAGATTCCTAGTTCCAACCTTTTCGAAGGAGACACCAACGCGACACTGGGAGGACGAGAAAACGTATTTTGTATCGCGATACAACGCGCCGAGACCAAAGATCTTGCGAGAATCAAGGCGGTGCTCAGTCAAGACCAGAAGTTTATTGAGGTAGCAGCCTCCCCGATGTTTACGGAAGGTAATGCGTGCGCGTTGGAGCCCCTGCCTGATGCTGGCCGGATTGATGCGACAGGAACCCTTGTCGGTGATGCCTATGAGTCCCGCGCTGCGTTGAACACAGTGAGCAAGGAACGCGCGGCCTCGGCTCCGAAATCCAGTCTACTGGACCAAGGCCTCAACCGTGTGCGGCGCTAAGGGCGTGTCCCCTTCGCCGTCGCGATCGTCTGAGGAGCAAGGGCGGTTTGGCAAGAGGCGCGGCCAGGCGTTTGTCGTGGGTTTGAGGGTACGCGGTACTTGGGGCCCGGTTTTCAGGCGCCTGGTTCGAGCGGAGTTTGGTGTAGTGGTGAAACGAGGGATCGGATCTCATGCGGATCATCGAGGCGGAACGGCCAATCCGTAGCCGGTGTCTACGCGGGCTCAAATCTTGCGGTTCGATCTTTGGTTCGGGCCAGGTTTTGATTTTCGGGGCTTCGGTAAGACGGAACTGTCATGGCGAGCCGAAGACGGCCGTCAGGAAGACTCAGGAGTCGGCGCGGCCCTGATGGCTGGACGGAACATGCCTCCGAAACTACATGGACTGGCTCGGAAGTGGCGATCGCTAGTTGGTGACCGGCAGCTTGATAGAATTCGCGCCATAGAGCGGCGCCTGATTGCAATCGATCACGACCTACGCTCCACGATGGGATACTCGCACACGACGCCCATTTCCGAGGCCCTTAGGATTGTCTCGTCGGCCGTGGCTGCTCTCGGCACGGAAGAGGAGCAGCATGGGCGGACGACTCGGTCTGAAGTCGGCAATGCTCTTATTGTGAGCGCTACGTGAACCCCATCTTGTGAGCGGCCGCGCCTTGGCTCACAGTTGAGGTATGCAAGAGCGTAGGCCCGAGATGCGGGCGAAGTGGAGGCAGTTGATATCGGAGCAGGGCGGG
>JBEKTU010000007.1:0-102108 GCA_049515735.1 Bryobacteraceae bacterium
CTCCAGGTCGCCCTTCTGCCGGACGGTCAACGCCTGGATCGGAATAGTAAGGACGTTCTGACGGGTGGCTGTGGTTATCTTGCCGGTGCAAGAAAGTCCGGGCCGGATTTCGTCGGGAGGGTTGTCCAACGCGATAACCACTTTAAAATCTTTGGCTTCCTGGCTGGAAATGGCGCTTTGCGAAGCCGCCACTCCAGTCGACCGGAGAATCGCCGTATTGCCCAGCTCGGTGACGTGGCCCCTGAAAATCCTGTTGGGGATGGCGTCGATTGTGACTTCGGCCGTCTGGTCCAGCTTGACGTTGACGATATCGGTTTCATCCACCTTCACTTCGGCGGTGATGAGGGACATGTCGGCAATGGTCATGATGAGGGTGCCGGTCTGGTTTTGAAGACCGGGCACGACCGTCTCCCCGGCGCGCACCGGCAGATTGGTCACGACGCCGTCGAGGGGGGCGAAAGAGTCGTACTTGTGTAGAATATCGGCGATCCTGGCCAAGCCGGCGCGGGCCACTGTGATCCGCCGCTGGGTCGCGGTAAGCTGCGCCGCGGTTTGTTCGCGTTGCGCCTGCGCCTGGATGAGGCGCGCCTCGTTCTGCTGTACGGCCGCCACCTGGGCGTCGTAGGTATATTTCTTTACCTCGTAGTCCTGTTTGGCGCCCAGCCCTTCTTTGAACAGCGACTCGGCACGCTCGTAATCCGCCTTCATGCGGTCCAGATCGGCTTTACTTTGGACGATGGCGCCCCGCATGGTGGCCAGATTGTCATCGGCGGCCTTCAGGCCGGCTTCGGCGGCGTTGGCATCAGCCTCGGCGGAACTGAGGTTGGCCTTCTGCGATTCAACGTCGGCGGCAGGCTGCGTGTTCTCGATTCTGGCCAGCAACTGGCCCTTCCGGACATGGTCGCCCTCCTTGACCAGGAGTTCGGTGATGTCACCCATGGCATTCGCGCCGATGTTGATATAGTTCTTTGGTTTAATCTCGCCGGACGCGGTCACCAGGCTGGTGAGATCCTGGCGCACGACTTTTCCGGTCTGCACGGCCACCACGCCCCGCTTGCTGTAAACGGTGCTGGCATAGACACCGATCGCGGCTATCAGGAGGGCGGCAACCGTGATGATAATCTTCCACTTACGCTTCACGACGCAAAATCTCCCTTTTTTCCTATCACCCGCGTTAGACGCAAATTGTTGACCGGGAGTTCATTCCTCATTTTACACCCCACCGGCGGCGAAGGCCCGCATCGGGCGTTCCACAGCCAGCGCTACATGGATGACGCGCGAAAGCTTCGGAGGTTAACGCCGGCGGCCCTTGTCAGGCAAAGAAGTTGCCCATTTTGCGGAACTTCGAGTAGCGGTGATCCACCAACTGGCCGGCGTCGAGCGCGGAGAGTTCGTCGAGATAGCGGCGGACATATTCGCGCAGGTTTTCCGCCGCCGCCGCGGGGTCCGTATGGGCTCCCTCGGCGGGTTCCGGCACAATGTCATCGATCAGCCCAAAGGAGAGCAGGTCCTGAGCGGTCAACCGCAGAGCGGCGGCGGCCTGCTCGGCCTTGCCCGAATCGCGGTAGATGATGGCCGCGCAGCTTTCCGGTGAGATCACGCTATACACCGCATTTTCAAGCATCAGCACGATGTTGCCGACGCCCAGCGCGAGCGCCCCGCCGCTGCCCCCCTCGCCTATGCAGACTACCAGCACGGGCACCGGAAGGCGCGCCATTTCGCGCAGATTGCGGGCGATGGCCTCGGCTTGGCCGCGTTCTTCGGCGTCGATGCCGGGGTAGGCGCCGGGAGTATCCAGAAACGTGATGATGGGGCGGCCGAACTTCCCGGCGATCTGCATGATGCGAAGGGCCTTGCGATAGCCTTCGGGTTTGGGCATTCCGAAATTGCGGTACAGCTTCTGCTTGGTGTCTCTGCCCTTCTGCTCGGCCACCACCATGACCGGCCGGCCCTCGAACTGGGCGAGACCGGCGACGATGGCGGCATCGTCGCCGAAACTGCGGTCGCCGTGGATCTCTTGAAAATCGGTAAAAAGCCGCCCGATGTAATCGAGCGAGTGGGGACGCTTGGGATGACGCGCCAGCAGGACCCGGCGCCAGGCGGGATGCTGCTCGGCCGTGATTTCCGCCGGAGATTCCGGTTGTGTGTCGGGTGCCACTTCTCACATCTTAACAGCAGCCGTAGCGCCGGCGATCCTAGCCGCCGGTTTACTTGTAACGGTAAACCTTCACGCGCTGGATGGCGCGTTCGGCGAACGAAAGGTGCGGTTGTGAAAAAAGCCGCACGCCGAAGCCCGACTGGTTCATAGCTACGGCGTTGGCGAGGTCGCGCCGCAGGGTCGAGTCGTCTCCGCCCAGATACCGCGTCACCACCCACTTGCCGTTCTCAAAGCGGCCCGCTTCCTGCTCGGCCAGACTCACGATTGCGGGACCCGGCGTGCCGGCGGAAAAGGTGACCAGCACGTTGTCGCCGGCCATGAGGAACTCGTCCGGGCCGGTGGCCATGAAGATGCCGTAGCCCATCGAGTCGGGGACCACGTCGAGCGCCTTGAGCGCGGTAGCGTTGAAGCCGATCGGAACATCGGAGACGCTGCGCCGGCCCCAACCCCAGAGGGACACGTTCAGGATATAGCCGCCCAGTTTGATCTGCGTATCCGGGTTATCCTTGTTCAGCCACGCGCCGCCGATGGTGCCGTTGGACTGATGCTCGAGCACCAGCGGGGCGAGTTGCGTGAGCGTGGCGTAAGCCTGCGGGAGTGGAAGGTTCTCGACATCGGCGGGGGCCGTCGGCGGGGCGTCGCCCGCCCGGAAGGCCGTCATCCGCTGCAACTCGCCGACGCCCATCATCGAATAGCCCACCGCTTTGTGCTGCGCGATGGCGTAGATCGCATTCGCCGCTCCGTGTATGTCTCCGGCGGATTCGGGAATGAACAACGGGTTGCCGGACCGGCTGTACAGCGCGGCCAACTCGGAAAAGTTGGTGGCGTAAATGTCCGGGCACAGCATATCGATGTGCGGGGCGCCCGCGCGCCAGATATCGTGCATGTGCGCCTGCGGGCCGCCGCTCGGATAATCGCCCGGCCCTTTGTCCGCCGGCGCATTGAGCCAGGCGTTGGCGAACATCGGGACGTTGTACTCGCGCTTGCCCGCCTCGGCCACCTTGTCGAGGTAGCGGGCGTAGTTCCAGCCCATGAAGATCTCGTCCGTCTTGACGCCCTTCCCGAAGACTTCCTCCCAGGTTCCCGAGGTCTTAAAGCCGGCGGCCTCCCAGATCTTCCGGAATTCCGGCAGCAGGTTGTCGGCGCTGTCGGCCGCTCCAAAACGGAATTCGCCAAAAGCGTTTTTGGACAAGGCGGGCAGCCGGTCTTCCTTGTGCTTCTGGAGATAGTCCATGAACTCCTTGGGCACCGGTTTGGCGAAAGCCTCGTTGGCCGCGGGCGAGCGGTCGCGCGAATCGCCGAGCAGTCCGACCTCGTTCTCCACCTGCGCCATGATCACGCGGTGGTTCTTGTCCACCTCGCGAACGTGCCGCATGAGCGCCGCGAACGCCCGCGCATCCGCCTGCCAGTTGCTCTGGCTCAGCGTCGAGAGGATTTCCACGCTCTTGCCGTTCTGGATCTGGGCGCGTGGAAAGCGGTCCTGGTTGGCCTTCACCCACCCAGGCGTGAAGTTCGACTCCCCGTTCTTCCAACTGCCGAACCAGAGCCAGGCGATCCTGAGATCGCTCTTGTTGGCGAGCTCGATGGCCGCGTCCGCCAGGTGGAAGTCGTATTTGTCTTCCTGCGGCTCAATCCACGCCCACGCCATGGCCGTCAGAACCGTATTCAGGTGAACCTGGCTGGCCAGTATGGGAAAGATATGCCGCATGTAATCGAGGTTCGAAGGCGCCGTATTGGCCAACTCGCCCGAAAGCGCCAGAAATGGCTTGCCGTCCACAATCAATTGCGTCGCCTGGCCGCGCTTCTCCATATGGGAAGGGGCTTGGGGGTACGCCGCGACCGTCAGCAGTGTGCACATCAGTAGGATTTTCATTGCGGAAGAATGGTAACAAGTGGCGGCAGGGATATCAATCGCCCAGCTTGTTCTGCCGGATGCCCTCGACAATCCTGTTAAGATAAAGGTGAACAGTTCAACTATTCAACAGCCATGCCCATCGTCACCGTCAAGAATAAATACCAGGTCGTCATCCCGCAGCGTGTCCGGGAGCAGATCGGCGTGGCCGTCGGCGACATCCTGGAAGCGAAGGTAGAGCGCGGAAAGATTACGCTCACGCCGAAGTCGGTGGTTGATCGCGCAATCGCCGAAGGGCTGGAGGACATGCGAAAGGGACGGATGCACGGTCCCTTCAAGACCGTTGAGGAGATGATCGATTCTCTCAAAGGGCGCAATCGCCGCCGGCCACAGACCTCTGGCAAGCGCGCGTGAACCGCGATTGGCGCTTCTATTTTCTGATCCAGGACGATACGTGCCTCATTGTGGCGATCATTCCGCACCCGAAGTGATGGTAGGTGCATCCCAGTAGACCTCGCCAGAAAGCCCGGCCGGAATCTGGGCTAAACTGGAACGTTCGGGTCTGGTTTCCTTTGATCGATCTGCACTCGCACACCAACGAATCTGACGGCTCCTGTTCGCCTGCCCGCCTGGTCGATGAGGCGGTCCGGGCGGGGGTCGACGTCCTCGGCATTACCGATCACGATACCTTCGCCGGTTACGACCAGGCGCTGCCCGCGGCCCGTGTCCAGGGCGTCAAGCTGGTGTGTGGCATCGAGCTTTCCACCAAGCTGCACGGCCACTCGGTCCACCTGCTGGGGTATTTTCTGGGGGACGACGGGCTGCGGGGGTTCCGCGATTGGGTATTGGAGATGCAGGCCTCGCGGCGCGAGCGCAACGTGCGGCTGGCCGCGCGGCTGCAGGAGCTGGGGTTCCACATCACGGTGGAGGAAGCGCAGGCTCGCGGGCGCGGAATGACCGGGCGGCCGCACTTTGCACAGCTTATGGTGGAGAAGGGATATGCCGCCAGTTACCGGCAGGCGTTCGACGATTACCTGGACGAATCCGCCAAGGGGTATGTGTACCGGAGCGAGCCGCAGTTCGCCGAGGCCGTGGCGCAGATTCTGAAGGCCGGGGGGATTGCCTCGCTGGCGCATCCGGTGCGCGTGAAGGGCGACGTGGCGGCCATGATGCCGGAGTTGTGCGACGCCGGGTTGAACGCCATCGAGGCCTACCATAGCGACCACGGGGCCGAGGAAACGGAGCTGTATCTCGGGTTGGCCAAGCGCTACGGACTGATGGTGACGGGCGGCTCGGATTTCCACGGCTTGCCCAAACCAGAAGTGCTGCTAGGCACGGGGTGCGCGGGGAACCTCTATCTCCCCGACGATCTGCTGGAGAAGCTGAGAGAAGGTAAGCCCTACGCTCCCTTGACGTAGGCCAGGGCGATTACTTTGCCGAAGTGCGGGGAATAGACCGACGACGTGATCTCGGCCTCTTGGCCGTCTATCGTCAGCCTGGCTCCGGGCGCCGCGGGTTCCGAGCCGTCGATTTCCAGGCGCACCAGTTTCTTGTTCACGTGTCCCTGCGTGCGAATGCGTTCGACGATCTCCTGGCCCACGTAACAGCCTTTGGTGAAACTCACGGCGTGTATCTGCTGCGTTTCCTGCGGCAGGGATGTCTCGCGGATGTCTTCTCCATACCGCGGCTTGCCGTTTTCGATACGGACCACGCGGGCGTCGTCGGGGGTTGCGGGGCGGGCGCCGGCGGCTTCGAGTTGGCCGGCGATTTTCGTCATTTCCCCGGCCGCGCAGTAGATGCGGTAGCCGGGCTGTCCGGTCAGGCTGAAGGGGGCTTTGGTGCAGCCGTCCGGGAGCTGAAGGGACTCCGCCAGGGGGCCTTCCACGCCAATGGCCGCCGTCTGGCTGGTGACATCTTCTAGCTCCACCTGGTCGGCAACGACGTAGCGGCGAATGAGCTGCTGGACTTTTTCGCGGAGCTCGGGCTCGGTATCGATCAGGAAGTGGTCTTCGAAACACAACAGGCAAAGATCGGCCTGGATGCGGCCCTGCGGGTTCAACAGGAACGCATAGCAGCCGGCGCCCTGCCTCATCTTCTTGACTTCGTTGCTGGTAATGTTGTGCAGCAGGCGCACCCGGTCGCGTCCGCGCACCGTTATCCGGCCGCGCGCGGAGAGATCCAGCCACGCGGCGCCGCCGCGCAGTGCTTCGTATCCTTCGCTCATGCTTTCAGTTTAGTAGATGTGCTTCAGGTAAGCCGCGATGGCGACGATGGCCAGGCCGGAGATCGCCGCGCCAGTCATCATCCGGGCGCGGCGCTGGTTGCCGGGCCGCACGATCAGCAGCGCGACGGCGAACACGTGCAGCGCCAGCAGCAGCTTGATGCCGAGCAGCACCTGGTAGATCGGCCTATGGCCGGGATGTGTGAGGATGCTGTACACGCCCGAGACGACAAGCCCGCAGATGGCGGCCAGAACGAATGGGCGAAAAGCCACCGCGGCTCTATCGGCCAGCGCTTCGCGCGCGTCGGGCGCAAGCGCCGCGATAGAGGGCGGCATCACCAGCCGCCCGTACAGAATTCCGCCAATCAGCGTCGCCATGGACGCGAGGTGCAACCACTGCATGATCGCGCCGAGCACGTCACCCATACCGTGAGTATACAATCGGCGTATGGTCCACGAAATCCTCCCGGTGGGAATGTTGCAATGCAACTGCTCGATCTTCGGCGATGAAAAGAGCCGGGAAGCGCTGGTGGTGGACCCGGGGGACGATATTGCGCGCGTTCTGGAAGTTGTCAAGAGGCACGGGCTCACGGTGAAGGCCATCGTGATCACGCACGCCCACATCGATCATATCGGCGGCGCGCAGAAGCTGAAGCGGGCCACCGGCGCGCCGGTGTACATGAATCCCGACGATGCCGAATTGCAGGAAATGCTGGAGGTGCAAGCGGGCTGGCTGGGGATGCGCCCGCCGGAGCAGGTGGAAATCGACGCGCCCGCCAAGGACGGCGACAAGCTGGTAGTGGGAGCCACCGAATTTCATGTGCTCCACACGCCCGGCCACACGCAGGGCAGCATCAGCCTGTGGATTCCCTCGGAGGGGAAGCTGGTGGCCGGCGATACGCTGTTCCGCGACAGCATCGGGCGCACCGATCTGCCGGGCGGAGACGGGCGGCAGATTCTCAGATCCATTCGCGACAAGCTGCTGCCCCTGCCGGACGACACCATGGTCATTCCGGGGCATGGAGAAAACACCACCATCGGGCACGAGAAGCAGTTCAACTACTTCCTGCAAAGGTGACGCCGCGAGAGTTTGATAAGATCTTCCCTATGCCCGATCCAATCGTCTATCCGCCCAGCCCGGAATTTGTGAAACGCGCGCACGTGAAGGGAATGGAAGGTTACCGCGACTTGTACCGGAAGGCCGCGGACAAACCGGAAGAGTTTTGGGGCGAGCTGGCCGAAAAGGAGCTGTTCTGGTTCGAGAAGTGGTCGCACGTGTTCGAATGGCATCCGCCGTTCGCGAAATGGTTCGTGGACGGGAAGACCAACGTCTCCTATAACTGCCTGGACCGGCACCTGGCGACGCACCGCAAGAACAAGGCGGCCATCCTGTGGGAAGGCGAGCCGGGGGACCAGCGGCAGATCTCCTACCAGGAGCTGCACCGGCTGGTGTGCCGCTTCGCCAACGTGCTGAAGGGCCGCGGCCTCAAAGCCGGCGACCGCGCCATTATCTACATGGGGATGGTTCCCGAGCTGCCGGTGGCGCTGCTGGCCTGCGCGCGGCTGGGGATCACGCACAGCGTGGTGTTCGGCGGATTCTCGGCGGAAGCCCTGAAGGCGCGCATCCAGGACCTTGAAGCCCAAATGGTGATCACGGCCGATGGCGGCTGGCGGCGCGGCAGAGAGGTGCGGCTCAAAGACGCCGTGGACGAAGCGCTGGGCGGATGCCCGACGGTGCGCGACGTGATTGTGCTGAAGCGCACCGGCGGCACCGTCGTAATGCAAGAGGGCCGAGACCACTGGTGGCACGCGCTCGACGAGGGCGTCGGCGAAGACTGCCCGGCCGAGCAACTGGATAGCGAGCATCCGCTCTACGTGCTCTATACGTCGGGCACCACGGGGAAGCCGAAGGGCATTGTGCATACCACCGCCGGCTACCTACTGCAAGTTCAAATGACCATGAAATGGGTCTTCGATTTGCGCGACGAAGACACCTTCTGGTGCACAGCCGATATTGGCTGGGTGACCGGCCACAGCTACATCGTGTACGGGCCGCTTTCGGCCGGCGCCACCACCGTGATGTACGAGGGTGCGCCCGATTTCCCGCAACCCGACCGGTTCTGGCGGCTGATCGAGAAATACCGGATCAACATCTTCTATACGTCGCCCACGGCCATCCGCGCGTTTATCCGGCACGGCGACCAGTGGCCCAATCAACACGATATGTCGAGCCTGCGGCTGCTCGGTTCGGTGGGCGAGCCGATCAACCCGGCGGCGTGGGAGTGGTACTACAAGACCATCGGCAAGGAGCGTTGCCCGATTGTAGACACGTGGTGGCAGACCGAGACCGGCGCCATCATGATCGCGCCCATGCCGGGTGCGGTGGCGCTGAAGCCGGGCTCGGGAACCCTGCCCCTGCCGGGTGTCATCGCGGAGGTGGTGGACCTGTTCGGGAAGCCGGTTGAGGCCGGCCAGGAAGGATTCCTCATAGTGCGCCGGCCCTGGCCGAGCATGGCGCGCACGTTGTGGCGCGATCCGGAGCGCTACCGGCAGCAATACTGGGAGCGCATCGAAGGCGTGTACATGACGGGCGACGCCGCGCGGCGCGACGAAGACGGCTACTACTGGATTCTTGGCCGCGTGGACGATGTCATGAACGTCAGTGGGCACCGGCTCAGCACCATGGAACTGGAATCGGCCCTGGTGCGCCACCCCGCGGTGGCCGAAGCCGCGGTGGTGGGCAAGCCCCACGAGATCACCGGGCAGGCGGTGGCCTGCTTCGTCACCCTGAAAAAGGGCAATTGGAATCACCACGAGCTGGCCGAAGACCTGCGCAACTGGGTGGCGCACGAGATTGGCGGCTTCGCCAAGCCGGAGCAGATCCGCTTCACCGATTCGCTCCCCAAGACGCGCAGCGGCAAGATCATGCGCCGCCTGTTGCGGGAAATTGTGACGTCGAATTCGGTGACAGGCGACGTAACCACGCTGGAGGATCTGTCGGTGGTGACGCGGCTGGCGGCCCAGCACGACGAAGAGTAGGGCCCGCGCACGAGTATTACACGCCGACGTGCGCTAACAGAGACTCGAACCTCGGGTCCGAGCGGGCTCGTTCGAAGAGCGGGTCCACTTTCAGCCACGCTAGCCACCATGACCGATCCTCCAGACCCTTCTCCAGCCAGTGGAACGCCTGATCCATCTCGCCCAAGCCCAGCCAGATCAGGGCAATAGCAACCGGCGTGACGTAGCGCGCCGGCAAATCTGCGATTAGTTGCTCCATGGTCTGGTCCGCCTCCTTGCCCCGTCCGGCCACGGCGTAGGCATAGCCGAGGGCGCCCGACACGATCGCGGCGTTGCCAAGGGCCTTGCGAGCCGACCGCAAGGTGGACACGGCGTCATCGTAGGCGCCGTTGTGCAAATGGCTCAAACCGAGCCAAAGCTGCGCGATGCCGAACCCGGGTTCCATTTCAAGCGTCTTCCGCGCGTGGTCGATGGCGTCGTCGTATCTCCGCGCAAAGTGCAGCGCCCAGGCCAGTTGGGCATTGATGACCAGGGAAAGGGGATCCAACTCCAAGGCCTTCTGGATAGCCGGAATCGCTTCATCCAACCGCCCCTGCGCCATCAGAAGGTAGGCGTACCAGTGATGAGCCGTGGGATAGCTGGGGCTGAGCTCGATCGCGCGCTCGAAGCCGCGTTGAGCCGCACGCCAATCCCACTCGTAAAAGCCCCGAGCGAAGGCCAGAGAGGTGTGCGCTTCCGCCAAGGATGCGTCGATTTCGAGCGCCTTCAAAGCCGAGTTTCTGGCTTCCAAAAAGGCGTCGCGGGGGGACAGGGATCCATAACTCCCGAGGAGGACATAACAGTCGGCCAGCCCGGCGTAGGCAAGCGCGTAGCCTGGGTCTTTGGCGATCGCCATCCGGAACCTCTCGATCCCCTTCGTCATCCACTCCGGCGTCCGCTTGTTCCAGTAATAGCGCCCCCGCAGATAAAGCTGGTAGGCTTCCGAGTTGTCGGTGTAGCGTCGAGTCAGGCGCTTCTTTTGCTTGGGGCTCAACTTCAGCCGGAGTGTCTTGGTGATCTCTCTGGCGATCACCTCCTGAACCACGAAGATGTCCCTGAGCTTGTGGTTGTATTGATCGCCCCAGATCTGGGAGCCCTCAATGACATCCACCAGCTCGCTCTGCACATTGAGCGATTCGCCGCGCTGCACGACCCTGCCGGTCAGCACGGACCGCACGTGGAGCGCACGCCCGGCCGCTTCAGGGTCGATCTGCCGCCCTTTGTACTTGAATACCGTGCTGCGCGCCACCACGCGCACGTGTCCTAATTGAGACAGGCTGTTGATCAGGCACTCGGTGATTCCATCCGTGAGGAATTCCATCTCCGGGTCGTCGCTGGTATTTGCGAATGGCAGGACGGCGATCGAGTCGATGGTCCGATCGGGCGCCGCGGGCGGCAGCGCCATGGAAATCCCGGAGCGCGTGGAGACCTCCTCGACGCTTCGCAGGGCCGCCATTAGAACGCGGGCATCCTGAAACCGGGCCTCCGGCACCTTCTCCAGGCAGTTCCCGACGACACGGTCCAAATCGGGCGGAAGTCCGACTTGCAGGATGCCGGGTGGAATCGGCTGTTGGTTAAGAATCAAGACCATGGTCTCTATTGGCGAGGCGCCGTGGAACGCGCGCTTTCCCGTCAGCATCTCGTACAGCACACAGCCAAAGGAGAAGATATCGCTGGTCGTGTCGGCGGGATCGCCCCGCACCTGCTCGGGCGACATGTAGCCGACGGTGCCGATGACGGTTCCCTCGATGGTCCGCGTGCGCACTGACACCTCCCGTTGATCGAGCGCGTCGGGCTTCCAGCGGGCTATCCCGAAATCGAGCAGCTTTACTCTATGGTCGGAGGTCAGAAAGACATTGTCGGGCTTGAGATCGCGATGGATGAACCCCTTGGAATGAGCCGCAGCCAAGGCATCGGCAATGGCAACGCCGATGTCCACGGCTTCCCGCCAGGGAATCGGCCCGCGCTTGACGCGGCTGCCCAAACTCTCGCCTTCGAGCAATTCGGTGACTACGTAGGCGACCCCGTGGTCGTTTCCGACGTCGAAAATCGCCAGTATGTTGGGGTGCGAGAGCGCGGCGACAGCCTTGGCTTCGCGCTCAAGGCGCGCCTGTGCCTGGCGGTCGTTGGCTAGGCGCTCGGGCAGAACCTTGATCGCGACGTGCCGACCCAGCCTGGGGTCGAATGCACGAAAGACCTCACCCATTCCGCCGGAGCCGATGGCCGCGAAAAGCTCGTACGGTCCGAGTCTCGCGCCGGGCACCAGACGTTCCTGAGCAGGCTGGCCGACTGGCGCGGGAGCCGCGCCATCGAGGCCGGCGCCGCCCGTGCCACTGGTGAGCCGCAGATCCGATTCGCGCTTCCGTTCTTCATCACCCAAGCAGGCTTCCCTCAAGATGCGCTTCGCTAGGCGATCTGCCGCAAGAAGGACAGGAATCTCCTGCCTCGGCCGGGCCGAGGTCCCGAATCCGGGCCGCGACGCGCTACAACGTGATACGCCTGGAGCTGATCGGTCCGGAACGCGTGACATCCGCCCCAGAGAAACACGCGAAAAGCCCGATACAGCTCTTCATTCCAACCGCGGACAATCCTCTCCCGGTTCTCATCGAGGCGTTTCGCCCAATGATACATGGTCAGTTCGTAATCGTGCGATTCTTCTTTCACCTCGACGATTTGAAAACCGGCATACAGCGCCTCCTGGATCACGTCCTGTAAGCACATGAACGTGTGAGTGCCGTGCCAGGTGTAGTAGCGGGTAAACTGGCTCATCGAGTACTTTTCCTTGGTCGCCGAGGCATCGACATAGATCTTGCCTGCCGGCTTCAGGCATTCCCAGGCCCGCTCAAAGAATTGCCGATAGTAGGGGATATGTTCAATCACGCCGTAGATCACGATGGCGTCATAGGGTTGCGCGGCGCGGTGAGCGAGAAAATCCTGGACTAGAACTTCGCCGGTCAGTTGTCTGGTTCGCAACAGGTTGGTGACGTAGTCATACGAGTCCTTCACCAAAGTCACGCTGGTGACGTGAACGCCGCGCGGGGAGCAATACTCGAATACCCCTCCCCAACCGGCTCCGATGTCCAGCAGCCGCATGCCTGGTCGAAGATCCAGCGCCCGGAACATTGTTTCCAGCTTGTGCTCGGCAGCCTCCTCCAGGGTTTCACCGTCGGATTCAAAAATGCAATGCGAGTAAAACCGGTATTTGGGGTCGATAAACGTGAGGTAGAAATCATTGCCGAGCGTGTAATGCTCGGTTATCGCTTTCTTATTGACGTGAGTGCTGGCCCGCAGGAACAGGTCGGCCGCAAAGCGAATCGCGGGCCCAAGCCGGAAGCGGCTGGACAAGTGCGCTCTCGCATCCAATAACGCCAACATGTCTCCTTCAAGATCGATGTCGCCGTTAACATAAGCCTGGCCGAGCGAGAACTCGTCTTGCGGCCGTTTCAAAAGGTCCCCGCGATGGAACTTGATGCGGAAACGGGGCTCTTGTACGCCAAGACGGATTAGCTCGCCGGAAGGCGTCACGATTTCCCCGGAAATGTCGAGGTCCTCCCGAATCCGGCGCAACCAATTCGCGACGGGCGGCCGCCGCGGCTCGGCTCGAGATCCAGTTGGGCGCAATGTTGCCGTTTTGGCCTGGGGGATCTTTTGCGTAGAAGTCGACATTTGAATGGGAGGTTTTCCAGATCAAGTATTTTACAGCAACCGCCTCCGATCCCGCCGGAGGGGCTCCCGGTTTCTGATTAGCATATCATAAGCCGCCAACTCTTGATCCTTCGAAGTCACAAGTTTCTTTCTGGGGCCGTCTTTGGCTCCGCAATCTGGACAAGTTTCGAACTCTTGCAGGCCAACTGGCACTGTGATCGAACCCGGCAATTCTTTCGCACCTTCTCACGAGCAGGTCGGCCCCGCCCCCCACCTCCACCATCGGATCTGCTAATATTGAATAGCCGAAAGGCTCTCCCGCATGCCGTCAAGTCTGCCGCTGGCGTTCCTGGCTGCTCATTCCGCTACCGACCGGCTCGTGCGGAGCCTATTCGACGACACCTTCGCCGGAATCCATCAGATGGCGTGGTTCGATTGGGCCATGCTAATTCCTTACTTCACGATTCTGGCCATCCTCTCGGTCTACGGCATCCACCGGTACGACATCATCCGCACTTATTTCAAACATCGGAAAAAGGCCGTTACCGGGCCGCCTCAGCGCTTCGAACAGCGTCCGCCGGTGACCATCCAACTTCCTCTCTACAACGAGCGCTACGTGGTGGAGCGGCTCATCGAAGAGGTGGTCAAGATCGAGTATCCCAAGGACCTGCTCCAGATTCAGGTTTTGGACGATTCCACCGACGACACCGCCCCCTTCGCCGAGGCCCTGGTGGAGCGCTACCGGGCGCTGGGCCACCCCATCGAGTATCACCACCGTGCGAACCGCGGCGGTTTCAAAGCTGGCGCGCTTCAGGAAGGGCTCGAAACTGCGACCGGAGAGCTGGTTGCGGTGTTCGACGCCGATTTTTGCCCGCCGCCCGATTTCCTCGAGCGCACCGTCGATTTCTTTGTGGATCCGTCGGTCGGGGTGGTGCAGACCCGCTGGAGCTACATCAACCGCGATTACAACTTCCTGACGGAAGTGGAAGCCATGCTCCTGGACGGCCATTTCATCCTCGAGCACGGGGCCCGGTCGCGCGCGGGGTACTTCTTCAACTTTAACGGCACGGCCGGAATCCTGCGGAAGAAAATGATCGACGACGCGGGGGGCTGGCAGCACGATACTCTCACCGAAGACTCGGACCTGAGCTACCGCGCCCAGCTCAAGGGCTGGCGTTTCGTCTACCTGCCGGGCCTGCACTGCCCTTCCGAGCTGCCAGTGGAAATGCACGGCTTCCAGGTGCAGCAATCGCGCTGGGCCAAGGGGCTTACGCAGGTCGCCAAGAAGCTGCTGCCTGCGATTCTCCGCGCCGACGTGCCGAAACGCGTGAAGGCCGAAGCTTTCCTGCACCTCACGCCCAATATTTCCTATCCGCTAATGATCGTGGTTTCGGCGCTGATGCTGCCGGTGATGATCGTGCGCTTTTACATGGGCGTTTGGCAGATGGTGTTCATCGACCTGCCGCTCATCGCGGCGTCGTTCTGGTCCATCTCTCTGTTCTACGTGATTGCGCAGCGCGAGCTGTACCCCAAGCACTGGAAGCGGTCGATTCTGATGCTCCCCATGCTGATCGCGGTGGGTGTGGGGCTGACCATCATCAACACGCGGGCCGTGCTGGAAGCGCTGTTCGGCATTCAGAGCGGCTTTGTGCGGACGCCCAAATTCGCCATCGGCGAGCGGCAGGTCAACCTGGAAAACAAGAAGTACCGCCGCCACAGCGGCTGGCTTCCCTACGCGGAGATTCTGGTGGGCACGTACTTTGTGGGGATGAACGTGTTCGCTGTCGAAACCTACAATTTCTTCGCGATTCCCTTCCTTCTGCTGTTCGTCGTGGGCTATTACTGGGCGGGCTTCGGCACTCTGTACCAGGAATACCAGGGCCGGTTGCGCTGGCTCAAGCAGCGGAACCTCGAGCTGGCCCGGCAGGCGTAGGAGCAAGAATCCTTCCATCTCTCATGGGCACGATGTAGTGCCCGTAGGCTGCGGCTTCGGGGTTGTGCGTGATCATGAGGATGGTCTGGCCGAGCTGCTCGTTCAGGCCGCGCAGGATCTCGAGCACCGCCTTCGAGCTTTCACTATCGAGATTGCCGGTGGGCTCGTCTGCCAGCAAGATGGCGGGGTGGTTCACAATCGCGCGCGCGATTGCCACACGCTGCTGCTCGCCGCCGGACAACTCGCTCGGTTTGTGGTCCAGCCGGTTGGCGATGCCGAGCGACTCCAGAACCTGTTCGAACGACGCGTCTGGCTTCGAATCCGAGCCTCCGATATGGCGCGCGATGGCGATGTTGTCGCGCGCCGTCAGGTTGGGCAGCAGGTTGAACTTCTGGAACACGAACCCGACCGTGCGCTTACGCAGGCGCGTGCGGCCGGCCTCGGTCATGGCCGCGAGATCCTGCCCGGCCACGCGCACCTCGCCGGAGGTGGGCGGAGTCAGGCCGCCGATGATGTGGAAGAGCGTGGACTTCCCCGAGCCGGATGGTCCCACGATGGCCAGGAACTCGGCCGGCTTTACGGTGAGATCCACTCCGCGCAGCGCCGGCACATCCACCTTCCCCACCTGGTAAGTCTTGCGCAGGTCGCGGATTTCGATGATCGGGCCGCTACTCATATGCCAGCGCCTCGATGGTGTCGTGCCGGGCGGCGCTCAGACCGGGGTAGAGCGCGCCGAACGCGGCTCCGATCAGGGTGACCGCGCCGGCGATGGCCCACCAGACAGGCACGATCACCATCGGGATGGAGGCCGGCTCAAGCGTCCGTATGAGCCAGCACGCGCCGAAGCTCATCACAATTCCGAGAACGGTGCCCCCGATCCCCAGGATTACGGCTTCGGTGAGAATGATCCGCAAAATGAAGACCTGCGACGCGCCGAGCGATTTCAGAATGCCGATCTCGCGCGTCCGCTGCAGCACCGCCATGTACATCGATAGGCAAACCACGGCGAATCCGATGATGACCCCGATGGCCATGATGACGATGATGAATTCCCTCAAGGCCGGGATGTTGTTCACGTTATACAGCGACGTAAACTCGGCCATCGAGTAGACAGGATAATCCGGCAACTTCTCCTTCAAGCTCTGAACCACGGCGGCGGTGTTGGCAGGGTCGTCGAGCTTGAGATAGATCTGGCTGACCTGGCCGATATGGCTGGTCTTCTCCTGCAGCACACCCAGCGGAAACACGATATGGGCCAGCTTGCCGCCTTCGATGATGCCGCAGACGCGCCACGGGGTGTTCAGGATGGTGATCCGGTCCCCCACGCGAGCGCGTTGCTGGTCCGCGTAGAACTGATCGATGATGACGTCGTCCGGGCCTTGAAAGGGACCTCCGTGAAGGTAGGTGAAGCCCCCGCTCATCCGGTCGAACTGCTTCAGGTCGATGCCGGTTGCTCCCAGCGTGATGCCCTGGACGGGTTGGTTGACGGCGCCCACGGCCATCTTGACGTGCGGCTGTTGCCCCAGCCAGTCCACAATCTTGTCGGAGATCCCGCCACTCAGAGTCAAGAGCGTGGACCCCGGCGGACGGACAATCACGTCGGCGCCGATGCCGCGCGTGCGGCGCTGGCTATCTTCCAGGAACCCGTGGCTCAGGCCCACTAGGCAAAGGATGAGGGTCACGGGCACGCCGATGAGCAGGATGCTGAGCAGGCTGCGCATAGGCTTGTGTTTGAGGTTTTCCAGAACAAGCTTGCCGGTCACTTTTTACGATCTCTTCCTTCTACTCGGCGGCGCTGGCTTGGCCGGGGCGGGCGCGGGCGCCTGGCCGACTACCTGCAACGTTGTCCCTTCCGGCTGTTCGAGCACAAACTTATCATCCGATACGCCCTTGTTGATGTCCATCTTCACGATATCGATCACCACGGCGTACTCGTCGTGCGGGCGGTTGATTTCAATGTGCTTGGGGAAAGCCACGTTATCGTAGGGCCGCCACTCGGTGTAGCGCGCGTCGGTGAGGATATTGCCGGCTGCGTCGAGGATCAACTGGCGCGCCATGGTGAGGTTGTAGCGGTTAAACCAGATGGTCCGATCGAGTTGCAACTGTCCGCCGCCGTTCACGTGGACCACGTGAAGGACATAGAACGCATTGTCCTCGTCGGTGAAGTTCTCCAGCAGGAGCTTGTCGCGATCGGCGTCGATCGGCCGCACCAGCAGCGCCTCCAGAAAGTGCTGCGGGCGCAGGTTTTCCAGCTTGTTCTGGGAGGGCTGATCGATTTCATTACGGCCCACCAGGAAACGGTTCCGGCCCGGGACGTAGAGTTTGAAGTTGGTACCGTCCGATACCATGTCAAAAGCCGTGTTCCGCACCACGGGGTAGAGGCCGATCAGGCGGATATTGCCCGGTTGTCGAAAGAGAATGAACGCGCGAACGTCCTTGTACTCGGTGATCTTGCTTTTTTCCGCGCTGCCCAGCGCCGGCACCATGTCCACGGTGGCGTTGAAATCGCGAATGGCCGCGTATTGTCTCGCAATGATGTCGACCAGTAAGGACCGGTCTGCGACGAGCAGCGGCTGGGTTGGCTTTCCGCCGGTGCGGGCGAAAGCACGGCGCCGCGCCAGGCAGGAGGAAAGCCCAAGCGGGATCAGGCACAGCAGGAGAATGGCCGCGGGGGCGCGCCTGAAGAGCATCGTTTCATTGTAGGCAGCCGGTAAACCGGTGTGTCAATTCAGTGTGCGCGCGCGGGTATGATAAAATGGAAGATAGCCTCGATCACGATGGGCCTGTGGCGCAGTTGGGAGCGCGCTTCCATGGCATGGAAGAGGTCGTGAGTTCGAATCTCACCAGGTCCACCAAATTCCTCAAACACTTACCGCCCTACCACCTCGATTACCCTCCTGAACTGGGTCCAAACTGGGTCCAAAACGAAACTCATTCGCCACGGTAGCCGTGGTAGCCATGGGACGCTTTAGGCGTCGTTCTCTCTATCGCGAGACGGAGACAACATGAGTTTTGCCTATACATGCGGAATCGCCCATGGCCCCCACGGGTACCATCGGCTGGCGGTGGACTTGGTGTCTGTGGGCCGCGTTTTGAGCGGCTCCGTTGTCTCACGAGACGGAGACAATCTGGCGCGCAATGCTCCCATGCGTCCCACGATCCCCACGCCGGCTTTGGCCTGTAGAAACAACACGGTAGCGATTTGTTTTTTCCTTGACGCTCCCACAGTGCCGTGTTAGAGATTGAGTAGAACGCCTCCCGGCGTTCCCCCAGAGGCACGCGGGCCTCTCGCAACTACCGCATCCCCACCACCGAGAGACGGGACTCTCGTAAAACTCCTTCCCTTCCGTGCCGTACTCGACGTGTGCCCGGATGAAACCCGCCGACCAAATCCCCTACTACGCCCCTGATGGAACATCCCTCGGCTTGCGTTCGATGGCGGCGGCAAAGCGTCTGATCGCGGGCGGGTTCGTGAAGCCCTCCTACGGGCGCAAGGGCCATCTCAAGGCCATCTGGCTGCGGCGGGAGGACGGCAGCAGTCCAGTCGAGACGCACGCGCGGGCCGGCACGCGCTACAGCTTCGTCGAGAACCTGGATCACGGCCGGTGCTGGAAGCTCCGACGGTTGGATCGCAAGGACGAGGACGGGGTGGCGTTCTCGACGCGCGGGATCTTCATTCAGGTGCTGGCGGATTGTCTGGTGGCATGAAGCAGCGCAAGAAACAGATCGGCGGTCGGTACCTCGCCAGGGTACGTGGTGCCTTTGGAAAGCTGAGAGTCCCGCAGCGGATCGAAGGTCTTCAATGTGTCCAGAGTGCGGCAGCAATGAAGTGACGGTCAACGCGTTCGACTTCGGGGTCTGTTCCCAGACGGGCTACCGCGACGCAGGCGAACGCTTCCGATGCCGAGTCTGCGGCGCGTCCGGAGATGCCGCGGACTGCGGTGAGACCGATGGGTCCTCCCCGGGCGCCGGCGGCGGCGCGTTGCAATGTAGCGCGGTTTCGCCAGCGACAGGCCGAAAAAATGGTTGCCACTGAGTTGCCACCCGAGACCTCACAGGCCATGGCCAGGCGGATCGAGCTATGGCCAGTGGCAAAGCTGGTTCCATACGGGCGCAACGCGCGAACGCATTCGGACGCGCAGGTGGCGCAGATCGCGGCGAGCATCGTGGCCTTTGGTTTCAACAACCCGATCCTGGTGGATACCAACGCGGGCATCATCGCCGGCCATGGCCGCCTGCTGGCCGCACGGAAACTGGGGATGGAGCACGTGCCGGTGGTCGTGCTGGATCACCTCACGGAAACGCAGAAGCGGGCCTACATCCTGGCCGACAACAAACTGGCCGAGCAGGCCGGCTGGGACGACGACCTGCTCCGGGGCGAGCTGACGGATCTGAAGGACGCCGACCTGGATCTGGCGGTGCTGGGTTTCACGGAGGATGAACTCCGAACGCTCCTCACCGACGCGGAACCTGCGGCCACTGAGGCGCCGGGTGCGGAAGAGGAGATCCCCGAGGCGCCGGTCGAGCCGATAACACGACCCGGGGACGTCTGGTTGGTCGGAAAGCATCGCCTGGTCTGCGGTGACTGCCGCGATCATGCGACAGTCGCGCGGCTGTTCGACGGGAAGACGGCGAACCTGGCCATTACATCGCCGCCCTACGCCACGCAGCGCGAGTACGATCCGGCGAGCGGCTTTAAACCGGTGCCTCCGGACGAATACAGCGACTGGTTCCGGGACGTTGCGGCCAACATCGCGGCGAGTCTGGCCGCAGACGGCTCCTACCTTCTCAACATCAAGGAGCATGCGGCCGATGGTGAGCGCGACCTGTACGTGAAAGACCTGGTCATCGCCCACCGGCGGCAATGGGGCTGGCGTTTCGTTGACGAGTTCTGCTGGCGCAAGACCGACAACGGTGTGCCGGGCGGATGGGGCAATCGCTTCAAGAACGCCTGGGAGCCGGTGTTCCACTTCTGCAGGCAGCCGGAGATCAAGTTCCGGCCGCAGTCCGTTGGCCATGTCTCCGAAGACTGCTTCGATTACTCGCCGAACAACCCGAAATCGACATCCGGCAGCGGGCTTCTCGGCACCGGGGCGCGCGGATCGGCGGCGGGCCAGCCGGGAGCCGCGGACGAGGACGGCAGATTCACCGGCATCGCGCGGCCGAGCAACGTGGTCGAGGTGAAGTCCGAGAGCAGCCAGGGCTCGCACTCGGCTCCGTTTCCGCGTGCGCTGGTTGAGTTCTTTGTGAAGGCCTTCTCCGACGCCGGGGACATCGTCTTCGATCCGTTTCTCGGCAGCGGCACTACGATAGCCGCCGCCCACGTGCTCGGCCGGACTGGATACGGCATCGAGATCAGCCCGGCGTACTGCGATGTGATCCTGCGCCGGATGGCCAACCTCGCCGGCGAGGAACCGGTCCTGGCCGAGACGGGCGAGCAGATGGCCGTCGTCGCCGTCGCGCGCGGAGTGCCCAGCCAGCAGGTGGACAACCCCAGACTTCGTGACGCGCGCCGGATTCAGCACCACGGTCCGGCGCCTTTCTACGGCCCGAAGAAGGCCTCCTGATCTTTTTTAGCGGCCTGGCGTTCCAGGCTGCATGACCCCAAACCCTCTAACCCCAACCGAAAGGATTTTCCCGTATGGCAGACAGCACTCCCAATCCCAATCTTTCCCCGTGCGTTACCCATCAGCCGAGCTTGCTGGGTGGCGCCGAAAACATCAAACTGCTCTTCGACGAAGAGTTGGACAACCGGCGCGAAACCCTGGCGCGGCAGCGCGCCTGGGAAGCAGTCTCGCTGGACCTAGCGCAGACCGCCAGCCGCCGCGCGCAGAACGCGGCGACCATCGACCACGCCATCAATGCCGGCATCGTGTTGTCCGGCCAGGTGGGCACGACCGAGGGCCAGCAGACCGTATCGCCCGCTGGCACGGCCGCCAGCGAGACCACCAAGGGCGCTGTTGCCGCCGCCGGAGCTGGCGAAGCGGTGAGCGCCGAAGCCGTCACCGCCAACGTCGCGAACCTGTTCACGTCGCTGACACCGGTGATCGCGAGCGCCTTGGCCGCCGCCATCTCCCAGACCATCGCGGCGCTCGTGCCGGTCGTGGTCACGGCTTCGGGCGGTGCCTCGACCCCTTCTCAAACGCAGCCCAAGGCTGCGTAGCTCTCCCCATACGGGAGATCCCTCTGCGAGGCGGCTGCGGAACCCTCCGATCCGAGGCCGCCTCCAGGGGCTTTCCCGTGCAGACCAGAAAGGAAAAGACGATGAACTTCTTGCAAATCCTTCAGACGATTCTCAGCGTGGCTCCCTCCGGTATCCAGTTGACGCAGGAGGTGGTGGCGCTCGTGCAGGCCATCGAAGCCGCTTTCACCGCGGGCCAGACTCCGGCGTCTCACCAGCAGGCCGTGGCCTCGGCTCTCGGCGCGCACCTCGCCAAGCAGTAATCCGCTCCGATGACCAACCTGCAGGTAGTGACGTGGCCGGTCGAACGACTGATCCCGTACGCCCGCAATGCGCGCACCCACTCTGACGAGCAGGTGGCGCAGGTGGCGGCGTCGATCGCCGAGTTCGGATTCGTCAACCCGATCCTCGTCGGACCGGATGGCGTGATCATCGCCGGCCACGCCCGCCTGCTTGCCGCGCGCAAGCTTCGCATGACCGAGGTGCCCGTCCTCGTCCTCGGGCACCTCACCGAAACGCAACGTCGCGCTCTGGTGCTGGCGGACAACCGCCTGGCTCTCGACGCCGGATGGGACGAGGAGATGCTGAAGGTTGAGTTGGAGTCGTTGCGCGAAGATGGCTTCGATCTGGACATCGTCGGCTTCACGGATGAGGAGATCGAGGATCTGCTTCGCGATCCCGAGCAGGTCGTCGAAGGCGGCACGGACGAGGATGCGGTACCGGAGACGCCGGAAACCGCGGTCACCGTGCCCGGCGACGTGTGGGTGCTGGGCGAGCATCGATTGCTTTGCGGCGACTCAACGCAGATCGAGGCGGTGGAGAAGGTACTGGCCCGTGGCCTCGCCGACATGGTCTTCACCGATCCGCCCTACAACGTGAACTACGGCGCGACGATGAAGGACAAATTGCGCGGCAAGAAGCGGAAGATCGCCAACGATAATCTCGGCGCCGGCTTCGATCAGTTCCTGCGCGATGCCTGTGCCAACATGCTGGCCATGACCAAGGGCGCGATCTACATCTGCATGTCGTCCTCGGAGTTGCACACGCTGCACCGGGCGTTTACCGAGGCGGGCGGCCACTGGTCCACGTTCGTGATCTGGGCGAAGAACACGTTCACGATGGGCCGTTCGGATTATCAACGCCAGTACGAACCGGTCCTGTACGGCTGGAAGGAAGGCACCGATCACTTCTGGTGCGGCGCGCGGGACCAGGGCGACGTATGGTTCATCAAGAAGCCGGTGGCGAACGATCTGCATCCGACGATGAAGCCGGTGGAACTGGTGGATCGCGCGCTGCGGAACTCCACCAAGAGCCGGGACACCGTGCTCGATCCGTTCGGCGGCTCCGGCACGACGCTGATCGCGTGCGAGAGGGCGGGCCGACAGGCTCGGCTGATCGAGATGGAGCCGAGGTACTGCGATGTGATCATTCGGCGCTGGCAGGAGTACAGCGGCAAGCAGGCGGTGCTCGAAAGCGATGGGCGCCCGTTCAAAGACCTGGCTGTGGAGCGGCTGCATCTGGCCGCATGAATCGAACGATGCCGCCGGGAGTTGGCGGCGATTGAAGCCGAGATCCGCGCGGGCAACCCAGACGTCGAGGGCCTTTGCTTGGCGCAGTCGGACTGGTCGGCAGAGTTACGAATTCTTGAAGCCCTACCATGGAAGATCAAATTCTTCGAATCGTGATTCCGGCGACTGGTCTCGTCTCCGGTTTGATCGGCGCTTACGTCGGTCTGCAGAACCGGGCGTTGCTCGCCGAGGTCCGCAGGGAGCTGGCGGAACTCGAAAACCGGATCATCGCGCGCATCAACGGGACGTACGTGCGCGCGGCCGAGTGCAGCTTGCGCGAGGAGAACGTCCGAACGCGTTTGGAGCTGTTGATGCAGGAGATTCAGAACAGAAACGCCGCCGGCGATTGAGCCAGGCGACGGATTGTTGGCGGTCAGCTATTTCTACGACACTCCCGAAGTTCTTTCAACCCGAAATGAACGCCGACCTCGGTTCTGAAAGCATATATGCTGAGCGCAAATAAAACCAGACCTACGCCCCACGTCGTCCAGTGCCACCAACGCGCCGGCGGGAGCTTATTTGCCACCCATAAGCTTGCCGCTATCCCCACCGTGAATGAAGCCCGGGAAACGTTGATTGCCCACTGCCGAAAGGTTCGGCGAAGGTCCTCTTTTTCGGCAAAGCGTTCAAGGACTGACTCGACACTTTGCATTTCATCCACCCGAATATGTGCGACCAGATGCTCCAGGCGTTCGATCACTTCAGGTTCCCAGGGACCAATACTACGCTCTAGTTCGTGCTGGATTCGCTCTTCAACAAGCTTCTCCGACAAAACGGCGTGGAGCTTTTTGATCCGCTTATCCCGCCACCAATAGGAAGGGCCGCCATCGTCGTTTAGATACTTGCTTTGTAGGTCGGGATGTCCATACGGTTTTTCGGCAAGATCAGTCAGCTTTACGAATCTCACTTGGCATATAGGCAGGCTCGGAACAAGCCGGATGGGGTTCGGACTAAAGTTAACCAGTTGCAGCGGCATGCGGCCACGCCAACCAGGGTTGATGAATCCGCCGGTAGCGTTCACCATCAGGCCGAGGCGAGCAAAGCTGCTTCTGCCGGTCAATTCCGCGGCGTAACCATTGGGAATCTCAAACTCCTCGAGCGTTCGGCCGAGCAGCAATTCGGAAGGGCGGATCGTGATTGTTTCGCCGAGCCCCAAGCGTGTTCGCTTGTAGTAGCGCCGTGGCTGAATTTCAAGCAATCTCGATCGCCTCAGATCGACAGCGAACCGTCTCCGCGGTTTCCAAAAGACGTGCCCCAAGCGAAGGTCTATCGAAGCAGGTTGAACTTGATCGTCGGCATTGAATGGGTCCGCTCCTTCTTCAATGGTGACATTCAACTGCGGCAACAATTCACGAAGATGGCGATCGCAAAGGTACATCAGACTAGAAGCTCATTTGGCGAGCCAAGCTCGTACGTCTTTCATGGCGAATGTTCTGCTCTGTCCCTTTTCGAGGTCGAGAGCGTCAAGAAGCCACTGAGGTTCGGGGTGCCATTCAGTGCTGCCGAAGTGCAATCGCTCTGGAATGACCGTTCTAAGCGCGGTTTCACCTCGATAATTCGTGTACAAAATCCGAATAGCCTTTTCATCCTGCATGAGACACCTATTGCCAAGGATAGCTCAGACCGCGGATGCTTTCGGTGGGGCTGATGGTTCCGCGGAGGTGCGGTGGGGTGTGAAATGTACCGGCGCCCAGAGACCATGAGACTGACGATCGATGATTTGGGGCTAGGCGGGGAGCAAAGGGCGGAGCCGGTTGCTTACGGCATCAGGCGCTTCACTTCGCGGTAGTCGCCTTCCAGTCCCTGCGCCCAGACCACGTAGCTTTCCGGGCAGGCCGGCGTCTTGCCCGCCTCGAGGTCGCGCATCCGTCCGCGCATGTCGCTGGCGGCGATCTCGCGCGCCTCGTTGATGCTAACCACCACTCCGATCGGCTGGTAGTGGCCGTCGCCCAGGTCGGCGATCAGCATCGCGAGCCCAAGCTCGGTGTCGTCCTTGATCTCGATTGCGAATCCGGGCGTCGCGTTCGTGTTGGTCCGTTTGGTGTTTCGTGCCATCGTGTTCATCTCCTTGCATGACGATTCATCACTCCGAAGCCAGGAACGATCAAGCGGAATCTGCCGGAAGAACGAAGAAGCCGCCGACCTTGGTGGCCGGCGGCGGGAGGTGGGATTGGAGGCAGGCGTGCTACTGGGCGACGTATGCGCGATCGCCATTCTCGCGCTTGACGCTCTCGATCTTGAGGCCCATCTTTTTGGTCAGGCTGCCGGAGATGAACCCGCGGACACTGTGGGCCAGCCAGTCGGTGGCGGCCATGATCTCCTTGAGGGTCGCGCCACCCGGCTGGCGGACCAACTCCAGGACCTTGGCCTTCTTGCTGCCCTCGCGCGCCCCTTTGGGCGTGGGCGCGCCGGCGGCGGCCTTGGCAGTCTTGCTCGACCGCTTGGCCTTCGGCGCAACGTTGGCGGCCTGGGGCGCGGGGGCGGCGGCTTCTTTCGCAGGGACTGCGTCCAGGCGTTGGATGGCCTTCCAGATCCGGGCCACGGCGCTCTTGCGGTCCGTGAACTTCTTGACCGGCTTGAGTTCGTCGAAGGGCGTCACTCCTGCGAAGCCGTTCCAGACCTGGATCAGGCGGTCGCCGGGCCAAGTGGCGGCGAGTTTGGCGAGTTCCTTCTCGCTGGCGAAGTGCTCTTGGCCTTCGGGGATCTGCTCGGCGGCAGGGAAGGCCGTGATGTTGTTGTCGGTGTCGATTGCAAACAGTCTCATGGTTCGATTTCTCCTTATCTAACGAGTCATGCCGGCGAGTTTCCCGTCGGCGGTAATTGAAAGGTCCTTGTAATAGCCGCTGCGGAGGCGAGCCCATCCGAACGGCGTCGAGATTTCGTGGCGGGCGGCGATCCGGCTGAGTTTGATCCGGTTGGTGCCGTTCTCAAACTCCTTCTTCAGATGGCCGAAGCGATCGAGCTTCCAACCCTGGCTGGTGGCCCATTTGATCAGTTCGTCCTTGGTGATCATCGCGAACCCATTCATCACTTCGGTCGCGCGAAGAAGCAAGCGGAAAGTTCGAGAAAAAGACCGTGCCTTTGGTGAGCATCCGCGGTTACGCCAAGCATCGCGGCGTGAGCCACACGGCTGTGGAGAAAGCCGTCAAACAGGGCCGGATTCGTACGGTGGATGGCAAGATCGACGTCGAACAGGCGGATCGCGATTGGAACCGCAACAGCAGTCCAGTGAACAAGCCGGAAGCCGCGCCACGCGCCGCCGCCGCGCCCGAGCCTTTGGTCGCCGGGCCCAGCTTTGCGCAGTCGCGTGCGGTGCGGGAGGCCTACGAAGCGCGCCTGGCGAAACTGACCTGGGAAGAGCGCATCAAGAAGCTGATCAATGCCGACGAGATGCGCGTGGCGGCCTACAACGTCTCGCGCATGACGCGCGACCGCCTACTCAATGTGCCGGATCGTGTGGTGGGCGCGATCCTGGCCGAGGTGCGTGCGTCGCTGACCGCCGCTGGCGTGGACCTGGCTCTGATTGAAGGTCTGAACATGGCGAAGGTCCACGGCATCATGCTCGCCGAGATGCGGAACATCCTGGAGGAGTTCGCCGATGAGCTCGGCCAGCGCTGAACAGATCTACTTCGGGGCTGCGGCGGCGGGCATCCGGCCCGATCCTCTGCTTACCATTTCGCAGTGGGCCGACAAGTACCGGAAGCTCTCGCAGCGCGCCTCGGCCGAGCCGGGACCTTGGCGCACGGATCGGACACCGTACCTGCGGGAGATCATGGATTGCCTCTCGCCTTCGTCGCCCATCGAGCGCGTGGTGTTCATGAAAGGTGCCCAGATCGGCGGCACCGAGTGCGGCAATAACTGGATCGGGTACGTGGTTCACCAGGCGCCGGGACCGATGATGGCCGTGCAGCCCACGGTCGAGATGGCAAAACGCAACTCGAAGCAGCGCGTTGATCCGCTAATCGAGGAATCGGACGTGCTCCGGGATCTGGTGCAGAGCCCTCGCTCGCGCGACTCGGGAAACACGATTCTCTCTAAGGAGTTTCCCGGCGGCGTGCTGGTGATGACCGGGGCCAACAGCGCAGTGGGTCTGCGATCCATGGCGGCGCGATTTCTGTTCCTCGACGAGGTGGACGCCTACCCGGGCGATGTCGAGGGCGAAGGCGATCCAGTGAATCTGGCCATGGCTCGCACGCGCACGTTCGCACGGCGCAAGGTGTTCCTGTGCTCGACCCCCAAGATCACCGGCATGAGCCGGATCGAGGCGGCGTATGAAGAGAGCGACCAGCGTCGCTACTGGGTACCGTGTCCGCAATGCCGGGAGTTCCAGGTTCTCAAGTTCGCGCAACTGCGATGGCCAAAGGGACAGCCGGAGAAGACGGTCTACGTTTGCGAACACTGTGGCCACGAAATTCAGAATCACCAGAAGCAGTGGATGCTGCCCCGCGGCGAGTGGCGGAAGAACGCCGCCGGCGACGGGAGGACGGCGGGCTTCCATCTCTCAAGCCTCTACTCGCCGGTGGGCTGGTTCGCGTGGTCTGACGCCGCGAAGTATTTCGAGCAGGCGCAGAAGAATCCGGCTCTGCTTCAGGTTTTCGTGAACACGGTGCAGGGCGAGACGTGGACACTGCTCGGTGAAGCTCCCGACTGGCAGAAGCTTTACGACCGCCGCGAAGACTACAAGATCGGCCTGGTCCCGCGCGGCGGCTTGTTCCTTACGGCGGGCGTGGACGTTCAGAAGGACCGCATCGAGGTCGAGATTGCCGCCTGGGGCCGTGGAAAAGAATCTTGGTCGGTCGATTATCGGGTGTTCGAAGGCGACACCTCGCGCCCCGGAGTGTGGGAGAAACTGACCGGGCTGCTCAACGAAACGTTCACCACGGCTTCCGGGCTGGAGTTGCCCATCCTGCAGCTCGCCATCGACTCCGGGTTCGCCACCACCGAGGTTTACCAGTGGGCGCGGCGGCAAGGCGGCCGAGTTCTGGTGATCAAGGGCGATTCACGCGCGCCCGCGCTGCTCGGGGCGGCGTCGCCCGTGGACGTCGGTCCGCTGGGCGCCAGGATCAAACGCGGGATTCGCGTGTGGCCGGTCAACTCCGGCATGGCGAAGGAAGAGTTGTACCGTTGGCTGCGCCTCGAGCGGCCTACCGACGAGGACCTGAGCGCCGGCGTGCCGTTCCCCGCGGGCTACTGCCACTTTCCGAAGTACAGCGACGAGTACTTCAAACAGATCACCGCCGAGCAGCTCGTCACGAAGCTGGTCAAAGGTTACCGGCGGCATGAGTGGCAGAAGATGCGGGAGCGCAACGAGGCTCTCGATTGCCGGGTTTACGCGCGGGCTGCGGCAGGCCGGGTCGGTATTGACCGCTTCCAGGAAAAGCACTGGGCCGATTATGAGCGTCGGGTCGCGCCGCCGCCGGCACAGGAAGTGAAACAACCGCCACAACCGCCGCGCATGGATGGGACGCAGGCCAGCCGTAACCGCGTGCGCTTCAGGATGGATCTCTAATGGCATTCACTCAGTCCGACCTTGATGCTCTCGACGCTGCCCGCAAGCAGGGCGCGAGGCGAGTCCGCTTTCAGGATCGCGAGTTCGAATTCGATTCCGTCGACGATTACTTGAAGCTCCGGAATCTGATCTTGAACGACATCGCGCAGCAGTCCGGGCCGCAGCAAGTGCGCCAGGTGCGCATCTACACGACGAACGGTTGGGGCCACTAAAGCACCGTGCCAATTGAAACATTGATGACGCTCGCGCGCCAGGCTGGGCACGATGTGATGTCGGTCCCGCGCGTACCGCGTACCCGCGCGATGGGGACGTTCCCCTTCGATGCCGCCGGGCGCGGTCGTCGCGGGATCGGCTGGAATCCACCGACCCTCGGCCTCAACACGCTGCTGTTTTCGCATGGCCTGGAGCTGCAGGCGCGGAACCGGGATGCGGTTCGCAATAGCGCGTGGGCGGCGGGCGCAGTGGATTCGTATGTGGCGAACGCGATCGGCCGTGGGATTCGCCTGGTGTCTCAGCATCCGGACGACAAGATCCGCGACCTGATCACCAAAAAGTGGAATCGCTGGATTCGTGAATGCGATGTCGAGTATGACCCGCGGAATCCCGCATCGGGCCAGACGGATTTCTACGGCCAGCAGATGGTGATTGCCCGCGAAGTGATGGAGGTTGGCGAGTGCTTCGTCCGGTTCCGGCCGCGTTCGGTGAAGGAAGGGCTGACAGTTCCGCTGCAACTGCAACTCATCGAAGCCGAGCAGCTACCGCTGTGGCGAACGGCCATCGAGCAGATGCCGCCGAAGAACTCAGTCCGGTGCGGTATCGAGTTCCAGCCCGACGGAAGGCGTGCGGCGTACCACTTCTGGAAGGCGCATCCGGGCGAAACGATGTTCTTCCCAATGGAGGCGCTGTCGGTGGAGCGCGTGCCCGCGACCGAGGTGCTGCACGTCTACAAACCGATTCGCGCCGGCCAGTTCCGCGGCCAGCCGTGGCTCACATCGGTGATCGCAAAGCTCTACGAGTTGGAGCAGTACACGGATGCGGAAATCGTCCGCAAGAAGCTCGCGGCGATGATCACCGGGTTCATCACGCAGGCGAGCCCGGACAATCCGATCATCCCTCCGGACCAGTATCAAAACGGGCCGAGCCAGACGGAGCAGGGGACGCAGATCAGCAAGCTCGAACCCGGCACGTTCCAGGTGCTGAACTTCGGCGAAGAGGTGCAGTTTGCCGACGCGAAGGACAGCGGCGATTTCAAATCGTTCATCCGGAGTTGTCTGCAAGCTTTTTCGAGCGGGGCCGGGCTTGCCGAGTATCAGATCAGCGGCGACCTATCCGGGATCAACTATTCCTCGATCCGCGCGGGCCTGCTGGAGTTCCGCCGCAAGTGCGAACAGTATCAGCATTCGGTGTTCATCTTCCAGGTCTGCCACCCGGTGTACAAGCGGTGGCTGCGCGAAGCGATGCTGGCGCTGGTATTCGGTGTCGACCTGTTGAACGCCTACAACAAAGATCCCGAGCCATTCGAAGAAGTGCAGTGGGTGACGCCCGGTTGGCCGTGGGTTGATCCCGAGAAAGATATCAAAGCTTCGGAACGGGCGGTCCGAGACGGGCTTTCGACTCGCTCGATTGAATGCGCCGAGCAGGGTTACGACGCGGCCCTCATCGACGCGCAGCAGAAGGCCGACAACGACCGCGCCGATAAGCTCGGCCTCTCCTACGACTCCGATGGCCGGAAGATTCTCACCGGACGTAACGCCGGCATGACCGAGGAAGAGATCGAGCAGGGCGCGGCGAGCGGGAAGGTGGAGGCCCAATGAAGCACCTGGCGCACGTTGCATCGCGGTTTGTGAACTGTCCGCTGATGATTCATCCGCCCAAGCTGGAGGTGATCATCAAGGCTCTGGCGCCCCGACTGGGGATCGACCCGGACATCGTCCTGGCCAACCGGGTACCGATGGACGCCACGGGCACGCTGATGGCCCGTTATGCGGAGGCCGGCGAGGAGAGGGATTACGCGGTCTTGGATGGGATCGCGGTGATTCCGGTCCAGGGCACGCTGCTCAAAAAGGAATCGTTCATGTCCGCGTGGAGCGGCGCGACCTCTTATGAGCAGATCCAGCGCCAAGTGGCCAGCGCGATCGATGACGCGGGCGTGCGCGCGATCCTGCTGGATATCGATTCGCCGGGCGGCGAGACTACCGGATGCTTCGAACTGTCCGACTACATCTATTCGGTCCGCGGCATCAAGCCGGTGTACGCGGCCGCGAATGATATTGCGCTGTCGGCGGCGTATGCGGTCGCGAGCGCGGCCAGCAAGGTCTTCGTGACGCGTACTGGAGCCGTGGGATCGGTCGGTGTGTACGCGCTGCACGTCGATCAATCCGGGTTCGACAAGGATCTCGGCGCAAAGTACACCTACATCTTCGGTGGCGACAAGAAGGTCGACGGGAACCCGCACGAACCACTGAGCGAAAGCGCCAAGGGCGACATCCAGGATGAAGTGGACCGCGAGTACGGGATATTCACCGAGACCGTGGCGCGGAACCGGAAGGTAGCCAAGAAACAGATCGTCGCGACCCAGGCCGGGCTGCTGTGGGCAGAGAACGCGGTGCCCCTGCTGGCCGACGCTGTCGGAACGATCGACGATGCCATGAATGCGCTCAGCGGAGTGCTGGGTGCGCGAAGTAAGAATTCAACCGCGGCGACGGCCGCAATTCCAACCAAGGGAGAGCATATGAACGACGAAGTGCAAGCCCTCGCCGCGAAGAAAGAAGGCGAGGCCCCAGACAACGAAGTCAAGAAGTCGAAGAAGGAGACGGAGGAGTCCGGCGCGAAAGAGCGCGACGGCAAGAAGCCTCCCGCCGACAACGAAGAGGACGACGAAGACGAAGCCAAGTCCAAGAAGGACGACGGCAAGAAGAAGGCCGCCTCTGCGACGATGGCGGCCACCCAGCCGAGCGGCATGCGGGCCGAAGGCGACATCGAAGCCATCGGCGCGCTGTGCAAGATGGCCGGTTGCCCCGAGAAGGCTGCGGAGTTCCTCACCAAGAAAAAGTCCAACGGCCAATACTTCACCGTCGCGGAAGTCAGCCAGGAACTGACCGCCGCGCGCGTGATCGAAAGCGAGAGGAGCATGATTACTTCGCACGTCAACCCCAACCAGGGCGCGACTGGCTCGCTGCAGGAACTCGAAGCGCAAGCCACCACCTACGCCCGGCAGAATCGCGGCAAAGAGACTCCTAATCTCTACGCCGAAAGCGGTACCACCAAGCTGACCAAGGAGCGCGCCTACGCCTCAATGCTCGAAGAGCACCCCGAAGTTTACGGCGCATTCGTGGCACAGCACAACGCGAAGGGCCTGATCGCCACGCTCGAGCGGGCAGGCGTTCGCCTTGCTCGTTAAAGCGAAAGGAGACCAACAGACATGGCATTCGAACAGACATTACGCACGGTAGGCCTTCCGGCGGCGGCCGACCTCACGAGTGGCGGGACGGTGAATCCGCAGTTCTACTTCGTGACCGTCAACTCGTCCGGACAGATCAACTTCACGGGCGCTGGCGCCGTCGCCGATGGCGTGGTCCAGGACAAGCCCAACGCACAGGGAGTCGAGGCCGAGGTTGCGATGCTCGGCATCACCAAGCTGGTGACCGGCGCGGCGGTTACTGCCGGCGACCCGCTCATGGCCAACGCCAGCGGCCAGGCGATTACGGCGACCACTGGCAATTTCGTGCGGGCGCGCGCGCTGGCTTCCTCGGCGGGGGCCGGCGTGATCATCCCCGCGCTGCTTCTCGGCCCGTACAAGATGTAGCGATTCACAAACAAGGAGAAATCAGAAATGCCTCAGCCAACACTACAAGACGTTCACGTCAATCGGCCGCTGACGAACATCTCCGTGGCCTACCTTCAGGAGGCCGCCGGCGTGGAGTTCGTCGCTGACAAAGCCTTCCCGGCGGTCCCCGTCGAGAACAAAAGCGACCTCTACTACACCTACGCGCGGGCCGACTTCAACCGCGACGAGATGCAGAAGCGCGCGCTTGCCACCGAATCCGCCGGCACGGGCTACAACGTGAATTCCACCGGCACATACAACTGCGACGTGTGGTCGCTGCACAAGGATGTGGATGACCAGATCCGCTCCAACAGTGACTCGCCGCTCGCACCCGACCGCGACGCCACGATCTTCCTCACCCAGAAGGCCCTGATCCGGCGCGAGAACCAGTGGGTCTCGAAGTTCTTCGGCACCGGCATCTGGACCAACAACGTCAGCGGCCAGGCGACCGCGGACTCTACGCACGTCATCTATTGGGACTCCGCGAACTATCCGAACGGCAACCCCATCACCGACATTCGCCATGCGAAGACTCAGATGCGGCTGTCGAGCGGCGGCTTCGCACCCAACATCTTCGTGGTCAGCCGTCCCGTGTTCGACAAGCTCGTGGATCATCCCGACTTCATCGATCGCACCAAGTACGGCCAGACCGCGCCGAACCCGGCTGTGGCCACTCGTCAGATCATGGCCGAGATTCTCGAACTGGAGGATGTCCTGGTGATCGACGCCGTCTACAACACGGCGGCGGAAGGCGCGACCGAATCCAACGCCTTCATCGGCGGCCTGAGCGCGGCGCTGTTTTACCGCCCGAAGAACGCCGGCCTCTTGACGCCCAGCGCCGGTTACGTGTTCAACTGGACGGGCCTGATCGGAACCACCGGCGGCGCCGGCGTCCGCATCAAGACGTTCCGCATGGAGCACCTGGCTTCCGATCGCGTGGAGATCGACTCGGCGTTCGATATGCGCCTGGTTTCCCCGGACCTGGGCTTCTACTTCAATAACGTGATCTCGGCGGTGTAGCCATGATGCTTCGTCGTGAATCGTGGGCGCGACTCACCAGGGGCGGGGTTCCGCTTCTGTACGTCCTGCGCCCCTTGCAAGGCTTTACGCCGCCTGACATCGGCGCTGAGTATCCCCCTCCGGATGCCACAAACAAAGTCCAGTTGACCCGCACCCGGCAACTCTACGAGCAGCGCCGGATCGGGACTCAACCCGAAGCGGAGCGGGCGCTCTCCAGGCTTCCCAAACAGGACCCGGCCAAGCCGGGAAAGGAACGCGCGCACAGGCGTCAGTCCGTTGTGCGCGATTAAGGAGATGACACATGGCAGTCAAAGTGGAAAAAACGCCCGTTAACGCACCGGAGTTTCAGAGCGCGGGTCCGCAGGCAAACTTCAAGGGCACCTATCCCTCGAAGCAGAAGCAGTTCCTGTCGGCGGTGCAAACCGGTACGGGCGCACAGCAGAGCATTGCGCACGGGTTGGGTGCGGCGCCTGCGGGCGTGCTGGTGTCCTGCGCCGACAACAGCGGGAGTTCCAACGTCTTCACCGTGACCGAGGGAACGCACACCGCGACCAACGTGCTTGTGACGGTGACCACGGGCGCCAAATTCAAGGTCCTGGCCTGGCTCTGATTCCGATGAAAGCAAACTCGTTCGGTAATATTCCGGTCCCGACGCCTGGCACGCCCGTTCCCGTCACCAGCGATCCGAATCTGCGCGTGGAGCGGATGCGCTTCGCCGCGGTGATCGGTCAGACGGGGCGCGTGTTTCTCGGCGTGTCGGGCATGAACAAAGCGAACGGTACTGGTGTGGTCAAGGAGTTCTGGCCCACTGGTGCTGGTGGCGGCGTCGCGGATGCTTACGAGATCTGGGCGGAAGACTCCAGGCATTTGCTGGTGCCATCGGATTACTACATCGATGCCAACAACGCGGGCGAGGGACTGATCGTCGCCTATTGGACGTGAGATGCCGAACTGGCCCAATATTGAAGCGCTCGTGGACGGCGTCGTGTTGCAGACATTCGGCGAGCCGGTGGTGTATCAGCCGGTGCAGGCAGGCGCGGCGCAGGGGAGTCCGTTCACGGTAACCGCCGTTCGCCACCTCCGCGTGCGCGAGGAATCGGGCGCGATGGCGAACTTCGAGGAGATCTCGGTCAATCCCTCCGACTTCTCGAATCCGCCGGCAAAGGGCGATTGGGTGACCGCCTGGGGCACACAGTACGTGGTGACGACGGTGCGCCAGCCCGACGCCTACGGCATGCTCAACCTGGCACTTCTTCAGCGGTCGTGATCAATCCGAAAACAATACTTGGCGAGTGGGTGACCGCGCTCCAGTCCTGCCCGGACCTGGTCACCGCGATCGGCGGCAACGGCAGCAACATCCGCGCGTTCATGGAAGGGCTGGCCACGGACAACAATCTGCGGCTGGCGATTTTGCAAATGCCGCCCGGCTCGGTTCTGGTCGCGTGGAACGGCACCACGCCGCGGCGTCTCACGGGCGGATCACTGCATTTCGCGCATCGCTTCTCGATCTACCTGCGGGCGCCCGAGCAGGATTCCACCGCCACGTATGCCGATTTGTTCTGGCTGCTGGTGAGCGCAGTACCAACCGGTGCGCCATCGTGGGAATCGCTGCTGCATTTCCAGATTGATCCCGATTGCTACCCGATGGACATGGATCTTCCCTCCGCGCAGCGAAACACGGTTGTGGTGAGCGCGGACGGAGCAACGCTCGATTACTTCGAAGTTCAAGCAACGCTGGTGGAGCAAGGCAACCCCGGCGGGGAATGAGGAGAGCTTATGGATTGGATTTTCATGCAATCGCCCGAGGGCGAAGTGAAGGAAGTTGAGGCGACAGCGGCCGCGCTTACGCCACTCATGGTCGCCGGGTGGCGTCAGGTTCCCGCGCCGGCGGCCACGGGCCCAAAACCGGCAACTCCGGTTGAGGAGAAAAAGTAGCCATGGCAAACATCAACGAATTGATGGAAGGCTGGGGGTTTGGCAAGCAAACTGCCATAGGGACGGCGAATTCGTCCGCCGCCATCTGGCGTCACACGAATCTCAATACCAAGCCGTGGGCGAAGGTCCCGATGAACGAGGATGATCGGGCGGAAATCGGCAAGGGCCACGAGTTCCCCACGCAGCTTTTCAAGTCGCATTACAACATGCCGACTTTCGAGATCTCCAAGTACGCGTCATCGGAGGTTCTCGCGTGGGCAATGTCCTTCGCTCTCGGCAACGTTGCTGTTAGCGGGAGCGGTCCATACACGTACACCATCGTTCCGGCCTTGGGTTCGACGAACCCGACCGGCCTCGAGTTGCCCTACTTCTCCTTCGTTCAGCAGATCCGGCCCGGCGGCTCCGCGGTGCTGGACGAAATGCTCGTGGGATGCGCTGTCAAGTCCTGGAAGCTGTCGATCAAAAACTCACCAGGCCGTGCGAGCGCCATGTGTTCGGTAGAGTGCGTGACCACGGGCCAGTACACCTCGCCCAGCGGCATCACGCTTCCCTCCGTGTACTCGCCGCACGAGTTCAATGCCGGCATGATCAGCGCCCTGACCTTCAACGGCATCAACTACCTGTCCGGCGGTAGCGCCAAGCAGTTCGTTTCGATGGACGCCTCCTGGGAGAACAACTTCCGGCCCGGCTTCTTCCCTGGATCGGGCGCACAGGACGGCTATCAGATCCAGGGACGTTTCGAGTGGGGCGACCGGGTTTTCGCGGTGCAATTTGTGGTGCGCGTCCAGGCCGGTTCGACCGAGTACTCGAACCTGATCAACTTGACCACCGGGACCGCGACGTTCACCGTGACCCGCGACGCAAATAATTCCTTCACGATGCTGGTCCAGAAGATGGGCTTCAACGTCGCCGAACTGGGAAACACGGATGGCATCGTGACGCTTCAGATCACCGGCGTTCAACTCTACGACGCCACAAACGGCCTGGTGACGATGACGATCACCACCCCGCAAACCGGTATCTGCCAATAGGAGGATTCATGTTTGACGCGAGTAAGCCGTTCGTAGTGCCGATCTTATCGGGCGGCGAGAAGAGCTGCGAGGTGCGGTTCCCTTCGGACGAGGAGTGGTGCGCCTGGGCACGTGCGCAACGCACCGTGCGGCATTTTCTCGGACGCGGAAAATCGCAGAGCGAAGATGTGGACCTGCCGAAGATCAACGCGGAACTGTTCGCTAAGATCCGCACCGATCAGGACGGTCCCGAGTTCGACGATGCCGAGGCCGGCATGGTGATCGGCCGCATTGAGCGGTGTTCCGTGGCCAGTGTCGAGCGCGAAGGGATCAATTACCGGATCGAGATGAAGGTTCCTGGCACGCGCGTGGTTCACGTGTTGCGAATGCCGACCGCGAAGGAGATGCAGGACCACGAGCGGGCCTCAACGAGCGTTGTAGCCGCGCGGCGGTCCGTCGAGACGCGAGCGTTCCTGGAACCGAGCGGCGCGCTTTACGACAAGCTGCACATTTCGCACGACGGCTACGCCGGCGCCGTGCCTATCGTCCACAAGTCGGCCGCTGTGTCCGAGGTGATAGCGCAACTGGCCATCGAGGCCGACGAAGACCCGGAATAGCCGCGCCCGGTGACTGGCCGGATGAGCCGGGCGTTCGATTCCTGATCCGGTCGGTGCTCCACCAGGGCGGGCTGTGCGGAACTGAGGAAGATTGCCCAGACCGCGTCTTCCGCTGCCGCCGGTGCGGATATTCCGCGCAGTCCGAATTGGATGGCTGCCCCGCCTGCAGGGCGGATTGGAAGGCCATTGACGTCAGCCACGGGCCGGGCTGTCCCCAAAATCTGCTGGAAGAGGCGATGGATACGCCAAACGGCGCTCTCGTCCGGCGGTGCTTCCGCATTCTCAACGCGAAGAGCATCGGGCTCACCATCACGCTGGCCGACATCACCGAGGAGGAGTTCCGGGTGCTGGAACTGATTGAAGCGGAGCGCCAGGAGCAGTTAAAGAACGGGTATGGCGGTGCTCAGGACCGTCGGTAGCGGGTCAACTATCGGTTTGGGGACTATACGCCCAGTTGGATGGCCGGACCCCAGTGGGGTTTTTTGAGAGTAATCCCCAAGCAACTTGAAGGAAGCCACGCTTGCAAGGAAGGAGGAGCGGCTGGCAGAGGCTCGTCGGCAGCCTTCGCGAACGCGAACTTTAAGGTACATTCCTCCTCGGCGTCTTCGCCTTGAGTTTAGGATGCGTGTCGCCGTTCACCAGGATTGCTTTCCACGTCGCCGCCTTGATCCGCTTCATTTCGCTCTGCAACTGGCTTTTCAGGATGAAAGGCTTCGCCTGATACATCACGGCGTAAAAGCGGGTCCAGTCCTTCGATCCCTTGTAGCCGCCGACGTCCTCGACGATGCCGGTAAAACGCGTGACCGCCTCCTGTTTCGTATGCGCGAGCTTGAACTCGATTGCGGCGCCCACGCTGGCGATCCCACAGTCCGGCACGAAGTTCTTGATCGTCCCGCCGATTGGCGGATTCTTGCGGAAATCGGGGAAACACACCTCCAGGTAATCGTGCATGACCTCTTGCAGATCCATCTCTTTCGTTAACGCCTTCTGCCGGCGGTGGACTAGCCCCGGCGCGTCGTTGAGCATCGCCTCAAGTCGGGCCAGCGTCCACGATTGCTCGCTTGTGATCTCCTCGCTGATCGTCATGCGCAGCGAACGCACAAGCCGCTCGAGATACGTGAATGCTGGACTCTCACAGTTCTGGAGCTCCTCGTTGTCATCCGTGTATCGCAAGCCGTCCTTATTGTTCTTGAACTCCTTCCACGCGATGATCAGATCCTCACGCGCCTGTGGCATCCCCGCAGCTTCAAGTACCACCAGTAGGCTATCGTGCACCTGCTCCAAATAATCCGCCATCGCCCACCTGGGGTATTCGAAAGTGCCGCCCTCATCATCGCCGTATCCGGGGTCGCCGAAGACTTCTCGCTCAACCTGCCACAATGCCTGCTTGGCCGTGCGTAACAGTATCTCAAGACCACCGACCGCGCTACGAATTACCGCATTGTCCATGTCCGCTCCAAAGGACAATTATAGTTTTCGCGAAGCGCCTTCGTGAAATGCGCCTGAGTACTCCCAATTACTCCCGCGAAGCGGCCTGCAACCGGGAAGCCCGATCATGCCACTCGGCCGTAACACGCACATATCGAAGACTGATCAGCCCAGCGAGTCTATCGCGCAACTGCTGCGCGGCGTCCTCCCCAAGGTGTCATGGCCAGATTCCAAACCGTCATTAAGAGCGCCCGCTTCGTCTATTCGCCCTACACCGCGCTCGAGATGCAGGGCTTCGCGCAGGTGCTGGCCGATTCGATCCGTGCGCGCATCCAGAGTGGACAGAACATCTACGACCTGGCGGCCGCACCGCTGAAGCCCGGACTGCCGGGCCGGCGTGGTTACCCAGACTACAAGGCCGCGCGCGGACTGCAGCCCATCCGCGATTGGACCTGGAGCGGCCACACACTGCGCTGCCTGAAAGTCCTCACCGCAAGCGAGAATCGTGCCGCGATCGGGTTTCTCGACGAAGCTCTTCCGGGCCGACGGCAAACGGCTTCGCAGATTGCCGCTTTCAATAACCGGCGCGAGGCCCAGTGGGGTGTCTCGCCGCGTGACCGCCAGGCGGTTCTCGCCGCGTTCCAGGCGCGTCCCTTCGTGATGCTCAAGGCGGCTTAAAATGGCAGACCAAGCAGAGCGCGTAATCCTCGAAGCCGAGGACCAGGTCACGCCAGTAGTGGAGAAGGCCAACGCCGGCCTGGACAGCTTCGAGAAGAAAGCGGAATCGTCGCATGGCAAGGTGATCCGGATTTCGGATCAGACGCGATCCAGCGTCCAGCGCCTGATTGCCTCCCTCGAAAAGCAGGCCGAGACGTATGGCAAATCCGGTGTCGAACGGCTGATCACCCAGCGGGATCAACTGTTACAACGGTACAACCGCGAGCCACAGGCCATCGACGCGATCACCCGGTCCTACGAAAAGATGATCGCAATGGAGGAGAAGGCCGCGCGGGAAGCTCTCGCCGTCAAGGCAGCCAAGGAAGCCGAAGAAGCCCTGCGGAAGCAGGCCGAAGCAATCAAAGGATTCGGGGAGCGTGTCAGCCAGTTCATGGAGAACCCGCTTCAGGGAGCGAAGGGCGCTGTCTCGTCGGTGCTTACGGCTCTCGGCCCCTTTGGTATCGCGGTCGCGACCGGCGCGGCCGTTCTAGGCACCATTGCCGTGTCCGCCTTCGAAGCCGCGAAGAGTCTCGGCGAGTACGGCACCCGGGTCAAGGATGCGGAACTGCGCACCGGTTTGACTGCGAAAGAAGTCGGGCAGTTCGGCTTCGCGGCGCGCGCGGTCGGCCAGGACATCTCGATCGTCGAGCGCCTCATGCGCGGGCTGTCCCAGGCGGCGAACGACAACTCCAACGAAGGCGAAAAAGCGCGGGCCACGTTGCGCGCGATGGGCATCGACTTCCATACCGCCGCCGGCGAGATGAAACCGACCTCCGAGATCCTGGTGGAGATCTCCGAGGGTCTGAACAAACTCCCGGAAGGATTTCAGCGGGACGCCGCCGCCATGGACCTATTCAAAAAGGTTGGCGTCGAGGCGATTCCGTTCATGACGGAACTCAACGAGAATCTGCGCGTCGCCCACGAGCAAGGCTTCGGCCCGACCGAGGAGGACATCCGCCGCTTTTCCGAATACCAGCGCGAAGTGACCGTGCTCGAAACCAAGTGGGACTCGCTGGTCCGCAAGTTCAAGGAAGGGTTGGTCGTCACTGTGACCTGGGTCGGCAAGGGTGTCGACTGGTTCCTCAACAACATCGGCACCGTAGGAGACGATGAACGGGAGCGCCGCGAAGAGGAACAGGCGATGCAGGAGGCCGCGCAGATCAAGGCTGCGGGCGGTTACGGTGCGAGCGTCTCGATTAGCGCCCATCGCCGGGAAGTGGCCGACCTGGAGCGGCGGGCGCCCGAGATCATGAAGAACCGCGATGCCACCTTGAAGCGCATCGAGGATTTGCGGGCACAGCAGCAAGGGCTAGTCGGCGATTTCGGCATTCTGCAGGCGATCGCTCCCACGCGCGACGAAGAGGAACGAGCGAAGCGCGCGAGCGACATCCAAGGCCAGATCCAGCAGTTGCAAAAGATGCTGGAGGATGCCGAGGCAGTCACCAAGCGCAAGGATCTCCAAGCCGGCAAGGAGGAGACGGAGCGGATTCGCGCCCGCTTGTTCGGCACGCACGAGGGCATGGAGAAGGCATACGCCGACGCCAAAAAGGACGTCGAGCGGCTCCAGAAACAACTGCTCGAACCGGACAAGCCGTTGACGAAGGCGCAGGCCCAGGATCTAGGCGAACAACTCCGGACTGCCGAAGCTACCGAGGCGCGCCGCAAGGCCGCACTGGATGCGGTCGCAAAGGGCGCGGAGCAGCTTAAGGAATTCCGCCGCCAGGCGGCCGAGTTCGAGAAGAAGGGCGATGAAGCCGAGCTCGACGCGACTGGCAAAATTTACTATCAGCGCGATCAGCTTCTGAAGCAGGCCGAGAAAGTAAAGGCGTCGGAAACGGAGATCGCCGCGATCCGCAAGGGAGCGGACGAGCAGGCAGCCGTCCTGTCGAAGAAGGCATGGGAGGAGTTTGAGAAGTACGCCGAGAAGGAAGCGGCCGAGCGGCGCAAGAAGATGATGGCGCTCATGATGCCGAGCAAAGAGCAGATGAAGGAGTGGGAGGAATGCTTCGCCGCGCAGGAAAAGATCGCTGACATCGGGGTCCAGGCGCAGCGCGATGAATTGCGGCGGCGCGCGGCGCGGGCGGCACGCATGGCCGAATTGGCCGGCGGGAGCGACGAGGAAGTGGCGCAGCAGGCTTACGAGACCCGCCTCAAGCTGGCCGTGCAGTTGGCAAACATTGAAGCGGAACGCATCGCGAAAGAAGAGAACGCGGCGAAGCGCGCGGTGATGGCCGCGCAGGCGCAGAAGGATCTCTACACGGAACTCGCCCAGGCGAAGGACCAGTTCGACGAAAAGCAGGCGCAGCTCCAGCAGAAACGCGAGCAGGAGTTGCAATCGCAGATTGACGGTCTGCAGAAGCAGGCCGAGAAACTGATCGACGTTCTGTTCACCAAGCCGGCGAACTTTGGCAAGGACCTGGTGAAGACGATCCACTCCGCGGTGCTCAAGCCAGTCACCGAAACGCTGGGCGGCGCGGTGGCGAATGTGCTGCATCCGATCGTCTACGGGTCGGACGGACATGGTGGCATCAACGGGCTGCTGCGCGGCACATCGAAGGATCCGGTGCGCGTATCCACGGACATGAACACGGCGGCGACAATGCAGAACAGCGCGGTGATGGCCGGACTTACGGCGATCCTTGCCGCCGGGATGGGGATCGCGGCTCCCCACCCGTCTGTAGGTGCCTCCGGTGTCCCAAGCATCTCGGTTCCATCGATCTCGGTGCCCGCGCCGTCCGTCGCGGTGAGCATGCCGAGCCTGTCGGGATCTGGTGCAGGGACGTCGCTCCCCGGACCCATCGTTTCCGCTGGCGCGGCTCCGGGCGCAGCCCCGAGCGTCGCCGACCTGATGAATCTTCCGTTGAGCACGCACGCCAGTGCCGGCATGAATCCGCTCGGAATGATCCTCGGATCGAACACCAAAGGCGGCACATCGGGTGTTTACAACCTGTTCAACAAGGGCGGCTTCTCGAAGGCGCTCTCCAACCTGAAGGGCACGTTCTGGAACCAGGACGCGTGGAACGCTTCGGATAGCAACTTTTGGGGCGGCGTGCAGGGCGTCGCGAAGTCTCCCGCCGCTGGCGCCGCCGGGATGATGCTCGCGACCAGCGGGCTTTTCGGATCGCAGCGCGGCACGTGGACCGGCGCTCTCGAAGATACTGCCGGTGGTGCATTGATCGGCGAGCAGATCGGTGGGCCGTGGGGAGCCGCGATTGGAGCGGCGGCGGGCTTCACCGCCGGGGCGGTCGAAAAGCTGCTCGGGATCGAGTCGCCGCAGAGGAAGGCTCACGACGACATCAAGAGCATCTACGGCGTGGACATCCCGCAGAACAGCGGCACGATCAAGCAGGTGGTGCAGATCGCGCAGTCGCAGTTCGGCGGCGACATCGCGGTGGCCGTGCGGTCGCCGAGCGTGCGTCAACTGGTGATGCTGTATTCGGAAGCCACCGGCCAGAAGATGCCACTGTCGGCCACGACGCCTTACGCCGGTAGCCTGGTGGAGCAGGGCGGCAAGCTCTACCAACAAGCCAGCTACCAGGATGGCCAGGCGCACGTCTATGCCTCGAACATCCCGACGCTCGGCGGGATCAGCGCAGGTGTTTATCCAACGCCCGGCAACCCGAACACGGCTGGCGGCAGCGGGGCGACGTACCTCTCTCTGAACATCAGCGGCTCCGACGCGGCGAACTTCATGACCGGCCAGTTCGTGACGCCGCAGTTCGTCACCGACCAGGCGATGGCGGCGCAGTATTCGAGCTACGGCCGCACGCAGCAATCCGCCAACATGCAGCTTCCCGGCCTGACGGTGGCGTGATCCGATGCCAGGCAATCTCATCCAATCGGCTCCAAACGGAGTGATGCCGGCTTCGCTGTGCACCGCGTTCACGGAGTTGCGGGAGTACGCTCAACTCCAGAATCAGTTTCACGACGGCACGATTCAACGGTCGCAACTCGCGCAGACCTCGCGGCGGACGTTCCGGCTCAGCAAACGCCTGAGTTCTTCGCTGCTCTCGGCGCTGTACAGCTTCTGGGTGTCCCAGAACGCCGGGCTGACCCCGTTCGCCTTCTACAATCCTTTCGACGTGGCGTCGGGCCAGCAGATCGGCAGCAACTACGATCCGACCGGCAACAACACGCAGGGGCGCGTGACGGTGGTTTTCCGCGGCAACTGGGCCCAGGCCACCGACGTCTGCCGGACCGACGTCACGGGCCTTATGCTGGTGGAGGTGGCGTAATGGGGCACCGAGGGCACTTTACCGATTAGCCCATGAAAACGTCCTTTAAATCCACAGCCGACAGCAATGGATGTATACTCATCGTTGACCCGGAACCTATCAAGAAAACCGGCTGAAGGAGTTGAGCCATGGGGCAGGATATGAAGTCCGATGGCGCGTTGGTGCCAACAGAGAAAAGAAGTTTAGTATTGAAGCCGCGCAAGATTGGTGGCGCTGACGGCCTTTTCCTCTCAGACGCAGAGGTCGCGCTCGCTCTGGGTATCCACGCAAACATGCGTTGTGACAAACTCGAAGACGACGTAAAGCAATTGGACGCAAGGGTCACACGAACCGAGTCTGACATCGCCGACGTCAAGGCCCGCCTTTCAGCGGTCGAGCGGGAAGGACAACAGCACCGCGAGCGAATTGCAGCAATTGAAGCCAAGCTCACCGTTGTCGAAGCCCAGGCGCTGTCGGCTCTTCGCCTCGCACGTCAGGCGTTGGCCTCTGGAGATCGGACAGCTCGGGCCGCGGCATTATCGCAGGTCTTAGCCGCGGGGGCCTGCCTCCGATCCGCGGGGGCCTCGAGCATGTCTGTTGCCCTGGCTCAGCAGCTCAATGGAATGATGCGTCAGCTCGGGGGATAATCGGAACCGTGGCAGAGATCGGCATGGGGGTTATCTTTTGTCAGGTCTGTGGCAAAGGAATCAACCTGATTAAGGGCGAGACGCCGTACAAATGTCCTCTGTGCGATCGGATTGTATGCGCTGGCTGCTATAACCAATCGCTCCCAGCTTGTGGCTCGTGTGCACCACAACTTATCATACGTTTGCAAGAGGAAGAAGCACGACTCGCGGAGCAAGTTCGTCTCGCAACAGAGGCCGCTGCACGTGAAGAAGCGGCCAAGCAAAGGGAATCGCTGATAGCCGGGCACGTTGCCAGACTAAGGGCTGTCATCCTCTGGGCTGATGATGCGGTGCAGTGCCCGAAATGCGGTGAGTACTTTATCTACCCGCCCGTTACAACCCGGGTTCCACGGGCGCGGCTCTCCCCTTTCAGGGGTATATCACCCGATAAGCCGGTCTATCTTTGGTCTGCTCAGCGCGATAAGTGGTACTACCCAGGAGACAAGTTGTTTCGTAATGATCCTGCCCTTTCCAAGCACTTCAGCTGGTGCACGAAATGCTGTCGATGGGTACATACGGGCTGCTGCTATCAAACCCTAGCAGGCGGAGTAACGATCTATGGCTGCCGAACATGTTCGTCGGTGATTCAGCGTGTAGAAGGGGAACCAGGCAATAGACAAAGGCAGGGTTGCCCACATTGGCAGTACGAGTTGGTTCGCAGAGACATACGGGACGAGGTCTCCCGAAGACTATTAGGAGAGTTTCAATCCTCTCGTCTGAAGTTGGCACAATTAGTCCTTTCGCTAGGCTTCGTACGACGGATGCATCCCCCGACGTTCTACCCCTAACGGAGTTCGGGCCATCGGGCCATTTCGACCCGCTGGCGCAATCCGATGGACAAAACCGGCTTATCGTAGAAGTGAATTTTGCGTCGACCTGAGAGGTCGTGCGGTACACGTTTCCGTTCTGACGTTCGGCAACGCCGTCTGAACTCACCCGGCTCCATCCAGTTTCAACCCACCATGTCCGACACCATCGGCCGCATCGCCGTCCCTGCGGTGATCAACTCCGGCCAGACATTTCCGCTCACCACGCAGTACCCGTTTGGCTTCTCCGTCGAGCGCCCGGTGATCGTCCACCGTTTCGGCAGCCTCGACGCCAAGCAGGAGCAGCGGTATTACGTCGGTATCGGCCCGCGCAAGTTTCAGTTCAAGCGGCCCAACTTGGGCTGGACGGAAGCCAACCAGCTCAAGGCGTTCTGGGAGTCCATGCAGGGACCGTGGAAGGCGTTCACCTACACCGTCCCCAACCCCGATGGCACGACCACCGGCGTGCTGGTGACCTTCGAGCAGGCGCCGATCTCCTTCGAGTACCTGCGTAACGCCGTGCAGGTCGGGTTGAATCTCATCGAGGTCGTCGATCCGACCCAGGCTTCCACCTACGCGGTCAACTCCACCTGCCTGCGGTTCCCCTCAAGCTCGCTGTCCACCGCCCTGCTCTCCGAGGTCCAGCAGATCGTCCCCCTCGTCCACATCCGCGTGCGCGAATCCGCGGTCTCGGACATCTATCTCTCCGACCGGCGCGTCACGGTCGGCGGGCAGCTTTACCTGCCGCGACTGATCGGAATCGGCGAGCCCGGCTCCGATGTCCTGATCTCGCAGGACATCAAAGGCTCCTCTGACAACGTGCGCTTCACTTTCGGCAACGGCGACCGCGTGATGACGCAGCTTGCCAACGACACGGACCTGAAGTACGCCGAGATCGACCTTTGCCTCTTCCACGTCAATTCCGGGATTCTGCTGCAGCTTTGGAAAGGCGTAATCCAGAATTTTACCAGCGATGGCACGCCGATCTTCCCGGTCACCTGCTCCGACGGGTTCTTCCAGATCATGAATCAGTACCCCGAGCGGCAGCTCAGCCGTCAGTGTTGGAAAACCTACAACGATGGCGTGAACTGCCCGTGGGCATCGAAGGGTCGGAGCGCTGCGGCGGTAACGGCGGCGGGCGGCGATCCCACGAGCTGCGACTACTACCTCGAATCGGCGAACGGTTGCCAGGTGCACGGCATGGCTCCCTACTTCGGCGGGCAACAGGCCGACCCGCAAGGTGTCGTCATCAAGGACGATTCAACCGGCTTCCTCGGCTTCGGCCGCAACACCGTCACGGCGACTTCGATCATCTCCGACACGGTGTGGGGACTGGCGCTGCCCGAAATCTGGTGTAACAGCGGTGGCAATCCGCTGTATGCATTCATGGCCAGCGCGCTGATGGTGGATTACCGCGATGAGTCGGGCTATGCGGACTCGCTCGGCATTCTCAGTGCCGGGCCTCTTGGTGGCTTCACCGCGTCGATGGTCGTCACCAACGCGGACGGCTACCGATACGTGGTGGCTCCCATGGTCGATGGGTACACCTGGCAAGGCCTGAAGGTTGACGGCAACCTGAACATCACGAAGTACCAGCCAGGCATGGGGCTGCGCTACGTCACCGGCAACGACCCGGCGAACGCGAGCACCGACTATTTCTCGCTCGGGCAAGGGTCTCCCCAGGTTTGGGAGCCGAACGTGTACGCAGCGGGAACGGCAGCGTGCGAGATCCGCATCGTCAAATCCACCACGATTCAGCCGAGCACGCCCGACCGGCACCAGATGACAGTCCCCATCGATTACGGCTTGTGGGGCTGGACGTGGGACCAGAGCGGTAACCGCACGGCGGTCAGGGGACTCATCAATCCGTTCTGGATCGCGGTCAATATGTTGCTGCGCTCGATGGGTCTGTATGGCGATCCGTCCACCGGCTCGAATCCCGCCGGCGGCTCCGGCCCGGCGTCCTCCAACCAACTCGCCACGTTCGTGCTGTCGTCGCTGATAGTGGGCGATGGCAGCGGCGCGGCCGAGATCGCGGCCGACCAGGTCGCAGCCATCCTTGGCACCGGCGTCGAGACGCAGTTCCAATTCCAGGGCATCATCAGCAGCCAGAAGCCGTTCCGCGACTGGCTCACCGAGGTGCTCAACTGCTGCCTGGGCTTCTACACCTGGGAGTTCGGGAAGCTGAAGCTGGGCTGTCGGATCAACGCCAGCGCCGTGGATGCTTACACCCTCGCCAACTCCCTGTTTCAAAGCTTGCGGCTGACGCCGATCCAAGCCGGGTTCGAACACCTGGTGATTTCGTTCGCGGACGTTGCCTATCAGTACCAGGCGAACACGGCTGAGTATTGCGACAAGAGCCACGCGGCCTACTACGGGCGCGCCGGATCTCCGCTGACCAGCCAGATGCATTCGGTGGGATGCTCGACGCTGAGCCAGGCGCTGCGGCTCGCGGCCACGCGGACGCGCGAAGAGATCGGCGGCGTGAACTACACCGAGTGGCGCGATGCGCGTGCCGCAACCTGGCAGACTACCCTCCTTGGCCTCGGCAACGAAGTCGGGCAGGTGGTCTCGATGACGCACCCGGACATCCCCGGACTTCATGGGACCTGCAACGTCACCGGCACCTCGGTCACTTGGGCCAGCGGTGATGCCTTCGACACTTCGATGAAGAATAAGGAGGTCGTGATCAACGGCGTGCAGGTGTTGATCACGGGCTACACGACGGACCCGACCTACCAAACCGTCACCGGCTTGCTCCTGGCTTCGGCGCCGGGCAATGGGACCAACCTTCCGTTCCAGATCGTCACCATGTCCTTCCGGATTCAGCGATGGACGCTGAAGAAGGACTGGTCGGTGCAGATCGAGGGCCAGACCGTCACGGATTCCATGTACGACCTGGACGTCGGGCCAAAGCCGATGGACGTCGTGCCCGCGCCCCTGCCGCCTCTCTTCTATCAGATTCCGCTCGGGCCTGCTTGGGCACCGTACCAGGTGCAGGCGGCGTCGAATGACGCGCTGTTTCCTGGCGAATGGACCTTCGACACCAACCAGTCCTATGCGCAGATGGCCGACGGCAGCATGCTCGCGAACCTGGTGGTGACCGGGAAGCTGCCGGTGAACGAGTTCAGCGCCACCGGCGCGGGTGCGCCCGGAATTGGATCGATCTCGCAGTCCACGACGGGCAGATCGCTGCCAGCCAACGTGACGCTGCGTGTGGCAATCTGCGCCATCGATTCGAGCGGGCTTCCTTCGGCCCCGTCGAATATCGCCATCATCGGGACCTCTGCCTCTGGAACGGACACGTTCACCTTGGAAGGCATCACCTGGCCGGCGGTCGCGGGCCTCGTTTCCTACGTGCTGTTCGTCGCGACGCAGGACGACTTGATCTGCGCACAGGCCACCGGGACATTGACTGCGGGCACGGGCAATACATACACTCCCGGATCGATCTCGTTCGGCGGGCCGCTGGTGCGCTCGACGTGGGCCCTGCCGTCTCCATATGTCAGCAAGGTCCGGCTGAAGGCCAAGCAACTGATCCACGGCGGGGTCATCGGTGGGTCCATCGATAGCGTGTCCGCCGGCACGCTGGTCGCAGGATGTCTGCAGGGAGCGCCGCCGTCCACGAACCCATCGTGGACGCCGATCGGCCGCATCGTCTCGATCATCGGCAGGCCGGAAGGCGCCACGCCGTACTTCAGCACGAAGGTCACTTCGTGGAACCAGACCACCGGCACCATCGACGTTACTCCCGATCCCAACGGCATAGTCCAGGAGGGCGATTGCTTCGTTCTGCGGTTCAATGCCGACGCTTCGAACACCGCGACTCCGACATCCATCACGGATTCCGGGTGCCAGAACAACGTTTATCCCAACGGCATGACGGCTGGTGCTGAGGTCGGGAACCTCGTCCGGGTGATTCAAGGCGTCTCGCGCGGGACGCCGCCGCGGAAGATCGTTTCCAACACGGCGACCACCATTACCTGGGACCTCCCCATGGTCATCAACCCCGGCGATGTGTGGATCGTCGAGGAACCGACGTGGCCCTACTCCTGCGACACGACCTCGCTCGATAACGGCAACCCGCTGGCGGTGACGACGATCAACATGCCCACCAGCAACTTCGTGGACGAGACGCTCGTGATCGCGGGCTTTACGGTGGACGTGAACGGCAACGAATCGCCCGACGGCGATGCACCAATCCGCGAGGACTGGGTGTTCGGCGCGGAGGGGCTTTCGAAGGTGGCGGGCCTGGTGTTCCAGATGCAGGGCACGCTGGGCATCGAGTCCAACGCCGCCCAGCCCTTGTATTTGAATCGTCCGGTCACCGTCGGCGACGTGAAGGGCTATGTGCAGGCCGCGCCCACCGGCTCCGGGATCACGTTCACAATCTACGTAGGCACCACTGCGTGGTTGACCTTGATCATTCCCGCCGGCCAGACCGTGGTGGTCGCCACGCCGTCGCAGATCAGCGCCCTCTCGCAGATCCCGGCCAATACGGCGGTCTCGGTCGGCATCACAGCGGTCGGGACTACATTTCCTGGCGCGAACCTCTCGCTGTTCATCTACTCGTGATCTCATGGCTTTGGGGACCACGAGTGGCTTGGTCGCGGTGGTAAGATGACCAATCTAGGAAAAGCGGAGTCGATGATGCTCAAACTCCCAACCTCCGTTCGCTACGTGAAGAACGGGAGGGGTGGCCAATGGTGGCAGGCAGCCAAAACCAATGGGCAGGTGCATCTCGGATGGAAGAGCATCCCGAAAGAGCTTCTGTTACGCCCGGAGTTTTCCAGGATTAAACAACTGATGAAGGAGCAGTACGGCTCGCGACAGGGCGCCACCCAGGACTTCAATCAACTGCACGATCTTCTAGAAGCACCGAGCCAACATCTCTGGATAACGTTTGAGGATGGTTGCCTTTGGTGGTGTACTGTCCACGACGGCGCCGTCATCAATCCGGACGGCGAAAGCTCCGTCAAAGGGAACTTCTGGTTGGTTTGCGACAGCCCGTGGTCAAATCGGTCAGCGAAAGGTAGGTTACTCGCCATCGTCGATCTACCTGGAACGGTGACAACCACTTCTGGGTTCCAGGGAACAGTGTGCAAGCCGGGAGACTGGCAAGCGGTGGTCCGCATCATTGGCGATGAGAAAGACCCCGACGCCGCTAAGGCTGCCGATGCTCGCCGCGAGTATACGCGAGCAGTGAACAGGCTGGTTAAGCGGCTCTCACCTCAGGACTTTGAACAGTTAATCGATCTCATCTTGACTCGTACAGGATGGGCGAGGATTTCTACTCTGGGCAAGACAAGGGAAGGGATCGATCTAGAGGCCGAGAACCTTGCCGCCGGTGAAATCGCATTCGTTCAGGTAAAGAGCTCTGCTAACCAAGCAGTGCTGGATGACTATGTGCAGCGATTCAAGAGTCGGCGTGATCTCTACGCGCGGATGATTTTTGCGGTTCACTCTCCCAGAGGCGAACTCCGGCTACCTATCGATCTCGCAGCGGTGCACCTATGGACCGGTGAGCGAGTGGCCGATCTTGTGGTTCGGCTCGGCCTGGGTGAGTGGGTTGAAAGCAAACTCGCCTAGCCTGCGCAGGTTCTTCGTTTTCCTCCATTTTCCTCAAGACGTCGTTGAAACCACTGAGTGCATTTGACGCGTCAGCCACTGATTCTGCGGTGTCGTAATGGACCAAATCTACAAGCTGCAACCGCATCGTACGATGCACTTGCAGGGCTTTGACGACTATGGCGCGGCGGCAGCGCTTTGGGGCGCGTCGGACACGGGCTTCACCGTGTCCGGGGTGTTCCGCGACATGGCTGATTTCGCCGTGCTGGTCCTGTTCCAGAAGGACGATCCGTTCGGCCACCCGCTGTTCACGTATCTTCCCGATGGCGATCTCACGGGCCTCGTCCTCGATTTCGACGTCACCTGGCAGGACATTCAGTCCTGGGAGTCGCTAAAGAACGCCTGGACGGACTGGAACACGCTCGACTGCACGGTGAACGGCGTGGGCCAGAAGGTGCCGTGGTTCGGCACGCCCGGTATCACTGTCACCTGCAACACGACTGGTCGCACGGGCGCGTCGGCAACGTTCACGCTCAACCTGAACAGCCCGCAACCGGGCGACAAGGTCACGCTCTGGTATCAGAACCAGTCCTTCATCAGCCCTGCGATTTCGACATCGCACACGACCACCGACCAGGCCATGTGGTGGCAGGGCAACGCGGCGTACAACCACTCGGTCACCATCGGGTCGGCCACGTATTCCTGCCTCGAAGACTCGCTGAATAGCGCGGGTGTCGCGGGCGATATTGCCGGCCAGATCAACGCCTCCGATCCGAATTGCACGGCCACCACGGGCGGGACGTATGGCAACGAAATCTTCATCACGCTGAAAGCCGGCGTGGCCGGGCCGGTGGCCGTTTCGAGTTCCGATGGATCGGCCGCGGACACGCTGTCACAAGTCAGCGCCGCGACCATCTTGCAGTCCATAGTCCAGCAGATCAACGACGTCAATTGGGTGCTGAACGGCCCCGCCGTGCTCAGTGCCTCCGTGGTCGCACCGAACCAGTTGGTGATCACGGCGGCATCAGGCGCCGACGGCAATATGGTGGCGTTTTATCAGACGGACAACAACAGCAGCAGCCGTCTGTATTTCACAGCCACCAACTGGAACCTGTCCAGCGGTTCTTCAGACAACGTGTCGTGGCACGTTCACATCGATTTCACGGCGCTGGGCTGGAGCAGCGTGGACAAGGTCTGGTGGACCATCGCGCCCGCGCTCCCGAGCAGCCAGGCATACCAGTCAACCGAGTGGCAGATGGTCGTCACCAACTGGACAGTGGTCAGCAGCCCAGCCAGCAAGCGCGCGCTCAAGGTGGCCGGACCCGGGTCGGTCCGGATCGAAGAGGACAGCACGTGGGTCAACACGACCGGGTACTGGGAGGCCGCGCCAGGCAACGACCCGGTGAACGGTGCGTTCGCTTTCTGGAGCCAGGGACGGGCGATCCGGGCGGCGGCTTCCGGGGCCAGCGTCACTGTTGAGACGCATTGTCAGTACACGCACGATATCTATGTCGGCACACGCCTCGATACCACCTGCGGCATCGTGACCGCCACGCTGGACGGCGGCGCGTCGGTAACGCTCGACTGCTACTATCCCACGGCCACCACCTCGCAAACGCGGCGCCTGCTCTTCTCCGGCGTCGCGGCGGGGCAGCACACGGTGGTGATCACGCTCTCAGGCACCAAGAACGCGTCGAGCCAAGGGTGGTATTTCTATTTCGATTTCCTGGAATGCGCGGTCGAGAGCGACGTTCCTGATCCGGTTTCGACAACCACTGCCGTGGCGGTCTCGACCGACTTCGACACGGACAACACGTACAAGCTTTCCCCGCAGCGGCTGGTGTGGAACATCCAGAAGCTCGGGCTGCTCGGCGAGATCGACCACTACTGCGGCGTCTTCTGGTGGAAACAATCGGTCGCATCCAATCCCGCGTACCCGACATGCACGGTCACGTTCTCCGGCGCCTGGAACGATCAGGATGTCGTTTGGCTGCACATCGGCGGGTCCGCGATCGGCAAAACAGTATTCGGCGGCCAGGACAGCAGCAGCACCATCGCGCGGCACTTCGCCAACTTCATCAACGCGATCTTCGACGGCGTCTGGGCCACAGCCTCGGGCAGCGTCCTCACCATCACTTCCCATTCCTTCGGGAGCGTGTGGCAGTACCACGTGTATACGGCACTCCCCACCTCGAACACCGGCAGCGGCCACGCCACGGTGACCGGGGACCTCCAGGGTGGAACTTACGGTGTGACATGGGTGATCGACCCGACCCAGACGCCGGTGCTCAACCGGGCATTCCGCGACTGGACCACGGATTTCTTCAACCAGCTCAAGGCGAACAGCATGAGCGCCGTCTGCTCCTTTTCGCAGGAGCTGGTGCAGCCGCCGGACAATCCCGCCGGTGGCGCCGTTTGGGTCCAACGCTTCCCCGACGGCACGGCGGTCGAGACCGCCACCGGCTTCGGGACACTGAACAGTTCCCAAATCGCGTTCAGTTCGGGGCCACAGAACTACATGCGGCAGGCCCACGCCGCAATGGCGGGCCTGATGCTGGCGGCGGGACTGGCACCCAAACTCCAGTTCGGCGAAATCCTCTGGTGGTTCCAGGCGAACGCATCCGGCATGGCGTTTTACGACGCCGACACACAGACCGCAGCGCAGGCGGCCCTGGGTAGCGCGTTGGCGACCTTCCGCACTCCGAACGACGATCCATCGGTCAACAGCTACGCTGATGCGAACTTCCTCCGGACGCGCCTGTACAACTACGTCGCCGCGATCCAGAGCTATGTCCTGTCGCAGTGCCCCTCTGCCGTTTTCGAGTTGCTGTGGCCGATGGACGTAAACGACCCGGACAACTGCAAGCTGACGCGTTACATCAACCTGCCCACGCAGTGGACGACGCGCGCGGGCTCTGGCTTCGACACGTTCCTCATTGAGGGTTACCAGTATCCGGGAATCAACCACAACCTCGACCAGGCGGCCCGGTGCGCGCAGTACCCGTGGAAGGAACTCTCCTGGGACCAGGCCCACTGCCGCTACCTGATGGGCCTCTATTACAGCACCTGGCCCTGGCTGCGAGAATTCGTGAACGCCAGCCGTCTCGGGCTGCCGGCCATCAAGCTCTGGGCCTACGATCACCTCTGCCTATTCGGCTGGCCAGTGCCGTTGCCCATGAGCGACGACAGTTCGTTCATCTACTGATCACTTATGGAAACCCTAGAAACCCGCCTCAACGAGGTGGCGCGCATCGCCGTGCGCATCGAGCAAGAGACCGGCTGTCCAGCCCAACTCCTTATCGCCCAGTGGGCCATCGAATCGAAGTGGGGTGAAAAGCCAGTTGGCCACGCGAACTACTTCGGCATCAAGCGCGCAGCCCGCCACACGAAGTGGTGCACGGTCACCACAGAGGAAGTTTTCACGATGGCACAACTGGAGACCTGGGACCACCAGCACGCCGCCAGCCCCGCCCGGGTAATCACCACGCTACCCGACGGTCGCCTGCGCGTCGAGATTGGCGACGAGTTTGCAGATTATGACTCGCTGGATGCCTCCTGCCAAGATTATGCCTGGCTGGTCACGAAAAGCGAACCATATCAACACGCGTGGCGGCAATATGAACAGGACAAGAACCCAACAGGACTGATCGGTCGGATTGCCCGGACTTATGCGACCGCGCCGCGATACGCCGAACTGGCCGAAGAGATCGCAGCACAGCCAAACGTCGTGGAAGCCATCACCGAAGCCAACGCAGCGCCGCAACGGCTACTATAATAGCTGCTCTCAACAACCCGTCACTTAAGTCTGCGGAAAACGAATCGACTTGGGTTCGACCCCGTCAGCAGCTGGTATTCCTCAACGACGACCTTACCTTCGTATGTGAATTCGGAATGGTGTCGCTCTCTGTAGAACAGATGGACTTCATCACCATTAGACCGAGAACTGACAAGGCGGTCATCATGTTTGTGTCCATCCTCGCCTTCGACGCGGAGCACTTCGCCATCAAACGTATCCTGGTACTGAGGCAGATCCTTCTGCTTGTCCTTTGTGATAAAAAGAATGATCAGATTCTCGTTGGCAGGCGTGATGACGCCCCTTGCCAACGCGGCCCATCCCTTGTACCCCCACAAACTAGCGAGGAAAGGACGAGAATAGGAGCCGCCGATCGTGAGCGATTCGAAAGAAATTGGCATATGGCTCACAGTAGCAGGACACTGGAATGAATGTGTCCATCCAGATCAGACCCATCGTGGCAGGACTTGTCCCGGCATCGAATCGGCCATCCTTGAAAACCGACTGGCCGCACGTCTGTGCGAGAATCACGCCGGTTCCGCCGCCGAGGCCAATTTCTCGCCAAACCTGAACGCGCACAGATCATAGTCGCCCTTTACATTCGCACTGAAAAACAACGCCAAAAGCACTCGCGCTCGCGAGGTGCCCACGTATAGAATCTCTCGGGCCTCGTCGGAGGTCAGATCGTCGATGTCCGCCAGAACGATCGCCTCCGATTCGAGGCCCTTGAACCCCGCCACGGTGGAAAAGCGGAGGCATTTGTCACTCTGCTTGGTCGTGACATGGCCAATATCAACGATCGGTACCGGGACATCACGAAGGCCCAAAGCAAGGGCGCTGTTCTGCAGCCTCCGCCTGGACAGGATGGTTATCTCGTCCGGCCGTATCCCTGCCCCAAGCAAATAGTTGATATGGTTCGAGATCTGCCGAATCTGCTGTGATGGAGTCGAGTACCATTGCTTCTTTACTTCCGGCCCGGCGACAACCAACGTCTCATCGCAACCGGTGCCGGCGAGCAGACTGGTCGTGATGGCGATGGGCTGGGTGTTCCTACAGTTGGTGAACAATCTGAATTGTGCCGGGTGCGCCCCGTCCAACGCTTGCAGCGCCTTGGGTTGTTGTCCCTTATAGATGTCCTGGTTGGGATCGTAGAATACCCGCCAAAGCCCGGACTTGATCCCGCCTTTCAATAACGCTTCGAATACGTCGATGTAGGCCTCTTTCAAGAGGTCCTGCCCCTCATCGATGATAAGTGCATCGTACTCGCCAGCACCTTTTTCGAGCAGAATCTCAACACACAGGTCTGGATAAAAAACGTCGAACAGATCAGCAGGCTCGGCAGCCGGCAACCTATGACTCAGGCCAGCTTCTTTTACCAGCTCGGCCATGAAACCATGCAGGTGTAGTACTGTGGCGGATTGGCAGTCAGCGAGGCCGGAGGCTAGATGGCGAGCCAACTGGCGATTGAAGCAACAGAGGAGAACGCGCGCCCCCTCGCGGGAAATGCGGCGCGCCTCTCGGAGCGCAAGGAGCGACTTCCCGGTTCCTGGGCCTCCGCGAATCATTACTCGCGGGTTGTCGACCAAAGCATCGACGACCTTGTACTGTTCATTCGTCAGACGCAGGAGTTCTTCCCGAACTACTCCCATCTGCGATCTCAAAGACGGTTCAAGGTCAAAATCGGGTCGAATCTGCTCCCGGATTCGCTCGCAGATGTTCGCTGGTAGAGGAGTGATGGATGCCGAGCCGTGCAAACGGCCATGCCAATAGGCAGCGAGACGCGTCACGTATGCGCCAAAACTCTGAGTGGCGTCGCGCTCGTCGTAAAGGACCTCGCTGATTACATCCGGGCCGGATATTCGAAAAGAAAAATCCGGCGTGGCGACGCCAAAGGATACGACCGATGTTCGCACTTCCGGGATCTTGTCATACAAATACTTGTACAGAGCAGCACTGGCTCCTCCCGCCTGCTCAAACGGCCCCTCCCGCTTCGCATCTACCTCTCCATGGCCATCAATGAATAACCATTCCCCTTCATGGCGCGATAGGCGACCGCCCTTTACCTCGATGCAATAGACACCGAGAGGTCCGATCAGCACGAAATCGACCTCAGTCCAAGGCTTAGTGCGGTGGTTGCCGAGTCCCAAGGAATGGAGCACGGTCCAGGCATCCGTCAGGCCGTCCCGAATTCTATAGAACAGCCTGTTTTCGGCCTTGCTGGGGTTCTCAATCGGAGGGCTCGACGGGATCATTCTGGCCATCAGTCCACTCCGGACGCAAGCATTTCGGCGAAGAATCCCAATTTCTGATTCGCCGGCAATCCGACGAGTACAGCCCGGTCCAGAAAAAGATTCATTTCTTCGCAGCTGACCTCTGGTAAAAGGGTGCAGGCATGACAGGCCGCAAGATTCAAGGCGTCGACGCCCGTTGCGTCGGACTCAATGCAAAGGGGATCTGAAGAGCACCACGATGCCCGGTTGATTCCTTCGAGCAGAGCCTCATCAAGGCGTCCGGGTGCGGCTTGAGCGACTACCCCGCCCAGGCTGCCGGCAGAGTCGCTGGTAGCCGTATAAATTAGCAATCCCGCCATCCCGTCGGAGACATAAAGCCTCTCGCGCAACGATGCTGCAGGGTAGCCACAGTCGAGTGCCCACTGGTTTATGAGTACGTGCGCCAGCGTGTGAACGAGAAGAAACCGCGGCGTAATGACCCTAACCGGAACGCTGCCGAGCGCTTGAGTACGTTTGAGGTAGTTGTTGTTGACTTTCGCCGCTCGTTGGACCACCAACGGGTCACTCTCCCAGACTCGCAAACGTCCAGCGTTGAGCACGAGGAAAACTCCTTCGCCGCGAACCTCAATTGCCGGCAACCAACCTGGCGACGATTGGCATATCGGTGACCGCCGCTCAGGCGGATCTCCAGGCATGGGCGGTATTACTCGCGTGAAGGAGTGAAGGGCTCGCACTTCCCGGAGGCGCTTCACCAGCATCACGCGCTCGAACCACTCCTCAGCGACGGCGTTGCCACCTTTCGCCGATACGCAAACGAACTCCTGGTCCGGGCCCGTCTCCGCCTTGCCCTTCATCAAGGCCTCGTATTCCTGCCACCGAAGGCCATCCGGCTGGGACACTGCGCCGCTCCCCTCGCCTGTTCTTCGCTGCTGAATGGCGAGGACAAGATCCTCTACCGAATATGGAGTACCCTTTGCGATGCCCATGCCGCCAATAATCTGCGGAAGGGCATCGTCTGGCGCATACTGCAGCGCCGACCAATACCGGTTCAGAATCTTAAATGCGCCTTCCGACCAAGGTGGAATCGAAATGCTGGAATAGACTGTAGGGAACCAAACGTTCGAAGCGCCGCGCTGGAGCGTGCGTGGCGTCTCGTTGCATGCTTCCTGAGCAGCACCGAGCCATGGGCGATTTCCGGAACATCTATACCCGATCTCCTTGAGCGCCGCTTTTCCGAAAGCACCCTCGAGACTCTTCGACAGGCCGCACTTGCAGCTAATGACAATATCCCTTAGGGACGCCGATGTTCCACCAGCCTGGATTGTAAGTTCGTGCTCGTTGCCTGAACCTCGCCCGCCCGCGTGAACCCAAGCAAAATATGGAAAGTCGTCAATGTGCCCCCTGTTGCAGCAAACAACAAACCGGGAAGGAACCAGATTGACATTGCAGTTAGCACAGCGATTCTTGTCGAACGTCGTAAAAAAGCGATGTTCATCCAATCGTGAACAGACAGGACAAGAGCACCACAACGGAAAGCGAAACACCGGAATATCCCGGCCATTCTCGGTGGCAGGGGGCAGAACGAAACCCCGAACATTTAGTAAGCGTTCGAGCCGAGGTTCGTGTATATTGGGGTCGTTGACCTGCCAGCGGTCAATGCCGGCGATCATGAACGACTCCTCCTCGATCGCAACAAGGGCTCCGACACCGTACGTCGTAACTAGTTGACTTCTGCGGACACTGCCTCTGGTTTGATTGGCCATATTCTTATCTCACCAAGTAAAGATTGGAGGACATATCCACATCTCGAAGACTTTGGAGAGTTGCAAACTTCCTCTCCATATCGATGTCGTCCCGAGCTGCGTCAACAAGCAATGCTCTGTCCGGATGAAAATAGTTGGCAAACACAAGATTCGGGTTATCATCGGCCGCAAGAATCCAGGTTGATATGATCTCCTCCAACTGTTTTCTCGTTGCGGCCGCTTCTTCTTTCGAGATGCTCTCGACACGGGCTACAATGGTTTCTACGGCTGACGCCAGCTTGGTCGAGATGTTCTCGACGCGTGGAGCCGAATCGTTCGAACGAAAATCACTCGTGGTCAGGCGGGCCAGTGCAATCAAGACAGCGTGCAGGCCTCGATCTCTTGCCCGCGATGAAAAGGGAGTCACGCTGGTTGATTCGACCTGTCTGTACAAGGCGGAGTGATACGTGACGAACGATTCGTAATGGGATCGATCACGAGAGCGCGAGGCATTGAAAAGCGTGATGACCAGGCCAGGGAACTGACGTCCTACGCGGCTGGTTGCTTGAATGTACTCCGATGTGGCCTGGGGTTGGCCCATTACGACCATTAGACCGAGACGATCAATGTCCACTCCGACCGAGATCATGTTCGTCGCAAGAATAATATCGAGAGCCGCTTTGTCGGGATAACGTACCGCCATTCGCTTCAAATGATTTGGAATGTCCGCAGACGATTCCCGACTGGTCATCTCGATTTGCTCATCGATTGTGCGCTTTGTGGTTCCGAATTCCCGAGACAGGAGTTCAACGCGATCCTCGACGTCATCTTGAACCTGTAATTTTGCACCGGCTAAGACACGCAGACTGTTGAAATATCCTACAAGCGTCCAGTACGGGTCTTTGACGTCCGGACTGCCGGGTAGATCGGACGCGAACTGCAGTAGCGCAGCGTAGGTCCGCACCATCAAGGTGGTTTGGCTGGTACCGGGCGTCATTAGTCCGACGTAGAGGCGAGTCCCTTTTTGCGCTGGGCCGACCTCCTTAGCAAAATATGAGTCTCGGCCGTCGATGCCGGGCGGTGGAAACTGGCGCACCTGGCGGTTGAAGATGCCGCGCACCTGACTAGCCGCTCTCCGGATCGTTGCCGTGGAGGCGATAACCTTGGGCGCAATGCCGTCGCGACTGCATACAAAGTCGATCGCTGTCTCATACAGGCCCGTAAGAGTGCCGAGAGGGCCTGAGATCAAATGCAGCTCGTCTTGGATAATGAGTTCCGGGGGCGGTTCGGGGCGCCCAATATTGAAAAGGGCCGCGGTCCGATCGTTCCAAGGCAACCCGGCATACTTGTCGACGGTCGCAATGATCAACGTCGGACGTCGTGCATAGATGTCCTCGTCCACAACACACACGGGCAGCTCAGGCTCAAATTGGCATTTTTCGTCTCTACATGTAATTACCAGCCTGCGATCATGGTCCGCCAGGTAATAGTTGCGATGGTCGAGCGCCTTTCCGCACCAAGGACAGGATCGCAGTTGAACCGGGTTTTTCTCGGTCGGAATTGTACCCTGGCGGAACTTGTTCAATGCAGCCCGCGCCTCATCTAGACTATTCGGGGTTGCGCCCCTCCCGACCCATAGACCGATGCGTATAGGTTCACTTCCGAGAAGTTGCGGACTTTTCCGACGTTGTGCCTCACAGCAACAGATGAGCAATGCCGCGCGCTCAAACTGTTGAATCGTAAGCAGCCGCAATGTGTAGCGCATCAGCACGGTGACACCGCCGCCCTGCGCTGGGCTTCGGAGTCGCCTGAGAAATGTCGTGAAGGCGATCAGTCCGAGGTAAGCTTCTGTCTTGCCGCCGCCTGTCGGAAACCATAGGAGGTCCGCAATGGATCGGTCCTCGCAGCTGGGGTCGACGATTCCACGTATGCACAGTAGAATGAAGGCGATTTGAAATGGACGCCACTGATGCGCTGGCCCTCTCGATGGCTCCGGGGACGGCTTGCCTGCCTTGAGCCATACGGTCCGCGCGCGTTGTTCAAGCATTGCGGCATTAGCAAGCTGGAACGCACGCCAAGCCACCTCGTCTGCAGCGAGCAGCCGAAGCCCGGAAGAGATGCGGTGCAGAGCGGAACGACATTCCCTAATGTTTTCCGCAGCCGTTTGCCGGAGTTCGCCCGAAAAAGACTTCGCTTCCTTGACGCAATCACGAATCCAACCCCAATAGCCCTTGACGATCGACTGAAGTTCAGCTATCGCTTCGGACCGCTCGCCCTCAGCGAGTTGCATCATTGCTACCGATCTAATCGCCGGGTTGGAATCCGCCAGCATGAGGTCATAACGTGGAGTAAAGGATGTTCTGATCTCCGTGGCTCTGTTCGTTGAATCAGTTGCACCGCTCCACTCGACCGAGCAGCCGTGGCCAACGGCAAACCCCACAGCGTGTCTATACAACAATCGATAGGCCCGCAGGTCCTCGTCGCTGCCACGGAGCTCGCGACTCGGTCGCTCAACGAAGGCTGCATGCTCTCTCTCTGCGGCGCGAGCAACGAGCTTAGGCTGGAAAAAGGAAACCGCATCTCTGGCACCGGGCACCGCCGTGTACTTGTTTAGCAGGACGACGGTAACAGCAACGACGCCTTCCGAATCTGCCGCCCGGACCCGATAGAAGAGCTCCAGTCCATCCGCTACAGCTACGCGTCGGCCCAAGGTGGGCTGTCGGACACCGATCTCTACCGGTGCGATTTCGAGAGGAACACGCCGCCACGGTTCTGTGGGGCCGAGTCCTCCGCGTCGCGGCCGCTTTGTGGACGACCCCTCTCCCTCATCGCTCAAGACCTTCTCGTATCGAGCCGCCTCAATGTTGACGATGATCGCTGTAGCCGTGTTCGAATCGACGGCGAAAGTGAATCCCATAGAGGAAGGAAATCGAACATTCGCCATCGCCACCGGCGGGTCTGGCGCAAATCCTTCGTCGCCGCTGTCGTCATCCGATACGTCAACATCCTGGTTAGCATCAACAACTGCGTCCGTCTGTGGATAGAGTATTCCCGCGATGTATCTCGTGAGCGGCGGGTCGGAGATCGTTTCGCTCTCATCGCGCTGTGCCGGGCCGACTAGATCTCTGACGACTGCTTCAAAAAGATGATTCCTGAATTCGTAATGTGAATCAAATGCCATGACGATCTAATCCTCTCGAATGAATCTTCCAAGCCCGTAAACTCGCACACGCAGCCACACGCCACACCCTCCGAGCCGGGCCGCACGGCTAACCATTGGTAAGCCTGCGGCGGTATCGACGGCTTCAACATGTAGGCCTTCAATTCGGAGCGGCCATTTGACGTTCCAGTGCGCATTGACCTTAAGCACCGAAAACAGCGTTGCGCCGAACGACATGGACGTTATGCCTACGGCTATACCGTTGTGCTCAATGGAGTAGAAAATTCGAGTTTGCCCCTCAATTATCGCCTGTGTTCGATGAAGCACAACTGGGTCGCCCGGCTTGACCTGAGTGCGAATGTAGTCCTGTAGAACAATAGGGTCACCGGAAATTAGAAATACCCCTGCAGGCACGTCCTTTAGGACGTCCTCTCCCCGAACCTCTATCGCACTGCGCATCCAGTGCTGCCATCCGCCCATGACCCACCTGCGGTCCAGGTCATCACGAGTCCGCAAGTACAACGTGTTGGGAGCATTCAGGTGAAAGATCTCGGATCTTGCCCGAGTGAGGGCAACGTAAAGTATCCGAGTCTCCTCAGCCACCTCAGTCGGATCGACCGTGATGGGGGACGGCGGCAGCACCAGGACGCGCTCAAATTCGAGCCCCTTAGCACGGTGGATTGTAGAGACGACGACTTTTGAAGGCACAGTCTCTGAAAAGTCGTCCGGGACGTCACCGCAGCGGAGGCGTTCGTTAACGACGCCTAAATCGAGACTGCCCTCGTACCGCCGTCGCTCAATACGCTTGAGCCGTCTCCAGATCTCAGTGGGCGGCGGCAGGTCGCTGTCAGCCTTCTGCTCCATAAGGTCCAGAAACTGCCGCTTGCCCACTGAAGATCCATCAATGTCCCGCAAGGCAACGGCAAGCCATCGGCCGAGCCGGCGATCCGTAGCCCTCCCTTGGAGGCGATGCGCAATGCGGCTATCATACAGCTGCCCAGAAATGGTAAGGGCCTGACCATTATTTCGGCAAAGAATCGCCGTGGATTGATCAGCCTCCCGCAGCATCGGGATGGCCAATGATAGATCCCCAGTAGAGGGCAACTGCATTACGACAGTTTCAAGTCGATATCGGATCTTGTCGTATTCGGGAACCGATGAATTCAATTCAGCGCCTGCCCAGAGGGCAACCGCCGCTCGCTGAGACGTGATTCGGAAATTGTGAGTCAGGCCCCGCTCCACTAAACACGGTGAACAGTGGGCGCGAATCCATTGATATAGCGCCGCGGACCCGATTCGCCGGGCTTCTCCTTCAAGCTGATAATTGTAGATTCCCTGCGCAGGGTCGCCGAACAGAGTAAACCCGCCGCTTCCCAATTCGACTATCGCTTTGACCAAGTCGGCTCTGTCCCCGACGAGATCTTGAATCTCATCTACGATCACGTGGCGGTAAGAGCGAATCTCCTCTTTAGCTTCCTGATTCGTTCGGATAAGTTGGGTTGCGTGGCGGATTCGCTCGTCGTAATTCTCCGTCTGCCACGTGTCCGAACGCTCTGCTAAAACGAGAAGTCGCGTGGCGAAAGAGTCAAATGTTGATGCTCTTACATAGCTGGCACCACCGCCAACGCTGGCAAGTCGATCTCGGATCTCAGTCACGGCCGCTCGAGAAAAGCTTAGAACGAGGATCTCGCCAGGGGCGATATCGGCCGTAGAAATCAGGTATGAAAGGCGTTGAATGAGGACATGAGTCTTACCCGTCCCAGGGCCGGCTGTGACAAGGACCTTCGCCTCGGGGCCCGCATCGACTACCAACTGTTGTTCTTCGGTAAGCGCCATCTCAACTGTCTCGTGGCTTGTTCAGTTGTTCCATAGGTATTCGAACTGGCGGAATGCGAGCTCATCGCCATACTGCAGAATGTTATCCGCCACATTCACGATGAGACACTCTGGCTTGCCTCCATTCTTAGGGCCGCGCAACCCACGGCCAATCATCTGCTGGTATCTATTTGGACTGAACGTAGGTCGAGCAACATACACCGCGCGAACTGCCGGTGCATCAAAACCTTGTGCCAGCACGTCGTAGTTCGTCAGGACGCGGAGTTTCCCAGCCCGGAACTCGTCGATGTAATGTCTCCGGATCGCGGGTTCCGTAGCAGCCGAAATGGGCGCCGCAGAAATTCCCTCTAGCGACAGCAGGGCTGCCATCGTCTGAGCATGATCGACGGAGGTCGCAAATAGAAGGGCGGTCCAGTCGCGTGGCAATTGTTTAATCGAGCCGAGCAGTACCCGGTTGCGGCTTGTGTTCAGGCCGAGTCGGTCTTCAGCGGAAGCTGGCAATTTCGATGTCTGTCGTAGCTGATTTAGCTCCTCATCCGTGAGTTCGATCGGGACGCCGTCAAGCAAAACGTGTTTCACTCGGGAAATGACGCCCATTCGCTGGAGTGTCGCATATGGGTCTTGGCCGAGTGCGCCGGCATCCAATCGCTTCTCGCCGTACCGCTTGACTAGGCGAAGTGTCTCCTCCTCGCTTCTGCCACGGAACGGCGTTGCTGTCAGACCAATAAGGGGGCATCGGCTTCGTCCCCGGCCAATCCCTTGCCACTCTAGGAGGGCTGTGAATGCCGGCGTGGTTGATCCGTGGGCTTCATCGATGATGACGCAGGTGGCCTGGCTCAGCCACTGATATGCTGCGTCCGTGAAGCAGCCTTGGAGCTTACTAATTGTAGCGACGACTACTTGAGTTCCGGAGCCCTGTTCGGCTTCATTTGCGGCCCAAAGTCGATTTATGCAAAGCTTTCGCTGGGGGCCTAGTGTTCGCCAAACATAACTCCAGGTCTGGACCGCCTGCTCACATAGTTCGTCCGTCTGCGCAACCCATAGAAGCGGCCCAGGAAAACCCTCCTTGATTGCCTCAATCAAGGCTTGGACGGCCACACGGGTCTTCCCCGCCCCAGTCGGTAGGGACAGTAATCCGCGAGTGCCACTTCGACTTCCAAGGAGAGCCTTCATGTTATCTGCGATTCGGCGCTGGAAGTCGTGCAGAGGAGGCAAGGAAGGCGGGCCGTCTACGTCAAGGACTGGGTCCCGACGCGCCTGCTCGAAGCCGGCAAACTCGCGGGGAAATCCGAGATCCTTGACGAACGCCGCGGCTGCGCGACTGCCGGCCCATTGTGCAGGGGGCTGTAATCCAGATTCCTCAAGCTCCGTCCGAAAGGCGTGTAGGAGATCCACGCCGTAGACGACGAGCGCCAACTCTGCGATGCGTGTGTCACTCAGACTACCGTGTGTAAGCTCGACGGCCTCTATGAGTCCTGCCGGCAGCCGGCGTCTGATCTGAGATGCTCCAACGGCCCCGAGGAAGCGATCCGCCAGGCTTGGCTGGACTCGTATCGAAGATATCCGCTCGCGCCGCTGCAGATCAGCCCGGTGCTCAACAACGGCCCTCCGATCGTCTGCACTTAGTCCGAGCTCCAGGGCGACGCTCAATCGCTCGAGCAGACCGGCGTACCCAAGCTCTTCTTGCCAATAAACAGTCTTCCCTTCGATGTGGAGCGTCTTCTGCTCGGAGACCTTGCCCGCCTCCGTCAGCGTCACGAGGCCAAGCGCAGAGCACTGAACGGCAGCCGTATCGCGATCCTCCGGCCTCAAGCGATAGCGTATGGCGGGAAAGATATCGGCGACAAGGGTGGCAGATCCGCTTGCGACGTAGTACAACTCTGTTCTAACAATCGCATGCGCAGGTTTCAGCTGCCAAAGGCTGATTAGAGTTTCCGCATCAGATTGGGAACCAACGAGCAATGACGGAATCCGCTGCGATACGAGCACGTCGAATTCTCGGCCAGCCGTCGCCACTGTTATGCTTGTTCTGGCAACAGACGCGTATTCATCTCCAAGGCGGCAACGGAGGTAATCAGGCGCTGCTGAGACAATGGGCGCCGCTACGGCGTAGAATCTGCCCAGAAGATCTATGTCGCTCAGGTTGGAAACAAAGGCCAGCGCCCGATTCCAGTGCTCGTCGCTGAGCTTCTCGAGAGAGTCAGGCAATCCAAGACGAGATGCGACCGGATTTGTGCAACGAGCTATTGGAAGAACTCTGTCCCACACCGCGAGACTTGGCCCCACGCACTCAGCCACACGATGGTATCCTAATGAGGTTTCCAGATAGCCTTCGTTTCGGATTACCCAGAGGCTCGGCGAGATGTACGACTGAACAGGGTACGCGTCACGTCGCGATTGATGGCTAAGCGTCCATTCAGTATCCTCATGAGTCAGCGCTTCTTCCGTAAAGCGGGCTCGACCTTCTTCGCTCAGGTGAAAGATCGGCTCCAGCGGACCCACAAAGGTCTCGTGATCGAACTGAAGGTAGTCTTCTCTGGGCCTAGACGAGCGGCCTGGTACGTGTGTCAGATAATCGGAAATTGCCTCGTTGCGATATCGAAAGAACCAGTCCTCTCGTGTAGTGCCGTGATCGCGGGTCGGCTTTGATACTGCGCCAAGCGAATCGAGCACGCGGAGGACGCCCGAATGAAAAGTCGTATCAATGACGACGTCGGAGTCGCGCGTGCTGCCTTCCGAAACGATGTCGTCCGGCAGGAGGGTCGCGCTGAGTTGGCGGTATTTTCCCGAGGCCGTGCGGACACGGATAAGGTGTCGGTTGGAAAGAGCCAAGAGAACTTCGGCTGCAACCGACGGTCCTACGAGTTCGACCAATATCCACAGCTTATCCCAATCTTCGTCCTTCCAAAGGTAGAATCCGCCAGCGACGTGTGCCTCAAGCTCTCTTCTCGCATCAACAGTGTGGACTCCTAGGATCGAAAGCGCAGCAAGGACTCCAGGGTCCTTGGCGAGATCAGGGTGAACATAGGTGAGCTCGCCACCGACGCTCGCATATCCGCTGGGTATGAACACCTTGCTCGGGACGGGCTGAACCAAAGTTCCGTCGCTGGTAAGGACGATTCTCGCCCTTTCGATTGCCCACTTCCTGCTCGGATCGGCTTCTAGAACTTTCGCGGCTGCGCAGACGGCAGCGCTCGATGCCGCGGGCGTGCCATCTTCGACGAGAGCTTCAAGCCAGTCTTCGATACTCGACACATTCCGGCCAGCCGTCGAAAGCAGTCTTTCCGCCCTTATCCGACGTGTACGAGTATCTGCAGAAGGGTGGCACCAGTTCTTGGGCCTACCCTCGTATGAGCACCAGATCTCCAGCGCTTGCTCGGGGAGTCCTGCCGGGTGGAGGCTCAGCGTTGACGGCGCCGAGAGATCTCCGTCCTGATTCGGCAGCGCCGGCCGGTTGGCCGCTAGTTCGTAAAACCGATCGTTCAGCTCCTGATCTGCCCAATTGCGGAACTCGTCCCTGCGCGCGGGCATTATGTCGAGAATCCAACCGGGATCCTTCGGGTTCATCAGACAGGCAAGATTCTCGACCGCCAGTTCTGCGACAACCCGGAGCAGTTCGATATTGAATGGACCGGTGAGAAGGTTCTGACGGTCTTCGTTAGTTTTCCATGGTGCATTGATGATCCCTGAGAGCGTCGTTACGTACTCCGTAGGGAAGAATGCCCAGAAACGACCGGGCATAGGACGCCCGTGTGGGACTGCCCAAATGATAGGAAGGTTATCACGACCGGCCAATTCGCCTGCATCCTTTCGGGCGTCGGCAGATGGAGTGTGGTAGGTGGAGAACGATCGCCAACCACTGCTGGTCGCACCTTCAATCAGCCGTAGATGTTCGTGTTGCTTTCTTAGACGGATCTCTCTGCGAAATCCTTGGGGTCGATCTTCAAGCACCAGGAGCGCTACGTGCGGAGAAAACAGCAAGAACTCGGCAGGGAACCTTTGGATATCTTCTGACAGCCAAGATGCATCGATCGACGTCCGGGGCAGCTTCACTACTGTTGTGGCCCATGACAGCGCCTTGCTGAGGTTCGGATCTTCGGATCGTGCCGAAGCAGGGTCAATTGCCGCAGCCAGTCGAAGTATGGGTAGAGCCTGCGCTTCCGGTACAATCTCCCGTATTCGCGCTGCTGATTCGTCAGCATTGAACTTAAACGACCCCGATCTGCTGTAAAACTCCGGTCGGTTGGTTACGCCCAAGACAGACTTGAAACCGAGTCCGAAGCGGCCGATCTCCGTTCCCCGCTTCATCGAGACGTGAGAACTTAGAATTGCGTCGAGTCCATCGAGATCGATCGGGTCACCCTCGTTGGCGCAGTACAGGGCGGATTCGGTCAGCAGGACTTCGATTCGGCCACCTTCAGTACCGATTAGGGCGTCGGCGCCGTTCTGGACCAGCTCGTAGATCTGTCGTCTGCCGTAGCCGCCTTGTGCCGTCGCCCGCTCAATGTTCGCGTGCTCTTTGACCAAGAGCGGATTGGCCCGGTACGCATCTAAGCAGCGTTGAGATTGAAGTGCGACATGCTGGGCTAGTGGGGATTCGAGGCCCGCCCAGGTTGGCGTGTTGTGCTGCATTTGGCGAGCGGCCTTTTCTGCCATTTGGGCTCCTTGATAGCCGAGAGCGGACATTCGTTTGGCACGAGAATGCCGCGCGGCCGTCGCGTTTACGACGCATTTCGAGCGCCCGTCCCCAGAGTGATCCTGGACAGATGAATCGGCTCTTCAAATCAGCATTATAGTGCACGGCAGCCCACGACGATGTGGGGCTCCACGGCGGGCCAGCGGCGATCTGCGCGCCGAACAGGGAAGAGTCAAGTCCTTGATGCGTCCTCAAACGAGCGTTTAAGTGCAACGTAAACTTCACGTTGCACGGCGGGCGCTGCACGGCGTATCAACGCCAATAGGTCGCGGGCGGATTGCCCTTGACGACGTGCTCTGTGCCTGCCTTTTGCGCATAACGCGCAGATCACGCCTACGTTGTCTGCTCGATCGAGACCTCCATCTTCCAGGGGATCGAGGTAATCGATTCGGAGTTTGACGCGAGGAGCGTTGGCGGGATTGCTTCCAGCGTTCCAGTTGGCCCCACAGAACCGACACCTGGGCCCATCCCGGAGGAGCGCTGTCTTCCTCAGCGGCACGGGGACTTTGGGGTTGGCAACCGGAGCCAGGTCGAGGCTCTCAAGAATGTATTCGTCGGGTCTTAGATCAGGCCGTTCCTTGTGAGTCTTGATCTGCATGCCTTCCTCGTCGCGCAGCTCGCGTATTCTTCTGGCATACTCACTGATGCCGGCGATCTCCCGAAGCTGCTGCGTCCCCAAGATGCGGCCGACATTGGCCTTGAGGTGCGTCCTGAGCTTGTCACGCCCACTGGGTTCACGAACATTCAAGGAAGGTCCCTCCCGAGAAATCTCTGAAGTCGCCTATCGAGCTCGTCAGGCTTCTTGGTCTGGCATTGCCATAGGACCAGAACTTTCCAGTCCAGAGCCCGTAGCGCTCTGACGCTCTTCTTGTCGCGTGCCATATTGCTGTTGATCTTGCGACTCCAGAATTCGGAGTTGGTCTCAGGAATTGTTGCGCGACCACATCCCGGATGGCCATGCCAGAAGCACCCGTGGACGAAGATCACGCGTTGGTACTTTGGTAGAACAATGTCCGGTCTTCCGGGCAAGCTCGCAACGTGCAAGCGAAACCGATACCCGAGACGGTGGAGTTGCTTCCGAACTGTCAACTCGACGCTCGTGTCGGCACCTCGGATGCGAGACATTATCTCGCGTCGCTTCTCAGTGCTAAAACAATCCGTCATGGATTTCTAGGCTGTTCCATATGACATCAGCGGTGCCCACGGTCAGGACGCAGTCTGAGAAGCGCAGTGATGCAGTCCGCCAGACGCGCTGACAAGAGCGGCGGAACCGCGTTCCCAATCTGCTTCGCTATAGCGATCTTGTTGCCGCAAAACCGGAAGTCATCGGGGAAACTCTGAAACCGGGCTGCTTCGCGATGGGTAATTGGTCTATGCTGGGACGGATGCAAATAGCGCCCCTTCTCCGGCTTAAAGAACTCAGTACGCATAGTGCAGGCAGGTCGGTCCCACCAGAGCCTGCCGAAGAGATCAGTTCCGCCCGTAGTCTTACGTATCCAACACGGAGGTGTCAGCTGAGGCGCACGCTTTTGAAGGTCGAACCGATTCATCCCTTCCTTGGGTACCGCACTGTACCTCTTGATGCTAATGGGCTTCGGCGACCTGCCGAACTGGAGATCCAGTGGAGGGAGTTCATCACGGATGTCCGTACCCTCTGGCGGTGGCAGGTCGGCGATCGCGTCTCTTACCGTTCGCCAAGGGCACGGCCTTGGTACATAGTCATCTGAGCCCACGACGTATCCATTTTTCGGATTGTAGTGAGTCTTCTTCGGTGGGAAGACGAGTTTCGGGTCAGCAAATCTGCAGCCTATGATGAATGCCCGTTGCCGAATTTGGGGCACACCATAGTCCGCGGCCAGGAGCTTCGCTGACCTGACCTGGAAGCCCAAGTCCTTTTCGGCAGCCTCGATGATCTCTGTGTACTCCTCGGACTCTAGTAACTGGGGAACATTCTCCATCAGGAAGATGTTGGCTTCAGACTCTCGTACCACATCAAGGAATGGTCGCCAGAGTTGCTTGCGCGAATCACCATTCCTGTTCTTATTAAGGAGGCTGAATCCTTGGCAGGGAGGGCCACCGATCACGACATCCGCCTTTGGGATGTGGATTGTTGGTTTCTTTAGTAGTTCGCCAATCTCTCCGAACGTACAATGCGGGCCGAAGTTGGAATTGAACGTAGCAACGGCTTGGGCATCGAAATCGTTCGCCCATACTGGAAGAAATTGGTGCCCAAAGGCACCGGTGAAACCAAGAGTGAGCCCGCCCGCGCCACAGAACAGGTCAATGAGGTTGTAGTCCTCCGCTTTATGCCGCCGCTGGGCCATTTCGCTCCGGCTACCTCTCTTCTAGTCCAATACCAGATTGTACCGAAAGAACTCCAGGAGCGAATTCTGCAACTGGGGCCTCCTACGAAAGCAGCGAGCGGGCTGTCGGACAAGGCATCCTGAGTTCAGTTGCCATCCTTCGACTTGCTCTCTTTTGGAACGTCGGAGAGCGGCGAGACCAAATCCCAGAAGCTTGAGATTTCCATCTTGAACTTGCGGACATCGAGGCACGCTTTGTCCGCGTCGGCTTCCGCTACGGAGAGCAGGCCGGCCCGAATCGCCAGCACGTAGAGTCCCGGCGTCGTCAGGATCCGGCCTTGCCCCAATCGAGCCACCGCCTCCCGGCGGAAGGCCCTCTTTTCGTCCGACGCGACGGCCCATCCTTTGTGGATGGCGAGCGCCAGCGACGCCGCTTCGCCCGCGCCCATCAGGTGCCGGAGTTCGGCAAACAGCGCGATGGTCTCGGGGCTGGACAATTCCTCGATTCGCAGAATGCCGCCAGCCACCGCGCCGTCCACCTGCTGCTTCTGGTCCGGCAGCACGATCTCGGCGAGCACATCCGGCGTCACCACGACAGTGAAGCCGGGCAGCTTCCCAAGCAAATCGAGGCGCTCGACGTGCGTCAGGTTGATGAGGATGTTCGCATCTGTGACGACGGTCTGCGTAGGTCGAGTCCTCTGGTCTTATTCGCCTGGGATGAGAACGTCCGCCGAGTCTCCATCGGCAAGTCCCGCGCGCTCCAGCAACTGGTCGACTTCGGCCTCGCGCATGGAAAGCAGCGCGGCGAGCTCCACCAACTTCGCGCGCGTGATCAGGTCTCGGCGGTAAGCCTCCAGCGCGAGGCTCAGGACTCGATGCCGGAATCCATTCTTGTCCTCGGCGTCGTCGGTGTCCGGCAGGGCGAGCATGGCGGCCAGTTCGCGGCCGCGCCCGCCTTCCTCAGAGGTCTTCAGATCATCGAACTCCGCCTGCGTGATCAGCTTCAGGTTTCGGAGCCGGAAGAGAGCGGCCAGCCGACTCACGCCAAAACGATGCGCCACGTGGACCACATCGTAAATCTGGATGTCCTGACTGCCGGGTTCTGCGCGGCCTTCCGCCTGAACGGAGCCGGCCTCGTCGAACACCTGCGCGCTCGCCCGGCTGGGCCGACCCTTGCCCTGCGCCGCGATGAATTGGCGCACGCCCTCGCTGGGCATCAGAAACGCGGCTGCGAAGGCGTTGGCGCGAACCTCAATCAGTTCATCACGATCTTCGGTGCGACTCACCGTGCCAAGCAGACGCCGATCGAAGAGAGTGTGGGCGTACTCGTGTGCGAATGAGAATCGACGGCGGACTGGGGCGTGGCGCCGGTTCGCCACCACGAAAAGCCCCGCACTTCGATTGCTGATCGTCAGGCCGGAGACGTCATCCGGAAGATCGACAACACCGGTTCGGACTCCTTGCGTTTCGAAAAGTTCCCCGAGACGGGGGGCAGGTGCCCATCCCAGGCCCATCCGGCGTCGCTCCTGATCCGCCGCCCGTTCCCCTTGCTGAATGGCTTCCCATCGCGAGCGCGACGCGGGGACCTGATAGCTGACGGAACCGGAGAGCTCGCGGTCGACCCCAAGCAGGTTCTCGATGTTGGTGATCTCCCGACCCAGAGCGATGCAGGCTCGCAGGCTGTCGGCGACGTCCTGCTGATTGGCGATCTCGGGTTCGGCGCGGAAGAGCGCGGCAAGCGCATCTTCCTCCTCAAACACGTCGGCGACGAACTCGCGAATGTCGCGGCCAAAGAAGTATGCGAGTTTGTCCAACTCCAGGCTGGTTACCGCGCGATTGCCCAACTCCATCTGGGCGACGGTCGGGCGTGACGTACCGAGATGGCGGGCGACGTCGTCCTGCGTAAGGCCGCACGACTCCCGTGCGACTCGCAGCCTCCTGCCAAGTTCCTGGGCGGTGATGGGCACAGTTCCTCCAGCGCATGTAGCGCCAGTCTCAGGTTAGCATTTCTAACGCATACTGTAAATATTTGGATTGCGGTGCTATAATCGCGACATTGGCCCTTCCGGCATGACGCTGGCCGGACAAGCCAATGCATTCAGGGGGCCTCATGAAGTTGGAATACAACCCTCGCAACGTCCTACGCGCTGTTCCAGTCGAATTGCTTCAGGAGTACTTCGAGCAGCGCAGGTTCTTGGCCGCGTTTGACTGGGAGGCGCTCGACGGCGACATCGAACCGCTCTACTCAGCCTGGATGGCGTTACCGGCGCAAGACCGGCAGGTCGTATCTGTCGATTTCCAGCGCATGACCAGCCTCTGCTCGAAACAGGGCATCCAGACGCTTCTCGATGCGGGCCGCGCCGCCGGCCTCGATTTGATTCCGGTCGTGTCCAACGGCAAGAGCAATGTGGAAAAGGTGTTCCGGGTGCTACTGGATCGCCCCGACGTGTTCCGAGTCGCGAGCCAGTTCATGTGGGCGGACAACCTCAAACGGTACTGGCACCGGCGCCGCGACTTGCCACAGGTGGCACCGGATCTCAGTGAAGAAGCCCAGGCCGAGCTCAAACGGGCGATCTCAGCATACTACGTGAAGAACCAGGACCGCGGGGAGTACTGCCACATCGAGGTCTACCCGCGGGGTGACGCACAGTATATGATGGTCTACCTCGCCGACTACCCGTCGGCCGTGGTCTGTTTTGAGAACTCCGACCAGCTCAAGCGGAGCTTGCAGCAGCAGGCCTTCGACGTCGTCTTTATCTCCGATCCCGCGCAGGGGCGGTTGGATCTTTATGCCGACGGCGGGTGCGACCTTCGCAAGGAACTGGGCCAGATGTTCGCAAGGCACATCCTCCGGAAGGAGGTCAGCCTTGACACCATCACTGGCCCGGCATTCAATCTGGACCTGCTGAAGGACCCGAACTTCCGTTTCAAGATCGATCCCTTGGATGGCATCTCTTCACTGCGCGTGAAGTCCATCCGGCTTTCCGTCCGCGACCAGGAGCCCGGTGTGATCATGTTCGGGACGGTGCCGCGTTGGAGGGATGACAATCTGTACGCCTTCATTAAGCGGGGCCTGAACACGAAGGATCTGCCGCTGGAGGACCTGCACGTAGAGCACGTGACGATTCAGGCCAAGTTCACCCGTGGCAATCCGCGCCCCGCGAGCGTGAGCTTCAACCTCGCCTGCAACTCGTGCAATTTGAAGGACACGCCCGAGCACGACAAGATTCGGGAGTGTCTGAAACGCTCGGAAATCCTGTGTGAGTAAGCCGCTCCAACTGATCCTCCGGCGGGCCGATGTTCGCGACCACGTCATCACATTCGATGAGACGCGCGGGTGGCCGGCGGCCGAGCGGGATTCCGTCTTCGCTCTCGGAATGCTGCGGGCGATTGAGGATGCGGACGTCGTCACTTGCACTGCATGTGGCGATCCGCACTTGGCGGAAATCGTCAGCGACGGTGCCGAACCGCGGCTGTGGTGCCCGGCAGCCGGCATGACGCCGATCAGCCGCGAGCGACTGCGTCGATGGGAGATCGACGTCGCCCATCTCGCCGCTATGCTTGCCACCGCACTCGAGCTGGTCGGCACCCCACAGGCGGTAGTGCCCACCAGGATTTGGTTGCTCGGCAAACGGCGTGTTGGCGAGCGCCTGGCTGAGTTCTTCTTGGCGCACGGCACAACATGGCGTGATAGCGGTGAGGTCCTCCAGTCCGCAGGACGATTGCAGGCGTCCCCAGCCCCGATCATCCTCTGTCCGAACCGCCTACCCGATGCCGCCGAGTGGCACCAGGCCGGCCGCAGTCTGTTTTCCCTCGCGGAGTTCGTACGGCTGGAGGATTCGCGGCTGGTGATCGATTCGAACGACTTCGAGGACTTCCATCGCCAGATCGCGCAGCGCACGGAGAAACCGCCAGCGCCGACCCCGGTGGCGGAAAGGCCGGCACTCCTCAAGAGGTACTGCACGACCAATAAATGCCTCGTCAAAGATGTTTACTACTGGGCCAATGTCGTTCGCGAGGACCTGAACAAGTGGAAACTCGGGCGTCTTCACCTGATTCCCGACACTTCCGAAAAGGCCGTCCGGATCGAGAAACTCCTCCAGCGCAACCAGAAATCCCGCGTCTGATCTGCCGCCCACATTTTCGCCCACATCGCCCACATTGATCGCCCACATACCCCCAGCCCCATCATTGGCGTGTGGAAACGGTTCGAAGCACCGAGGGCACACGCGAAATGGACGACCAACCGATCGAATCCCTGCTGAAGGAACGCGACGTGGCGCGCTGGATTCGCGTCTCGGTGGCCACCCTTCGGTACTGGCGGTCTGAAGGCAAGGGCCCTCGTTACCGCAAGGTCGGCCAACTCGTCCGCTACGCACCCTCCGATGTCAATGACTGGCTGAACACCCGACCTTCGGGCGGCGAGGGCTTCAGCACGGAGGTGTCCCGTGCCTGAGTCCGCCCTGACCTTCGCCGACGTCGACGCCGGCCGCATCACGCTGCGGACTCCCTTCTCAAACCTGCTTCTGTGCAAGCGGGTACCGAACGCCGCGTGGGATGGCGGCCGTCGGGCGTGGACTTATCCAGCGACGCCGCAACACGCGCGCCTGATTCAATCGACGATTCCGCGCTTGTCGGCAACCGAGAAGTTCACCGCGCTTTTGGCGGGTCTGGCGAAGCCCGCTCCGGAGGCCGCGGCCGCCCCGGAACCGGCAACGCCGCCCGCAGTTGTCCTACCGGCTGGTCTGAAGACCAAGCCCTGGCGGCACCAGGTCGCGGCCTTCCAGTTCACGATGGAACGTCTGGTACGCGGGGCGGGCGCGGCGTTGCTGGCCCTGGAAATGGGCGTGGGGAAAACGCTGGTCGCCCTGATGGTGCTCGCCGCACTGGCTGCACGGCGCGTGCTCATCTGTTGTCCTCTGCGTGTCGTCCCGGTCTGGGAGCAGCAGATCGAGCGCCATCTCGACCTACCCATGATCGTGGTCTCGTTGGACGACAACGTCGGCAGCGTCGCCAACAAGAAGAAGCTGGCAGAGGACAAGCTGAAGCTCGCGGAGGCAACTGACCGCCCGCTCGTCATCGTTATCAACTACGACTCCGCGTGGCGAGGTCCGTTCGCCGACTGGGCGGAAAGCCAGCAATGGGACCTGATCATTGCGGATGAGTCGCATCGTCTGAAGGCGCCGGGCGGCAAGGCGAGCCTGGCTTTCAAGCGTCTACGTCAGCATGCGCGCGGCCGCCTGGCGCTCACCGGCACGCCCATGCCGCACAGCCCGCTCGACGTCTACGCGCAGTTCCGATTCCTGAGCCAAACGATCTTTGGCCCGTCCTTCGCGGCCTTCCGCCAGAAATACGCCGTCATGGGCGGATTCCAGCGCAAGCAGGTGACCGGCTTCCAGTGCCTCGATGAACTCGAAGCGCTGATGCGGACGATTACGTACCGCGTGTCGAAAGACGTCCTTGACCTACCGCCGCAAACCCATGTGACCTACCACTGCGAACTCTCCGCAGAGGCGCAGCGCATCTACCGCGACCTCGAAGATGACTTCGTCGCCGAAGTTCGGGATGGCCGGATCACGGTCAGCAACGCGATGGTGAAGTTACTCCGCTTGCAGCAAGTGGCTGGCGGTTGGGTCAAGACCGACGACGGTCAACACCACCGCGTGGATTCCGCCAAGGAGAAACTCCTCGCTGACACGCTGGAGGACATCGGCTCCGGTGAACCGGTGGTCGTCTTCTGCCGGTTCCATGCCGACCTCGATGCGGTTCATGAAGCCGCGAAGTCGGCTGGCTACCCGAGCCTGGAACTTTCGGGTCGGCGCGATGATTTGAAGCGTTGGCAGGACGGCGAAGCCCAGGTACTCGCCGTGCAGATCAGCGCTGGCGGCGTGGGCGTCGATCTCACCCGCGCCCGCTATTCGATCTATTACTCGCTCAGCTTCTCGCTGGGCGAATACGACCAGGCATTGAGCCGGGTTCACCGTCCCGGCCAGACCCGCCCGGTGGAGCACATCCATTTGGTCGTGCGAAACACGGTGGACACGAAGATTATACGCGCGCTCGAAATGCGCGCCGAAGTGGTCGAGGCCATATTGGCCGAGATCAAATCCTAACCGGAGAAAGGACGCTCGCAATGAACATGGAGCAGTTGAAGGAGTTCGTGTGCCTAGAGACGCGCAAGCGCGAACTGGACTCGGAACTCAAAGCAATCGCGGCGCGAATCGACGATCTCGAACGGGCCCTCGTACCTCAATTCTTGAACGACGGTGTCGCGTCGATGAAGGTCGATGGGCGGACGGTGTACATCGCTCAGGACATCCAGGCCGGTCCGCTCAACGACCGCGCCGAGGTGATCGGAGCGCTGAGGCAGTCCGAACTCGGCCAATACATTTCGGAAAACTACAACACCCAGTCGCTCCGCGCGTTCGTGCGTGAAGTGGCCGAGGAAGTCCGGCTGCGTTGCCAGCAGCAGAACCGGCTATTCAGCGAAGAGGCGGTCCGTGTGGCGCTGCCGTCGCCGCTATGTGACGCCCTCAAGATTTCGTTTGTTCATTCCCTGCGCAGTAGGAAAGCCTGACAAGGAGAGTAACTATGTCTACCGATCTCATTCAAATCCAGACCCCCCGCGCGCTCGCCGTGCTCGAGGGAAACTTGGACGCCATCAACGAGGCCATTGCCACCAACATCAGTGGCGGCGGCATCACCGATTTCGACTTGCCACGGGTGAAGATCTCTGGCGGCGCCAGTCCCCGCTGGATCGTTTCCACGCTCGAGGGTGAGGACACGCTCGGCCGCATCGACGGCGTGATCGTGTTCGCTCGCGACACGCGGGTCTATTACAAGACCGCGTTCGGGAAAGGCAGCGGGAAGCAACCACCCGATTGCACCTCGGCCGACGGCATCACGGGGAAAGGGAAGCCGGGTGGCGACTGCTCCCGGTGTGCGCTGGCAGAGTACGGCAGCGCGGATGAGGGCGCGGGGCAGGCATGCAAGCAGGTAAAGCAAATCTTCGTTCTCCGCGGCGACCTGCTCCTGCCCGAAGTCGTTTCACTGCCGCCGACGAGCCTGAAGGGGGCGAGGCAGTTCTTCCTCAAGTTGACCACGCAGGGCATCCCATACTATCAGGCGCTTATCGGCCTCGAGCTGGAAAAGGCGCAGAACGCTGCCGGAATCCAGTACGGCAAGGCCGCGCTGAAATTCGTCCGGAGGCTGACGCCGGAGGAAGCGGGCCGCGCCCAGCAATACCACGAACTCTGCCGCACCCTGGCGGTCCGCGTGCCGACGGGACTCGATCCCGAAGCGCGGGAGCCAGCAGGCGACCAGGGGCCATTCTAACCGGGAGGCGCACGCCATGAACGAATACGCGGTGTTGGCTCTCACGGTGGCGGTGTTCATTCTGCTGCTGTTCCTCACTCAGAGGCCGGCGGAAGGCAAGCGCCGGCCCGTGACCCTCTTGCTCGCCCGGTTGCTGCGCCGGACGGGCCGTTGGTTGTGGGCTTTGGGCGAGGCCGTCGAGATCGGCTTCTTCCACGGACGGCAGGTGCGTGATCGCATCAGCCTCGACCTTGACCCAACCGAAACGGGAGGCCAGCGGTGACTCGCCCAGCTTCCCCTCGGGAATCCACCATCGTCGCGGCTATCATGCACGCGCTCAAGTCCGTACCCGAGCTGGTGATCCGCAAACGTTGGGGTAGCGAGATGGCGGCCGCCGGCGACCCCGATCTGACGGGCTGCTACCAGGGCCGTCATTTCGAACTCGAAGTGAAGGCCACCGGCGGCCGGCTGACCCGAATCCAGGAAGTGCGCCTCGAGGAATGGCGCGCGGCGGGCGCCGTCGTCGGCGTCGTCCACAGTCCCGACGAGGCGCTCGCCGCGCTCGGTGTAGTGCGGAGGGGGTAGCCACCATGCTTGATTCGGAATTCGAACGCTCGTTACGGCTGTTGGAGGACACCGGATTCCGCCCACCGTCCCGCATCCAGCGGACGGTGGCCTGGCCGCTCTACTCCTTCTTCCATTTGCTTGCGTTCCTGATCCCTGCGCGTTGGTTGATCGACGAGCCGACCGTGACGCCGCGCACGATGCGGGGCAAACTCGCGGTCTGGGCATACAGCGGCGCCTACTTCTACGATGAGCGTCGCGCAGGGCGGATATGACGGCACCGGCTTACAGCCTCGATGCCTGGCGGCGCTTCCGAGAGAATCGCGATAACGGGAGCGCGACGCCACCGCCTCAAGGTCTCGCCGACATCCCCGCCGAGGCCGAGATGGACGAGGGGATCGTGCTTGGCTGCTGGAACGGGGAACGGTTCGTCTCCTGGGAGAAGTGGCGTGCGACGTCGCCCATCGTGAGAGATGCACCGGCTGAGCCGGCATGCCTCTCGCCTGACGCCCAATGCGTGACGGCCACCTGCGGCAGTACGCGAGTCTGGCTGGTGCGGGAGGGCGATCGCTGGCTGATGTTCGCCGGCACGCGTTCTTCCCGCCGGAAAGACTTCGCTTCACCCTTTCTCAATCACGCCCAACGGACCGCTGAAGCCTGGTATGGAGCGCCCGAAAAGGGCTGGCTCGCTGGGGCACCGAAATGACTCCGCAATCATTCCTCGATCTTCTTTGGGGCGACAAGCCCGAGAGTCTCTTCATCCTGATCTGGACTCTTCAGGACAAGCGCTCGCACTGGTGCCGCGATGTCGGCCAGGCAGCCACCGTGGTCGAGGCCTGCCGCGCGATGGACATCTACGTCGGCGTTGGCCTTTCTCCAGCGGACTTCGGCCCTCATCAGCGGTGCCCGGCTGACAAGATCGCTGGGATTTCCGCGCTGTGGGCGGACCTGGATCTCCTCTCTGACGCGCACGCCAGGAAGGCACTGCCGGCGACACTCGATGAAGCTCTTACCGTCATCCCGGCGCAATTGCCCCCGACCATCACCGTGGCGACCGGCAACGGCGGGCATGCCTGGTGGGTGCTGAAGGAGCCGACGATCTTCGGGAACGACGAAGAGCGTGCTCGGGCATCCGCCGTCGTCTACCGTTGGCAGACGTTGCTGCGGTTCAACGCCGCGAATCGAGGCTGGGCCTTCGACCGGCTGGCCGATCTCCCGCGAGTCCTCAGAATTCCAGGCACTAGCAACTTCAAAGATCCGAAGTCACCGAAGAACGTTGTAGTTCACCAGATGGCTGATCGACGGTACAACCTGTCTGACTTCGAGGAGTTTCTTGACCGGCTTGGCATCCCAGGAGCGGAGTCGCAGGAGCGCGTCGCGCGCGGCTTCGCCGAAACTGGTCCGGACTGCGGCTTGGTCGTCAATCTGAATGCCCAGATCCCGGACGAGCTGATTCAACAGTGGGCCGCAGCCGACATGCGCTTCCGGAACACCTGGTTCCGGCAACGGCACGACCTGAAAGATCAGTCGCAGAGCGGGTATGACCTTGCCCTTGCGGACTTCGGCGTTGACGCAGGCTTGGCGCCGCAGCAAATCGTCGATCTCATCATCCACCATAGGCGCCTGCACAACCAGAAGCAGCGCACGCGCAACGATTATTTCCAACGGACTCTGTCCCGTGCGACCGGCCGCGCTGGAACCATGCAGGTGGAATTCCCAAGTGCGCAACCTGCGGCCGAGGACACGCACGTGGGTGCCGCTCAATCCTCTGGCGAGGCGCCTGGGGAGCAGAAGCCGAGTGAACCCATCGAGCCGGTCGATCCACTGGCTGCCAAGGCCGCACTCTGCGAATCCATCTCCACCAGCCTCGGCATCAGGATTCTGCGCCTCGTGAAAGTCACCGGCAAGGAGCCGACTTACCAAGTCGAATTGGAGCACGGTCGTATCGAGCTTCCAAACGTCTCCGGCCTGATCGAACAGAGATCCCTTCGTGTTGCGATTGCAAGTGCGGTCAACAGGATCATCCCGAAGATCAAGCCTCGGGTCTGGGAGCGCCTGGCCCAAGCCATGCTCGACGCGCTCATCGAGCGCGAGGGCGGCGTCGAAGCGGAGTTCGAGGGGGCGATGCGTGTTTACCTCGGGCACTACCTGACGGAGACAGCTTTCATCCCGGATATTGAGGGGCAACCATCGCATGCGATTCGGCGGCCCATGATCATGGGCGAACAGATCGCAGTGAACTCCGTCGATCTGCAACTCTACCTGAACAAGACCTTCGGGCAGAACTTGTCGGTGAAGGCCATCGCCTCGATGCTGTCAGCGATCGGCGCGCGGAGCATCCGGGTTCGCGGCGCGAAGATCCGCGAGCAGGGGCGTTGGTTGCTTCCTGTCGATCAGTTCGACCCCGCTGACTTTACCGCGCAGGAGATGGCGCGCCAGGAGGAATCCCATGTTGAATCCGAATGACCAGGCCTGCGGGACACTCGAAGAAATCGGGCAGCGCGACCATTCCATCACGTCGGAGTACCGGATCTTCGGCCCTCCGGGAACGGGCAAGACCACCAACCTGACCCGCCAGATTCGGCGGGCGGTGGAACGCTTCGGCCCGGATTCGGTGCTGATTACCAGCTTCTCGCGCGCGGCGGCGGCCGAGTTGGCAGGCCGCGACCTGCCCGTAGACCCGGATCGTGTGGGCACCCTCCACTCGCACTGCTACCACGCTCTGGGCGGCCCGCAAATCGCCGAGGCGAATGTTGACGACTGGAACAAGGACAATCCGCACCTGCAGATCACTCCGGTAAAAAAGCAGGGCAAGCTCGAGGGCGAGGAGACGGTCGAAGATGATGGCGGCACCGAGAAAGAAGGCGACCAGTGGCTCCAGGAACTGAGCCGGTACCGCGGCCAGATGCTCCCGCCTGGCGCTTGGTCGCCGGCCCTGCGGCAGTTCGCCGCGCGGTGGCAAGCTTACAAAGACGCGAACGGCCTTCTCGATTTCTGCGACCTGATCGACCGCTGCCTGCTCGATGTCCGCGTCGCCCCGAAGCTGCCGTCGGTCATCTTTGCCGATGAGGCGCAGGATCTCAACCGGATGCAGTTGACGCTGATCCGCCGTTGGGGCCAGCACACCGACTACTTCATTGTCGCCGGCGACGACGACCAGACCATCTACTCGTTCACCGGCGCCTCACCCGACGCCATCCTGGGACCGGAGATCCCAGAGGATCACAAGATCATCCTGAAGCAGAGCTACCGCGTGCCGCGCGCCGTCCACGCCGCCGCCAACAGATTGATCCACCAGGTGACCAGGCGGCAAGAGAAGGAGTACTTGCCGCGCGCGGCTGATGGCGCCTGCTCTGAGGTCTCCGGCACCTGGGAGACGCCTGAATACGGCGTGCTCCGGACGGCGATGCAGCAACTCGAGCGAGGCCGCAGCGTCATGTTCCTGGCGGCTTGTTCCTACATGCTGCGGCCTATCATCCAGGTGCTACGGAAGAACGCGATTCCGTTCCACAACCCGTACCGGCGCGCCAACGGTTTCTGGAACCCGCTTCGCGTGAACCGGCAAGGCTCCACGGTGAACCGGGTGCTGGCGTTGCTTGTGGCGCATCCTGATTTCGGCGAAGGCCACCGGGAATGGACCGCCGGTGACTTCGCACTCTGGGCCGAGTGGCTGACGGCCAAAGGAATCCTGAAACACGGCGCGAAGGCGCACCTGCGAAACAAGGAAGCATCGCAGCCGGTGACCATCGCGGATCTGGATGCCGTTTTCGAGACGGCGGCGCTCCAGTCGCTGCTCACCTGCTTTGAAGGCGATCACCGCGCGCTGCTGCAATGGTGGCGCAGCCGGGTGAACGGAGCGATGCAGAACCGCATTCAGTTCCCGACGGACATCGCGGCGACCTGGGGGCCGCAAGCTCTGCTGGAGAGGCCGCAGGTCATCTTGGGCACGATTCATTCCGTCAAAGGCGGCGAAGCCGATGCGGTTTTTCTCTTCCCGGACCTGAGCCAGGCCGGCGACGCCGCTTATCAGCGCTACGGTCCCCCGCGAGATGCCGTGATCCGCATGTTCTACGTGGGCATGACGCGTGCCCGCGAGTCGCTATTTCTGGCCGACCGAGCCAGCAGCATGGCAGCTCATTTGACGGCGTAACTAATTGATACGATTGGACTTGCTTAACATGCACGACGAAGGTACCCTTCAGGCCCTGACGGGAGGTTTGAAGGTCAAAGTGCGCGTCCAACACCCCAAGATTCTGGAGGCGAAGTTCCGCGAAGGCTGGATGTGGTTCTTCCGCTACTACGCCGACGAAGTGCAGGCGGATGGCTCCGTCAAGACGATCCGCAAGAAGCACGCAGTGGGCTTGAGCCGCGTCGACGGCAAGATCACGAAGAAGGAGGCGGAGGTTCAGCGAGACAAGTTCCTCGCCAAGTTAAACGCGCCGACCGTGGAGGCCGCCGTGGAGCAGGTCGCCGCCACCGGCGTGGTGCTGCTGGGCGAGGTTGCGCGGATGTACAAAGAGGGTTATTTAAGCCGTGAGAAGCAACTTGCAACGCCGACGCGCGAGAAGCAGACCTATTACCTTGACCAGTTGATCGTTCCCAAATGGGGTGCTCTCCGTCTGAACCAGATCCGGCCCCAGGCCGTGGAAGACTGGCTTCACGGCACGTTTGATGCGTGGTGGACGATGTACTCGGTACGCGCGATCATGAGTCGGCTGTACTACTACGCCGAAGGATATGGCCTGTGGGAAGAAGGCCGGCGCAGCCCAGCCAGTCGGGCGAAGCTTGGAAAGAAGCGCTACAAGTACGAGCGCCGCATCCTTTCCTTTGAAGAGACTGCTCGGGTGCTTGCTCGGCTGGACGATACTACGTGTCTGGTCATCGAAACCTGCATCGCGACCGGCGCGCGGATCTCAGAAGTGCTCGGGCTTCAATGGCGGCATGTGAACCTGGATGCGGCAACCATCAAGATCGAGCAACGCGTCTGGCACCAGGAAGTCGGTCGTCCAAAGACTGAGGAGAGCCGCCGCGTCCTTGGCATCGGCGATCTGGCCCCGCCGCTTCGTGCCAGGGCGCTGAAGATCGCCGCCAAACCTGACATGTGGGTCTTTCCGCAGAAATGCTGCGCGGAGAAGCCCATGTGGGATTCGACTGTGCGCGAACTGCTTCACGAGGCGGCAAAAGCCGAGGGCTGCGATTTTCTCGGCCTCGGGCCGCATTCCTTCCGCCGCGCCAACATCACATGGCGGCAGGAAGTCGGCGGCAGCGCGATCGAAGCTTCGAGAATCGCCGGACACACCAACCTCGAAACGACGAGCCAGTACACGTTCGTCGCGGCCGAGCGCCAGAACGAACTGACGCGGCGCATCCAGCAGAAGCTGGCCGATGCCGGGAAGAAGCCGGAAGAGCAGCAGGCTGCGGCGGAGATTCTGCCACCAGCCACACCTCCTGCGCCGGAGGTGCCGCCGAGCCTCGCAGACACGGTGCCTGTGACGGCGGTGGTCCAGTAACTCGATTGTTTCAAACGCGGCTTGGCCCTAGAATAGAACCAGGCCAGAACGTTTCAGTGTCGTTCTGTTTTGGCGCAGTAGTGTGGGCCCCAAGGCGCAATGGCCGTCCGCGAGATGCCCATGAAGCAAGGATACGATCAGATCGGCATCTGGTCCGAGGTGAAGCTCGATATCGTCCGCGAGTACGCAGTGGCGTATTCAACGATCCTCTCGAAGCAGCGGCTCAAGCACATCTACGTGGACGCCTTCGCTGGTCCGGGAGTTCATCTGTCTCGTAACACCGGAGAGTGGGTAGCGGGCAGCCCGCTGAACGCGCTCGCCGTTCAGCCGCCATTCAAGGAGTTCCACTTCATTGACGCCGACGGCAATCGCGCTGCGCAGCTCAAGGAACTTTCCGGCAATCGGCCCGAAGTTTTCACCTACGAAGGCGACTGCAACGAGATCCTTCCATCCCGCATCTTCCCGCGTGCGGAGTACTCGAAGTATGGCCGAGCGCTATGTCTTCTGGACCCGTACAACATCGACCTCGCCTGGGATGTCGTCGCCGCCGCAGGGAAGATGGGAACGGTTGAGATTTTCCTGAACTTCATGATCATGGACATGAACATGAACGTCCTCCTGCACGATCCGGAAAAGGTCGATCCGCGGCAGGTCGCCAGAATGAACCGTTTTTGGGGCGATGATTCCTGGCGGACCGGCGTGTACGAGAGTTCAGGTAACCTGTTCGGATGGGAAGAGAAAGTGGGGACTAACGAAATGCTGGCGGAAGCGTACCGGAAACGGCTGCGCGAGGTCGGCGGCTTCCAGTACGTGCCCGAGCCGATGCCAATGCGGAACCGCACCGGCAACACGATCTATTACTTGTTCTTTGCATCGCCCAACGCTACCGGAAAGAAGATCGTCGAAGCGATCTTCAACAAATATCGGAATCGAGGACCAGCCTGATGGCGGGCAACTCCCACATCGAGTGGACTGACGCGACCTGGAATCCGGTCACCGGGTGTTCGAAGGTTAGTCCCGGTTGCAAGCACTGCTACGCGGAGCGGATGGCCAAACGGCTGCAGGCGATGGGGCAGCCAAATTACGCGAACGGCTTTGAAGTCACCCTGCAGCCCCATATGCTGGAGTTGCCGTTGGAATGGAAGCGGCCGCGACGGGTTTTCGTGAACTCCATGAGCGACCTCTTTCACAAGGATGTGCCGCTTAGTTTCATCAAGAAGGTCTTTAGCGTGATGCGCCGGGCCAACTGGCACCAGTATCAACTCCTGACGAAGCGCTCTGAGCGATTGCTGGAAGTCAGTCCTCTTCTCACCTGGGAGCCGCACATCTGGATCGGGGTGAGCGTCGAGAACGACGACTACACTTCCAGGATCGATGATCTGCGCAAGACCGGCGCCGACGTTAAATTCCTTTCGCTCGAGCCGCTGCTCGGACCGCTTCGGAAGCTCAACCTTCGCGGCATCGATTGGGTGATTGTAGGTGGCGAGTCGGGGCCGGGCGCAAGGCCGATGAATCCGGACTGGGTCCGCGACATCCGCGACCAGTGCATTCGGGCCAACGTGCCCTTCTTCTTCAAACAATGGGGTGGCCAGTTCAAAAAACGCACGGGCCGCGTGCTGGATGGCCGCACGTGGGATCAAATGCCACAGGGCTTCCAAGCACCGATGGAGCCGTTCCCGATCCTGGCCCCTACTCCTGCCTGAACGCCTTGGAACGCCAAGGCGGCGAATGATCGACGTGAGCATGACGTAAACCCCAATGAAAGAGCGTGATTCGATTACGGAAGAGGCTATCAAGGAGGTCGCCGAGATCCTCGCCAAGGGCTACGTGAAGCTCATGATGAGGCGGCGTGAAGACCAAAGCGGAGCTGCTGCCGGAAATGCCGCCGGCGAGACGGCCGTGGCGGCGTCGAAACCGGCCCGTCGTGACGCTCGTAAGAAACCGGCGACGCCGGATGCCGCGCCACCACCAGCAGCGCCTCCGAGGTCCGAACCTCGAGCTCCGATTCCGGAAGAAGCTCGCGCGGCGATCTCCGAGAGGCTGAACCGACTCTCGAAGATGACAACGCAGGAGTTGAAGACTGAGTACGAAGCCCTTTTCGGTCAGCGACCGCGGACGACCAATAAGCAACATCTGCTCAGACGAATTGCCTGGGAGATTCAGGCGCAAATCGAAGGACGCTTGCCGGACGCGATTCGAGACTATGCTTGCCGCATAGCTGAACAGACTGACCTGTTCAAACGCATCGCCGAAAACCTCAAGAAGCGGAATGCGCCGACAACGTCGCCAGAGCCGCAGGTCGCGCGTCCTCGCGAGCGCCGGCCGGCGACGCGCGTTCCCAAACCTCGCGATCCCCGTCTTCCCGTGCCCGGCTCCTTGTTAATCCTGAAACGCGGACGTGAGACGGTAAGAGTAACCGTGCTCGATTCTGGCTTCGAGTACGCCGGCCAGAAATATCGCTCACTGACCGCCGTTGGTCGAGCCGTCGCGGGTCGCCCCGTGAACGCCTTCGAGTTCTTCGGCCTTGAGCGCCACGACGTCGACACGCCACGTAATCCCGCGTCGGCCACGCGGAAGGGCTGATCTGCATGTATAGAGAAAACTCTTGTCTTCGTCTCCCGTTTCACGAAACGGAGCGGACAAGTGGGGGCGTAAACGACCGCGCGCGTGCGCGAAGCACGTGGTGTACCGCTCCGCCGCGGGCGATGAGGATTGCCTGGAGATATCCGCCGAAAAACTGGGTCCAACGTGGGTCGAAACGCCAAAGATTCACCAACTGGGACCAAACTGGGACCAATTTGTCGCCAACTAAGTCTTTTGTTTTCAGTGGGGAGCCCTCGTAAGTGATTCATTTGTGGGTCATGGCATGGAAGAGGTCGTGAGTTCGAATCTCACCAGGTCCACCAAAACAAGCCCCAATAAAACATAGACATACGAAAACGTAGCGTGCTTCCGCATTCCGGAAGAGGTCTGCCTCGGGTCCACGTGGGGTCCAACTGGGGTCCAAAACGACCCTATCCCCAAGATTCTGCTCGGGATGATGGACCCCGAATCCTGCCAGGATATCGCTGGATGCTTCAGTAGCTTGGGAGCATGGGAACGGTGGCAGAATAATTCGCGCGTGCCTGTTCTCTCCCTTCTATTTGCAAATAGAAGAGAGAAGGCAATTGGGCTCCCTATATAGAGCAAAGGAAATGAGTTCGCTGGCGCGCAGGGGGCGCGCACGGTTGCGCCCGTACTGGCCGCTTGGAGGTGTGGTGCCACCGCGCCGTTGCGCGCGACGAGCAACTCGGATGATTGCTACACTACGACTTGTCCAAAAAGCGCGGATGGGGAGAGTACGGAGAAGAGATTGCGCGGCGCTTCGCCGCGCGGCGTACATCAGCGTCCACACGGTTCGGCGTTCACCACGACCCATCGGCAACTGAAGCACAAGAAACCCGGTGGCCTTTGGTTCGCGCCGGCGCGGATGGCCATCGAGCGCGGCGCGCCATCAGACGGGGAGGACGTCGATCTGGAAGAACTCATCTTCGAAGGTCCTATCCAGTAGTCGATAACGACCCCACGGAGGCTACGGCAGTTGGCCTTGCTGCAATTCGGCTCGCAATTGAACAGCTTTCGCGTACTCAGGATCTACCTCCAGTGCTTTGTCGAGCAGTCCAATCGCTTCGCGCAAGACCTTTTGCCGCTCATCCTCCGTGAGTTCCTCGTCGTTCTTAGCACGGGTCACTATCGCATATGCCTCGTTGTAGAACGCCCGTTCATTGCAAGAATCGATCGCGTCAGTAATGTGTTTGTAGCAGGCCAGGGCATCGCCAAACCGTCCCATCGACTTCAGAACGATGCCCTTGTTTATCCACCCCAGACAGAAGCGCGGGGATATACGGATTGATTCTTGAAGCCGTTCCAGGGCTTCATCGTCGCGCCCCTCGATATGGAGATCCCATCCCTGGTTGCAAAGACTCTCGGCTTCCGTCCATTCAGCTTGCCTAGCCCTGAACTCAAATTGTTGAACCAGGTCGGCGACCGTCAGAGCGTAAAGGTGCTCTATCGGAACACGGACGTCAGTCAGGTCGAGGTAATCACGTCGTTCGCCCTCGACTATTACGGTTAGCACTTCTACAAAGCTCTGGCATCCGCTAATGTCGCGTCGCAACATCAGTTCTTTGAAACGTCCATAAGCTTCAATCAGCGCCTCAGTTGCACCAGTCTGTCGAAGGCGATATCGAAAATCTTGATTGCGCATGGCCTTTTCGATATGGCAGCCCCATATGAAAGGGTCCGAATTGTTGAGCCACTGCTTGAGCCGACGAAACTGGCGGACCAATTGCAAATCGAGGACGCTTGACATGATTCCGATTCTACCGCCCCGCTGCGTCAGGTTTTCACTCGCCAGTTCCCTTGAGGTTCGGCGCGCGTTGAGGGATGAATCGTGTCGATGGCGACCACAGACGAACGCGAGCGGATGATGACGAGGCTGGCCAACAAGAATCAGGGAGTTGTGACGATTGGCCTCCGGCCGCCACGCCGCCCGGTTCTGACGGTGGTTTCCGGGGTTGTGGGGTACCCGCCGGAGCTTTCCTACCCGGCACAGTCGCGGACGGACGAACCGGCGGTGGTGGTACGGCAAAAGGGGAACAGCCGCTTGGTTTATTTCCCCGGCGATATCGAACGCACCATGTGGCGGACCGGCCATACCGACCTGGCGCGGCTGTTGCAGAACTCGATCCGCTGGGTCGCCGGGGCGAATTCGCCGGTTACGATCCAAGGCGACGGCGTGATTGAGCCATTCGCATGGGAGACGCAGGCGGGTTTCGCCGTGCACATCCTCAACTACACCAACCCCGCCATGCACCGCGGCTGGATCCGGAATTCCTATCCGATCGGCGCGCAGAAGGTGAGCATGAAGCTGCCGCAGGGAGCGCGCGTCAAGCGGGTCGAGTTGTTGCGGGCCGAGGTGGACATCCCGTTCCGGGCGACCGGCGGAAACATCGAATTCACGATTCCCAAAGTCGTGGACTACGAGGTGGCGGCGATTTATTCCGAATAGGAATTCCGGCGCGATCGGAGAAACCGCAACCCTCGCTATCGGCGCCGGTCTCAGTCCAAGAGGAGGGCCTTGCGCAGCTCCGCTAGCGTGGCCGTGCGTGGCCCGTGGAGTGGGACAATCTGCCCGACGTCCAGCTTGAGGCGGAGAATGTTCTCGTACAGATTCACCATGTACGGGTTCACGAAGTCGCCGCCAATGGTGTCCACATAGGGCGCGGTGACAGCTTCCGTGTTCCACGCGTCGGCTTGGATCAGAATTTTTCCCTTCGGCAGATACACCATGACGATGGCGTCGTTGTGCCCGCTGCCCGCCTGTTCGTGAATCTCGATCGTGCGCCGGCCGTCGCTCAACACACCCTTGCCGTTGATGACCGGCTCGAACTTGGGTGTCCTCTTGGACTGCTCGAGCCTGTCGGGGTGCAGCGTGCGCGGCGCGCGCCACGCCCGCTCGTAGAAAGCCTGGTTCATCGGCAGGGTCACGATCGTGGCGCCTTCGTCCACGTACGTCCGGAGGCCGCCCGCGTGATCGAAGTGCGCGTGCGTGTTGATGAGGTACTTGATCGGCTTGTTGGGGACCGTCTCTTTGACCTTGGCAATCACCGCCAGCGAGCGCTCCTCGTCCAATGGGGCATCCACCACCACGATGTGGTCCGCCTGGTCGATGGCCACGCTGTGCCACTGCCCGCCCCTGATCCAGTAGACCCCATCGGCCAGTTTGTCGGCCGTCGCCTTGACGGGGGCCGTCATGGCGGCGCGCATACCCTCTGGGACCGGGATGATGACGCCGGGATTGGCTTTCACCGATGAAACCGTGATGTCCAGCCGCAGTTTTCCGCCCTCGGTGCGCACAATACGGCTGGGGAACATCACCCCGCCGAAGTCGCGATAGCCCGTGAATGCAGCTTCGCACAGCATGTCGCCCAGCACCGGATTGCCGATCCAGGTATGGATTCTCTGAACCTCGTTCTGGGCGTTGATCTTGCCCACGAATTTGTGCTTTCCGGCCATGAAAGTCACTTCCGAGCCGCTGTCGGTGGTGGGCGTGGTTGTGGCGTGGTTCGCCGCCGCGGCCCTCAGGAACCCCTGCGGGGTCACCCAGATCTCCATCGCGCGCTCCTCGACGTTTTTCGCATCCGGCAGGGCGGTCACGGGCAAGCCGGTTGCGGGACCGCCCGGCCGCCCTGTGGTCCACGAGACGTCTCCCACCACGTACTCGTCGGCCCGCGCTTCGCGCGGCGGAAACCGGAGCCGGCCGGGGTCCACGGTCGGTTTGCTCACCATCTGCACGCGCTTGGTGGCGCTGGCGTAGTTAATCGTCGCGATGTAGCTGCTCACGTCGAACTCCGGAGGGGGCAGCGTCGGACTTGGCTCCTGCCCGATCTGGTACCACTTACCGGACCCGGAGTACTCGATCGATGCGATGCGATCGGCCCCGAGCGCCTCAATGGCCGAGTCCAGTGTGCCCGACGGCTTACCGGCCGCTGCTAGCATACTGGCCGCGGCCGCCGCCAGTGCCAAAGTCGCCCATCCATGCATGAAATCCTCCAAGGAGAAAAAGGTGCCTTCGAGCGCGAGACGCGACCCGTCTACTTCTTAGTCGTCGTTTTGAACGCCCCCGGCTTACCCCAGAAGACGAACGTGCCGAATCTGGTCGCCGTGACAATGTCCATCGCACCATCCTTGTTGATATCGGCGGCGTAGATGTCCGAACCGGCGCCGGAGTGATTGTCAATCAGTTCGGGCACGAACTCAGCCCCACCGGGAGCTTTCGGATTGCGAACCGTTTTGTACCAGTAGAGTACAGCCGGGCCGTACGGATCCGGATCCAGATAATCGTCGCGATGGGACCAGTAACGCTTGCCCACGATCACGTCGGTGATGCCATCGCCGTCCACATCGGCAAAGGCCGTTCCGTGCGGCTCCGAGAACGTAACACCACCGGCGTTCTTCGTCCCGAAATCGTCCATAATCATGTGTTCGACGAACGAACCGTCTTTCTTTTGTTCGAACCACGCCAGGCCAAACCCATGCGCGTTCAGGGATGTCACGACGTCATTCAGCCCGTCGCCATTCACGTCGTAGACGCCTATCACGCTTCCGCCCATGCCGTTCCGGCCATACCGGCCGAACGCCGCCGGGTGGTATTTCCAAGGGCGCGCTGCCGCAGCACTGGCGATCGTCTGGCCCGCTTGCTGCTTTTCATCCGCAGGTTGTTCCCACCAGCCAAAGGCGTTCACAATATCCAACCGCCCGTCGCCGTTCACATCGCCCACTCCAATCCCATGAGCGTTGGAGCCGTAACCCGCATCGGAAACCGAGCGGACGATCCACGGTCCGGTCGGATTCGCGGGATCGGGTCTGGCGTAGCGCACAAAGCCTCCGCCTCCGTAGACCAGCTCAAGCTTGCCATCGCCAAAGAGGTCCTTCACCACCGCGATTTCCGTCGAGAACGGGGTCACTACGAGGTGCCTGTCCCAGCGGCGCAGCTCGTTCTTCGGATTGGAATACAGCCAGCAGCCGGGGCCTCCCGTGCCCCCCGAAAAACTGCAATTGAGGACATCCGCCCAGCCGTTGCCCTCGAAATCGCCGACAAACTGCATCCAGTCGTCATAGGTGTAGGTGTCGGACGGATTGGCTGCGATCGCGAGGTAAATCTCGCTGTGCTTGGTGTAGTCCGGCCCGTAATACACGTGAGGACCGGAAACGATATCCATGATGCCGTCGTGATTGATATCGGCGGCGCCTGCTCCCCACGAATAATAAAAGTCGCTCAGCCGCTGCTCGCGGAAGTGGCTCGACGTTACCTCCGGGGGACGAACCTTCAGCGCGAGATTCTGGTACGCGACATCCTTGAAGTGAACCTCTCCGGTTCCGCCGCTGTAAAGCGCAATCGGCCCATAACGTCCATCCTCGTCTTCGGCCACCCCGTCCGCGGTTTCACTGCCGAATATATTCAGAAAACCGCGGACGATGTTCGCATCGAGCAGTATTTCCACCTGATTCCATTCACCCGGATGGAGGCCCGTTTCCGGACGCGGGACGGGCAGATCCGAGGGGCCGGCGCCCCGGCCTCCGCCCCCGCCGCGGCCCCCACGGCCGCCTCGACCCGGCGCATTTGGATCGAATGGGGGGGCGATGCGCATTTGACCGCCGCCGCTTCGCAGCCGCTCGCGCTTGAGTTCCTTACCCTGCGCGTCGAGCGTCACTGCATATGAAGCAACACCCGATTTCCCTTGTTCCGTTTGCGGGATAGGCGCTTCTCCAGCAGTCTGCACGCCATCGAGGGCCACGAAGATCCCCTTCATGCCGCCGTCGGGTGTCTTCTCGGCGCGGAGCAGTACGCCCGTCCTGCATCCGGTCGTGCACTGGAAGGATGCGTAGAAGCCGACATCCTGGTACGACTTATCCAGCACGAGCCAGCCGCCACCCGATTCCTTCGGCGTTCCGGTGATCTCGCCGTTCCGCATGTGCCAGTCGGCGTCGCCGAGCACATGCCACCCGGTCAGAGACGATCCCTGTACCGTGGCGTCCGGGTGGAACGTGGGACCGCTACCAAACACAAGGGCGACGGCGGAGCACAGTGCCGCCGCTGTCACCAGCATGACAAACCGTCTTTTTGACATGTTCTCTCCCAGTTCGTTTGTGCGAGCCTTTCACTTCTTCGGCAACGCAAATACGATGTAGCCCAGGTTGGTCTGATCGCCGGTGGCGGCGCCTCGGCCACCACCACCCCTTCCCCCCATGCCGAACACCGGTGCGGGGCCCGATCCCACCACCAGATACTGGCGTCCCCCCAACTCGTACATCGAAGGAGCGCCACTCAGGCCGGCGGGCATCTTATAAGACCACACTTCTTCGCCGGTCCGTTCGTCGAAGGCGCGCATGATGCCGTCATGGGCGGTCACGAACACCAGTCCCGTCTTGGTGATTACCATGCCGTCATGTTCCCCGCCCGCGAGCATACCCGTATTCTTCCCGCCTTCCTTTTCGGCTTCCAGGTCCTCACCGAGCGGCTTCCTCCACATGATGTTTCCCTTATTCAGGTCATAGGCCACGATTTCGGACCAGGGAGGACCGATCAGGCCCTGCGTCACAGCGTAGTTCGAATAAAGGCGTTGTGCGGGCGCGTCTGCTCCCGGCGGATACGGAGGGCCGACGAATCTGTTATTGCCGCCATACCTCGCGCGAAGCTGCTGCTCGTTCAAGGCCGGCACGAGTCCACCGGGCGCTCCGCCATCGGCGACTACCGGGCCTGTCATTGGGCCGGCCGGACCTCCTCTCCCGCCACCGCCACGGCCACCCCCACCGGCGCCCACGTTCGAGAGAAAAGTATACAGAGTGTTCACCACGGCGTCGTTGACGTCTGGACTGGGCGGCATCTGTCCTCTGCCGGCAACCACGATTGACTTGAACTCCTCGAGACCGACCCGCGAAGCGATGCCGATAAGAGATGGAGCGTCGCCGGAACCGGACAGGTCCGCACCATGGCAAACCTGGCAATTCTGCCGGTACTCGGGTGGGGGCGCGACACCTCCCAGTCCGCGTCCGCCGCCGCGATTTGCCGCCAGCGCGGGGCCTTCTATATTCTCGAAGCCCGGATAGTCGGATGTGGTGACGAAGACAAACCCTTTTTCCGGGTCCGAAGCGCTCGATCCACGGTTGACTCCGCCGCGAGCTCCAGGTATCTGGAGGGTATCTCCCTTGTATGCGGGCGGCGTGAATATGCCCTCGTTGCGCGCGTTCGCAACCCTCTCTTTGAACGTGGCACGCTGTTCCGGCGTCAGGAAAAACGGATTAACGTCCGCCACCGTCATCTTCTGGCGGGCAAAGGGAGGAACGACGGTGGGGAACGGCTGGGTGGGCCATGCCTGTTCTCCGGGAACATCGCTCTTCGGTACCGGACGTTCCACGATCGGCCAGAGCGGCTCGCCGGTGACGCGATCGAACACGTACAAAAACCCAGTCTTGCCGGCCTGCGCCACAGCGTCGACCTTCTTTCCGTTGTGAGTGACCGTAATCAGTTGAGGAGCCGCGCAGGGGTCGGAATCCCATAGATCGTGGTGGACCTCCTGGAAATGCCATATCCGCTTTCCCGTGCGCGCATCGAGAGCCACGATGCAGTCGCCAAACAAGCCCGCGCCGATCCGATCCGCGCCATACAGATCGTAGGTGGGCGACCCGAGCACGACGTACACGATTCCGCGCTTCTCGTCGAGCGACAGTTCGCCCCAATCGTTATTGCCGCCGATGTATTTCCACGCATCCTTAGGCCATGTGTCGTAGCCGAATTCACCGGGATGCGGGACGGTATGGAAAATCCAGACCATTTTCCCCGTGACCACGTCGAAAGCCTTGATATGCCCTGGAGGCGCCAGAAAGTTCTCGCCCGTCGACGATCCTACGATGATCGTGTTTTCGAACACGCGCCCGGGCGCATCGCTCTTGATTCGCGCGACCTCTTCCGGCACGCGGTCGAGGTCGTCCCTGAGCTCGACCAGGCCATTCTTTCCGAAGCTCAGAATCGACTTTCCGGTTCGGGCATCGATCTCTTCGAGGAAGTGATTGATCTGGAATATCAGCCGCCGGTCCTTGCCGTCTTTACTTTCCCAGTAATTGAAGCCCAAAGTTGCGATGGAAGTCAGACCGGTGTGAATCCAGATCTCCCTTCCCGTCGCGGCGTCAAGCGCGACGATCGAGCTGTTCCGGCCGTAGACGTACATCACGCCGTCGGCGATAACCGGGTTCATAATGGAGCTGCCGTTGAAGTAAGTCCACGCTACCGCCAGTTGCTTGACGTTACTCTTGTTAATCTGTTCGAGCGCGGTGTACCGGGATGTGTCCGGACCTCCGCCGTAATCGCTCCAGGATTTGTGGTTCTGTGCGAACGCGAGTGAACAGGTCGTTGCGACACACAGTGGCACGAGGATTTTTGCGTTAGTCGATGACACCAGGGACCTCCGCTTCGGTGCTCAAGTGTATTGTGCCACAACCCGAACCGCTCAATCACCGCCCTACGATCTCCAGAATTCCGGCGTCGGGACCAGTCCAGGGCTGAAACCCCTCGTGGCTGAGCCTGCCGGCGCCATCGTTCCAGTGCAGGCGCGTGATCCTCCGATCGTCGCTTTCATAAGCGTAGGTCTTCCCATCGTCGTCGTAGAGGGTGAAGTCGCCGTCCGCGCCGGGATACACCCGCACGCGGGCTATCTTCTGCGTTTCGCTGGTGCTCTGTACGGGTTCTCCGAGGGGCAGAATGGAACCGGCCCGAACGAACAGCGGCAGGGTGTCGATGGGAGCGTCCACCTTGATCGTCTGCCCGCCGCGGATGCGCTGGTTCGTCCAGTAGTTGTACCAATCCGCGCCGGCCGGCAGGTAGACCGAACGGCTGGTCGCGCCCTGTTCCGTGACGGGGGCCACCAGAAACGCGGGACCGAACATGTACTCGTCGCCCAGACCGGCCACGTTCGGGTCGCCGGGGAAGTCCATGAACAGCGCGCGCATGTAGGGAGCGCCGGACTCGCTGGTCCGGTAGCCCAGCGAGTAGATGTAGGGCATGAGCTGGTAGCGCAGCCTCAGGTACTTCTCCAGAATCGGCTCGGCTGCCTTGCCATAGGTCCAGACTTCGTTGTACACGCGGCTGCCGTGGGTACGGAAGATTGGCATAAAGGCGCCGTACTCGAACCAGCGGGTGTAGAGCTCCGGGTAGTCGTCATAGCCGCCGATGTTGTCCCGCGCATCGGAGGGATCGAGCAGCGGAGCGCGCGCGGGATGATGCTCGGCCGGCAGATATTGCCACCCGCCGATGTCGTTGCTCCAGTACGCCAGGCCGGACGCGGTGAAACCCAGCCCGGTGGGAACCTGGCGCTTCAGCGTGTCCCAGGTCGGGTAGATATCCGAGGACCAGAACATGGCGCCGTTGCGTTGCGCACCGAGGTAGGCATCGCGGGAGAGAATGAGCGCGCGATGCTTCACGTCCCGGCGGAAGCCCTCATAGAGAGCCGCCGTGTGGAACAGCGGGTACACGTTGAAATAGCGCGTGCCTGGTCCGGCGTAAAAGTAGCTGCCGTTGGGCGGCAGATCGGGCTCGGTTTCATCGGCCCAGAGAGAGTCGAAGCCCTTGCTGAGGATGTTGTCGCGGACGGTTTCCCAATACCAGCGGGCCGCTTCCGGGTTGGTGGTATCGATGTCGGAGCCGGCGCGGTCGTACGGCAACCCGTTGGTGGGCGTTCCGTCGGCGAGGTGCATGAGCCAGCCCTTCTTGAGCAGAAAATCGTAGTAGCGGGATTCGGGCGTAAAGCGGGGCCAGACGCTGATCATAGTCTGGAATCCCATGTCGTGGAGCTGGCGGTTCATTGCGGCCGGATCGGGCCACTTGGCGGGATCCATATCGATTTGGCCCATCTTGGTCCAATAGAACCAGTCGACCACTACCACGTCAATCGGGAGATGCCGATCGCGGTAGCCCTTCGCGACTGCCAGGACCTCATCCTGCGAGCTATAACGCTGCTTGCACTGGATAAACCCATAGGCGGCTTTCGGAAGCATCGGCGTGGCTCCGGTAAGCTGCCGGTAACCGGCGTAGATCTCGTCGGTGGTGTCGCCGGCGATCACGAAGAACGATACCCGGTCGCCCACCTCGGAGGTCCACCGGGTCTCCTCGTTAAAACCGGGTTCGATGACCGTCTTGGAGGGGTTGTCCCAGACGACGCCGTAACCGCGGTTGGTGACCAGAAACGGCACGCACATGCTGGGGGCGGCGGTGGCGGTGTAGTTGTGCCAGCATTCGATTCTGCGGCCGCGGTGGTCGAGAAATCCCTCCTGGTTCTGGCCCAGGCCGTAGTAGTGCTCGTCATCGGGCGAAACAAAGGTCGCACCGACCTGGTAAAAGGGCGGGTCCGAAGGGCGCTTGTCATTTACCACGCTGGCGTTGCCGTCCTTATTATTGGGTACGGACATCGACCAGCCCGTCATCTCCGCGAGCCTCTTGCCGCCGGGAGTGCCGATCGTAATGTGAGCGGGAGGAGCGGACCCGTTGAAGAACTTCGCGATGTCCAATTCCGTCGCCATGGGCTTGCGCGGGCGGTTGGCCGCCACGGTGACGACCAGGCGCTGCGACCGGTAGACGTCGCCCTGGGCATCCTGTTGCCGGCTCCAGCCATCGGCGGACGGGTTGGCCACAAATCCGTAGCCCGGAGCGGCCGTGGCCGGCTCCTTGAGAAGGCTCAGCGTGACACGGACGATGTTGGGGGCATAGGGCTCAAGGACAATTGTGCCGCCGTCCCGGTCCAGTACAATCTGCGATCTTTGGGCGTGTGCGTCGCCGCTGAACAGCAGTGCGAGAAACATCGCGACCGCCAGGCATGATGTGCGAATCATAATGACTCTTCCTTCGAATGTGCCGATCTGCGATTTCATCTTACTCCATTGAACGCAAATTCCAGAACATCTGCCGGCATGATGAACTCGTGAAGCCGATTTCACGCTTTCCATGGTGATATGATTTTACGAGTTGCTTCAACGCGACTCGAGGGCAGCCGAACCAGACGCAAAACAACTGCCCGTGTCTCCGTTGCGGCGGGAATTGACAGCACTCGGACGAAAAGGAGCTCCTGATGTTTCACCCTCTAAGTATCGCGTTACTAGTCAGCCTGACGACTGGCTTAGATCCAGCCATGGCGCAGGCTCCGGCAACGGTTCCGGCTCCGCTCCAGGTACAGGCTCCGGCCGCGGCCGGAGGTGGCCGCGCCGCACGCCCTCCCGCACCGACCCGCGATCCCCATACCGCGGGCTACGTCACGGCAACCGAGTTAGCCGACGGCGCCAACGCTTCGCCCAAACAGGACGGAAACTTCATCCTCGGTCCCACACACTCGCCCGCAACGGAGATGACGGCACAGGAGAGCGTGCCACACGGAACAATTTATAACTTCACCATGGAATCGGCCGACAGCAAATTCTATTCCGGCGTCGCGCGCGACCTCAACCTCGCTGGCCAGACAGGCCCTCCCGCTGGCGGCGGCCCCAGGGTAACCAGCAGCCATCCCGCCCCGTACACTCGCAAGGTAGCGGTGTACGTCCCCAAACAATACGTCGCCGGCACGGTCGCGCCGTTCATCGTCGGAGCGGATGGGCCAGACCAGGGGCTGTTCACGGCGCTGGACAATTTGATCGCCCAGCATCGTGTGCCGGTGATGATCGCCGTCTCCATCGGCAACGGCAGCGGAGACGGGCCGGGCAGCGAGCGCGGCCTTGAGTACGACACCATGTCGGGCAAGTACGCGGAGTTCGTCGAGTCGGAAGTGCTGCCTCTCGTCGAGAAGCAGTACAACGTGAAATTAACCAAAGATCCCGATGGCCGGGCTACGATGGGCGGCAGCTCCGGCGGTTCGGCGGCCATGGCGATGGCATGGTTTCATCCCGATTTGTACCACCGCGTTCTCACCTACTCGGGCACCTACGTCGACAACCAGTGGCCAGTCGACCCGGAGCTCCCGCACGGCGCCTGGGAGTTGCATGAACACCTCATCCCCAACGGCTCAGTCAAGCCGCTCCGCATCTGGATGGAGGTGGGCGACAGGGACAATGGCGGTACGGGTGACGTCATGCACGACTGGGTCGTCGCCAATGAGAATATGGCCAAAGTGCTGGCCGCCAAAGGCTATCGTTACCAATTTGTATTTGCGCGTAACGCCGGCCACACCGATCGTGCCGTGAAACAGCAAACCCTGCCCGAGGCCCTTGAATATGTATGGCAGGGGTACCCCACCGCGGGGCCGAAATAGCGATCTGAGCGGTACTGCGCACGACGGCCGCGGGCCCGCGACAGTCAGGCTGCTGGGAATATCTTCTTCATGCTCACAATCTTGGAATCGTCCAACTCGATGCCGAATCCGGGCCGATCCGACAACTCAATTTGGCTGTTCCCATTGTGCCCAATTGGATTCTTCTCGAAGTACTTGGTGCCGATATACATGGAGTGCCGGTTTTCAACCACCGGGCACACCGCCGGAGGCTGGCTTGCCACGAGGTGCGCCAATGCATTTAATTTCATGTGATGGGGACTGACTTTGAGACCAGCCGCGGAGGCCAGCGCGCAGATCCTCGTGACCTCGCTGATGCCGCCGCACCACTCCGTGTCTGGTTCCAGGATATCGACGGCGCCGGCTTTCACCAGCTCATAGAACTCCCAGCGATTGTAGTTATGCTCGCCGGTGGCGATCGGGATGGTCGTCATCTGCCGCAGGCGGGCGAGCGTTTCAATCTGACTGTAGGTTTGGAACGGTTCCTCCAGCCAGCGGGGCCTGTATTGTTCCACCGCCTTGCACCATCTCATGCCGTAGGGGAGATCCCATCGCGTCAGGCCGTCGATCATGATGTCGTAGTTTTCCCCGCAGACTTCGCGGAGGGTCTTCATCATGGTCACGTTGAACTCGAAGTCCTCGGCCCCGTCCCTCGGTCCCAGCGTGGGGAACCATTTCTGGGCCTTGAATCCTGCCTTCTTGACCCGTGCGGCGCCCTCCGCGATCGCGTCGATCGTGTTGACCGGCATCCCGATGGTCGTCGCATAGCAGTCCACAACCTTCCGCGAACCGCCGAGTAGTCTGTACACCGGCAGATTGCAGAATTTTCCCTTCATGTCCCACAGGGTGTTGGTGATCGCGCTGACGCCGAACATGTAGGTTCCGGTGTACCTGTTATCCCCCGTGACCAGGCTTTCCCACACGGTGTCAATCGCAAACGGATCCATGCCGACGACACTTCGGATCTTCACGACTTCATCGACCACATTCTGGTCGTGGGGCCCGTAGAATCCCTCCAGGCCGCCGTCGGTGAGGATCTTCAAATAGATACGGCTGGGAGGAGCCGGCGCCGCTGGCCGCTGCCCCGGCGGGGGAGACGGCCTGACCATTCCACCCTTCGGGTATTCTTCGTCCAGGTATGCGTCGTACCGCTTTGAATCGCCTGTGGCCTGCCAGAGTTCAACCGCGGTAATTTTCAGATTGGCCGATTTGGCCTGTGCCTGTACCTCCCGCGAAAACAGCGGAATGGCTCCCAATCCCGCAGCCCTGGCAAAAAACGAACGTCGATGCATGCATGTCCTCCTTTAATCACTGTAGTTCCGCCCGCGCTCACCGGTAGCGGTACAGGGTGACGCGCTGGATGCTCAGGTCCCGCTGGTACATGTTTTTCCCCAGGGTGGCGTCACCCGGCCAGCCGGCACTCTTCCAAAAGCCCCATAAACTCACATAGTTCCCCTGGTCGGTGTCATCCCCCGCGAGCTGGCGGCCGGGAACCCAGCGGCCGTTGACAAAAGTGCCCTCTTCCACGGTGCCTATTCCGGCGAGCGGGGGCCCCGGTGTGTCCGGAGAGAAGGCGACCTTTACACCGCTGCCGGCTATGATGTACTCGTCGGGCGCCGTCTGAATGAGAATCGCCGCCGAGTTAGGCATGGTTTCCCGCGGTGGCAGTAACGTGGCCCTGACCGGGGGCACCAGGTACGACGCCTCCAGGGTGTAGTCCCCCACCTTGACTTTCTGCGGCGGGTCGTTGGGGAGCAGCCGGACGGCGGACATCGTGCCTTTGCCCTGGTGTTGCAGAATCAGCGGCGACAGTCGCGAGAGGAAATCGTAGACTCCCGCCAACTCGGCGTCGTTCCCCGCCCACCGGTCGATGGCGAACGGCGAGAAGCCGATGGCGTCGTGGCCGCCGAAGGCGTAGATCGCCCTGGCTGCGTCTCCCGGTCCACCGCTCGTCTCGGGTATGAACAGCGGGTTCCCCGATTGGCTGTACCGGGCGCAAAACGCGTTGTAGTCGGCCTCGCTGTAAATGTCGGGCGAGAGGATGTCGATTGCCGGCCCCCCGGCTTTCCACACGTCCATCACGACGTCCCACGGCCGGCCGCCGCTCGCTATGGGTTGAGGCGACCTCCCAATTCCGTACAGCGCCGCGTTCACGTACATCGGCAGCGGGTATTCCGCCTTGCCCGCCTCGATCACCCGCCCGATGTAGCGCGCATAGTTCCAGGCCATGAAGACCCCCTCCGTCGCCTTGCTCTGGCCGAACACCTCTTCCCAGGTCCCGGATGTTTTGAAGCCGGCCGCCTCCCACACCTGGCGAAACTCCGGAACCAGCGTATCCTTATGTTTCTGGAGGTAGTCCATCAGCTCCTTCGGCACCGGGCCCGCAAAGGCCTTGTCAGCCGCGGGCGAGCGATCGCGGGAGTCCCCATGCATTCCCACTTCGTTCTCCACCTGGAGCATGATGACGGTGTGCTGCTGGCCGTCCACCGCCTTGATGTGCCGCAGCAGGGCCGCAAAGGCGCGCGCATCGGCGTCCCGGTTGGCATCGCTGAGGGTGCTGAGCAGTTCGATGTTTTTGCCGCCAGCCACCTGTGCGCGCGGGAACCGCTCGAAATCCTTCTTCACCCAGTCGGGTGCGTAGCTGGAGAGACTGTTCTTCCAGCTTCCGAACCACAGAGGCACCAGATGCAGGTTGTGGCTCCGCGCTTCCTGAATCAGTCCATCCAGTACCTTGAAATCGAATTTACCCTCCTGGGGTTCGATCTGGTTCCAGGAAACGCCCGGCAAGAGAGTATTGAGTTTGGTCTCGACGAGCCTGGACCATACCGGCTTCATGTACTCAAGGCTGGTGGCGCTGCTGTTGAGCAGTTCTCCCGCCAGCGCCAGGTACGGCTTGCCGTCCACGATCAGTTGGGTGGCCGTCCCCTGCTTCCGCAAGTGAGGGATGTCCGAAGCGGAATCGGTTGAGTTGGAACCGCCTGTGCCTTGACTCGCAGCGAAGGTGACAGAACATGCCAGAGTGCAACAAAACAAGATTTGAAGTTTCATGTAATGCGTCGGTTTTGGCTGGCAGGGCGCGCACTCCGTGCGCGCCGCGGCGGACAGAGGACTGCCCGCCCTACCTTGCCTTTCCACCGAATTTCGAACGGTTACTTTCACAAATTGCATTTATTATGAGCGGGCCAGGCTATTCTATTGACTCCTCCCGCGCTCAACGGTAGCGGTAGAGTGTGAAGCGCTGGATGCCAATATGCCGCTGAAGCTCGAACAAATCCCCCCCCTGCCCGGTGTCATCCCCCGCGAGCCGGATGTCGGGAACCCAGCGGCCGTTCTCAAAAGTGCCTTCTTCCACCGTGCCCAGCCCGGCGAGCGGTGGCCCCGGTGTGTTCGGCGCAAAAGTGACCTTGACGCCGCTGCCAATCGCAAAAAACTCATCCGGCCCCGCCGCAATGAAAATGGCCGCCGAGGGAGGCCGGGGTCCCGGAGGCGGTTCCCCCGGCATCAATAGCGGCATCGTATAACGGATCGGCCAATACGCGACCTGCAGTGTGTAATCCCCCAACTGGACTTTTTGCGGCGGGTCGTTCGGGTTCATCATAACGGCGGACATCGTGCCGTTGCCCTGATGCGCCAAAATCAGGGGCGCCACCCGCGAGAGGAGATCATAGATGCCGGTCAGGTCCGGGGCATTACCCAGGCGGTCCTCCCGGTCAATGCCGAACGGCGAGATGCCGATGGCGTCGTAGCGTCCGAAGGCGTAAAGCGCCCTGGCTGCGAGGGTCGGCCCGCCCCCGGTTTCGGGTATAAACAGCGGATTCCCGGACTGGGTGTACTTGGCGCAAAACGCCGCGAAGTCCCCACCGTAAATGTCGGGCGAGAGGATGTCAATTTGCGGACCCCCGGCTCTCCAGATGTCCATCACCAGGTCCCACGGGCGGCCGTGGCTGGGGGTAAATTCAGGGACCCGCCCAGGGGAGTACAGCGCCGCGTTCACGAACATCGGCAGCGGGTATTCGGCCTTGCCCGCCTCCGCCACCCGGCCGATGTAGCGCGCATAGTTCCAGGCCATAAAGATTCCATCCTTCCCGTCGCCCTTGCCGAACACCTCTTCCCAGGTCCCGGTGGTCTTGAAGCCGTTGGTGGCCCACACCTGGCGAAACTC
>JBEKTU010000008.1:0-101728 GCA_049515735.1 Bryobacteraceae bacterium
CACCCTCTTTCGAAGTTGGGTCACAGGGACCTCCTTGTGACCCACACCTATCTGGTTACGCGACCGGCTGCACCCGTGACGTACGCGTAGCGTCCGCCGCGCGAGCGGCTCAGTTCAAACGGGATTACCGGACAAGTAGGCGCGATTGACTTGCTGGCCGTCGTCTCACAAAGGACCCCTTTTGAGACACGGGGGTCACGCCCTCGCTATCGTCATCGTCGGGCATGTCGGGTAGCTCTTCATCGCCGCGCCCGTCGATCAGATCACTGAGAGCATTGAATTCGTGGCGCAACGCCTCAGCAGTGCGCTCTCCGACGCACACTTCAGACACTATCCCCGCTTGCATCAGCCGAACCGTCTGGTGTATGCTGGCACAAATCGGGGATGTCGAAGAATATCATGCGAGGTTTGGGTGTAGCCCTCCTATTTGCGTTGGGGGCTTGGGCGCAGGCTCCGACAGAGCGGCTGTTCAATGCCCGGGTCGATCCCGAGCAAGGGCGGAAGTTGTGGTCGGCCAACTGCGCCGTGTGTCATGGCCCCGAGGGGAAGGGAGGCCGCGGGCCCGACCTCACCACTGGCAGATTCCGGCACGGCGGCACCGACGACGACTTGTATCGGGCCTTGCGAAACGGAATTTCGGGGACTGAGATGCCGGGCTTTTCGTTGACCGGAGTGGAGTCCATGCAGCTTCTGGCCTTTGTGCGGGCGCTGGGAAGAGCGGCCATGCCGCCCCCTCCGGAGGGCGATGCCGCACGCGGTCGCGCCCTGTTTGCCGGCGGCCAATGCACGAGCTGCCACAGAGTTGACGGGACGGGCTCGCGGATCGGGCCGGATCTGAGCGACGTCGGGGCGCGCCTGCCGCCGTCGGATCTGCTGGCATCGCTGCTGCGCCCGGACGAGCGCGTGCTGCCCGCGAACTGGTACGTGCGGGTGGTGACGCGGGACGGGCGGACCATCACCGGCAGGAGGCTGAACGAAGACACCTACAGCGTGCAGCTTATCGATGCCCAGGACCGGCTGGTTTCGTTGGTGAAGCAAGATCTGAAAGAGTACCAGCTCATCAAGAAGTCGCCTATGCCAAGCTACGAAGGAAAGTTGACCCGCGAGCAACTGGGTGACCTGGTCGCCTACCTGGCGTCATTGAAAGGGACATCATGAAACCCGCCATGGCGGTGGTGGTGTGGCTGAGCGGCTGGATGCCGTTGGGCGCGCAAGTGACCTACGAGCGGCTGCTGCATGCCGACCGGGAGCCGCAGAACTGGCTGACGTATGCGGGCAGCTACAAGAGCTGGCGCTACAGCACGCTCGACCAGATCCGCACGGGGAACGCCGCCAACCTCGAGCAGAAGTGGGTATACCAGCTCAATTCGATGGACAAGTTCGAAGCCACCCCGCTGGTGGTGGACGGCGTGATGTACTTCACGCAACCGCCGAGCGACGTGATCGCGGTGGACGGGAGGACGGGCCGGGCGTTCTGGACCTACCGCTACCCGCTGGCGGGCAACGTGAGCGTGTGCTGCGGACGTGTCAACCGCGGGCTGGCGATCCTGGGGGACACACTGTTTCTGGCGGCGCTGGATGGGAACCTGGTGGCGCTGGATGCGAAGACGGGAAAAGAGGTCTGGAAGACGCAGGTGGTGGACCCGAGCCTGGGCTACAGCCTGACCATGGCGCCGCTGGTGGTGAAAGACAAGGTCATCCTTGGGCCGGCGGGAGGAGAGTTCGGGATACGTGGGTTTCTGGCGGCGTTCGATGCGCGCACCGGCAAGGAGGTATGGCGGTTCAACACGACTCCAGGACCGGGCGAGGCGGGACATGAGACGTGGGCAGGCGATGCGTGGCAGCATGGCGGCGCCCCCGTCTGGCTGACCGGCTCGTACGATCCGGAGTTGAACCTGATCGTCCAGGGCGTGGGGAATCCGAGTCCCGACTGGAACGCGACGGTGCGGCCGGGCGACAATCTCTACGCCAGTTCGGTGATCGCGGTGGATGCCGATACAGGCAAGCTGAAGTGGCACTACCAGTTTGTTCCGCACGATGCGTGGGACTGGGACGCCATACAGACTCCCGTAATGGTGGACGCGGAGTGGCAGGGGCAGCCACGCAAGCTGCTGTATTGGGCCAACCGCAACGGCGTTTTCTACGTGCTGGACCGGACCAACGGAAAGTTTCTGTCGGGCAAGCCGTTCGTGAAGGTGACCTGGTTGGCGGGCTTCGACGAGAACGGGCGGCCGAAGCTGCAACCGAACTCGCTGCCGACAGCGGAAGGGACGCTTGTTTACCCGGGCGTGCAGGGCGGCACGAACTGGTATGCACCTTCGTACAGCCCGCGGACGGGGCTGTTCTACCTGTCGGTGTGGGCCGATTACTACTCGGTGTACCAGGAGGGCGAGGCGGAGTACGTCCCCGGGCGGCGATTCAACGGAGGTAACATACGCCAGCCGCTGGCGTTCGGCCGGAACGCCACGCTGCTCCCGGACGAAGAACAGGGGTACGGGGCACTGAAGGCGATCAACCCCAAGACCGGGGACATGGTGTGGCAGGTGAAGTTCGCGGACCTGACCGAGGGCGGGGTGCTCACGACAGCGGGCGACGTGGTGTTCACGGGCAACCGGGAAGGATACTTCCACGCCTTCGACGCGCGCGATGGGAAGCTGCTGTGGAAGGTTTCGTTGGGAGGTTACATCGCGGCTGGTCCGGTGGCTTACTCGGTGGACGGGAAGCAGTACGTAGCGGTGGCCGCGGGGCACGGGATGTTTGTGTTCGGGCTGCGGGAGTGAGCGGCAAGGTGCCGCCAGCGGACTTCTCACTGGTACCGCAGAGCGCTGTTGGGCTCGACGCGTGCCGCGCGAGAGGCGGGAACTACGACCGCGACGGTCGCCGCCGCGAGCAGAACCGCCGAGACGGTGACGAACGTCAGCGGATCCGTGCCGCTGATGCCGTACAGGAGGCTGGCCGTGAAGCGCCCCAGGCCCAGAGCGATACCGAGTCCGATGGCCAGCCCCACACCTGTCAGCAGGAGACCCTGGCCAAGGACCATTCTCAGCACGCTGCCGGGCCGGGCGCCCAGCGCCATGCGAATGCCGATCTCGCGCGTGCGGCGGCGCACCGAATAGCTCATCACACCGTAGAGACCGATGGCCGCCAGCGTGAGCCCGACTGCACCGAATACGCCGAGCAGCCAAGCCGAGACGCGCGGCAGAAGCAGCGATTCGTTCACGTGCTCCTGCATCGTCTCGGTGTTGAAGACCGCCATGTTCGGATCCAGCGCGGCGATCTGGCCGCGCACCGGCCGGGCCAGCCGTTGTGGGTCGACAGACGTCTTCACGATGGTTGAAATCCCAAAAAAGCTGATGACATTTCTTGGGGCCGCCCCGAGATGCAGATAGACGCAATTGACCGGGTCCTCGCCCACGAAGCGCAACTTGGAGCTTCGCGCCACGCCAATCACGGTGTAGGAGGTCCGGCCCGCGCGCACCAGGCGACCGATCGGGTCCTGGTTGGGGAACAGATGGCGGGCCATCGTCTCATTGATGATGGCCACGTTTTGTTTATCGGGCTGGGGGTTGAAGTCGCGGCCACGCAGGAGGGGAATACCCATGGTCTGGAAATAGCCGCTGCCGACACTGAGGATGAAGGCATTGGCGCTTTGGGCGGGGCGGTCACCGGAGGCGTCTGCGTCGAAATTGTTGTTCGTGCCGGCCATGCTGAGCGGCACGATATCCACAAAACTCACCGAACTGACTCCCGGCAGCGCCGACACGCGGTCGCGAAGCTGCGAGAGAAACTGCACAGTCCTTTCTCGCGAGTAATTGTGGACTTCGGGGTCTACCGTCATCACCAGGATGTTGTCGGGCCTGAAGCCGATGTCGATCAAGGAGGCGTTTCCGAGGCTGCGGAGGAAAAGGCCCGCGGTCGTAAGCAGCACCAGCGACAGGGCGACTTGCACCACCACCAGTGTGTTGCGCATGCCGGAGCGCCGGCCGCGGCCAAAGACTCCCGACCCATCTTTGAGAGCTCCCACCAGGTCCGGGCGTGTGGCCCGCAGAGCGGGAATCAGCCCGAACAGCAGAGCCGTCACCAACGACAGGCCGGCGGTGAACGCCGCCACGCGCAGATTCACGTTGAAGTCGAACACCACCGGGAGGGGCACCGGAAGCCGGAAACTGGAGATGGCGCGTGCCGCGCCCGCCGCCAGCAGGAAGCCAGCGCCGGCACCCGCCAGCGCCAGCAGAAAGCTCTCGGTGAGCAGTTGACGGACCAGTTGGCGTCGGCTGGCGCCCATCGCCAGGCGGATAGCGATCTCCTTTTGCCGCCCGGTCGCTCGAGCCAGTAGGAGGTTGGCGACATTGGCGCAGGCCACCATCAGCACTAATCCGGCCACGACCATCAGGACGGCCATCAGGATGAACGCGGGGGTCACGGAGCCGGCGATCAGCCCGCCGGCGGTTTGGAGAGTTACGGCGTCGTGGCGCTTCTCATCCTTGCGATAGGTGTCGTCCATGCGCTTCTTCACGACGTTCACAACCACCACCGCCTGGGCACGGCTAACTCCCGGCTTGAGCCGCGCATCGAGCATCACCCACTGATGGTCCCGCTTGGTCCTGCCTCCTCCGTCCGTCGCCAGGCCGGGCATGATCTCTTCCGCCATGGCAAGCGGTACCCAGAAGTCGGAGACGATGCCGCGCTCGGTACCTTGGAACCCCGCCGGCGCAACGCCGACCACGGTATAACGCTGCCCATTCAGCACGGCGCCGCGCCCGAGGATGCCCGCGTCGCCGCCGAAGCGCCGCTGCCACAGACTGTGGCTGAGCACCACCACATGGTCGCGACCCATCACCCGGTCTTCTTCCGGAAGGATGGGACGGCCAAGCGCCATATTCACGCCCAGGATGGGGAAATAGTTGCCGCTCACCACCTGGCCCCAGATGCGCTCCGGCTCTCCCGTTCCACCAATGCTGGCGGGAATCAGCGGGAAGTGCGCCGCGACGCCCCCATCGAAGACGTCCGTGGTCTGGTCGCGATAGTCCATGTAGTCCGGGTAGGAAAAGGAGTTGCCTTCCGAGAACATCACCATCCGCCCGGGATCCTTCACTGGCAGCACGCTCCAGAGCAATCCGTTGGCGACGCTGAAGACGGTGCCGTTGGCGGCCAGGCCCAGAGCGATGGAAATGATAATCACGACCGTGAAGCCGGGAACCTTCACCAGGGTTCGAAACGCGTAGCGGACATCCTGCAGCGGCGTCTCCATCGATGGCCTCCGTGGGGTGAGTTGGGCGCGAGAGCGCTTAGCACATGGAACGAAAACCGCCAGCAAGAAGTTCCCTTGATCCGCCGCTATGGAGGTTGACAGTTTCCGGAGAGAGAGAGGTTAAGATTGCTATGAATGGTCCAACTGCGATCCGATCTCACGCCGGCGGCGCTGGCGCCCAAGCTGCGGCGGCTATTCGACCTTTCGGCCGCTAAGATCCGCTCCATCGAGAAGTCCTGGACGCCGTCCCGGGGCGCGCCGGTCTTTACCGTTGGCGGCCAGTACACCAGCCGCGGCTGGACCGAGTGGACGCAGGGCTTCCAGTTCGGCTCGGCCATTCTCCAGTTCGACGCCACCGGTGAGCGGGAGTTCCTCGAAATTGGCCGCGATGGAGCCGTCGCGCGCATGGCGCCGCACCTCACCAACACGGGCGTTCACGACCACGGCTTCAACAATATCAGCACCTACGGCAACCTGCTCCGCCTCATGGCCGAGGGGCGCATCCCCGAGAACCACTGGGAACGCCGCTATTATGAGCTGGCGCTCAAATGTTCCGGCGCCGTGCAGGCTGCCCGCTGGTCGCGGACCGCCGATGGCGGCGGCTACATTTACTCCTTCAACGGGCCGCACTCGCTGTTCGTCGATACCATGCGCACGCTGCGCGCGCTGGCGGTCGCCCACCTGCTGGGCCACATGCTGATCGGCGAGGGCGATCGCAGGATTTCGCTGCTCGACCGGCTCATCGAGCACGCGCGCGCCACGGCGAGGTACGCCGTCTACTACGGCGAGGGCCGCGACGCCTATGACGTTCGCGGCAGGGTGGCGCACGAGAGCATCTTCAACGTCAACGACGGCAGTTACCGTTGCCCCAATTCGCAGCAGGGCTACTCGCCCTTCAGCACCTGGACGCGCGGCCTGGCGTGGGCCATGTGCGGTTTCGCCGAGCAACTGGAGTTTCTGGACACGCTGCCCGGCCGGCATCCGGCTCTGGAAATATTCGAAAAGGCCGCCCGCGCCACCTGCGATTTCTACATCGAGAATACCCCGGCCGATGGCATTCCTTATTGGGACACGGGCGCGCCCGGCCTGGAGCAGTTGGGCGACTGGCGCGCCAAGCCGGCGGACCCGTTCAATGCGTACGAGCCAGTTGATAGCTCGGCGGCCGCGATTGCCGCACAGGGGCTGCTGCGGCTAGGCCACCATCTCCACGATGAGCGGTACTGGCAAGCCGGCCTCGCGGTCTGCGACACGCTTTTCGACGAGCCCTATCTGAGCACCGGCGACCAGCACCAGGGGCTTATTCTGCATTCGGTCTATCACCGGCCAAACGGGTGGGACGCGGTTCCGGAAGGAACACGCGTGCCCGCGGGGGAGTCTTCCATGTGGGGCGATTATCATGCGCGCGAGGTGGGGCTATACCTCTTGCGCTTGATTGAGAACAAGCCGTACCTGAAATTCTGGCCGTGAGCGGCTCATTTCTTTCTGCACTTCATCAGCCGCTGCAAATCCAGCAAGTGCTGCGGCTCATACGTCTCCTTCGACCATCTCGATTCCGGTGCGAATTCCACCCCGACAAAGTATCCGATCTCCCGGTAAACGCAGTACCGCACGCGCCCGGCAAACGCCTTTTGCGGCGATTCCCAGTGGATCTCCGCCTCCAGCGGCACGGCCAGTTCCATTTGCAGGCAGGCGCCGGATGCGGAAATGTCCTCCAGAAGACCGGTCGCCTTCAGTGTCTTGCCCGCCTGATCCTTCCACCAGACAGCCACCATGTCCGCGCACAACATGCGAACTTCCGAGCGCCGTTCCTGCATACTTGTCATATCGGCGGCCCAACCCGCTTCCTTTACGATAAGATGTCTTAAGTCCCCGGTAAACATGTTCCTACGACCCTCCGTGGCGATCGCGCTGGCGGCCGTCCTGCTAGCCGGTTGCGCGCACAAGAAGCACGCCCGGCGCGTTCCACCACCGCCAGCGCCGGCGGCATCAGTCGCGCCCAAACCGGGGTACACGGAGACCGGTGTGGCCAGTTGGTACGGCCACCCCTACCACGGCCGGCCTGCCGCCAATGGCGAGATCTACGACATGGAGAAGCTCACGGCTGCCCACCGCACTCTCCCTTTCGATACGTGGCTGCGGGTGGTCAACCTCGACAATAGCAAGACTGTGGAAGTTCGCATCAACGACCGCGGCCCCTTCGTCGAGGGCCGCATCATCGATCTCTCCCACGCCGCCGCGCGCGCCATCGGCATGATCGGTCCGGGTATCGCCAGTGTTCGCATCGAAGTGATTCGTATGCCCGAATACGTCCCGCCGGGCGTCTTCGCGGTGCAGGTGGGCGCGTTCCGCGTTCGCGCCAACGCTGAGCGCCTGCGCGCCGAAATGCAATCCCGCTACGGCTCGGCGCGCCTGGTTCAGCGCGCGGATAGCCCCGATTTGTGGCGCGTGCTGGTGGGCTCCGAGGCCACCGAGGAGGGCGCCAACGGCCTGGCTGAACGGATTCGTAAAGAATTAGGTGAGAAATCCGCGGCCTTCGTTGTACGAGTTGATACTGTGTAGTCGAGGCGACCCATGAATCGGCCCGCGACCGGCTGCGCTCACGGTCTGGTAGGCCAGTCGCCGCAGATCAGCGCCCTCCGGCGGCTCATCACGAAGGTCTCGCGCAACCGGCTTTCGGTGCTGCTGCTGGGAGAGAGCGGCACAGGCAAAGAGGTGGTGGCGCGGGCCGTGTACAACGCCAACCCGCGCGGCGAGTTCGTCCCCATCGACTGCGGCTCGCTGGTCGGCACGCTCATGGAAAGCGAGTTGTTCGGCCATGTGAAGGGCGCTTTCAGCGGCGCCGTCGAGAACAAGAAGGGGCTGGTCGAACTGGCCGACGGCGGCACCGTCTTCTTCGACGAAATCGGCGATCTGCCGCTCGAAATGCAGATCAAGCTGCTGCGGCTCATCCAGGAGGGCGAGTTCCGCGCCGTGGGCGCTTTGCATTGGCACAAGGTGGATCTGCGCATCATGGCCGCCACCCATCGCGACCTCCAGGCCGAGGTCGCCGCCGGCCGCTTTCGCCAGGACCTCTTCTATCGCCTCAACGTGGTGGTGGTTCACCTGCCGCCCCTGCGCGAGCACAAGCAGGACATCCCGCTGCTGATCGAACACTTCCTGGACGTGGGGCATGCCTCCGGCTTGCCCGTGCTGGGTCTGGGCGAAGAGCTTCGGGCGGCGCTCCTCTCTTACGACTGGCCTGGCAACGTCCGCGAACTACAGCATTGCCTGGACCGCATGTCCGCGCTTCACTCCGAAGGCGCATTGCAGATCGCCGACCTGCCCTCGGCGCTGCAATACCAGCGTGCGTCCTCCGGGCCGGAGAGCCTGTCCGGCGTTCTGGCGCACCCGGACGAACCGCTGGGGAGGCTGCCGCGCTTCGATGTCGCGCCCCGATCACCCGTCATCTCCATCCCCGACAGCGAAAAGCAGGCTATCGCCAACGCGCTGGCCGCCACCAAGGGAGAGCGCGGCAAGGCCGCCCGCCTGTTAAGCATCGGCCGAACCACTCTGTACCGAAAAGTGAAAGAATACGGACTGTAGCGGCTTGGCCAAACTGCCAGGGAAAACAACAAACTTATGCCGGTTGTCTTGGGCGAATCGCCCAAAATTGCTTTGGATGCCACCTACAGTGTGGGCGGCGACCTCTCCGGAGTGGGCCTTTATTCGCACGAGATCCTGCTCGGCCTGACCGCCGCGCATCCGGAAACGCGCTTCGATTTCTGCTACCGGCCGCAGCGCTACCTTCGCTCCTGGGCCAATCCGCTCCCGGCCAATGCCCGGCGGCGCCTGCTGGCCGAACCGCTCCTCCCGCGTGCCGCCGATTTCTTCCACGGCCTGAATCAGCGCCTGCCGCGAATCCCCTTGCGGCGCGCCGTCACCACATTCCACGATCTGTTCGTGCTCAGCGGCGAGTACTCCACCGAGGAATTCCGGGCGCGCTTCGCCGCACAAGCCCGCGACGCCGCCGAGCGCTCCGCCGCCATCATCGCGGTTTCCGCGTTCACTAAGAATGCGGTGGTCTCATTGCTGGGCGTGGAAGCTGCGAAAGTCCGGGTGGTCCACCACGGTGTCCGCGACCTTCCCTATGTCCCCATTCCCCGCGAAAAGGTCATCTTGAACGTAGGCGTGATTCAGAGGCGCAAGAACATCGCGCGCTTGGTGGAGGCGTTCGAAACCGTCGAACCCGACTGGCGGCTGGTGCTGGCGGGATCTTTCGGATACGGCTCGGGGGACATCCTCGCGCGCATTCAACAAAGCCCCGCACGCGACCGCATATCGGTGCTTGGCTACGTCTCTCACGATGAGCTCGCCCGGTGGTATTGCCGGGCCATGATTTTTGCGTTCCCATCGCTCGACGAAGGCTTCGGAATGCCCGTGCTGGAAGCCATGGCGGCGGGAACTCCGGTGGTCACATCCGCCCGCTCGGCGTTGCCCGAAGTGGCGGGTGACGCGGCGGTCCTGGTGGATCCCGGGGACACCGAGTCGCTCGGCATGGCACTGCGCCAGTTAGCCGGCAAAGAGGATTTGAGACGGGACCTGGCTTGGCGCGGCATGGCCCGGGCGCGCCTCTTCACCTGGGAGAAGGCGGCCCGCGAAACCTGGGACGTCTATCTGAAAGTGCTTGGCTGATAGATTGGGAAAAGCCGGGCTGATCCGCCTCGCGCGATCAGCGATTCTCGTCATCCACCGCAATTTTTAGAGCGCGCAAAAAGCGGTGGTCCTGGGTGGTGAACTTGATCTTGCCGGTGGTCTCGAAACCCCGTCTGGGCTCCTCGGTCACCTCGACCTCCGGTTCCTCATCGGTGCTGCTGTCGTCCCTCCGGTTGAAGCCGATAGTCGCCTCCAAAACCAGGAAAACGTCGTAACCGGCTCTCTTGATCCCGCCGATCGCCTCCGCGATCCGGTCGGACTCGGAAAGGGAATCGTTAATCGCGTTTCCCAATTCCTGCATGAGGTGCTTCAATGGCTCTTCCACAGAGTTACTCCCTTATGGTGGATGCGCCGGACCCGACCGGCGTTCCACCCATGGGCTTGCATCCACACGTTCCGATTGTAATGGACGCCGCGCCGCTGCACAAGCGGACCCAATATATCTATCGGCAATTTACGGGCCATGTTCCACACAAAAACTTCCGCCATAGCCAGTTTGTTACGATGGAGGGCGTGTGGAAACGTGTCGCCGTCCGCCATGGAGTGCGCTACGGACGCGAGTTCTTCAAGCACATCGTCCCCGCCGTTCTGAAACCCGCCCGGACCCTTTGGAATCAGCTTATTGGCTTTCTTTTCTTGTCATTCGGGGCGATCTTCGGCGTCAAGACGGTGCGCTACGGCATGGATTACATGAAAGCCCCACCCAGCGGTGGAACGGGTGAACTGATCCGTTTGGCGATGGCCGGTTTCTGCGCTTTTGTGATGCTCTGGTACGGCGTTTCTTCTTTCCTGCGCGCCCGTAGGATTTCCCGCTCGTGAACCGCGCACACGGATAGTGACCCGATGCCGCCGATGCTGGATGCGGCGGACGCTTAGGCCACGGTGGACGAGGCTTCGGGCCGGCTCAGAAGCGCGCTGGGCGAGTACCGCGAGGCGTAGAGCACCTCGGGCGCCTGCCGGCGCGGCCGGGCGCGCTCCCGCAAACCGAGCCGGTGCATGATGCGGCCCACGTGATCGGGATCGTAGCGCACGCCGAAGCGCGCAAAGATCGCCTCGGCGAAACGCGCGGTGGTCCAGCGGTCGGCGTCGAAGCCCGCGGCCCGCGAACCGGTCCGGTAGATCTCGGCCACGCCCCGGAGTTGTTCCGGATTGAGGCGGTTGGGACGGCCGGGGGCGCGCCGCTTGCGCAAAGCCTCTAGTCCCCTCCCGCTCAACGCACGGTTCCAGCGGGACGCCGTAGTGCGGCTCACCCCGAACTTCCGGGCTACACGGGACTGCGAGAGCCCCCTTTGCAGGTCCTCCGCGGCCAGCAGACGCCTGCTTTCCATTTCATCGCGAGTCAGAATGCCTTGTGCTGCTGTCTCCATACTCCTCGCGCGGTTATTCAAGTGCCAGAGCGACTCTAGCATATCAAAAAACATTCGCACTGTAAATTGTTTTTTGCAGCAAGCTTCAACTTCGCTTCCAAACGCGTGGTGTTAAGCTGTTAGGAGGTCTGCGTCCACACCACGAGGTTTTCCGAGAAATGCGTCTGCGGCCTGTTGTTCTTTTGACCACGCTTCTGTCCTGCTCCGCGTGGGGTCAAACTTATACCATATCGACATTCGCCGGCGGCGGTAGTCTCAGCGGCGACAACGGCCCCGCCACCAGCGCGCAGTTGTCCAATCCCAACGGGGTTGCCTGGGGCTCTGGCGGCATCCTCTACATCGTCGATTCCGGCCGGATTCGCACGGTCTGGAATGGGGTCATCGCCACCGTGGCGGGCATCGGGACGTTTGGCTTCAGCGGCGACAACGGCCCGGCCACTAGCGCCCAGTTGGACTATCCCGGAGGCGTCGCCGTGGACTCCGCGGGTAACTTCTACATCGCCGACACTGGCAACCACCGCATCCGCAAGGTCTCGGGTGGTGTGATCACGACCGTCGCGGGGAACGGGACGCTGGGCTTCAGCGGCGACAACGGCCCGGCCACCAGCGCCCAGTTGGGCTACCCCGGAGGTGTCGCCGTGGACTCTGCCGGCGACCTTTACATCGCAGACTCTTACAACTTCCGCGTCCGCAAGGTTTCGAACGGTGTGATCACGACCGTCGCGGGGAACGGGACGCTGGGCTTCAGCGGGGACAACGGCCCGGCCACCAGCGCCTCATTGTCCCGGCCCAGCGGCATTGCCGTGGACTCAGCCGGCAACCTCTACATCGCCGAGTTTAATGGCAGCCGCATCCGCAAGGTCGCGAACGGGGTAATCACCACCGTGGCGGGAAGCGGGACGCCGGGCTTCAGTGGCGACAACGGCCCGGCCATCAGCGCCCAGCTTAACGGTCCCGAGGGCGTTGCCGTGGATTCTGCCGGCAACCTGTATATCGCCGACTTTGGCAACAACCGCATCCGCAAGGTCGCGAACGGGGTGATCGCCACCGTGGCTGGAAACGGGACGCCGGGCTTCAGCGGCGACAATGGCCCGGCTACCAGCGCCCAGTTGGCCTATCCCGAAGGCGTCGCGTCGGATTCCGCCGGCAACCTGTATATCGCCGACACCAGCAACCACCGCATCCGTGTTCTGAGGCCAACTGGATCCCAGTGCACGTACTCAGTCTCGCCAACCACCTTGCAGGCGCCAGCCGCGGGTGGTAGTCTGACGGTCGGCATCCAAACCGCCGCTTCCTGTCCTTGGGCAGTCTCCGGCTTGCCGGGTTGGATCGCGGTTTCTGGCGCATCCTCCGGCGCCGTTTCCGCCTCCGTTGCTCTCGCAGTCTTTCCCAACAACTCGGGCGCGCCCCTCAGCGCCACCGTTTCGGTTGCGGGCGTCCCCGTCACCATCACCCAGCCAGCCGCGGCGTTGGCGCCGCTGCCCCCCATCGCGGCTGTGACGAACGCGGCGAGCTACGCAACCGGGCCAGTTTCCCCAGGCGAGCTGGTTACCATCTTTGGCACGGGCATCGGACCGGCCACCGCCGCATACGCAACCATCGACCCAGCCAACGGCAAGCTGGCGACTACCATCGGCGGCGTCGAGGTGCTGTTCGATGGCATCGCGGCACCCATGATCTATGCCAGCAGCACGCAGGTATCGGCGGTGGTGCCGTATGAGATGGCGTCCGTTGCCTCCCCGTCGGTGTGGATCAACTACGGGGGACAGACTTCCAGCGCGTACCAGTTGTACTCGGTGACGTCGGCCCCTGGGGTGTTCGCGCGGAACTCGTCGGGCAGCGGGCCGGGGGCCATCCTGAACCAGGACAACAGTCTGAACGGGCCGGACAATCCCGCGGCCAAGGGCAGCATCGTGCAGGTATACATGACGGGTGAGGGCCAGACCAATCCACCGGGAATCACGGGCGCGATTACGACCGCGACCTTGCCGCCTCCGCAGGTGACGCCGGCGCCGGTACAGCCGATCCAGGTATTGATCGACGGCCAGCCAGCTCTCTATACTTATGCCGGAGAGGCGCCGGGCTTGGTTGCGGGGGTGATGCAGCTCAACGTGCAGATCCCAGCCAATGTGCCGTCGGGCGCGCTGTCGATTCAGGTGTCGATTGGCGGCAGCATGAGCCAGAGCGGCATCACTGTGTCGGTCGAGTGAACGAGCCACCGGTTTGACACCCCCTTTTCGCTGCTGTTAGCCTGAATTTCATGTCCGCGGCGCCCGCGCTCAAAACCACTCCGCTGAATTCCATTCATCGCTCCCTGGGCGCCAAAATGGTGGATTTCGGCGGGTGGGACATGCCCGTCCAATACACCGGAATCATCAACGAGCACCAAGCCGTGCGCCGCGCCGTCGGGGTTTTCGATGTCAGCCACATGGGTGAGATCGAAATCCACGGGCCGGAGGCCGCGAAGCTCGCCGATTTCGCCACCACCAACGCCGTCCACAAGCTGAAAATCGGCCAGGCGCAGTACTCCGGGCTGCTCTATGCGCACGGCGGATTCGTGGACGACATCCTGGTCCACAAGGTCGCCGAGGACCACTACTTCTTGTGCGTCAACGCCGCCAACCAGGAGAAGGATTTCGAGCACATACGCTCGCTCAACCGCTTTGACGCGCGCGTGGATTTCTCGAGCGACCGTTACGCCCAGCTTGCCGTTCAGGGTCCCAAGGCGCGGGACACGGTGCAGAAACTGACCCCGGTGGACCTCGCCGCCATCCGCTACTATTGGTTCGCCGATGGCGAGGTGTGCGCCGCGCCCGCACGCATCGCGCGCACCGGGTACACCGGCGAGGACGGCTTCGAGATTTACGTGGCTCCAGCCCATGCAGCGCGCATCTGGAACGAAGTGCTGAAGGTCGGCGCCGAATTCGGCATCAAGCCGTGCGGCCTGGGCGCGCGGAACACGCTGCGGCTGGAGGCCGGGATGGCGCTCTACGGGCACGAAATCGACGCCTCCATCTCTCCTCTGGAAGCAGGCTGCGAGTGGATCGTGAAGTTCGATAAGGGCGACTTCGTGGGCCGCGAGGCGCTGCTACGGCAAAAAGAAAAAGGCATCAAACGCAAACTGGCGGGCTTTGAGATGCGCGGGCGTGGCATCGGCCGCGATGGCTACGAGGTGCTCGTCAGCGGCTCGCCGGCAGGCTGGGTCACCAGCGGCTCGCCCTCGCCAACTTTGAACAGGAATATCGGGTTTTGCTATCTGCCTGCCCAACACGCGCAGCCGGGCAAAGCCATCCGGATTATGATCCGCAACCAGCCGGTGGATGCGGTGACGGTGGAAACTCCGTTTTACAAACGAGCAAAATAAAAATGTATCCAGACAACTTCCGGTACACGAAAGAACACGAATGGGTCCTGGTGGAAGAGGACACCGGCACGATCGGAATCACCGATCATGCGCAGCAGGAACTCGGCGACATCGTATACGTGGACCTGCCCAAGGTGGGGGTGCACGTCGAGCTGGGCAAGTCGCTCGGCTCCGTCGAGTCGGTCAAGGCCGTTTCCGATATCTACGCGCCGCTGAGCGGTGAGGTGACGGAAATCAACAAATTGCTGGCCGAAGCTCCCGAAAAACTCAACCAGGATCCGCACGGCGAGGCGTGGCTGGTGAAGATCCATCTGAGCGCGCCCGCCGAAATCCAGAACCTGATGTCCGCCGCCGAGTACCAAACTTACATAGGAGCCGAAAAGTAGTTGCGCTATCTTCCCAAGTCCGATTCCGAACGCCGCCAGATGCTCGAGGCCTGCAGCGTGGCGTCCGCCGAAGAATTGTTTTCCCATTTGCCGGAAGCCGTGCGGCTGAAGCGGCCGCTGGACCTCGCGGCCGGTATCTCCGAGTACGAAATCGTGGATTACTTCAGCCGGCGCGCGGCCGAAAACGCCAACGGGTACGCATCGTTCCTGGGCGCTGGTGTTTACCACCATTTCCGCCCGGTGCTGGTGGACACCGTGGTTTCGCGTGGCGAGTTCCTGACCTCGTACACGCCCTACCAGGCGGAGATCTCGCAGGGCACGCTCACCGCCATCTTCGAATTCCAGAGCATGATCTGCCAGCTCACCGGCATGGACGTGGCCAACGCCTCCATGTACGACGGCTCGACGGCCGTGCCCGAAGCGGCCATGATGGCCGTGCGCTCCACGGGCAAGGGGCGCGTGCTGATCGCCCGCTCCGTACACCCCGAGTACCGCGAGGTGCTCCGCACGTATGCCCTGCACCAGGGAATGCCGGTCGAGGAATTCGGCTACCTGCCCGAGGCCGGCACCATCGACCTCGAAGACCTGGACCGCAAGATGGACGATCTCACCGCGGCGGTGGTGGTGCAGTCGCCGAATTTCTTCGGAATCGTGGACAAGCTGAAAGCCGCGGCCGAAATTGCGCATCGGCGCGGTGCCCTGCTGATCGTGGTGTTTACGGAGGCTGTCTCGCTGGGATTGCTGGAGCCGCCCGCGGATGCCGACATCGTAGCCGGCGAGCTGCAATCTTTCGCCATATCGCCCAGCTACGGCGGCCCGTACGCGGGCATCATCGCCACCCGGGAAAGGTTCGTCCGCCAGATGCCCGGCCGCCTGGTGGGCCAGACCACGGATTCGCGCGGCAACCGCGCCTTCTGCCTCACGCTCTCCACGCGCGAGCAGCACATCCGGCGCGAGAAAGCCACCTCCAACATCTGCACCAACCAGGCTCTCATCGCGCTGATGGCTACGGTCTTCATGACGGTATACGGCAAGCAAGGCCTGCGCGAGCTGGCCGAACAGAACCTCGCCAAGGCGCATTACCTGGCCGGCCGGGTGAAGCCGCGATTCTCGGGAAAATTCTTCAATGAATTCGTGGCCCAAGCCAATAAGCCTGATGAGATTAACAAAGCCCTGCTAAAAAAGAAAATCATCGGCGGCTTGCCGCTGGGACGTTTCTACCCCGAGCTGGCCGATTCCATGCTGCTCTGCGCCACTGAAATGTCGCGCCGCGCGGATATGGATGTGGTGGCGGGGGCGCTGGCATGATTACCAAAGTCCGCCCTCACCTTTCGCAAAACGAAGCGCTCCTGTTCGAACGCAGCTCTCCCGGCAAGAAAGCGTACCAGCTTCCCGATTTGGATGTCCCGCCGCTGGACCCCGCCGAAACGCTGGGCGCGGAAAACGTGCGCGCGGAGATCCCCGGTTTCCCCGAGGTCAGTGAAGTGGAGGCCATCCGCCACTTCACACGGCTTTCCACGTGGAACTACGCCATCGACTACGGCATGTATCCGCTCGGCTCCTGCACCATGAAGTACAACCCGCGCATCAACGAGCTGGTGGCGCGCATCGAAGGCCTCGCCTGGGCGCATCCCTACCAGCCGGAAGCCCTGGCGCAAGGTTCCATGGAAGTGATGGCGCGCCTGGAAGCCGCCCTGGCGGAGATCACCGGCATGGATGCGGTGACGCTGCAGCCGGCGGCGGGCGCGCACGGCGAGCTGACCGGCATCCTGCTGATTCGCGCCCTGCTCGAAAAACGCGGCAATCCCCGCAAGAAGATTCTCATCCCCGATTCGGCGCACGGCACCAACCCCGCCACGGCCGCCATCGCCGGATACGCCGTCGAAAACATCGCCTCCAGCGCCACCGGCGTGCTGGACGTGGGCGCGCTGGCGCAGCTCGTCGATCGGGATGTGGCCGCGCTCATGGTGACCAATCCCAACACCCTGGGGGTGTTCGAAGAGAACATCATGCAGGCGGCCGAGATTCTGCACGCCAAGGGCGCCATGCTCTACATGGACGGCGCCAACATGAACGCGCTGGTGGGCATCGCGCGGCCGGGCGATTTCGGCGTGGACGTGCTGCACTTAAATCTGCACAAGACCTTCTCCACGCCCCACGGCGGCGGCGGGCCGGGCGCAGGTCCGGTGGCCGTGAAGAAGGTGTTCGAGCCGTTCCTTCCGGTGCCGCGCCTGAAGCGTTCCGGCAAGAAATGGGCGTACGATTACCGGCGCAAACACTCCATCGGCCGCGTGCGCGCTTTCTACGGCAACTTCGGCGTGCTGGTGCGCGCGCTGGCCTACATCCTGGCGCACGGCGGCCCGGGTTTGCGCAACGCCACCGTGGACGCGGTGCTCAACGCCGTTTACGTCCGCAAGAAGCTCGAGCCGTACTTCGATCTGCCGTACACCTCGCCCAATATGCACGAGGTGGTGTTCAGCGATGAACGGCAGGCGAAAGCGGGGGTGCGCACGGGCGATCTGGCCAAGCGGCTCATCGACTACGGCTTCCATCCTTACACCGTCAGCTTCCCGCTGATCGTGCGCGGCGCGCTCATGATCGAGCCGACCGAGACCGAGGGCAAGATCGAGCTAGACCAGTTCATCGAGGCCATGATTTCCATTGCCAAAGAGGTCGAAACCGACCCGCAATTGGTCAAGAATGCGCCCTATGGGACCCGGACCAGCCGCGTGGACGAAGTCACCGCCGCGCGCAAGCCGGTGCTGCGATGGAAACCGGCGTAAACCCCCGGCAGTTTCTGTTGGTGCTGGGGCTGGTGCTGTTGATCCGGCTGCCCTTTCTCAACCAGGCCATTCAGGGCGACGATCACATTTACCTCACCGAGGCGTCCCACGCGCTCATCGATCCGCTGCATCCGGACAACACCAGCTACGTGTTTCAGGGTGAGGAAGTGGACCTGCGCGGCCAGCCGCATCCGCCTTTGGATGGGTGGGTGCTGGCGGGTTTGATCGCGGTGATCGGTGATGTAAGAGAGATTCCGTTTCACGCTGCGTACATGGTGTTTTCTCTCATCGCCGCCGGCGCCATGTGGTCTCTGGCGCGCCGTTTCTCACCGCAACCGCTCTGGGCGGCGCTGTTGTTCGTCGCCGTGCCGGCCTTCGTAGTGAACGGCAATTCGTTGGAAACCGACCTGCCGTTTTTGGCCTTTTGGATGGCCGCCATCGCCCTGTTCGTGTCGCGTAGGCCGGGCGCTTGTGTGCTTTCGGCCATTTGCATGGCGCTGGCCGCTCTCACCGCTTACCAGGCCGTGCTGCTCACGCCCATCCTCGCGGTTTATGTGTGGCTCTTCCACCGCCGCAACCGTGCCCGCTGGCTCACCCTACTGGTTCCGCCGCTGACCGTCGGCGCGTGGCAGCTTTTCGAGCGCCTCTCCACCGGCGCTCTGCCCGCGGCCGTGCTCAACGGCTATCTGGCCGCCTACCAGACTTTTGACGCCAAACTGGCGAGCGCCCTGGCGTTGACCATCCACTCCTGGTTCATCGTTTTTCCCGCGCTGGTGCCGGGAGCATTGGTGCTCGCCTGGCGCAGGGCCCAGAGGGCACCCCGCGAATCGGACACGCTTTTCCTGCTGGCGTGGATCGGACTTTTCTTCGCTGGGGCTTTGGTGATATTCTTCGCCGGCTCGGCGCGTTACCTGCTACCTATGGCGGCGCCCGTGGCGCTTCTGGCATCGCGTTTGCGTGCCAAATGGCTGGCCGCCGGCTTTGCCGCCCAACTGGCCCTCAGCCTGGGCCTCGCCGCCGTCAACTACCAGCACTGGGACGGCTACCGCCAGTTTGCCGAATCGCTGCGCGGCTCGACGGCGGGCCATCGCGTGTGGGTCGATGGCGAATGGGGCCTGCGCTACTATCTCGAATCCGATGGCGCCTTGCCGCTGCAGAAGACCCAGCACCTGCGCCCCGGCGACATCGTGGTTTCGAGTGAGCTGGGGGCTTCCGTCAACCCCACCGCCCCATTCGTTACGCTACGGACGGCGGAGATCCGGCCCGCCCTTCCGCTGCGGCTGATCGGCCTGGAATCGCACTCGGGGTACTCCACGGTATCGAGGGGTTTCTGGCCATTCGGGATATCCGCGGGGCCGATCGACCGCCTGCGCGCCGTCGAAGTCGCTGAGAGGCATCCCACGCTCGCATACCTGGCCATGAACGCCCCTGAAGCTGCGGACCAGATCGTGAGTGGAATCTACTCTCTCGAAGACAATCGGTTTCGCTGGATGTCGCGCTCCGCGGTGGTGGCGCTCAAAAGTCCCCAGGCCGCCCTGCCGCTGCGTGTGACGTTCACCATCCCTCAGCAGGCTCGCGCACGCCGGGTGGCGCTGTTGCTCGATGGCCGCGAAGTGGCGTCGCAGACCTACCCCGCGGCCGGCACATACACTTTGGAATCGCCGCCCGTGCGCGCGGCCGGCGCGGTGGCCATAGCGGAGATCGCGATTGACCAGACGTTTTTCGCCCCACCCGACAGCCGCGAGTTGGGCATCGTGCTGACGGGCGTGGGCTTTGCTCCGTAGTATCCTGGTCTGAGGAGATTCGACGCTATGGAAGAGCCGATTCCGCCTGGCACCCGCCAGGTGTTCTGCGTGAAGTTCCAGCGCGAAATGGAGGGCCTCGATGAAGTGCCGTTCGACGGCCATCCGCTGGGACAGAAAATCTACGACAACGTCTCCAAGCAAGCCTGGAAGATGTGGGTGGAACGCATGAAGATGATCATGAACGAGTACCGGCTCAACCTCGGCACCCGGGAAGCCCAGGAGTTCCTCATCCAGCAGATGGACGATTACTTCTTCGGCGAAGGCGCGGCTCTGCCCCCGGATTACGTCCCGCCTGGGTCGAAGCATTGAATGTATCGGGCGCCCTGATGGATGTGCCCGGGTTTTGTACATTGCCGCAGCTATCGGATATCATTAGCTATTAGCCCCTTCCCGTGCCTAAACCATGTGGATAGTACGATTAGCCTTACGGCGGCCTTATACCTTCGTCGTGGTCTCGCTGTTGATCGCCATTCTGGGCGTGACCGCCATCCTGACCATGCCGGTCGATATCTTTCCCTATATCGATATCCCGGTGGTCAGCATCGTCTGGAGCTACGCCGGCCTTGCGCCCGAAGAGATGGAAAAGCGCATCGTGACCATCTTCGAGCGGTCCATGACTACCACCGTCAACGACATCGAGCACATAGAGTCCCAGTCCTATAGCGGCGCCTCGGTTATCCGCGTCTACTTCCAGCCCAATGCCAAAGTCGAGGTGGCGCTGTCACAGGTCACGGCCATCGCGCAAACTCTGCTGCGCATCCTTCCTCCGGGCACCACCCCGCCCAACATCATCAAGTACGACGCTTCAGAGGTTCCCGTTCTGCAATTGGGCCTGCAAAGCGATACCCTGGCCGAGCAGGAACTGTTCGACCTCGGCCAGAATTTCATCCGCACGCAATTGGCTACCATTCAGGGGGCCGCGGTCCCGCTTCCATTTGGCGGGAAATTCCGCACGGTGATGGTGGATCTCAATCCCGACGCGCTGTTCGCCAAGCAGCTCTCGCCAGCCGATATTTCCAGCGTCCTGGGCAATCAGAACATGATTTTGCCGGCCGGCACCGCCAAGATCGGGGACATAGATTACCAGGTCAAGCTCAACAACAGCCCGCGCATCCTGAGCGAGATGAATCGCATGCCGATCAAGGTGGTGAACGGCGCCACCGTCTACCTCGGGGATGTGGCGCAGGTCCGCGACGGTTATACGGTGCAGACCAGCATTGTCCGGACCAACGGCCGCCGCGGCGCTCTCATCATTGTGTTGAGAAACGGGAAGGCCTCCACGCTGGCGGTAGTGGACAATGTCAAGAAGGCCCTTCCGAAAATACTGGCCGGGCTGACTTCGGAGCTGCAGGTCCGGCAGTTGTTCGACCAGTCCGTGTTCGTGCGGGCGGCCATCAACGGCGTGGTCCGCGAGGCCGTAAGCGCGGCGTTTCTCACCGGCTTGATGATCCTGGTGTTCCTGGGGAGCTGGCGCAGCACGGTGATCGTGTGCATTTCGATCCCGCTGTCGATTCTCACATCGCTGATGCTGCTGAGCCTGCTGGGCGAGACCATCAACGTGATGACGCTGGGCGGATTCGCGCTGGCGGTCGGCATCCTGGTGGACGACGCCACCGTGGAAATCGAGAACACGCATCGCAACATGGCGATGAAGAAACCGCTCGTCCGGGCGGTGCTCGACGGCGCGCAGCAGATCGCCGTCCCGGCTTTCGTCTCCACGCTGGCCATCTGCATTGTGTTCGTTCCGGTGCTGCTGCTGACGGGCGCGGCCAAGTTCCTGTTCACGCCGCTGGCCATGGCGGTGGCCTTTGCCATGCTGGCGTCGTACTTCCTCTCCCGCACCCTGATTCCCAACATGGTGCACTACATGCTGAAACCGGAAGTGAAACTGTATGCGCGGGGAAGCCATGGCGAAACGGCCGGCGGCAAGGGACCCATCTGGAAGATGCACTACATCTTCAACCGCCGGTTTGGGCAGATGCGGTCCTCTTACGAATCGCTGCTGCACTGGTGCCTGGACCACCGCGGTCCGGTCCTGGCCGGTTTCGCAATATTCGTAGCGGCATCCCTTTCGCTGGCGACGCTCATCGGACGGGACTTCTTCCCGACCGTCGATTCCGGCCAAATGCGGTTGCATGCCAGGGCGCCCTCCGGCACGCGCATCGAAAAGACGGAGACCATCTTCGCCGATATTGAAGACGAAATCCGCCAGGTGATCCCGCCGGGTGAGATCAGCGACATAATCGACAACATTGGCATTCCATTTGGCGGTTTCAACCTGGCATTCGGAGACAACCCGACTCTGGGCGTCGGCGACGGCGATATCCTCATCGCACTGAAACCCGGGAAGCACGGTCCCAGAGACGAGTACACCGAGCGGCTCCGCCGGCGGCTGCATGAGAAATTTCCGGACATGGTGTTTTTCTTCGAGGCGGCCAACATCACCAACCAGATTTTGAACTTCGGCCTGCCCGCTCCCATCGACGTCCAGGTGGTCGGCCGGAACGCCGCCGCCAACTACCAGATTGCGCAACAGATCCAGACGCAGATGGCCCGCATTCCGGGGGCCGTGGACGTTCACATTCACCAGGTGGTGGACTATCCGGAAATCCAGGTCAACGTGGACCGCAGCAAGGCCGGGATGGTGGGCCTCACGCAGAGGGATGTGAGCAACAGCCTGCTGATCTCGCTCAGCTCCAGCAGCCAGATTGCTCCCACTCAATGGCTCGACTGGAACACAGGCGTCAGCTACAACGTGGCTATACAGACGCCGCAATACCGCATCGATTCACTGGCCGCGCTGATGCGGACGCCGGTGACCAGCCCCATCGGGAGTTTCCTTTCCACCACTTCGGCTTCGCTGGCGGGAGTGGCCGACGCGGGGGTCTCCGCGGTGGGCGCCGGGCCCAGCCAGACCACGGCGGCCTATGGCAACCCCGGGGCCATGACCGGCGGAGTGCAAATGCTCGAGAACCTGGCGGGAGTGACGCGCGGGGTCGCGCCCGAGATCGTGAACCATTACAACGTGCAGCCGGTCTACGACGTGTATGCCAACATAGACCGCCGGGACCTGGGCGCGGTGGGCTCGGCGGTCGAGAAGATCATCCAGCAGGCTTCGAAGAAACTGCCGCGGGGCACCAGCATCGACCTGCGCGGCCAGGTGGATACCATGGAGACCTCGTTCTACCGGCTGGGCCTGGGGTTGATCTTCGCGGTGGTGTTGGTCTATCTTCTGATGGCCGTCAATTTCCAGTCGTGGCTGGACCCGTTCATCATTCTGATGGCGCTGCCGGGAGCGCTGGCGGGCATCGTCTGGATGCTCTTCATCACCCAGACCACCTTCAGCGTGCCGTCGCTGATGGGCTCCATCATGTGCATCGGCGTGGCCACGTCGAACAGCATTCTGCTGGTGGTATTCGCCAACGACCAGCGCGAGGAAGGGATGGATGCTCGCGCGGCGGCGCTTTCCGCCGGCTACACGCGAATTCGTCCGGTGCTGATGACGGCGGCAGCCATGATTATCGGCATGTTGCCGATGGCCCTGGGCCTGGGCGAGGGAGGGGAACAGAACGCGCCTCTCGGCCGCGCCGTGATCGGGGGCCTGATCCTGGCTACCATCACCACCCTGTTTGTGGTCCCCTTGGTGTACAGTTTCTTGCGAACCAAGGCGCCCGTCGATCATGCGCGCAGGATCGTAGAGGAAGAGCAGGAATACCTGCGGGACGAGACGCTGCGTGAGGACTTGCCATGAACGAGACCCATACCACCGACGACCAGTTGCGCTCGGAAATCGAGGACCTGAAGCGCCAGTTGGAAGAACAGAAGAAGCTGGCGGCAGCCGGTCGAACGCACCAGCCGGCGGGGCCGTCGGGCCGCACTCTGCTGGCGATCGCCCTGGTGCTGGTGGCGCTGGTGGTGGCCGGGTTCTTCGCCGGTTACCTGCCGCGGCGCCGGCGCGAATCGGTGCTGGCGGCGGAATCGAAAGCCGCGGTGGACAGCCTGCCGGTGGTGAACGTGCGAAAGGTCAGGCGCTCGGAGGCCAGAAGCAGCCTGGTTCTGCCGGGCAACATCGAGGCAGTCACGGAAGCGCCGGTTCTGGCGCGCGCCAGCGGCTACATCAAGGTGCGCTACGCCGATATCGGCGACCGCGTGAAAGAGGGGCAGGTTCTGGCCGAGATTGAAGCTCCCGAGCTGGATCAGCAGATCCGGCAGGCCAAGGCCACGGTCGACCAGGCCAACAGCACGGTGCAGCAGGCCGAAGCGGCGCTCGAGCAGGGGCGCAGCAACGAGAACCTGGCGCGGGTGACGGCCCAGCGCTGGGAGAACCTGTTGAAGAAGGGTGTGGTTTCGCGCCAGGAAAACGACACCTACCAGTTGCAATGGGCGGCCCAACAGGCCAATGTTCAAGCACTTGAAAAGGCCGTGGCGGCGGCGCGAAACAATGCTTCCTCGGTGGAGGCCAACGTGGCGCGGCTCAACGACCTCCAGGATTACCAGACCGTGCGCGCGCCGTTTGCGGGCGTCATCACCTTGCGTAACGTGGATACGGGAGTGCTCGTCAACGAGGGCAACACGCTGCTGTTTCGCATCGCCCAGACCGACCGGCTGCGCACGTATTTGAATGTTCCGCAGGCGGATGCGGGGTCGGTGAAAGTGGGGCAGCAGGCCACGCTGGTCATCCCCGATCTGCCGGGCCGCAGGTTCCCCGGCGCGGTTACCCGCACGGCTAATGCCCTCGACCCCGCCACCCGCACCCTGTTGGTGGAAGTGCAGGTCCCCAACCCGGACGCCGTGCTGATGCCCGGGATGTACACGCAAGTGGACCTCTCGGTTCCCAGGAAAGATCCTCCGCTGCTGATTCCCGGCGACACCCTGGTGGTGCGCAGCGACGGTCCGCAGGTGGCGGTGGTCGAGCCTGACGGCCGCGTGCATTTCGCGCGCATCCAGTTGGGCCGCGACTTCGGCGACCGCCTGGAAGTGCTCTCGGGTCTCGAAGAGGGGCAGCAGGTGGTGGTCAACCCCAGCGACGCCATCCGGGAAGGCGCGAAAGTGAAGCCGGTAGCGGCTCAGGAAACGGCGGCGCCGGCAAGCCATTCGTAAGAAGTCTCCGACCATGTTCAAATCAAGTCTCAGCATCTTGCTTGCGTCTCTTCTGTGCGCGGGCCCAGGCATGGCCGCGCCGCAGGACAGCTTCCAGAACTCGCCGCGGGTCCACGAGCTGATTCGCGCCGGCAACCTCTACCTGTCGCTTCAGGATGCGCTGGCGCTGGCCATCGAGAACAATCTCGATATCGAGTTGCAGCGGTCCGCTTTGCCGGTGGGAGATGAGGAGCTGCTGCGCGCCAAAGGCGGCGGCGCGCTGCGCGGGTTGAACTACACCCTGGCGGAAGTGCCGGCGGGCGTGGGCGGGACGCTCAGCCCGGTGGTAACGACGGCCGCCATCGCGGGGCTCGCCACCTCCGGAAGCGCGGTGGCCACCAACGCGCTCGAACTGGGAGTGCTGGCCGCGCCGCAGACCAACCTGTCGATCGGGGGCAGCATTCCGCAATCCAGCGGGACGGCCGTTCCGGTTTTCGATCCGGCGGCCACCGGACTGCTGAACTGGACGCACCAGACCACGCCCGAGGTGAGCATCCAGACGACAGGCACCCCCACGCTGATCGGCAACACAACGATGGCCAACGCGGGGATCCAGCAGGGCTTCTCCACGGGCGCGCAAGCGGCGCTGAGCTTCAGCAACACTTACCAATCGGTTAACGCGCTGAGCTACGGATACACTCCGTTTACCACCACGGGTCTCGGCGTGACGGTCACGCAGCCGCTGCTGCGCGGTTTCGGAATGGCCCTCAACCGGCGGTTCATCCGGATTGCCGGAAATGAACGCAAGATCACGAGCCTGTTGTTCCAGCAGCAGCTCATCGCGTCGGTCTACGGTGTGATCCGTCTGTACACCGATTTCGTGGCGCTCTACGAAGACGAGAAGGTGAAGCAGGAGACCTTGGAGCTGGCCGAGAAGCTCTACTCGGATACCAAGGCGCAGGTGGACGAAGGTACGCTGGCCCCGGTGGAGCTGACGCGCGCCAACGCGCAGGTCTTCTCGACGCGCCAGGACCTGATCAATGCGCGCGGGCTGCGCGAGGAGCAGGAGGCCATCTTCAAGACCGTGTTGACCGAGCGCGGGAATGAGGACCCGGAGGTGCGGGCCGCGCACATTATCCCCACCGATGCGCTGGCCATACCGGAGAAGGACGAGATTCGCCCCATTCAGGACCTGCTGGCGGAGGCGCTGGCGAACCGCCCCGACCTGGGGCAGGCGCGCCTGCAGATCGAGAATTCGCAGATCGGCCTGGAGGGCGCCAGGAGCGCCACGCGGCCTGAATTGGACCTGGTGGGGGTGATGCAGAATAACGGCCAGACGGGGACCGTGAACCCTCTCGCGCTGCCCAACCCCGGGTTCGCCGGCGGATACGGCACGGTGCTCGAACAGGTGCTGGCGCGCAAGTACCCGACTTACGGGATCGGCCTGCAGATGACTCTGCCGGTGCGCAACCGGGTCGCGGAAGCGGACCTGGCGCGCGATGAGCTGCAACTCAAGCAGTCGCAGATCCGCTTGCGGCAATTCGAGAACCAGGCGCGGCTCGAAGTGGAGGACGCGCTCATCGCCATGGGCCGCGCGCGCTCGTCGTACGAAGCGGCGGTGGAAGCGCGGAAGTTGCAGGAGGAGTCGCTCGAGGCCGAGCAGGCCAAGTTCGAGGTGGGCGCATCCACCAGCTTTTTCGTCATCCAGTACGAGAGCTTGCTGGCCCAGGCGCGGTCCACCGTGGTCGCCGCCATGAGCTCATATGTGAAGGCGCGGGCCGCGCTGGAGCGGGCCACGGGGACCATTCTGGACCAAAACAAGATCTCGCTCGACTCAGCCGTCAAGGGCAGGATGTAAACCCCATCGCGCTTGAATTACAATCACTACACAATGTTTAAGTTCACCGTTTGTCTGTTGCTGGCCGCATCGGCTTTCGGACAGAAGAAGCCGATTACGCTCGAGTCGATGAACGCGGGAGGCCGCGGCGGGGGTCGCGGCGGCGCCGGTGCGGCAACGTGGGCGCCGGACGGTAAGACCTTCGTTTTCCGGCAGGGTCGCAGCCTCATGATCTACGACCCCTCCACTCAGAGTTCCAAGGATCTGGTGGCCTTGGATGCCATGGATGCTGCCGCCGCCGTGAACCCTCCGCCCGCCGACGGGCCGTTCGATTGGACCAACCGGCGCGTGCGTGGCGGCGGCCTTCAGTTTTCCTCCGATGGCAAGGAACTGCTCTATGTCAGCGGTGGCGACTTGTTCCTGGTTCACCTCGATACGGGCAAATGGGACCAGCTCACCAGGACGCCGGTCGCGGAGGTGGACCCCAAGCTCTCGCCGGATGGCAAGATGGTAGTCTTCCGCCGTGGATGGGATCTGTATTCCGTCGATGTCGCCACCCGCAAAGAGACGCCGTTGACCACCCACGGCGCCGAGACGCTTCGCAACGGCGGCCTGGACTGGGTCTATCCGGAAGAGCTCGATCTGGGCACGGCCTTCTGGTGGTCGCCCGATTCGAAGTCCATTGCGTATCTTCAGTTCGACACCAGTCGCGAACCGGTCTTCCCGCACGAGGACCTGCTTCGCACGCGGGCGTTGTACGAGCCGGAGCGATACCCGCAGGCCGGTGAAAACAACGCCGACGTGCACCTGGGCGTGGTAGCGGCCGCGGGCGGCCCCACCCGGTGGCTCGAAGTGGGCGAAACCCGCAATTCCTATCTCATCGCGCGCGCCGGCTGGATGCCGGATTCCAAAAGCGTGTACGTGATCCGCACCAATCGCGTGCAGAATCGCCTGGAGATGCTGGCCATCAGCGCCGAGTCCGGCGCGTCTTCCACCATCTTCCGCGAGTCGGATCCCTACTGGATCAATCTCCACGGCGACGTGGAATTCCTCCAGGACGGGAAGCGGTTTCTGTGGACCAGCGAGCGCGACGGCTTCCGCCATATCTACCTGTACTCCGTCGACGGGAAGAGCGTGCAGCAGTTGACCAAGGGTCCCTGGGAAGTCACCGACGTCGCGGCTGTGAATGAAGCCGAAGCCGGCGGGCGCGTCTTCTACGACTCCGACGAGCCCACCCCGCTCGAGCACCACTTCTACAGCATCGGGCTCGACGGCCAGGCGAAGCGCCAGCTCTCGGCGGCCGGTTACACGCACACCATCTCGATAGGCCCGGGCGGCCCGTACTATCTGGACACTTATTCCAACCTGGGCAACCCGCCGCGCACCACGCTGCACTCCGGCGACGGCAGGGAACTGGGCGTCTATCGCGAGGCTGACCGGACCCAACTGGAAGAGTTCGAGATTCTCCCCACGGAGATTGTCAAGTTCAGCCTGGCGGATGGAACGCCGCTCTACGGGCGCTTGATCAAGCCGGCCGGTTTTGAGGCGGGCAGGAAGTATCCGGCCGTTGTCACCGTGTACGGCGGGCCGGGCGTGGCGGACCCCATCCACAATGGCTGGGCGGGCATTAGCATCGACCAGGTGCTGGCGCACAAGGGCTACGTGGTCTGGCAAAGCGAGAATCGCGGCATCCTGGGGCGCGGGCACGCGTTCGAAACGGCCATCTACCACAACTTGGGCGTGACCGAATTGGCCGACCAGGTAGCCGGAATCAAGCACCTCATCTCGCTGGGCTTTGTCGATCCGGACCGCATCGGCATTCACGGGTGGAGCTATGGCGGCTTCATGACGCTGAACGCCATGCTCAATGCTCCGGATGTATTCCGCTGCGGTTTCGCCGGAGCGCCGGTCACCAGTTGGCTCAACTACGACACCATCTACACCGAGCGCTACATGGGTCTGCCGTCGGAGAACCCGGAGGGCTACCAGAACACGGCCCTGCCGCCGAAAGCCGGGAACCTGAAGGGGAAGCTCATGATTGCGCACAATTTCGAGGATGACAACGTTCTGTTCCAGAACACCCTTCAGGCGCTCGACGCGTTGGAGCGAGCGGGCAAGCAATTCGAGTTCATGCTGTATCCGCAGAAGGCGCACGGCGTGACCGGAGCCGCATCGCGCCAGATGAACCAGATGATGGTGGATTTCTTCGACCGGAATTTGAAATAGAGCGCCCGTGAGACGCCGCTTCACGACTGCAAAGCGGCCTTCTGCGCGGCCTTGACCTTCAGTGTCTGAGCGACGTCGCAAGTAAGCCGTACACCGCGGCCAGCGCCTTGAACAGGCTGCCGGCGATGAAGGCGAGCACGCCGAACGCGGCATAGCGGGGGTCCAGGCCGGTGATCCCCGCGATGGCGCCGGCTATGGGAGCGATCAGGCCCACGTGCAGTCCGGTTACCTCCGCCAGCCGGCTGACCAGTTCGAACAATGCCACCAGGACTACCGGCTTGACGAACATCAGTAGAATTCGCCACAACATACTAACACCTAACCTTCGGCAGCGCCCTCGGCGTCTACCTTGGTCAGTACCCCGTGGGCGCCCTCTCTAGCGTGGTTAAATGTTCCCTCAATTCCTGACAACGCGCAAGATAGCTTTTGTTGTGGTACTCGTCATTTTCTCCGGAGCTTTACGGCTACCCTGCCGATAAGTTGGTCGAGAGTGGCAAGTGTCCGTCGAACTCGCAGAATGTCCGCTCACGAAGGATATCGTACTCGCGAACATCCCCGCGTTTCCGCCCATCGTTCTGCGGACGCTCGACTTGCTGTCTAAGGACACGCCTGATGTTGGCGAGGTGGTGCAGAAGATTTCCTCCGAGGCGACGCTGTCCGCGCAACTCCTGAAACTGGCAAACTCCCCCCTGTTCGGATTCGTGGCACAGATCGCCACGGTGCAGCACTCCGTTGTCGCCCTGGGTCTGATCCGCGTGCGCTCCCTGGTGCTCGCCGTAGCCACCACGAATTATATGCGGAAGGCGCTGGGAACGGAGGCTATGAACAAGTGCTGGCGGCACACTCTGGCGTCGGCCATTCTCTGCCGTGAACTGGCGCGGGCTGCCGGCATGCTTGAAGATCGCGCCCACAGCTTCGGCCTGCTGCACGACATTGGCCGCCTCGGCCTTCTGGTGGGCTATCCGGAGGCGTATAATCAAGTCCTCATTGCCGCGGACCGGGATGCGGTTTCACTTCTGGATGAAGAGAAAAAGCGCTTCGGCATGGATCACTGCGAAGCCGGGCGCCAACTGGTGGAGCAGTGGAAGTTGCCGCATGAATTCTGTATGATCGCGGGCCGGCACCACGAACCCCCCGCCGGCAGACCCTTCGACTTTCTGACACTGGTCTCCCTGGCCTGCCAACTGGCGGACACGCTGGGGTATTCCGTGGCAACCCCACTCAAACCGCTCCCGTTTGACGAACTCCGCCACATGCTGCCCCGGGCGGTACAGTGCGGATTCCCCGCCGATCCAGCGGCGATGATTGAAATCATCAATGGCACCATCGACGAGCACCATTCCGCGACCGATGTGCCATGGCTGGAGAGGCACGCTCTCTCCGAGAGGGGCGCTTTGACCGAGCGGCCCAGCGGCGACTCCCAGAACGGTGGCCGGACGGAGGAACCGATTCTCTTCACCTCTTTGACGGCCGGTCCAAGGCTGTGGGATGCCGCCGTACTCACCACCACATCCGCGATTATGCTGGCCCTGGTGGCGTGGTATTATCTTTGTAACCGGTGAGCCAAATGCCGCTCTCCGCGGCCCTCAGACCACGTCGGCGCCGCGCTCCGCTAGAAGTTCCCGCAACACCGAGCGGTGGCAGCGGCTCTCGTCTTTGCAGTAGCAGCCTAGCGACAGATTCGTCTGGTGCGACAGCGCCGCCAGCACGTCAAGTTCCCGGCTCCTATCGGGCTTGCTCATCTCCTGCCGGAACTTCCGCCTGAATGCGGTCCACGCGCGCTCGTCCGCCGCCCGCAGCGCTTCCTGCACCAGTTTCGCGCTCGGTGACAGGTTTGGGAACCAGACGTCATAGTAGTCGAGCCGGGCGAAGTCTGACTTCGGAATGCCCCGCGGAGGCCGCCGCACCGTGCCGAGCCGCAACCCTTCGCCGGGCTTTCGAGTTGTGCCGAGTTGGACAATGAAAATCGACATTAGTCCCCAACGCCAGTGTGCCACATACCGTCCGGCCCCTACTTGGCCAGGAGCAGCCGCGCCGCCGTACCAACGTCTCGTGCCAGCATTACGGCACGCTCGGCTTCGGCGCGCGATATCTCTTCCCACTCACCTGGATAGCGCGCCTCGACGGAGTAGCGGTTCAGCTCGACCATGTCTTCCATGTGAAATAATACCGCCAGATCGGGCGGCAGCCGCTGAAGCAGAAGCCGAAGATCGTGCGTTCTTGGCGGTTCGCCGCCGGCCAGCAAGAGCAGCGCCTTCAGATACTTTTCGGCGCACTGTTGGGCGTGAAAGCAGACGGTGTCGAAGGGGCAGTCCTCTTGGAGCGTCAGGGTGTATTCCGCATTCCGGAAATCGTGGTCGGCCTTGGAGGCCCACCGAGCCACCGACTTGGCGAGGTCAGGCCGGCCGCTCATACACCACGCGCCCTTCCTGAAGAACCGGCTTGATGATCGATCCGGGCACCCCTTGCAGGCGTGCAACTTCGTCCGGAGTGGCCACGATCACATCCGTGGGCATATCGACGCCCACCAGCGCCATCTCGATCGCCGCTGCCTGCTTGCGCCGTGAGCCGGTGACGGGCATAACCACCAGCAAATCCAGGTCGCTCTCCCGTGTCTGTTCCCCCCGCGCGTGCGATCCAAACACAACGATCCTGTCGGGGGAAAAGCCAGCGACAATGCGCCGGACCACTTCCTCGACTTGCACGCGCGCCGATTCTTGCTGGGTCATCTCCGGTGACTACGATTATCACAAATCGGTGGGGGCTGGGCATACCCGGCCCCTACATCTGGGACGGGGCAAATACGTAATGGTGACCCGGGTGCTGGGCCAGGACAGTCCTGGCTCGACGGGGCAGTTTGTGGATCTGGACGGGTTCTGGGCGGAATAGTGCCGTGACCGCCAAATCCGGTGACAGACAGACCACTGTCGGTAATGGGGCAATTCGGTGCTGTACCTGGTTTCCCCTGGTTTCCTGGGCGAGCCAATTCGACAACGACTGGCCTGCACGGTTTGGCCGGCGAGTTCCCAGTTAGGCGAGCGCTACTGCACAGCGATGGCGACGGAATTGGATGCTACGCCGCGGATGGTCAGCACCACGGGAATATTGGTTGCTGAGCGGGTGTTTGCCGGAAGACGGACGTTCACCTGATTCAGTCCGACACAGCAACCCGACAAGCCTGCGAAGTCCGGGGCCACCGTAATACCATCGATGGTCAAAGCCGTGGGAGCCGCGGTGGCCGATGCGCCACCCGGCAGCGTACCCGTGGGTACGGACGGTGTTACCTGTCCCAGGCCGGTAGCATAGAGAATCACCAACTCTCCCGCATGGGCCGGGTTCTGCGGGGTCACCGGGGAGCCGTCCACGTGCGTGAACGCACCGGCTCCTTTGCCATCCGAAGTGAAAGTGAAGATGCCGGGAGAGACCGGGGCCATCGCAACGAGCTGTGGCGCGCTGGCTTGCCCGCTGACCGTGACTTGAACCGTTGCAGAGGCCCCTGTCAATTCGGTAGGAATTTCAACCCCAAGCTGGTTTGGCGAAGAATAGAAAAACGGAGCCGGGATTCCATTGACGGTTACCTGTGCCCCGGTCATCGTGGTATTAAGCCTTCCGTCGCTTCCAAAAGTGGGATTGCAGGACGGCGCCAGGCAGGAAGAGCCATCGGTCAAGTTGGTCCCAAAGATGGCGACAATAGTGCCGGGCGCAACGGCATCAGAGCCCGCGCCGAAGGTGGCCCCGTTCACCGTGCCTCCTGGGTTAAGAACGGGGAGTAGATTGATGGCGAAGGCCAAGACATTGGAGGTTCCGCCGCCCGGCGCGGGGTTGAACACAGCCACCTGGGCCGTCCCACCCACCGCAATGTCGCTGGCCGGAATCGCTGCGGTCAACCGTGTCGCGCTGGCAAAATTAGTCGTCCGGGCAGTGCCTCCCCATTGCACAATGGAGCCATGGACAAAGTTCGTACCTGTCACCGTCAAGGTGAAGGCTATATCGCCAGGTGTCGCGCGGGAAGGCGAGAGAGAACTAAGTCCTGGCGTCGGATTGTTGATGGTGAAGGTCAATGCACTAGAAGTGCCGCCACCTGGCGCTGAGTTAAATACCGTGACCTGCGCCGTACCCGCCGACGCTACATCACTTGCCGAAATGGAGGCCGTCAACTGCGTACTGCTGACAAAGGCCGAAGGCCTGCTGCTGCCGTTCCATTGGACTACCGATCCAGTTACAAAGCTGGTGCCAGTGATGGTCAACTTGAGAGTGGACGAGCCAGCCGTGACGCTGCTCGGGGAGAGCGTACTCAAGGAGGGCGCAGGATTGTTCATGGTGAAGGACAATGCATTGGAAGCGCCACCACCTGGCGTTGGGTTAAATACCGTGACCTGAGCCGTACCCGCCACCGCTACATCACTTGCCGAAATGGAGGCCGTCAACTGCATGGCGCTAGCAAACGTAGTTGGACGATTACTCCCATTCCACTGCACTACCGAGTCCGTCACAAAGTTCGAGCCATTGACCGTTAGGGTAAAGCCCGCGCCACCGGCTTGTGCGGCTGAAGGGGAGAGCGAGTTAGCCGCAGGGACCCCCGTCGGCTGCCAACTGGCGCCCCCGTTGATGCTTTTGAAGACTGTACCTGACCCAGTCCCGGCATAAACGGTGGCCGGACTCGACGGATCGATGGCCAAGGCATTGACTTGGGTGGCCGTGAGGCCACTGCTGCTCGCGATCCAACCAGCGCCCCCGTTGCTGCTCTTGAGAACCCCTCCAGAGGACCCCTCCACGTATGTCCCGGCATAGAGATTGGCCGGGTTCGCGGGATCAATGGCGAGGGCCAAGACCTCGGTGGCTGTTAGGCCGGCGTTGCTTGCGCTCCAGGTCGCGCCGCCGTTGCTGCTCTTGAAGACCCCAAAACCAAACGCTGTCCCGGCATAGAGGGTGGCCGGGTTCGACCGGTCAATGGCCAGGGCCAAAACATAGCTGTTCGCCGATGAGAGGTCTGGGAGGCCGGCGTTGCTCGCGCTCCAAGTGGCGCCCCCGTTGCTGCTCTTGAAGACCCCATAACCATCATTCTTCCCGGCATAGAGGGTGGCCGGATTCGACGGATCAATGGCCAGAGCGAAAACAGGGCAGTAAGAGACCGTGAAGAGGCCGGCGCTGCTCGCGCTCCAACTGGCCCCCCCGTCGGTGCTCTTGAAGACCCCACCGCCATTGGGGATCGCATCTATCCCGGCATAGAGGGTGGACGGGTTCCACGGATCGACGGCCAGGGCTCGAACATCGTACGGGAGGACGGTGTTGCTCGCGCTCCAGCTTGCGCCGCCGTTGCTGCTCTTGAAGACGCCTCCCTTAATTGTCCCCGCATAAAGGGTGGCCGGGTTCGACGGATCAATGACGAGGGCCAAAACACCGAGGTTGGTCAGGCCGCTGCTGCTGGCGCTCCAACTGGCCCCCCCGTTGCTGCTCTTGAAGACCCCACCGCCGTATTCCGCGGCATACAGGGTGGCAGGGTTCGACGGATCGATGGCCAGGGCCTGTTGGGCGTAGCCTTCTTGGATGGTTGCACCGAGAGCCAGTACCCCGGCCAGAGCCCAGAATGCCAATCGCCGCGAATTACACTCAATATGGGCTGATTCTGACTTCATGCGAGTAGCTCATAAGCTCACTTTCTAACTCCGCAATTCTCGAATCACGCTCCGTCGACTGTCCCTCCAATTCTCGTACCCTTTCTTCACGGACAGATATCGTTTTCTTGAATCTGCGGCGATCATATAACGAAATACCGACATCCATGGCCATTAGCACGACCGCCAGCACAAGCCACAAAATGGATGGATGGCGAGGGGAGGGAGCGCCTATGCGCATTTGCCCCCCAGCGTTCCACGGTCTAATGCCAAAATAAAGAGACAGTGCAGAAACCGCGCCAAGAGCGGACACACTTTTGCATATAAGGCTTAGATTTTGCTTCCAGGATGCCTCTGGCATTCCCCCATTCTACCTCATAACAAGCTCACGGTGCGCCTTTGTCCTGGTGGGTGCCGGCTTCCGTTCCTTGCAGAATGATGGCCGTGCTCGGTCTGATCGATCACGGTCGCCAGTTTGCCGCAAGCGATAGGAGGCCGCACGGTCAAAGGTCCGACGTCTGACAGATTGGAATACGCAATCCTTACGCTTCTGCTGCGGCAGCTTTAGGATTTGTACTTTTCAGCGCAGATCGCCTTTTGCATATCGTCTTCCGTGATTAGCCCTCTCGGACTTTGCCGTCCTGGTGATCCCATCTTCTGCAAAGGTCGTTTTGATTCACGCTCTCTCGTAAATTCCTGAGCCAATCTAATTAGCCGAACCTGGTCCGCACGGGCAACTTCTCGCCCTAGCCTATGACACGCCTGGGTTTGTATTTTGACAGTTTTGCACAATCGGCGGGCATCAGGGCTTAAGTTCTCGTAACACACCTTCAGCCGACTAATCATCGTCTCGGTAAGCCCAGCCAGGGTTGGAAGTCTCTGCTGATCTACACGGTGATTGGCAAGTAGCATCACGATTGCTTCGCCACGTTCGACGCATCCACGCTTTTTGTCTTTAGCGTCTTCAACCAGCTTTTGTTGATTGTCGGGGGCCTGTTGTGTAGTCATACCCCAGCGTAATAAATTACAGATTAAGGTGTCAATGATGAAGTTGAGGCGGCTCGAAGTTGACAGTTTCCGATTTCATGAGATCCTGAAGGGCCGGTGGCAAGACCACCGGCCCTACACAACTTCCAGGATCAAGCACTTCAGGTAGTGCGTCTCTGGAACCGTGAGCAGAATGGGGTGGTCCTGCGCTTGCGTGCGCCGCTCCAGCACGCGCACGGTCCGCCCGGCGTCGAGCGAGGCTTGCGCGATCAATTCCAGGAACGTCGCTTCGCCGAGATGGTGCGAGCAAGAGCAGGTGACCAGGATTCCACCCGGCGCCAGCAGGCGCAAGGCGCGCAGGTTGATCTCGCGATAGCCGGTCACTGCGGCTTCCAGGTTGTGGCGGGACTTGGCGAAGGCCGGCGGGTCCAGCACCACGAAGGAATACTGGCGGCGCGCGGCGGCGTAGCCGGCCAGCAGCTCGAAGACATCGGCTTCCTGGAAATGAATGTTGGCGATGCCGTTGGCTTCCGCGTTCTGGCGCGCCGTGGTCAAAGCCGGGCCGGAGCTGTCCACGGCCTCGACGTTCTCGCACTTGCCGGCCAGGTGCAGGGCGAAGCCGCCGGTGGAAGTGAAGCAATCGAGCGCCTTGCCGGGGCGCCCTCTGGGCCCAGCATAGCGGGCCGCGGCGAGGTAGTTCTCGCGCTGGTCCAGAAAGATGCCGGTCTTCTGGCCGCCCAGCAAATCGGCGCGCAGGTTGAGGCCGTTCATGTGGATGGCCACCGATTCCGGCACTTCGCCCGCCAGCATAGTGGTTTCCAGCGGCAACTGCTCCTTGGTGCGGACCGGCGCGTCATTGCGGGCGACGATGCCGCGGGGCTGGAAGATCTCCTCCAGGCAAGTCGAAATCTCGCTCTTGGCCGCGTCCATGCCCTGATCGAGCGTCTGCATGACCAGGTAGTCGCCGTAGCGATCCACGATGAGCGCCGGCAGCAGATCGGCTTCGCCATGCACTACGCGATAGGCGTCGGTGTGACGGACAACCGCGCGGCGGTGCTCCTCGGCGGCGCGCAGACGGCGCAAATAGAAATCACGGCCAATTTCCTCGACGTGCGGCGAGAGCATCCGGAGCGCGATTTGCGACGCGGAGCTGTAATGGGCCGTGCCCAGCGGGCGTCCGCGGAAATCGGCGACCTTTACGGCTTCACCCGGCTGGGCGCCATTGCGATCGGCGATGTCGCTCGAGAAAATCCACAGGTGGCCGGAGGCAAGGCGGCCGGCTGCCTTCCGGTTGACGCGGACTTCGTTCATCGCATGGCCTGTAAACGGGCGATGCGGTCGGCGGTGGCGGGGTGCGTCGAAAACAGCCGCATCATGCTCTGGCCCGTGAACGGCTTGACGATGAACATGTGGGCCGTGGCGGGCGACGCGTCCAAGGGGATGCGCTTGGACCAGGTTTCGAGCTTCTGCAAGCCACCGATCAGCGGGTAGGGGGAGCCGACGTACTTGGCGGAGGCGGCGTCGGCGTCGTATTCGCGGGAGCGCGAGATGGCCGCCTGAATGAGCAGGGCGGCGAGGGGCGCGAGAATCATCATGAGGAGCGCGCCAACCATGCCGCCGCCGCGATTGTCGTCATCGCGCGAACCCCCGAACCAGAAGGCCATGCGCGCCAGCATGGTGATCGCAGCGGCTAACATGCCGGCCACCGAGCTGATGAGAATGTCGCGGTGCAACACATGGCCCAACTCGTGCGCCACCACGCCCTCGATTTCCGTGTCGCTCATGAGATTGAGGATGCCGGCGGTGACCGCTACCGAGGCGTGCGCGGGGTTGCGGCCGGTGGCGAAGGCGTTCGGGGAGTCTTGCGGGATGAGCCAGAGTTTGGGCATGGGGAGGCCCATGCGGTGGCAGAGGTTCCCCACGATAGGCGCTACCCGGCGATACACGTCGGGGTTCTCCGTTTCGGTCACCGGCCGCGCGGAATACGACGCCAGCGCAATTTTGTCGGAGAAGAAATAACCGGCGAAGTTCATGGCGAACGCAAGACCCAGGCCAATGTAAAGGCCCTGGCGGCCGTACAGCGCCTCCCCGCCGACGAGCAGGAGGGCGCTGAGCAGGCCGAGCAGCACGGCGGTCTTGAGAGTGTTAGTGGTCATATCGGCTTACACCTCCACGGGGGTGAGTTTGGTGAATTCGAGCTCGCCTCCCCCGGCGGCGGCATTCACTTCCACGGTGTCGCCTTCGCTGAATTCACCGTTGATGAGCTTGAGCGCCAGCGGGTCCTGAATCAGCCGCTGGATGGCCCGCTTCATGGGGCGCGCTCCGTATTGCGGATCGTAGCCGTCGGCAATGAGAAGGTCTTTGGCCGCGGCCGTGACCTCCAGTTTGATCTTGCGGTCCTTCAGTAGCTTGCCCACATTGTGCAACTGGATGTCCACGATCTGCCTGAGGTTCTCACGCGTCAACGAGTTAAATACAATGATATCGTCCACGCGGTTCAGAAACTCGGGGCGGAACTGCTTGCGGAGCTCTTCGAGCAGGCGGCGGCGCGCATCCTCCGTGCGCTTGTCTTTGCCATGCACCGAAAACCCGATGACACCCTTCTCCATCAATCCGGTGCCCACGTTGGAAGTCATCACGATCACCGCGTTCTTGAAGCTGACGGTGCGGCCCTGGCCGTCGGTCAGGCGCCCGTCGTCCAGAATCTGGAGCAACATATTAAAGACGTCGGGATGGGCCTTTTCGATTTCATCCAACAGCACCACCGAGTAGGGCCGGCGGCGGATCTGCTCCGTAAGCTGGCCACCCTCCTCGAAACCGATGTATCCGGGCGGCGCGCCCACCATGCGGGCCACCGCGTGCTTCTCCATGTACTCGGACATGTCAACGCGGATCATGGCCTTTTCGTCGTCGAAAAGATCTTGGGCCAGGGCGCGCACCAGCTCGGTCTTGCCGACGCCGGTGGGGCCGAGGAAGATGAAACTGCCGATGGGCCGGTGAGGGTCGCCCATGCCGGCGCGGTTGCGCAGGATGGCGTTCGAGACCAAGCGCACGGCTTCATCCTGGCCCACCACGCGGTCCTTGAGCCGCTCGGGCATGTGAACCAGTTTCTGGATTTCGCCTTCCATCATGCGCGCCACCGGAATGCCGGTCCACTTGGCCACAATGCGGGCGATATCGTCTTCGCCGATCTCCTCTTTGAGCAGCGCGTTTTCCTTGACGGCTTCCATCTCCTGCTCGGCGGTCTGGATGTCCTTCTCAATCTGCGAGAGCCGGCCGTAGCGTAGCTCGGCGGCCTTTCCCCAATCGCCGGCGCGGCTGGCCTTTTCGACTTCCTGGCGGAGCGCGTCCTGCTCCTCCTTGAGTTGGCGCACGCGCATGATGGCGCCCTTTTCGCGGTTCCAGCGCTCCTTTAAAGTGGCTGATTCGCCGCGCAGGCGCTCAAGCTCGTTTTCCACGTGGCGCAGGCGGTCGCGCGATGCGGAGTCGGTTTCCTTGCCGAGGGCCTGGCGCTCGATCTCGAGGTGCGAGATGCTGCGGTCGAGGTCGTCGATTTCGATGGGCATGGAGCCGATTTGCAGGCGCAGGGCCGAGCCGGCTTCGTCGATGAGGTCGATGGCCTTGTCGGGCAGGAAGCGGTCGGCGATGTAGCGGTGCGAGAGCACCGCGGCGGCGATGATGGCGGAATCCTTGATGCGCACGCCGTGGTGGATCTCAAACTTTTCCTTGAGGCCGCGCAGGATGGCGATGGTGTCATCCACGGAAGGCTCGCCAACCATCACGGTGCGAAAGCGGCGGGCCAGGGCGGCGTCCTTCTCGACGTACTTCTTGTACTCATTGAGGGTGGTGGCGCCGATGCAACGCAGGTCGCCGCGCGCCAGGGCGGGTTTGAGCAGGTTGGCGGCGTCGATGGCGCCCTCGGCGGACCCGGCGCCGACCAGCGTGTGCAGCTCGTCGATGAAGCAGATAATTTCGCCGTTGGAATCGATGATTTCCTTGACCACGGCCTTCAGGCGGTCTTCGAATTCGCCGCGGAACTTGGTGCCGGCGATCATCGAGCCCAGGTCGATGGCCACCAGCTTCTTGTTCTTGAGCTGGTCGGGGACGTCGCCGCGGACAATGCGCTGGGCGAGGCCTTCGACAATGGCGGTCTTGCCCACGCCGGGCTCGCCGATGAGGACGGGATTGTTCTTGGTGCGGCGGCTCAGCACCTGCATGACGCGGCGGATTTCGTCTTCGCGGCCAATCACCGGGTCGAGCTTGCCCTGGCGGGCGGACTCGGTCAGGTCGTGCGCGTAGCGTTCCAGGGCCTGGTACTTGGATTCGGGATTCTGGTCGGTGACGCGCTGGCTGCCGCGCACCGAGACCAGGGCTTTGAGGATGGCGTCATGCGTGGCGCCGGCGCGGTCGAGCAATTGGGCCGCGGGATCGCCGCGCTGCTGGGCGATGGAGAGCAGCAGGTGTTCGGTGGACACGAACTCGTCTTTGAAACGGCCGGCTTCGTCGAAGGCGCGCTCCAGGACCTCGTTCAGCGGCTGCGAGAGATACGTTCCGGGCTGCATACCGCTGGTCTTAGGCAGATTGCCGAGCAGCCGCCGGCCTTCCGCCACGATGGCATCGGGCTGCACGTTGCACTTGGCCAGCACCGGCCGCACAATTCCTTCTTTTTCTTCCGCCAGGGCGATGAGCAGGTGCAGCGGGAAGATCACCTGGCTTTGGTTCTGTTCGGCGATCGTCTGCGCTTGCTGCAAAGCCTCCTGGGCCTTCTGAGTGAGCTTGTCCAAACGAAACATTGTGGTCCCCTATAAACAAATATAGGGCCGGGCGGCCCTGAAGGCATCCCGGCCCTGCGAAATTCGATGCTTCAGGCCTTGACTTCGACTTTGACCTGGCGCGGCTTGGCGGCTTCCTTCTTGGGTAGAGTCACGCTCAGCACGCCGTTCTTGAACTCGGCACCGACGTGCTCGGTATCGAAGGTGTTGGGCAGGGAGAAGCTGCGTACAAAGGTGCCGTAGTTCCGCTCGATGCGGTGATAGCCCTTGGTGGTGTCCTGCTTTTCGAACTTGCGCTCGCCGGAGATGGTGAGCGTCTGGTTTTCCACGCGCACGTCGATGTCCTTCAGGTCGACATCCGGCAAATCGGCTTTCAGGACCAGTTCGTTTTCGGTCTCGTAAATATCGACGGCCGGCGCCCACGGACGGTTGGTTTGGGGCTCGGAGAGCATGCGGGTGAAGGCGTCTTCGAACAGGCGCAGATTGGCTAACGGGTCGTAATGACTGAGAGACATGGTGTTGAAACTCCTCATAAAGTTTAGTTTTGAGGCCGTATGGCGACCTCATCCACTCACAATAATATAATATGAGCGTAATATTGTCAAGATTTATTTAGTCTTATTTTAGAAGAAGTTGCGGGCTTGACAACTTCCCCCGACTCCCGAATAATCGGGAAGCTATGATGCAACGGCGGAATCTCCTTGGGCTCGGAGGCATGGCCGCTATGGGGCTGATCGACCGCGCCAGTGCGGCGCCCCCTCCGTTCCAGAGCGAGAAGAGCAAGTTGAAGATCGACGGCGTGCGGTTGGTTCGCACCCGGCCCAAGCGGCCGGTTCCCGCGTACCAGCCGGCGCCGGGCTCGTGGTCCACCGGCGGGGTGGAAGTGGCCAACCCCATGTCCATCTACCCGGAGTACAAGCCAGAGCGCTCGCTGTTTATGCCGGATCCCGGAAAGCTGGATGGCTTCACCGTAGAGATCTCCACCGACAAGGGCGTCAAGGGTTATGGCAGCGGCGGCATCGCCGGCGGCGAGGTGGTGATAGGCCATTTCGCCAAGCTGCTGGTCGGGGAAGACCCCTTCAATGTCGAGCGCATCTGGGACATCCTTTTCCGCTCCAGCATGTACTACGGGCAGGGGGGCGTGGTTCCCCACGCCATCAGCGGCGTGGATCTGGCCCTCTGGGACCTGGTGGGTAACGCCCTGGGCATGCCCGTCTACAAACTGCTGGGAGGGGAAACCAAGGCGCGCATTCCCACCTACTGCACGGGGAATGACATCGAGCAGCACATCCAGTTCGGCTACCATCGGCTGAAGCTGGCCGTGCCGTATGGCCCCGCGGACGGCCGGGACGGCATGCGGAAGAACACCGATCTGGTCAAGCACACGCGCGATTTGCTGGGCGTCGATGGCGATATCATGCTCGACTGCTGGATGGCCTTCAACGAGCAGTACACCATCGAGTTTGCGGAGATGGTGGCGCCCTACCGCGTTTACTGGATGGAGGAATGCCTGCCGCCCCACGATTTCGAGGGTTTCGGCCGGTTGCGGGAGGCCATCAAATCCACCCGCATCGTAACCGGCGAGCACGTTTATTTCCGCTACGGTTTCCGGCACTTGCTGGAGCACAATGCCGCCGCCATCTGGCAGCCGGACGTTCACTGGTGCGGCGGCTTGACTGAGCTGCGGCGCATCGCCGCGCTGGCCTCGGCGTACGACATCCCCGTCATCCCACATGCGGGTGGCGTGCAGGATTGCGTGCACTTCACCATGGCCACGGTCAACGCTCCCTGGTCGGAAATGTTCATGCCGGCTCCGGGCGGCCCGCCGGAGGTCTACCGGCGCTTCGAGGAGGACAACCAGATCACCCGCGGCCCCGAAGGAATCTACATGCGTCCTTCCGAGCGGCCCGGATTCGGCTGGGAGATCGAAGTCGAAGCGTGAGGCCCAGCCTCATTTCCCCTTCATTTGCAAAACGGTGATGGAGTAAGGAGGAAATGTGCGCGTGAAGCTGGCGCCCAGTCCCTCCACGTTGGTGGTGATGGGCACGATCTTGGCCGGTTCCGTGATCGAGTTCGTGTCATCCGGGCTGCTGGCGCTCATTGTGATGGCTTGCCCCTTGGGTTCGACGGCGGCCAGCCCACTGATTTCCACGCGCACCGGTTGCGGTGTTCCGGCCCGGTTCACCACCTTCAGATAGATGGTTCCCGCCTGGCTGTCGCGCGTCGCGTCGAAGAACAGCGTCGGCACTTGTTGCGGTGGCGGAGGTGGCTGCGGCGGCTCTGGGGCGCCGCGACGTCCGGCCGGAGCAGGCGGCTGCCATTCACGCGTGGGAACCCCCTGCGCGGTCACTGGAAGAACCACGTCGCCGTGGTGCAGGCTGAACATCTGCTGGGCGTAATACGCCGGCGAGCCGTAGCTGGCCATGGCGTCAAAACCGATCAGATCGGTGGGCCACTGCATCCCGCCCTTGTTCACGTTGACAAACAGCGGCGCATAGGAGGACATGATGACCAGGTCCGAATTTCGTTCCATGCCCGTCATCCAGGCCGCGTCGCCCAGGGCGCCGCTCATGTTGGGCGTCGGCGCGCCCACGCGGGTGGCCCACTCGCCCACGAAGATTTTCGGTCCGGTGCGGGCGCGCGTGTCGTAATCGTGGGCGTGCGAGGCCATCTCGTCTTCCGAGCGGCGATAGTAGTGTTCGTCGAGCACGTCCGGAGTGCGCGTGGCCACATGGGCGGTGGTCACCACATTCAGCTTGGGATACTTCGCCTTGATGGCATCGAAGAACTGCGCGAACCGGCCTTCATAGCTCCCCGTCTGCCGGTCGAACTGGTCCTCGTTGCCTACCTCGACATATTCCAGCTTGAAGGGCGCCGGATGTCCGTCTTTGGCGCGTCGCGCGCCCCACGTGGTGCCGGCGCCGCCCATCACGTATTCGATTTCGTCAATCGCGTCTTTGACGAAAGGCTCCAGGTCGGCTCCCGGTGCCACGCGCTCGCCGGCCAGCGAGTAGCCGGCATAGAGCGCCAGCACCGGCTGCATGTGGAGGTCTTCGCACCATTCCAGAAACTCCAGCAGCCCCATGCCGTCGGACGACCAGTACCGCCAAGCGTCGTTCATGTGGCCCGGCCGCTCGGAAATATCGCCGATGGTCCTTTTCCAGTCGAAGCGCGTGGCGATAGTGCGTCCTTCCACGTAATTGCCGCCCGGAAACCGCAGGAAGGCGGGCTTCATGCCGGCCAGGATCTGCATGATGTCTTTCCGGCTGCCGTTGGGACGATTGTTCCACGTCGGCGGAAAGAGCGAAACCATGCTGAACCAGACCGTCCCGGCGCTGCCGGTTGAAATGACCAGGCGGTTTTCCGCGGATGGCTTCGCCTTGCCCGTGGTCAGAACGGCCTCATACTTCTTCCAACTCCCGGTGACTCGCCGCACCTGCGCGCTGGCGTGGACCGTTGCGCCATCGTTGCTCACGATGGCAATTCTGAGAGGCCCGCTGAATCCTGCGCCGGCCTTAGCGTAAAACGAGGCCCGGTAGCGCGTATTCGGTTGCACCGGTATGCCCCAGAATCCCTCGTTGGCGATACCCACCCGCTGGCTTCCGGCGGCTTGGGTCACGGTAAGTTTCAGGCTGGTGGGGATGGCGCCGTTGAAGGGCTGGCTGGGGTCCAGCGCCATTGTTCCCGTTCCGCCTTGTTCCTGGACGAGCTGCCAATGCACCGGCTCTTTGGGGTCTTCCTTGAAGTTGCGATTGCGAACCAGTTCCGCGTACAGCCCGCCATCGTAGGAAAAATTGATCTCTTCCGTCATCAGGCCGTAGAGCATCGGGCTGACGTGCGCCGCCACCTGGCCGGCTTTGATCTGGAGCACGACTGCGTCTGCCCCCTGCCCTTGCGCAGCCACTAGCAAAGCGCAAAATGCAACTGGAATGATTCTTGTAAACATAGCTTTGGAACCACTATACCCGGTGTAGCGCCGGCGGCCTCCATCGCGGTTTCGCGTCATTCAACCCCGGAGTGACCGCGAATCGAAAACAACGTGATTCGGCTCACTTGTACTTGACGTCGCTGAAGGCCTCGAAGTGCCGGTGATTCTTGTATTTCGTGATAGCAAGACTCATGCTAGACCTGGTCGCCAGCAGGTCTTGGACCTCCGTCGGAAGCAGGTGGCGCTCTTCACCAATGCGGATGTAATCCCAGGTTGCGCGTTCCTCCGCCGATTGCATACTGAATTCCTTGGGATAGCCAGACGTCTTGGACTCCATGCGCCGCACGAGCCCGTCGGCCTCGGCAAAGGACACCTCGCCCGATCTCGCCGCATAATAGCGCTCGCCAGGGCCGCCCCAGTCGGGCGCGAAGCAGGAGTCGGGCGGAGCGCTGTAGCGATACACCAGCACGGGAGTTCCCGCTTCCACGGCGCGGCGGGCAAACTCGAGAGTCACATCGCAGTCGGCACTGAAGATCCTGGCCAACACCCACTGCAGACTTCTCGCGCGGCCGTCCGGCGGCAGGTGCTCGTACAAGTCATTCCACGGTTCGCCGTTTCTCACCACGTTGCGATGCATATCCTGCGCCCCGCGAAAGCTCACTTCCGACTGCACGGTCACGTCGACTTTCCATTTCGGCGGGCTTACGATTGGGCTCCGATACACTAACGCTGTTTCGTCGGCTGTGAAATTCGGCAGCGCCGCAAGCCACTTCTGCGTGAGCGCCCGGGAACGCTCCAACGTAGCTGCGGGGTCATCTTTGCCTGGAATCGCGGCGGAGGTGTCGGGAAGCGGAAGGGACTTGAGGCTCACGCTGACGGGCGGCTGGTCTCCCTCGGCGGCTCGCAGCAGGTTGCCTCGTAAGCGGCGCGCCGCCGAGCCGAGCGCGCTGGCCAACTCGGCGGCCGAAGGCGGCCGAAGATACTCCAGTTTTTTCGCCTCCAGATCGAACCACTGGTTCTCCTCATCATCTCGAAACAGCTCGACCAAGGCGCACTTTAGGAACACCTCATTTCCCACCTTGTAGCGGCTGGCCAGGTCTTGTGCGCTCAACGCCCCCTGGTCCGGAAGGTGCGCGAACACCAGCACCCCGTTCGATCGCCTCACCCAAACGGAGCGTGGAGTTACGGCCACTAGGGATCCTGTAGCCTCCACAGAATCGGCGAACGCCGCACCGCGTTGCGGGACCCCGAGCAACAGCCCGCCTAAACAAATGAGCAGCCGAAGCCGACGAAGCATAGGGTTTAGTCCTCCTTCAGCCCGGTTCTCGAATTGTCGCCGTTCGGCTCCAACCAGTATATATCAGCTAGGAGCTTTCATCCGCTGCCATCAGGGAAACCGGTTACACTCTGCGTATGGATGATTTGAACGGAAGAGTGGCCTTGGTCACGGGCGGGAGCCGCGGGATTGGCCGCGCGATCGCATTGGCTTTTGCCGAGGCCGGCGCCGATGTCGTAGTCAATTACCTGTCGCGGTCGCGCGAGGCGCAAGAGGTGGAGTCGCAAATCAACCAGTCGGGACGACGATGCATCGCCATCCAGGCCGATGTGTCCGTCCGCAGCGAAGTGGATCGCCTCATCGCCGGCGCGGAAGATCGGCTCGGCCCCATCGACGTCCTGGTGAACAACGCCGGCATCTCCCGTCCTCAGGCCATCGAGGATATCACTGAGCGGGATTGGGACGAGCTGATCGCCGTGAACTTGAAATCCTGTTTCCTGGTGACCCAGGCCGTTCTGCCTGGTCTGCGGGCGCGCCAATGGGGCCGGATTGTGAACGTGTCTTCGGTAGCGGCGCAAGTCGGCGGGGTTGTCGGTCCGCACTATGCCGCATCGAAAGCCGGCATGCTCGGTCTCATGCGCTACTACGCCAGGCACCTGGCCAAGGAGGGTATCAGGGTGAATGCCATCGCGCCGGCGCTGATTGCGACCGAGATGGTGACATCCAATCCCAACGCACAGCCGGGTCACATCCCTGTAGGCCGATTCGGCTCCGTGGACGAAGTTGCGCAAGTGGCCGTGATGCTTGCCAGAAACGGCTACATCACCGGACAAACGATTAACGTCAACGGCGGCTGGTTTATGAGCTGAGTGGGCAGGTGCCCCGCCCGCCATCAAGCGTAAGCGGAAAGATCCTCTTCTTCCTGCGGACGCCGGTTGCGGCCCAGGTTCGGCGGCAGGTCTTCCATGGGGCCGCGCCATTGCAGCATCCGGTCCACGTCGGCGTGAAGCCGGTACTTCTTTTGCACGTCGGCGATCTTGGCGCCAACCACGTCGATCTTGGCCAGATCGTACTGGCCCAGGCCGCCCTGGTAGGAGTAGTTCAGATAGCCGGGCCAACTGGCATCGATTCCCATGCACTCCAGGCCCACGCGATCCGCCGCCACGAAATCCGTCGAGGCTATGGCGATGCGATGCGGCACCGGGGTGCCCGAAACGGGACCGTTCCCTTCCATGCCCTCGAACCCGTCGATGAGACCCACGCCCCAGTTCGGCTTCATCATCCGGGCGCCGAGATAGATGTTGTAGTTGCCCGCCCGTATGCCCACGTGGAACTTGCGCTTGTCGCTCGCTCCCCATTCCGCCTTCACCCCGGGAGGCGGAGTCATGGCCGCTCCCAGGACCATGTTCTTGATCGACATGGTGGCTACCACCATGTTGTGCGTCTTCAGCACCCCGGCGGAAATCACGAAAGCATCGGGGTCCACGAATCGCGCGCCCATCCGGATGGGGATCAGATGCATGTCGTAGTCGATCCCATACAGCAGCTCGTAATGGTTCGGGTCCTCGTTGGGAACGTCGAACTTCATGTTGAAGGCCTTGTGCTCGGCGAAAATCTTGTCCCAGCCGAACTGGCTGGTGGTCTGCGCGGCCGTATTGCCGCAGCATTCGGCCACCACCACCTGCCCTTTGAAGCGGGGACCCAGGTAGTCCATGATTCCGTGCACGGTATCGGCTTGCGTGGAAATCAGTTCCCTGCTTGGGTCGTTACCGTTCGGTTTGATGAGAACGTACTTTCTGGTCTTCAGAACGGGCCGGATCTGGTCGTCGATCGCGACCAGCGAATCGGAAATCATCTTGCGCCGGTTGTCACCCTTGATTAGGGCCACCTTGGCGCGGTGGTCGGAATACCTGAACAGCTTCTCTACATTGCCAGTCCCCATGCGAGGGTCCTGCGGCGTCGCCCCGGGATCCACGGGCGGCTTCTTCTGTTGCGCCTTCAAAACCAGCCCCTGAGCGGCGGCAATCGCCCCGGCGCGGGCGAAGAAAGATCTGCGTGAAACTGACATCGGCCAGTAGCCTCCTCTCGGTCCAACGCGACCGAACTCCTCCAGTATACCCTATTTCAGGTCCGTTGTTCAGAAAATCTGATCCACCATCGCTTCACGCCGCGTTGAACAGCATTTTGAACCCGTAGTCCATGTGAAACTGTTGATGGCAATGGAACAACGTCAGCCCCTCCATCGCCGGCGTCACATCCACCTCGATCTTCCGGTAGCCCTTGACCAGGACCACGTCTTTCATGACCCCCGCCGTTGCCTTCCCGTGAACATTGGTGAGCTCAAAACTGTTCCGATGCAGGTGAACCGGGTGAGCGTCGTCGGTCTGGTTATCGAAAACCAGGCGGTACCGCTTGCCCCGGTAAAGCAGTCGAGGCTCGTCCTTGGCATCGTAGCTTCTGCCGTTGATGGTCCAGCGGTTGAAACCGCCCGTGCCGCCGTTGATCTTCCCAATCACCATGGGGATCGCCTCATCGGGTTTCGGGACCTCGCGGCTTTCGCCGAACATGGTGTAATCCCAAGCCTTTTTCGCGGGCTTGATCCAGCGCGGCGCCCCGCTTTTGTTGGCGTATTCGATCACCATGCCCATTCCGTTCTTGCGATCGTCATCCTTCGGCGTCCCCAGAATCCACACTCCTGGGTTTTTCATTTCCACGACCGCGTCTATGCGCTCCGCCGTTCCGAGTTCCAGCACATCCACCAGGTGCGGACGCGGCACCGGGTTGCCGTCCAGGGCCACAACCTGGAATTGGTGACCGGGAAGCGCAAGCTGAATGTTCTCGGTGGCGCTGGCATTCAGGAAGTGGAACAATACGCGTTGTCCCTCTTTGACGCGCACCGGCTCGCCATAGCCCAGGCACTTCCCATTGATGGTGAAGCGCTGATAGCCGATTTCCCAGCCGTTCGGTTTTTCGTCTTTCTTCAACTCCGGTGGCTTGGGGGCCGGATCATCCTCCTCCTCTTCTTCCGCGGTCGTAAAGTAGGGCTCCCATTCGTGCGTGGCCAGAAAAATCTCCTGGTCGTACTGCCCCGGATTGTTCTTCGGCTCGATGTACACGAAGCCGAACTGTCCGGTGTAGGTGCCCCGGTTCAGGTCGGCCATGGGCATGACGTGAGTGTGTACGAACCGGGCGCCGGATGGCCGTGGCGTGAGCCGGTAGCGCAAGTGGCCATGGGCCGGCACCGCCAGGCTCTTCTCCTCTTCGGCCCCGTCCACGTCTGCGGGAATGATCAGCCCGTGCCAATGCACCAGCTCGGGGGAGTCGGTGTCGTTGAACAGGTCAACCGTCACCGGAACGCCTTCCCGCAACCGGATCGGCGGGCCGGGAACCGCGCCGTTGTATCCGATGGTGCTGATGGTATGGTCCTTGGCGATATCCACCAGCGCCGGACCGATGCGCAGCGTAACATCCGCCGGACCGCCCGGCGCGACGGTTTCGCCCCTTTCGCCGCCACGATTGCAGCCGGCCAGGAGAAGGCCCGACCCGATTGCGAGATCGGAAAAGAAATTGCGGCGGGTACCCTTCGAACTTTCTTGGTTTGACATACGGCGCCTCCGACTCATATACTATCAATATTCGTAATCGAATGTCGAAAACGAAACCCGATCATCATGATTTCACGGATGACCGCGACCTCTACTCGGGATTGATCCGGCTCCACGTGCTGCATCACGCCGCCCACGAGCCTATCTTCGGCCTGGGCATGGTCGAGGAGCTGGCCCGGCATGGCTACCGGATCAGCCCCGGAACCCTCTACCCCTTGCTGCACGGCCTCGAAAAGAAAGGGTACCTGCGCGCGGTGGAATTGCGCAACGGCAAATCGCGGCGCAAGGTCTATCGCGCCACGCCCCTGGGGCGAAACGCGCTTCGGGCAGCCGGCGGCAAGGTGCGCGAATTGTTTCGGGAACTCATGGAAGGCAAGTAGCGAACGTGTTGAAGATGCATAATGTCGAATTGATGGCGCTGGCGGCCGGGGCTTTGCTGGCGCAGCAACCCCCGCCTGCCGCGCTCACCGTCATGCAGGCGGTTCAGAATGCGCTGCACAATTACCCGTCCATTCAGGTCTCGCAGGAACAGATCAACGCCGCCGCGGCGGGCATACGCCTCGCGCGAACCGCCTACCTGCCGCGCGTGGACGCGTTGGCGCAAGTGAATCGCGCCACCAGGAACAATGTCTTCGGGCTCTTGCTGCCGCAAAACGTCATCTCCGTCATCCCTTCCATGTCCGGCCCGGTGATCGGCTCCGACAACCTGGGCAGCGCCTGGGGCAGCGCCATCGGAACGCTGGTCACCTGGGAGCCGTTCGATTTCGGCCTGCGGCGGGCCACCGTGGCCGCAGCCGCGGCTGCGCAAGCCCAGTCCGAGGCCACGCTCAAGCGCACCCAGTTCGAGGTTTCGGCGGCTGCCGCGGACGCCTATCTCACGCTGGTGGCGGCGCAGGAGACGGTGCGCGCGGCCCAGGCTGGGGTGGACCGAGCCGAGGTCATCGTGCGGACGACCAATGCACTGGTCGGCGCGGAGTTGCGTCCTGGCGCGGACGCCTCGCGGGCGGAGGCCGAGCTCGCCGCGGCGCGCACTCAACTGATTCAGGCCCAGCAGGCCGTTGACGTGGCGCGCGCCATGGTCGCCCGCTTCGTGGGCATGGAGCCGGCCCAGATCGCCATTTCTTCGCCGCGGTTGCTCCAGCCGCCGCCGGACGAATCCGTCCCGGCGCTGGATACCACGGTCAATCCCTTCGCGGCGGAGCAAAGCGCCGTGGTCGAACAAACCAAGGCGCAGCTCAAGGCTCTCGAACGATCTTACTTCCCGCGATTTTACTTGCAAGGGTCCGCTTACGCTCGCGGCACCGGCGCGGAGACCGATGGCAAGCTGCTCGGAGGCCTCAACGGCCTAGCCCCCACCTTTCAGAATTACGCGCTAGGTTTCAGCGTGACGTTTCCGGCTCTCGATCTGCCGTCGGTTCAAGCGCGGGAAGCCGCGCAGTCGGCCGCGGTCCGCGCGGAAACGGCCCGCTATCGCCAGATTGCCGCCGATCTGCGCGCCCAATGGAATGCGGCGGTCGCGACCCTCCAGGGCGCTCGGAGAATTGCCGCCAACACTCCCCTTGAGGTATCGGCCGCGCGCGCGGCGGTGCAGCAGGCGACGGCCCGCTATCAATCGGGCCTCGGCATCATCGACGAGGTAGCCGAAGCGCAGCGCCTGCTCACGCAAGCCGAAATCGACGATGCGCTGGCCCGGCTCGGCATCTGGCGCGGGCTGTTGGGAGTGGCCACCGCGGCCGGAGACATTCAGCCATTCCTGGCGGAGGCAAGTCAATAACATGCGCCTTGTCTTAGCCGCTCTGAGCCGCCCCTTGACGGTGGTGGTGGCGCTCATCGCGATTGCGCTCTGTGCCGTGCTCGCCATCGAGCGCATGCCCGCGGACATCTTTCCCCAGGTCGGAGACCCCGCCATTTACGTGGCGCAGCCGTATGGCGGCATGGACCCGGCGCAAATGGAAGGCTATCTCACTTACTACTACGAGTATCACTTCTTATACATAACCGGCATCGACCACGTCGAGAGTAAGAGCATTCAAGGCGCGGCGCTCATGAAGTTAGTGTTTCACGAGGGCACTAACATGAGTCAGGCCATGTCCGAGACAGTTGGGTATGTGAACCGCGCCCGCGCCTTCATGCCTCCTGGAACGGTGCCGCCCTTCATTACGCGTTTCGATGCCGGAAGCGTCGCCGTCGGCATGTTGGTCTTCAGCAGCGCCACCCGCACGCAAGCGGAGATGCAGGATTTCGCGATCAACCGGGTGCGCCCGCTTTTTGCGACGCTACCCGGCGTTTCCGCGCCGCCGCCGTTCGGCGGAAACCAGCGGACCATCGTCGTCATGCTCGATCCCGACAAGCTCCAGCAGTACCGCATCTCGCCCGAAGAGGCCATTGCCGCGGTCGGCAAAGCCACACTGGTGATGCCGTCGGGCAACATGTGGACCGGCAACGTCGAGCGCATCGCCCGGACCAACGCCGCTCTGGGCGGCGATCTGTCCGAGTTGCTCGCCACACCCATCCGCCCGGTTTCCGGTGCCACCGTCTTTCTGCGCGACATCGGAACCATCGAGAACGGCACCGATCTCGTCACCGCCTACGCCCACGTCAACGGCAAGCGGACCGTTTACATTCCCGTCACCAAGCGCTCGGACGCCTCCACGCTCGCCGTCATCAACGCCGTCAAAGCCGCGATCCCCGACTTCAAGAAGGTGGTGCCCGACGATGTCGATGTCAGTTTGCAATTCGACCAGTCGCCGTATGTCGTCAACTCCATCCGCGGCCTGGTTATAGAAGGATTGCTCGGCGCGGCTCTGACCGGGTTGATGGTGCTGATCTTCCTCCGCGACTGGCGCAGCGCGCTGATCGTCGTCACCAATATTCCGTTTGCCCTGCTCAGCGCCGTGGTTCTGTTGTGGGCCGCGGGACAGACCATCAACATCATGACGCTGGGCGGGCTGGCGCTGGCTGTGGGAGTCCTGGTTGACGAGGCCACCGTCGAGATCGAGAACATTCACACCCAGATGCTTCCCGGCGTGTCCCGAGCGCGGGCGGTGGTGGAGGCGTGCAGCCGCACTGCCATGGCCCGCCTGCTCTCCATGTTCTCGATTCTCGCTGTCTTCGTTCCGTCCTTCTTCATGATCGGTGTGGGCCGGCAACTATTCGTTCCGCTCTCGCTGGCGGTCGCGTTTTCCATGATCGCTTCGTATCTGCTCTCTAGTAGCCTGGTTCCAGTGTTTTCGACGTGGCTGATGCGGGAAGCCCACCGCGGCGAGGAGCGGCGCCTGCGCGGGTTCTATGCACGATATCTCAACGCGGTCTTGTGGCTGCGCTGGCCGCTGGTTTTCGGGTACCTGGCCGTTTCCGTCGGCGGGCTTTACGTCCTGCTGCCGCGCATGGGGACGGAAATCTTCCCCGACGCCAACGCTCCGCTCTTCCGCATACGGCTGCGCGCGCCGGCGGGCACGCGCGTCGAGGAGACCGAGCGCATTGTCCTTCACGCCCTCGATGTCATTCGCCGTGAAGCCGGCGCCGGCAACGTCGAAATCACCAGCGACTTTGTCGGTGTGGTGCCCTCCAGCTATCCGGTGGATCTGATTCACCTGTTCACCAGCGGGCCGCAGGAAGCGGTCATCCAGGTGGCGCTCAAGCCCGATGCGCCGCACGGCGAACCATTGCGCGAACGCCTGCGCGAAAGCCTGCGCCGCGAGCTGCCCGGAACGCAGATTTCATTCGAGGCGGCCGACATCGTCAGCCAGGTGATGAGCTTTGGATCGCCGACCCCCATCGAGGTCGCGGTCCAGGGTATTAGCCTTCAGGACGATTACGCCTACGCGCAGAAGGTGCAGTCCCAAATGGCGAAGTTGTCCTTTCTGCGCGATCTGCAGTTCGCTCAAGAGCAGAACTTTCCCACGCTCGACGTCAACGTGGACCGCGACCGCGCCGGCCAGTTCGGCTTGACCATGGCGGACGTGGTGCGGTCGGTGGTCCCCGCCACTTCCTCTTCGCGGTTCACCGACCCCAATTACTGGCGCGATCCGAATTCCGGCAACGCTTTTCAGATTCAAGTCGAGCTGCCGCAGAACCGCATCCAGAGCGTAGAACAAGTCGGCAATCTTCCGGTGATGAAGGGCGGGCAATCGGAACCGCGGCTTACCGACATCGCGGGCCTGAAGCTCGGCACAATGCCAGGGTTGATCGAACGCTACAACGGCCAGCATGTCGTCAGCCTGACGGCTAACATCCACGGCTTGACCCTGGGAGAAACCGCGCAAAAACTGAATCGGGCACTGGCCGGCGCCGGGCCGCCGCCCAGAGGCGTCACGGTCAAGCTGCGCGGCGAGCTTCCACCGCTCGAGCAGACCATCTCCGGGTTGCGAATTGGTTTGCTGCTGGCGGTCCTGGTGATCTTTCTCCTGCTGTCGGCTAACTTCCAGTCGATGCGGCTGGCGCTAGCCATCATTTTGACCATCCCCGCGGTCCTCTGTGGCGTCCTCGTCATGCTACTCGCCACCGGCACCACTCTCAACGTTCAGTCTTTCATGGGAGCGATCATGGCCATGGGGATTGCGGTGGCCAACTCGATTCTGCTGGTCACTTTTGCCGAACGCTCGCGCCACGAAGGCCGGCCGCTTCTCGAAGCTACCCGCGAAGGCGCCGGCAGCCGCCTGCGCGCCATCCTCATGACTGCGGCGGCCATGATCTTCGGCATGGCGCCCATGGCCATCGGCTTCGGCGAGGGCGGCGCGCAATCGGCGCCGCTCGCCCGCGCAGTCATTGGCGGACTCGTCGCCGCCACGTTCACCACCCTCACCATCCTGCCTTCCATCTACGCAGTTTTGCAGCGCAAGGTATCCCTTACTTCCCCATCGCTCAATCCGATGGACCCTGCGAGCCGATATTATGATGCGACTTAGAACCTCTCTTGTTCCGGCGTGCCTCGCCCTCGCCTTTGCGGCGACCGTTTGGGCGCAAACCAGCGAGCTTGCGCCGGTGGTTTCGAAATCCGTATCGCGAACCATCGATCTTCCCGGCGAGCTCCTGCCGTTTCTGAGTGTCTCGCTACACGCCAGGGTGCCGGGCTATGTTGAGCGCGTCCTGGTGGACCGCGGCAGCATAGTGAAGCAGGGAGACCTTCTAGTGGGGCTGAGCGCGCCCGAATTGAAAGCCCAGATTGCCGAAGCCGAATCCAAGGTGCAAGCCGCGGAATCGGACCGCCGGCAGGCGGAAGCACAACTGGCCGCCGACCAGAGCACTTATGATCGTCTCAAGAAGGCCGCGGAAACGCCCGGAGCGGTGGCCGGCAACGAGCTGATTCTGGCGGAAAAGCAGGTGGATGCGACGCAGGCGCTGGTGCGATCCCGCCTTCAGGCCATCAGCGCCGCGGAGTCAGTCGTACAAGCCCGCAAGGAACTGGAAGCGTACCTGACAATCACCGCGCCATTCGACGGTGTGGTGACTGATCGCTTCGTGCACCCCGGCGCGCTGGCCGGCCCGGGCGCAGACACGCCACTCCTGGTCATCCAGCAGGTGGCGCATCTTCGCTTGGTGGTTCCGGTCCCCGAGGAAGACGTGGGCGGAGTGGCGAGCGGCGCCAGTGTGCCGTTCCGTGTCCCCGCATACCCGGAACGGAAGTACACCGGCACGGTGGCGCGCATCGCTCACGCGCTCGATCCGAAAACCCGCACCATGGCGGTGGAGCTCGACGTGTTCAATCAGGACGGCTCGCTCGCACCCGGCATGTATCCGGCGGTCGGTTGGCCGGTCCGGCGTTCCCGTCCCGCTCTTTTCGTGCCCAGGACCAGCGTTGTGACCACCACTGAGCGCACCTTCGTCATCCGCAATCAAAACGGCCGCGCCGAGTGGGTAGACGTGAAAAAGGGAGCGGCCGAAGGCGACCTCATCGAAGTGATCGGCAACTTGCGCCCGGGCGACATGGTGGTCCGCCGCGCCACCGATGAATTGCGGGAAGGCGCTGCCATTCCAGGGACGGCGAAGTAGAGATGGCAAGGCACTGCCTGGTCGCCGCCCTGGCGCTAATGCTTTTCGTGTGGCTGGCCCGCGAGGTGACGCGAGGCGATGCCATGCGCCTGGATACGCCCATTCGCAACGCCGTTCACGTCCGGTCCTCGCCGCCGCTCACCGCCATGATGCGCGGCGTGTCGCTACTTGGCTCCGAGGTTGTCCTGGTGCCGCTCGGAGTCATTCTGGTTTGGTGGCTGTTGGCTGCGGGACGAAGACGCGCGGCGGTGGTGTTTGCGGCGGCGGCCCTGGGCGCGGAAGCGCTCGATCAAATCATGAAGCTGCTATTCGACAGGCCGCGGCCCGAGCCGTTCTTCGGACTTGCCTCGCCTGTAACTCATAGCTTTCCCAGCGGCCATGCCATGGTTTCTTGCTGTTTTTTTGGCGTGCTGGCGGCGATACTGGCCGCGCGGGGTGCCCCCTGGGCCCGGTCGCGCTTAAAGCGAATGGCGATTTTCGCCGCCGCGGCGCTGCTTGTGGGGCTGATGGGATTCTCGCGCGTGTACCTGGGCTTCCACTATCCGACCGATGTGCTGTCGGGCTACGCCGCGGCGGTCATCTGGCTGGCCGTGGTGCGCGCTGTCGACCTGGCGTTCACAGGACCCCCCAGTAAGTGATGCCGGATTGTGCGCCGGCCGCCAGAGTACGGATGACCATGTGCCCGGCATGGTCCAGATCGACCTGGTACAGAGGCAAGTCGCGCTCCTTTACCACGTAGCTTCCGTCCTGCAAATTCGAAGAATCGCCGTAAGTCGAAACCACGATCGGATTCTCCGCCACGGCTCGAACCCGGAACTGCGCGGTGGAAGGTTCGTAGTTGGCGTAACTGTAACACCGGCCCAGACAGGCGCGGTCGATCATGTGGGTCAACGCGCTGATGCGGAGCGTGGGGTCGTTGATCGCGCTCACCACCCGCTGCCCGGGCGGCAATTGCGACACCAACCGCGTCATCCGGTCTTCGAAGGCGTTCAGAGCACCCTCATCCCGGTAGAGAAAGCCGAAAAACAGGAGCGCCACCACACCCATCGTGCAGCGGTGGTAGGCGCGCATCGGCGCCGCCGCCAGCAATGCGCACAAGCAGATGCCCACGGCCAGAGACATGCGCTCGGCGATGTAGACCAGGGCGTGGTTGTAACCGGGAATCTGCAACCTGGTGGGGACGATGAAGACTCCCGCCGCGGTGAGGACGCCAATCTGGAACGGGAGGCCCGATACCACGTTGCGAGCGCCGGACGCGCGGAGCAATCGCACCAACAGCAGCGCCGAAACCAGCAGCAATCCGAGGAACGGTACGAGATACTTGCCATCGAAGACCCAAAGCTGGTCGGTTCCCGTGATCATCACGATCTGTTGCGGCAGCCATATGTAGGACATCATGCCGGTAACCACCACGCGCGCCGCGACCATCGCCGCCAGAGATGCGGCCATCAGGAGGGCGCGCCTCGGAGGCGTCATTCGGCGGGCCAGCCACAGGTACGCCAGCAGGGCCACGGTCCAGGCCACCGGCAGCCCGTGGGCCACGTAGGCCACTATCAAAACGGGGACCGCGGCAGCCACTCGCCGGGGCTTCAACTCCCACGCCAGAGCCAGAGCCCAGAAGCACAACCCGAGGCTCACATAAAAGTCGAACAGGCCCATATGCAGCACCCATCCGTAAGCCAGCACGACGATGGCCGGCATCAGGCCCCAGGCGCGGCGGCCTGACACCACCGAGACGAATGCGAAGGCCCCCCACACGAACGTCAGCACCGCGAGGGAAACTGAAATCCGCTGCGCCGCGTCAGCTCCGACGGTTTTGAAAAGCCCGCTCAGCATTAGGTCGAAAAGAACATTGGTCGTCTGGGGAACGATTGCCAGACCCGGTGCGCGCCCGCTTTCGATCAACTGTGCCAGCCACGCGTTATAGATGTGACTCGAGAGGTCGCCCAACTGCAAGCGCGATCGCCAGTAGCAGGGGACCAGCAGCAAAAGGGAAGCTGCCGGGTACGCCCACGGCGGCAGTGACAGTGGCGCTGGTGTTTTTGCCGCTGGTGTCGCGATCTTGAGGTTCTTTCGCATCACAGTGAATTATTGCGCGGACCCGGGCGGGAAGTACCACAACCAGATGGACTTGCCCACCTCCTCCGTGGGCTTGATGCGGTCTGGCCACACGGTCACTCCGGGATACGAGTCCCACAGCCCGAGGCGCCTCTGTTTCAGGACCGTCAGGCTGACGGCGTTCCAGCCGGGAGAAGGATGCAGCACATCCATGTGCATATCGATCGGCGGAAAACCAAACTCCTTCTCGAAGTCCGTAACCTGGAGTGGAACCCAAGTCAACTGCTGTGCGCCGGCCTCGTGCAACCGCAAGGCCAGGCGTTTGATATCCTGCCCCCAGTCCAGGTCGGAATCTACCAGGATCTTCTCCGGTTCACCGCTGGCGAATTCATTGAAGTAGGCCAGGTAATCCGGGTGACTCAGAAGGGAAGAGCCGGCCAGCCAGACCACCAACACCGCGAGGACGATCAGCATCCACTTCCGCGCGCGCCCCAGCTCCAACCAGTCGATCGCGGCTGCGGCCGCCAAAAGGGAGAATCCGATATAGACGGGGAGGATATGACGAACGCCGATATTGATGTGAGTGAATAGCCCCACCAGCAGAATGCCGGCCGAGAACGCCAGCGGAGGGCCGGCGCGCCGGAACCACTGCCGCTTCCGAACCGCGAAAGTCACGCCGCCGGCCAGCAGAATCAGGAAAGCAATCGGCGTCTTTACGGCGACCACCACGGGGTAGAAATACCAGAAGCCCGTATTGCTGCGCTGTCCCAGCAGGAAACTGGGATGTCCTCCGGCATTGTGCCGCATCACGTCCTGAATGCCTTGAAATAGTTCCGGCGCGGGCACCTTGGCAAAAGAGAAGCGGTAACCGGCCCACATCAGCAGGCATGCCACCAGCACCGCCAGACCGAGTGACGGCATCCTTTTCCGCGCGGCGCTGAGCAGCCCGCCCGGTTGGGGACGCTCGGTGACGCAATACCAGGCCAGCGCCAAACACACGCCGGCGGGAAAAAATGCCAGCGTGGAGAACTTGGAAAGCATGGCCAGACCGGTGCTTGCGCCGAACAGAGCGGCGTGAGCCAGGCTGGAATTCTCCACCCAAATCACTGCGGAAAGAAACGCCGCTCCCAGGAAAGCCGTAAGAGCCATATCGGTTGTGGCCAGGCCGGCGTGGGCCAGGACCGGCGGCAGAAAGCTGAACAGAAAAACGGCCACCACCGCCACCGGCGGGCTGAAATAGCGCCGGCCCCACCCATACGCCACCAGGCACGCAATCCAAAAGAACGGCAGAACTCCCAGGCGCGCCAGCTCGAGCGTCAGATCGTAGTGGTGGCCGTAATAGAGGATGGCGAGACCCTCATGAGTCATCGAAGTGAGGCCCACGTTTGGCGTGTTCTGGCACCGGGTGCCGAGCAGATAAGGGCCCAAGGCCGTTGCCACTCGCGCCAGCGGAGGATGCTGCGGCTCCCACTGGTAGACACCCTTGTCCAGCCACTCCATGCCGCAGGCTATGTGGGCGGGCTCGTCGTAGGTGTGGCTGAAGACCGTGTAGGTGGCGATGATCCGGATGGATGCCAACAGAACCAAGGCCACGGCGATGGTCCGGCTATGGCGTTCCAGAAACCCTTCGACTGCCAGGGGTGAGGGGACAGGAACTGCCGTGACCTGGGGCGCTCCGCGGCGCTTCTGCTGCTTCACTGTCACTGATTCGAATCTAGCATGGTGAGCCGCCGCTTCAATGCGGCAAATCACCCCGTGGCTTGCCTTGCGAGACCTCGTCGTAAGCGTCCTCGATCTCCCTCTTCAGCGAAGCCTCGCCCACCCACGGGCTCACCGCCTCCGGCAGTTTGATGGAGGCCTGTAGGTCTTCCAGCTTCTTGCCCGCGTCGATTCCCGCTTTCACCGCGTCGTGCAGCTCCACCATGAACTGCTCCTGGCCGCCGATCAGCTCGCGGCCGCCAGGGAGGCCGTGGCCCGGCAACACGTACTTCACCTTCAGCTTCTCCGCCGCGCGCAGCACTACCGGCCAGTTGCCGATGTTGGCGTCCATGAGGTTGTTGTACGGCCCGTTGACTACCGCATCGCCGGTGCAAAGAACCTGCTCTTTGGGAAGATACACGAAGCCGTCGCCGCGCGTGTGCGCCCAGCCGAAGTGGTGGAATTCCACCTTGCGCGAGCCATCGTTGAGCACGAATCGGGGCTGGTTGATGTCCTGTTTGGGAGGCTCCGGCCCCGGCGGCACACCCTCGCGGGTCAGTTCCGCCACGTCCTGGCGCGTCTTGGCGGCCGCCAGCCAGCGCGCCGGCTCGAAGCGCTTCAATTCTTCGGCCACTTCTTTGAATGCGATGGTGGTGGCTCCCGCCTGAGTCCACAGAATGTTGCCGTAAATGTGATCGGCGTGATGGTGCGTATCGAACACGTACTTTACGGGTTTGGACGAGATGCGCTTAACGTCGATCATAGTGGCGCGCGCTCCGCTCGGGTAGTTGGCGTCGACCACGATCAGGTAATCCTTCATCTCGATGATGATGTTGTTGCAGTGACCCTGGTCCATATCGCCTTCCCGAAACCACACGCCGGGGACAATGATACGGACGGTTCCGGGCGTAGCGTCGGAGCGGGAAACGAACAGCGCGATGCCGCCCAGGGTGGCAAACGACAGCAGCAACAGGGCACGGATTCGCCTCATGGCTGGCCCTCCCTCTGGTCTACTACTCTACACCCGGTCGGCGAGAGTTGGAATGGTAAAATTGAAGTTTCGGCCCGGAGGAGATCGATGGCTGTGAGACCCCGCCGCCAGGCGGTGGTGGTGGACGTCGGGGGTGTGAAGGTCGGGGGCAATCACCCCATTGTGGTGCAGTCCATGACCAACACCGATACCGCCGACGTGCCTTCCACCGTGAACCAGGCGATGGCGCTGGCGCGCGCCGGCTCGGAGCTAGTCCGCGTCACCGTCAACACCGAGCAGGCGGCCGCCGCCGTGCCCAGGATCGCCGCCACGCTGGACCAGTTCGGCGTGCGCGTGCCCATCATCGGCGACTTCCACTATAACGGCCACATCCTCTTGAAGAAGTATCCCGAGTGCGCCCGCGCGCTGGCCAAATACCGCATCAACCCCGGCAACGTAAACATCGGCCGCAAGACCGACGACAATTTCCGCACCATGATCGAGGTGGCCATCGAGAACCACAAGCCGGTGCGCATCGGCGTGAACTGGGGGTCGCTCGATGCGGCGCTGCTGACCCGCATGATGGATGAGAATTCGAAGCAGCCGGAACCAAAGGAGGCGCGCGAAGTGACGCTCGACGCCATGGTGGCGAGCGCCGTGGAATCGGCCCGGGCGGCGGAACGTCATGGGCTGGCCCACGACCGGATCATTCTCAGCGCCAAAGTGAGCGGCGTCCAGGACCTGATCGACGTTTACCGCGCCCTGGCGGCCGCCTGCGATTACCCGCTGCACCTCGGCCTGACGGAAGCCGGCATGGGCAGCAAGGGAATCGTGGCCTCCGCCGCCGCGCTGGCGCCGCTGTTGCAGGAGGGCATCGGAGACACCATACGCACCTCGCTGACGCCGCTGCCCAATGGCGACCGCACCGAAGAGGTGACCGTCTCGCAGCAAATCCTGCAATCGCTCGGCATCCGCAGCTTCACCCCGCAGGTGACCGCCTGTCCGGGTTGCGGGCGGACCACCAGCACTTTTTTCCAGGAGATGGCGGACCAGATCCAAACCTACCTGCGGGACCAGATGCCCAAGTGGAAGCCGGATTATCCCGGCGTCGAGACCATGACGGTAGCGGTGATGGGCTGCGTGGTGAACGGGCCGGGCGAATCCAAGCACTCCAATATCGGGATCTCGCTGCCCGGCACGTCCGAGGAGCCCAAGGCTCCGGTCTACGTGGACGGGCGCCTGCTGACCACGCTCAAGGGCGAGCGCATCGTTGCGGAATTCATCGATATTCTAAATCAGTATGTGACCACACATTACGCACGGTAAGAACCGCCATGCCGAAGCGCTTCACCCTCGCGCAAGCTCAGAGCCTCATTCCTCGGGTGGACCGCCTTCTGCGCGAAGCCATTGCGCTGAAGTCCGGGTTTATCGAGGCCGAGCGCGCACTCCAGTCTTTCAACGAACGGATCATGCTGATGGGAGGCATGATCGTGGACCGCGATCAATTCCTCCAGGCCAAGAGCCGCCGCGAATCGGAGTCCGCGCGCTTGCGCAACGCCGTGGAACAGTTGCAGGAAATAGGCTGCGTGGTGAAAGATCTGGATATCGGGCTGGTCGACTTTCCCACGCTCTTCCGCGGCCAGGAGGTTTACCTGTGCTGGAAGCTTGGGGAGCCGTCCATTGAGTTCTGGCACGGCGTGGACGAGGGGTTCCGCGGGCGCAAGGCCATCGATCGGGATTTCCGCGACCACCTCGAAGGCGACCGCGCCCAGTGATTTCACCCATGGCACACGCCGCGCGAGAAACCGAAATCAAGCTGGCGGTTCCGGACGCCGGAACCGCGCGGCGCCTGCTGCGCGTGGCCGGTTTCCGAGTCTCCAAACGCAGGGTTTTCGAGGCCAACACGGCTTTCGACACGCCCGAGTTGGGGTTGCGCAGAGCCTCGACACTGCTGCGCGTGCGCCAGGCCGGCGGCATTGCCACTGTCACATATAAGGGTCCGCCCGATGTCGGGCAGTATAAGAGCAGGGAAGAGTTGGAGCTGGAAATCTCCGATGCCTGCGCCATGGCAGCCATCATTGAGCGGCTCGGCCTGGGCCCGGTCTTCCGTTATGACAAGTACCGGACCGAGTACCGCCAGCCCGGCCGCTCGGGAATTGCTACGCTCGATGAGACGCCGGTGGGCGTCTACCTGGAGCTGGAAGGAACGCCGCGGTGGATCGACCGCGCCGCGCGGAAATTGGGGTTCGCGGAGAACGATTACATCACCGCAAGTTACGCGCGGCTGTACCTCGACTGGTGCGAACGGAACGGCCTGAGGCCGTCGGACATGGTGTTCAGTGATCCCGTTCCGTGACCAGTTCGGTCACCGCCAGCAATGCGCGCTGATAGGGCGATTCCGGGAACTCGTTGATGATCCCCCGCGCCTTATCGGTGAACGCTTGGGCGCGCTCTTTCACGCGCTCGATGCCTCGATACTTATCCAGCAGCGCCAGAATTCGCGCAAACGGCGTCTCTTCATAGCTCCGCTGCCGCAGAACCGTTTCCACCAGCCGCTGCTCCGAGGCCGTGGCGCGCTCCAGGGCGTAGACCAGCGGTAGCGTCACCTTGCCTTCGCGCAGGTCGCCGCCCACCGGCTTCCCCAGGGTTTTTTCGCGGGCGGTGAAGTCCAGCACGTCATCCACCAGTTGGAACGCCATGCCGAGGTTCCAGGCGTACTCGCCCAGCTTCTCCTGCATCGGCGCGTCGCCGTGGCCGGCCAACGCCCCCAGGCGCGCGCACACCGAAAACAGGCGCGCCGTCTTGCGGTCCACCAGCTCCATGCAATCGGCTTCGGTGACGTCGATCCGGCCGATGCGCTCGAGCTGCAACAACTCGCCTTCGACCATGATCTGGGTGAGCCCGATCAGCAGGTCGAGAATCTGAAAACGGCGCTCGCGCAGCGCGATCTGGAATGCCTGCATGTAAAGCCAGTCGCCCGCCAGGACGCAGGTGTGATTGCCCCACTTCACGTTGGTCGAGGGGCGGCCGCGCCGCGTCTCGGCGCCGTCGATGACGTCGTCGTGCAAGAGCGTGGCCGTGTGAATCAACTCGACCACCGCGCCCAGTTGGACGGCGGTGGCTCCGCCATCTCCCGCCAGCTTCGCGGAGAGCAGCAGCAGCGATGGCCGCAGCCGCTTTCCGCCGCTGGATTGCAGATACTGGCCGACGGCCGTGACCGCGTCCACGGAGGCGACCGATTCGGCCGCGATCTTCTTTTCGACTTGCTCCAGCTCGTCCTGGATCAGGTCGAAAACCTCGCGCGCCGTCATGGCCTGCCGCACCTTACTCAAACTCATGGAAGCTAACCAGTTTACCCGTTAGAGGCCCCACCCCGCAAACACAGCCGCTCGAAGTTCCGCGTGGTCAGCCCGGCAATTTCATCGAGCGTCGACCCGCGGACCTCCGCCAGGCGCCGCGCCACCTCCACCACAAACGCCGGTTCGTTGCGCTGGCCGCGATGGGGCGCCGGCGCCAGATACGGACAATCCGTCTCCACCAGCAGCCGGTCCTCCGGGGTTATGCGCGCGGCCTCGCGCACCGTGTCGGCTTTGGGAAATGTGAGCACGCCTCCGAAGGCGAGGTGAAAGCCGAGGTTCAAGGCTTCGCGCGCTTGTTGAGGGTCTCCGGTGAAGCAGTGCATGATGCCGCGACGGGCAGGCCCCACCAAGGCCATGGTGTCGGCCCACGCTTCGCGCGTGTGGATGACGATGGGCTTGCCGCTCTCCGCGGCGATTTCCAGTTGCGTGAGGAAAACCGAGCGCTGCACGTCGCGCGGCGAAAAGTCGTAATGGTAATCGAGGCCGATCTCGCCGATGGCCACTACCTTGGGGTGCGCGGCCAAGTCTCGCAGCCGCTCGAACGTCTCAGCCGTGGCTTTGGAAGCGTCGTGCGGATGCACCCCGATGGTGGCGACCATAAACGGATAGCGCTCCGCCTGGCGGATGGCGGTCTCCAGATCGGGCGGGCCGCTGCCCGTGCCGATGGCCATCATCCGCTCGACGCCCGCGGCCAGCGCGCGTTCGATTACCGCCTCGCGGTCCGTGTCGAATTTCCCGTCGCCCAGATGGACGTGCGAGTCGACCAGCCTCACGGCTTGCTCACCTGAGGCGCGCTCCCACCGGAATGTCCTCGTGGAACCCAGCCAGCACGGGCTTTCCGTCCCCGGCCGAAGCGGCTACGATCATCCCGTTGGATTCGATGCCCTTCAGCTTGCGCGGCTGCAAATTCACGACGATCACTACCTTGCGGTTCACCAGCTCCGACGGCGTGTAGGCTTCCGCGATTCCGGCCACGATGGTGCGCGGCTCCGATTCGCCGATGTCCACTTTCATGAGCATCAGTTTGTCGGAGTTCTTCACGCGCTCGGCGGAGAGGACCAGGCCGACGCGCATATCGACCTTCGCGAAATCGTCGATGGGAATTTTGGCGGCCTGCTCTACGGGCTGCTCCACTTTCTTGCCCATCAGCGCGGCCTGCTCTGCGGTCACTTTTTCTTCCAGCGCCCGCATGGTGGCCACGGCCTCCTTCATTTCGATGCGCGGAAACACCCCGGCGACTTCTCCGATCTTCTGCCCCGGTTGTAGCCCGCCCCATCCGAGGGAGGCGAAACGCACCGATTCGATAGGGTCCTTCATGCCAAGCTGCGTCCAGATTTTGGGCGCCGATTGCGGCAATACCGGCGCCAGCAGCGCCGTCACAATACGCAGCGCTTCGGCGGCCGTGTAAAGAGTGGTACTGAGCTTCTGCTGCGAAACGTCGTCAGACTGGCGCGCCAGCTTCCACGGGGCGCATTGCACAATGTACTTGTCCACCGCCGAGATCAGTGTCCATACGGCTTCGAGGCCCTTGGAAAACTCGAACCGGTCGAACGAATCCTCGACGGACCGGATGGTCGTGTTGGCCAGCGCGGCGATTTCCGGCTCGGTGCCTTCGGGGACCACGCCGGCGCGGTACTGGCCGATCATGGTCAGCGTGCGGCTCGCCAAATTCCCCAGGCCGTTGGCGAGGTCGGAATTGTAGCGGCTCACCAGCGCGTCGAAGCTGAAGCTGCCATCCTGCCCGAACACGATTTCGCGCAGCAGAAAATAACGCAGCGCGTCGGCGCCCATCACCTGGCGGATAGGCTCCGAGCGCACGATATTGCCGCGCGACTTGCTCATCTTGTCGTTCTCAAACAGCAGCCAGCCGTGGGCGAAGATGCGCTTGGGCAGATCGAGGCCGGCGGCCATCAGGAAGGCCGGCCAGTAGACCGCGTGGAAACGCACGATCTCCTTGCCGATCAGGTGCAGGTCGGCCGGCCACAGGCCTTCGCCCTCGACGGCGCTCATGTAGGTGGTGAGCGCGTCGAACCAGACATAGAACACGTGCGGCGCCTCGCCGGCCACGGGAATGCCCCACTTGATGTTCGTGCGGGTGATGGAGAGGTCGGTCAGACCCGCCCGTACGAACGAGATCACTTCGTTGCGGCGCGTCTCGGGCTGAATGAACTGCGGGTCGCGCTCATAGAGTTCGAGCAGCTTGTCCGCAAAGGCCGACAGCTTGAAGAAGAAGTTCTCTTCGGTGATGGTCTCCGTCGGCCGGCCGCAATCGGGACAGGGATCGCCGGGCTTGGCATCGTTGACGTAGAGGTTATCGTAGATGCAGTACTGGCCGGTGTAAGACCCTTTGTAGACATAGCCGTTCTTGCGGCATCGCTCGAACAGGTCCTGGACCACGCGCGCGTGCTGAGGGCTGGTGGTGCGCTGGAAATGGTCGATCTGAAGGCCCAGCAACTGCCATTGCCTCTCGAATTCGCCGGCGATCGCGTCGCAGAATTCCTTGGGCGACTTGCCGGCGCGCTGGGCCGCGCGCTCCACATTGACGCCATGCTCGTCGGAGCCGGTGGTCAGCACGGCCTCATAGCCCTGCATACGCTTGAAGCGCCGCACCAGGTCGGCCACGATGGTGGTATAGGCGTGGCCGATATGCGGCGCGGCATTCACATAGTAGATGGGCGTGGTCAGGTAGTATTTCATCTGGATTGGTTCAAGTACGCGCAGTTGGCTTCGGCGATAATCTGTTTCAACGGCACGGCGGATGCCAGCGCCAGTTTGCGGCAGTCCTCGTATTCCGGTGCGTAGGAGCCTTCGCTCGAAACCTTCATGCGCACTTTGCCGAACGGCGTTTCCACTTCGATCCACGTGCGCGACTGCACGCGCCGCTCGGCCGGATATACGCGCATCCCCAGAGTGGATGTTTCGGCGAAGATAAGCTGGGCCAGCGCTTCACGCTCTTGCGGCCTGGCGATGACGCGCAGCAGGTGGCCGGGCCGGCCTTTCTTCATGACCACCGGCTGCACCGTGACATCCAGCGCGCCGGCTTCGAGCAACCGCTCGGCGGCATAAGCCAGCACCTGCGGGTTGAGATCGTCGATATTGGCTTCCATCACCCAAACGGCGAGCGCTTCGTCCGCGCCGGTGGGTTCGCCCAGAATCGCGCGCAGCACGTTGGCCTGTTCCGGAAAATCGTGGCCGCCGGCGCCGTATCCGGTGCGCTTCACCTTCATGGGCGGCAATACGCCGAACGAATTCGCCAGTGTGGCTACCACCGCCGCGCCCGTGGGCGTGGTCAGTTCCACCGCCGGGCCGCGCGCATACACGGGCGCATCCACCAGCAGGAGGGCCGTAGCCGGCGCGGGCACCGGCAGAAGGCCATGCTCGGTCTCCACCGTTCCGCTCCCCACATTCAGCGGCGAGCAGACGATGGCGCCGATGTCCAGCAGGTCGAACGCCAGGCACGCGCCCACAATATCGGCGATGGAATCGGCCGCGCCCACCTCGTGGAAATGCACTCTCTCGATAGGTACCTGGTGGACCTGCGCTTCGGCCTCGCCGAGACGGCGGAACACGGCCACGGCATTCCGCCGGGCGCGTTCGGGGATATCGGCCCTTTCAATCGTTTTCACGATGTGCGAGAGGTGCCGGTGAACGTGCGCCTCCTGCACCTGCACGTGGTACTTGGTGGCGCCGATGCCGCCGCGCCTGACCTTCTCAAAAGAAACCGTGGCACCGCTCTCGAGCGAGGCGATGGCGTTGGAAATGGCGTCGTGGTCCGCGCCGGCGTCCGCCAGCGCGCCCACCAGCATATCGCCGCTGATTCCGGAAAATGCGTCTAGATAGCAAGTAAGTGGCACTTGTATAATGTTGACACAAGGCTCGGGTCTTGTGCAGGCGCCATGATGGGGCTATGCCGGGGAGCAGGGGATGCGATGTCCGGGAAGCTATACCTTGTAGTCCCACTCCTTGCGATAGGGCATGTCCACATAGCTGTTGGCCAGCTCGTCGTTGCTGAATCTCCCAGCTTTCGCGTCCCACATGAGCACCTTGGAACTCCGGTAATAGGTCGCTCCTGTGTCGTTGTTATGCAGGGGGCGCGCGTTGGGGTCATGCACATGGCCGTCGCTGGACGCGGGAATCCACACCACCGCGGAGTCCGATCGGCCGGATGCCCCAAAAACCGCTCCGGGGCGCGCCACCGCTCCCGCTTCGGTGCGCCCGGGCGCGCTGTACCGGCGCAGCGTCGCCGTCCCAAGCAAGGCGAATTCCGTGTAATCGCAGGCGAGCTCGATGGGCATAATCGACTTCTTGCCGGCTTTGCACGCCCGTATCCACTCGGTGTAATGATCCGCTCTCTCGCACCGCGCCAGGTATGGTTCGGGCTGCTTGAAGTCCTTGAAACGGCTCTCCGGCAGGAGCCAGCCGCCGGGAAGCCCTTGAAGCCGCTGGCCCGGCCGGGGGTCGGTATGGTCCGGCAGCGAAGAACTGCCCCCATAGAACGCGGAAACCTGTACGCCCTTCTCGCCCACGAACATCATGCCCCTTCCCGGCATCCCCATCTCGGGGCGCATGCTCAGCGGCCGCGGCGGCTGCAAGCCGCCATCGTAGAAGTACGCCATCGTCTCCGGGTGTTTGCCGCGCGCCGGAAAGTGCCACTGCACGTAGTTAGAGATGCTGTTGCACTCGCTGTTCGCGACCCGGCCTTCTATGGTGCAAGCCTGGCAAGCGTCGGCCGCGACCCAATCCGGCGCGCCCATTTCGAGCTCGTCATGGAAGATATGCAGCGCGTGGCAGGCCACGTCGCCTATATTGCCGGTGCCGAAATCCCACCAGGGACGCCAATTGCCGTAATGGTAGATCTTATGGTACGGCCGCGCCGGAGACGGGCCGCACCACTGGTCCCAGTTCATCCCCACGGGCGGCGTCTGGACCTCCTTTGGCCTGTCTAATCCGCTGGGGCAGTGAGTGCCGGTCCAGAAGTGCACTTCGCGTATGGGCCCGATGGCCCCGCTCAGCATCAACTCCGTGGTGGCCCGGGCAAACGAGGCGCGCGAATCCTGAAGGCTCGCCTTGGTGGTGACCTTGGAGGCCAGCGCCGCTGCCTTGACCCTTCTTGCTTCGGCGATGGTGCGCGTCATCGGCTTGGCGCAGTAAATGTGCTTGTTCATGGCCAGGCCCGCCAGCACCAGGTGCGAGTGCCAGTGGTCCGGAGTGGCCACGATGAGAGCGTCGAAGTTCTTCTGCTCCTTGTCGAACATCTGCCGGAAGTCTTTGTACAGCCTGGCCTTGGGATAGAGCTTGAACACCGGCGCGGAGAACTCGTGGTCCAGGTCGCAAAGCGCGACGATCTCTTCGCTCCGGCAGCCGGCCACATAGTCCGCGCCCACGCCGCCGACGCCCACACAGGCGATCCTGAGTTTGTCGCTGGGAGCCTGGTAGCCGGCGCCTCCCAACACATGGCGCGCCACCACGAACGGCGCCAGGCCGGCGGCAACGGCGGTGCGCCGGGACATTGCACCCTTGGTTGATTCGTTCGAATTCATGAGACCGCTCTCCTTTCTCAACTCCGTCCAGTATCTCATCAATCCGACCCGCATTGGAGCGCCCTGAGAGGTGTGGCCCAGGCTGAGCCCATCGGATCGTCAGGTTGCGGAATTTCCTCAAAATTATTCTTGACAAATCCTTACAAAAGAGACCAAAATTATCGTAAATAGACTCATGAGGAACAGGGGCCGTCCTTTGGCCGTGCCGTGGTCAAGGGGTGCTTCTGCGCACCTTAGAGCACACCTTCAGGAGGGGTTAGATGACAGTTGGTCGTTATTGCAAACGTTTCTGCCAGCTTGCGCTGGCAATTTCAATGGCTACCCTTGCTTTTGCCCAGAATGACCGCGGCATCATCGCAGGAACGGTGACGGACGCCACTGGCGCCGTGTTTCCGGATGTCCCGGTGGTCGCCAAGAACGTCGCGACTGGTGCCGTGTATGAGACGCGCACCACTTCCACCGGCGATTTCACTTTGGCGGCCCTCCCGGTTGGCACCTATCAAATCACCGTTACGGCTAACGGTTTCGAAAAATACGTCGGAACCGGCACCGAGGTCCACGTGGGACTGATCGAGCAGATCAAAATTACGCTCCAGGTCGGCGCCGCCACCGAAACCGTGACGGTGGAGGCCACCGCGCCACTGCTGAAAGTCGATAGCGCCGAGCAGAGCTTCGATGTCGCCCACCAGAGCATCATTGACCTCACTATACCGGGCAACGGCGCCACGCACAATGCGCGGAGCCTCATGATCATAACTCCAGGCGTCGCCGGCGAAGGCATATCGAGCCCCAACGGCGGACGCGTCGACGGCCAGCCGGCCAACACGCAGCGCGTGTTTGTCGACGGCCAGGACGTCACCAACATCAACAACCCCGGCATTAACACCGGCCCCCCGCCGGCGGATATGGTTCAGGAATTCTCCCTACAGACCAGTAATTACGCCGCCGAGTACGGCCAGGTTCAGGGCGGCGTGTTCATCATGGCCACCCGCTCCGGAGCCAACCAAATCCACGGCGACCTGTGGGAATATTGGCAGAATAACCTGCTGGACGCCAAGAAACCCTTCGTATATACCGCGCCGCTCGACCGCAAGGACGACTTCGGTGGCACCTTCAGCGGTCCCGTCTGGATTCCCAAACTCTACAACGGCCGCAACAAGACCTTCTTCTTCCTGATCTTTGAAGATGCCCGGAACAGCGTCTCCTCGGCCGGCGCGTTGAACACCATGCCGACCCTCGCCTACCGCCAGGGCAACTTCAGCGGCGCTCTCACCGGGCGGGTGCTCCCCGGAACCGATCCGCTGGGCAACACGATGCTGGAAAACGCCATCTACGACCCCCTTACGAGCCAGACCATCAACGGACTGGTGACCCGCACCGTTTTCCCCGGAAACATCATACCGCAGAGCCGTCTGGATCCCGTGGCGCTCAAGATCCAGAACCTGATCCCCGCGCCCATATTCGCCGGCGACATCAATAACTGGCCGCAGGGACCCCAATACAAGACTTGGTCCGCTCAGCCGGCTTTCAAGATCGACCAGGTGATCAGTGCTACCCAGAAGCTCTCCTTCTACCTGGATAGGCCGTCGAATCGCGCGCCGGGCAGCGAAGATGGTTTGCCCCTCCCCATCACGCAAGTCCAAAGTAACATAAACAACACCTGGATTCCGCGGCTTAACTACGACGATAGTATTTCGCCAACCCTGCTGCTGCACCTGGGGGTAGGCTTTTTGAGGGCTTTCCTTCCCGGCGGTTCGCCCCCCCCTGTCCAGGACTACAACGCGCCCGGCCTGCTGGGCTTCAACGGCAGCGTTCTCGGGAAAGGTTTCCCACTGATCCAAGGACTCAATTCGTCCGATGCCGGCGGTATGGGCCCGAATATGGGACCTTCCAATTTGGACGTGCCGTTATACAACAAGCTGACCTCCGTGTGGAGCCTTCTTTGGGTCCACGGCAATCACAGTTACAAGTTCGGCGGTGAATTCCGCCTGGAAGCTTACACCGACGACCAAGCCACCGGCTCCACGGGAGATCTGAATTTCGGCGCACTCGAGACTGGCCAGCCTTCCCTCCAGGGGGTGAATACGGGCGGCCTCACGACTGGCATGCCCTACGCCAGTTTCCTGCTCGGACTCGTGGACAATGCCACCATCCAGCCTCCGCAGGACCTGCAATGGCGTAATAGGCGTTATGCCCTTTACCTCCAGGACACCTGGAGGGTGAACCACAAGCTCACTTTCGATTACGGCGTCCGCTGGGACCTTCAGGGTCAGGGGCATGAGCTTTGGAACCGCGACAGCATGTTTGGCCCCTCCATTCCCAACCCCTCCGCCGGCAACCTTCCGGGTGGTTTCGTCTACGAGGGCTACGGCGCGGGCCGCTGCGACTGCTATTTCGCCAAGCCCTATCCGTATGCGATCGGGCCCCGCTTGGGATTCGCTTACCAACTCACTCCCAAAACCACCGTTCGCGGCGGTTGGGGTATAGTCACCGCGGCTCTCGCCCCATTCAATAACTTCACCAGCTCCCCCACCGTGGGAGTTGGCTACAACCAGCTCATCCTCCCCCCCCCGGCTTACGGCGTTCCAGCCATGACGCTGAGCGGCGGCATCCCATACAGTCTATCCCAACTGTACGCGGCCACCCTCAGTCCCGGCGCCCGGCCCTCCACCCCCGGCACCGTGAGCACGATCAATTACTTTATAGATCCCAATGCCAATCGTCCCGGCAGGACCTATACCTACAGTGTGAACCTCCAGCGCGAGATATCTAAGGACCTGATGGTCGAGGCGGCTTACGTCGGCAACCGCGCCGTCTGGATCATCGGCGCCACCGGCCTCGTGAACCTGAATGCGACTCCCATGTCGACGCTTGCAGCCCATGGTCTGAGCCTCTCTAACCCGACCGACATCACTTTGCTCACCTCCACTCTCAGTTCGCCTTTGGCAGCCTCCATGGGCTTTGGGGTCCCCTACCCCGGATATCCCACCAGCCAGACGGTCGCGCAGAGCCTTCGCCCCTTCCCCCAGTTCACCGGGTCGATAAACCCCATGTGGGCTCCGTTGGGCGACGGTTGGTATAACTCGCTCCAGGCGAAAGTCACCAAGCGCACTTCCTACGGTCTGACCGCAACCGTGGCATTCACCTTTTCCCAGGAATTGGCCACCGGCCAGGTGATTGACGACGTTTACAACCGCAACAACCAGAAGTCTCTGGTCAGCACTTCCCAGCCTTTTCTGTTCGTCGCCGCCTACACCTATGATTTGTACGACTGGGTGCCGCACGTGACTTCAAGCAAGTGGGCCGATAAGGTCTGGAAGGGCTGGAAGCTGGGCGGCATCATGCGCTACAGCAGTGGCACCCCCATCCAGGTGCCCAACTCGAACAACGACATGAACTCGCTGGTCTACCAATCGACGTTCATGAACCGGGTGCCGGGACAACCGCTGTTCCTGCAAAACCTGAACTGCCATTGCATCGATCCTTACCACGACCTGGCGCTCAACCCTAAGGCCTGGCAGGATGTGCCCAACGGACAGTGGGGCAACTCGACTCCGTATTACAACGACTACCGGTATGAACGCTTCCCCAGCGAGAATATGAACCTCGCCCGCGTCTGGCGCCGTGAGAGCTACAGCCTGGAATTCCGTGCGGAGTTCTATAACGTGTTCAACCGGCTCCAACTGCCGAACCCGAACACCGGCAATCCGTTTCAGACCACGACTTACAATTCCGCGGGGAACCTCACTGGCGGCTTCGGTTACATCAACCCCAACAACGTCGGCGGCGAGCGCACGGGCCAGTTCGTGATCCGCGTGAAATGGTAGTGCCTTCGAGGCCTTTGGGACTGGGCGTTCACCCACCCCGCTTACGCGGGGTGGGTGTTGTGATCGGCGTGGACCCGGCGCCACCCAGCACGAACCGGAAGGGTGGTGCCGGCAGGCCCGCGTAAATCGCGTAAACCTCTGAAGATAATCCTTGACAAATCTTTACCGGGGAGTTTATCTTAAACAGAAAACGACTCTTTAGGGAGCAGGGGTTGAAGCTTGGCCTTGCTTGGCCAAGGTGTGCCTCTGTATGCCCGCCCCAATCGGGCTTCAGGAGGCCTCAGAATGACGGTTCGTCATTACTTCAAACGTTTCCGCCAGCTCGCGCTGGTAATTTCCCTGGCTACCCTTGCTTTTGCCCAGAATGACCGCGGCATCATCGCCGGAACGGTGATGGACGCCACTGGCGCGGTGGTTCCGGATGTCCCGGTGGTCGCCAAAAATGTCGCCACCGGCGCCCTGTACGACACCCGCACCACTTCCACCGGCGATTTCACTCTGGCGGCTCTCCCTGTCGGCACCTATGAAATCACCGTCACGGCCAACGGTTTCGAAAAGTACATCGGAACCGGCACCGACGTTCACGTGGGAATCATCGAGCAGATCAACATTACACTCCAGGTCGGCGCCGCCACGGAATCCGTGACGGTGGATGCCACCGCGCCGCTGCTGAAAGTCGATAGCGCCGAGCAAAGCGTCGACGAAGCCCACGCGAGCATCATCGACCTATCCATACCGGGCAACGGCGCCACGCACAATGCGCGCAGCCTCATGATCATCACGCCGGGCGTCGCCGGCGAAGGCATATCGAGTCCCAACAGCGGACGCGTCGACGGCCAGCCGCCCAACACGCAGCGCGTCTTTGTGGACGGCCAGGACGTCACCAACGAGAACAGCCCCAGCGTGAACACCGGCCCCCCGCCGGCGGATATGGTTCAGGAGTTTTCCCTACAGACCAGTAATTACGCCGCCGAATACGGCCAGGTCCAGGGCGGCGTGTTTATCATGGCCACCCGCTCCGGAGTCAACGATATCCACGGCGACCTGTGGGAATATTGGCAGAACAACCTGCTCGACTCCAAAAAGGCCTTCGTATATACCGCGCCGCTCGACCGCAAGGACGACTTCGGCGCCACCTTCAGCGGCCCCGTCTGGATCCCCAAAGTCTACAACGGCCACAACAAGACCTTCTTCTTCCTGATCTTTGAAGACGCCCGGAACAGCGTCTCATCGGCCGGCTCGCTGAATACCATGCCGACCCTCGCCTACCGCCAGGGCAACTTCGCCGGCGCTCTCACCGGGCGTGTGCTCCCCGGAACCGATCCGCTGGGCAACACGATGCTGGAAAACGCCATCTACGACCCACTGACCAGCCAGACTATCAACGGACTTGTGACCCGCACCGTCTTCCCCGGAAACATCATTCCGCAGAGCCGTCTGGATCCCGTGGCCCTCAAGATCCAGAACCTGATCCCCGCGCCCATACTCTCCGGCGACATCAACAACTGGCCGCAGGGTCCCCAATACAAGACTTGGTCCGCTCAGGCGGCGTTCAAGGTGGACCACAACTTCAGCGCTACACAGCACCTCTCCATGTACCTGGATAGGCCGTCGAATCGCGCGCCCGGCAATGAGGATGGCTTGCCCCTGCCGATCACGCAAGTGGAGAGCAACATAGCCAACACCTATATTCCGCGGGTCAACTACGACGACAATATTTCGCCGACCCTGCTGCTGCATGTGGGGTTAGGCATGTTTAGGAATTATAATCCCGGCGGTGCGCCCCCCGGCGTCGCGAACTACAACGCACCCGGCCTGTTGGGCTTCAACGGCAGCGTTCTCGGGAAGGGCTTCCCCCAGATGAACGGCCTCAATTCGTCCGACGCCGGCGGTTTGGGCCCGAATCTGGGACCCGCCAGTTTGGACGTACCGTTGTACACCAAGGTGACCAGCGTGGTTAGCCTTCTTTGGGTCCACGGCAATCACAGTTACAAAATCGGCGCTGAATTCCGCAACGAGGCTTACAGCGACGACCAAGCCACCGGCTCCACCGGAGACCTGAACTTCAGCGGGCTCGAGACCGGCCAGCCCTCCCTCCAGGGGCTGAATACGGGCGGCCTCTCGGTGGGCATGCCCTACGCCAGTTTCCTCCTCGGCCTGGTGGATAACGCCACCATTCAGCCTCCGCAGGACCTCCAATGGCGCAGCCGGCGTTATGCCCTCTACATCCAGGACACGTGGAGGGTGAACCACAAGCTCACCCTCGATTACGGCCTTCGCTGGGATTTGCAGGGTGAAGGGCATGAGATCTGGAACCGCGACAGCATGTTTGGCCCCTCCATCCCGAACCCCTCCGCCGGCAACCTTCCGGGCGGCTTCGTCTACGAGGGCTACGGCGCGGGCCGTTGCGACTGCTATTTCGCCAAGCCCTATCCGTATGCGATCGGGCCCCGCTTGGGATTTGCTTACCAGCTCACTCCCAAAACCACCGTTCGCGGCGGTTGGGGTATAGTCACCGCGGCTGTCGCTCCATCCAACGGCTTCACCAGCTCCCCCACCGTGGGAGTCGGCTACAACCAGCTTATCCTCGCCTCCCCCGCTTACGGCGTTCCCACCATGACGCTGAGCGGCGGCATCCCATACACTCTGTCCCAACTGTACACGGCCAGCCTGAATCCCGGCGCCCGACCCACCCCCGGCACCGTGAGCTCGATCAATTACTATATCGATCCCAATGCCAATCGTCCCGGAAGGACCTATACCTACAGTGTGAACCTTCAGCGCCAACTCCTTCAGGACCTGATGGTCGAGGCGGCTTACGTCGGCAACCGCGCCGTCTGGATCATCGGCGCCACCGGCCTTGTCAACCTGAATGCGACTCCCATGTCGACCCTTATGGCCCATGGTCTGAGCCTCTCCAACCCGGCCGACATCACCTTGCTCACATCCACTCTCAGTTCTCCGTTGGCAGCCTCCCGCGGCTTCGGCGTGCCCTACGCCGGATATCCCACCAGCCAGACGGTGGCGCAGAGCCTTCGCCCCTTCCCGATGTTCAGCGGTTCGATAATCCCCATGTGGGCTCCGCTCGGCGACGGTTGGTATAACTCACTTCAGGCGAAAGCCACCAAGCGCTATTCCTTCGGTCTGACCGCCAGCGTGGCATTCACTTTTTCCCAGGAGCTGGCCACCGGCCAGGTGATCAACGATGTTTACAACCGGAACAATCAGAAGTCCCTGGTCAGCACTTCCCAACCTTATCTGTTCGTGGCCGCCTACACTTACGAGTTGTACGATTGGGTGCCGCGCGTGACCTCCAGCAAGTTCGCCGACAGGATCTGGAAGGGCTGGAAGATTGGCGGTATCATGCGCTACAGCAGTGGCACCCCCATCCAGGTGCCCAACTCGAACAACGACATGAACTCGCTGGTCTACCAATCGACGTTCATGAACCGGGTGCCCGGACAACCGCTGTTCCTGAAGAACCTGAACTGCCATTGCATCGACCCGTACCACAACCTGGTGCTCAACCCGGCTGCCTGGCAGGATGTGCCCAACGGACAGTGGGGCAACTCGACTCCGTATTACAACGACTACCGGTATGAACGCTTCCCCAGCGAAAACATGAACCTGGCCCGCATCTGGAAAAGGGAGAAGTTCAGCCTGGAATTCCGTGGGGAGTTCTTCAACGTGTTCAATCGGCTCCAACTGCCGAACCCGAACACCGGCAATCCGTTTCAGACCACGACTTACAACTCCGCGGGGAACCTCACGGGCGGCTTCGGTTACATCAACCCCAACAACGTCGGCGGTGAGCGCACCGGCCAGTTCGTGATTCGCGTGAAATTCTAGCGCTTTGCGGGCTGCGATCGGCGCTCGATCGCAGCCCGCCACCCGGCACGCGGTGGCGTACAATAACCGTGTGCGGAAAACTGTGACCATCCAAAATACCTTATGCTGCATTTCTGTCTGCTGGCTCGGTTTGCTGGCGGTTCCATGTAGCGCTCAGCAGGACTCGTCGATCCCTCACTTGCGAAAACAAGGAACGGCCACTCAGTTCGTGGTGGACGGCAAGCCATTCATAGCCCTGACGGGTGAAATCGAAAACGAAGGCGCCACCAATCTCGACAACATGAAGTGGATGTGGCCCGAGTTCGTCAAGATGAATCTCAACACCCTGCTTCCGGTCGCCTACTGGGAGATGGTTGAGCCCGAGGAAGGCAAGTATGACTTCACCTTGGTGGACGGCATCATTCAGGAAGCCCGGCGCAGCCATATGCGCATCTGTTTCGTGTGGTTCGCCAGTTTTAAGAACGGTATGGTGAGTTGGGCTCCCATATGGGTGAAGCGGGATTACAAGCGATTTCCGCGAGTCCAGATCAGGAACGGCAGGAGTATCGAATACTTCTCCGTCATCGAGGGTTACGCCGATGCCACGCGCGACGCGGATGCGCGCGCCTTTGCCGCCCTCATGCGCCACATTAAGGAAGTGGACGGCCAGCAACACACCGTCATATTGATGCACGTGGAGAACGAGGTGGGAATGTCGGGCGACTCCCGCGACCGCTCGCCGGGGGCGGAGAAAGCCTTTGCGGGGCCGGTGCCGAAGGCGCTGATGGACTACCTTCAGAAGCACGAGGATACCCTCCTTCCGGAATTTCGCCAGGTGTGGGAGAAGGGCGGCTTCAAAACATCCGGGACCTGGGAAGAGGTCTTCGGCAAGGGAGCGGCCACCGACGAGATCTTCATGGTCTGGAACTATGCGCAGTACGTCAACCGTGTCACCGAGGCGGGCAAAGCCGAATACCCGATACCCATGTACACCAATGGGTGGGTGACCAGAAGGTCCTCCATCGCGGCTGTAGCCGCCAAGGGAATCGAGGCCGAAACCATCGGCTATACGCACAGCGGTGACCCTATGTTCGACCTGTTGGACGTCTGGCATGCCGGGGCGCCGCAAATCGATTTCGTCGCGCCCGACGTTTACAACGAGAGGGATTTTCAGGAAACCTGCATGAACTACCACCAATCCTGGAACCCCATGTACGTAGGCGAGGCGTCCGGTGGGCCGGCCGGGGCTGCCGAGGTGCTGTGGGCCGTGGGACACGACGCCACCGGCTTCTCCGTGTACGGCGTCGAGTACAATCTGCTGCGGCACGATCATGACAATGAGCTGGGCAGGGTCTATAAGACCATCGAGCAACTCATGCCCGTTATCATGGAGCACCAGGGCAAGCAAGGCGAAACGACGGGCGTGCTGCTGGGGGAAAGTGGCCAGACCGAGAAGGCCCGCTTGGGCGACTACACCATGACTGTTACGGTCAACCCTAACCACACGCGCCCCGGCGGAACCACGCCGCCCCCGCCCGGCCCGCCGCTGGCGGGAGCGCTCTTCGTCTTGACTGCGCCCGACGAGTTGTATGTCATCGCCAGCAACGAGTACGAGATGGCCGTTACGTTCACGCCCAACACGCCCGGGCCCGCGCTGGTGGGAGTGGGCACGGTCGAAGAGGGCAGCTTTGTGGATGGCCGATGGGTTGCCGGGCGCCACCTGGATCACCGCATAACTGCTCTCGACAACAACTGCACGTGGTGCGCGTCCGCCTTGCTGCTGCCTGGCGCCTACAAGCGTCGCGACACTCACAGCGAGCACGGTATCTTGCGCGTCAAGCTATACCGCTACGAGTGAGATCATCATGAGACTTCACATTCAGTCTTGCTGCATCCTTGTGTGCTCTGTCGCTTTCGGCGCGAATCAGGGCACCCCTGCTTCGGGCATCCCTCACTTGCGGAAGCAGGGTACGGCCACCCAACTGATCGTCGACGGCAAGCCGTTCCTGGCGCTGGCGGGAGAACTGCTCAACAACAGCGCCACCGGCGTCGAGCATATGAAGCCGATATGGCCTAAGCTCGCCGCGTCCAAATTCAACACCGTCCTGGCGGGCGTTTCCTGGGCCCAGATCGAACCGCAGGAAGGCAAATTCGACTTCAGCGTGCTGGACGGCATAATCCGGGATGCACGCAGTCACAACCTGCATCTCGTGCTCTTGTGGTTCGGGAGCTGGAAGAACAGTCTGTCCAGCTACCCGCCCGACTGGCTGAAGAAGGATTTCGAGCGGTTCCCGCGCGCCCAGGTCGCCGGGGGTAAGAGCATCGAACTGCTCAGCCCGTTCAGCGATGCCAACCGGGACGCCGATGCCCGCGCTTTTGCGGCCCTGATGCGGCACGTCAAGGCCGTGGATGGCCAGCAACATACGGTCATCATGATCCAGGTGGAGAACGAAGTGGGAATGCATGGGGATTCCCGCGATCGCTCGCCCGCGGCCAATCAGGCTTTCGCGGGGCCGGTGCCGTCCGAGCTGATGGATTACCTTCAAAAGCACAAGGATGCGCTGGTCCCGGCGGTTCGCCAGGTATGGGAGGCGGCCGGCTTCAAGACATCGGGGACTTGGGAAGAGGTGTTCGGAAAGAGCGCCGTGACGGATGGATTCTTCATGGCCTGGTACTTTTCGCGCTACATCGGCCGGGTGGCCGGGGCGGGCAAAGCCGAATACCCGATACCGATGTTCTGCAACGCGGCGCTATACGGAGTGGGGAGGGGATCGCAGCCCCCATCGAGCGGTGGCCGCCCGTGGGACCTCGTAATGGACATCTGGAAAGCCGGGGGGCCGCAAATCGATATCCTCTCGCCCGACATTTATGGCGAGGGGGACTTCGTGGCGTTTTGCGCCAAGTACACCCAATCCGGCAACCCGCTGTTCATACCCGAGACAGGGGGTGGGCCGACCAGCGCAGCCAGAGCGCTCTACGCCTTCGGACGCCACGATGCCATTGGCTTTTCGCCATTCGGCATTGACCGGCCGGACCGTCTGGGTAACACTCCCGACCTGACCGGCGCTTATGATCTCCTCTCGCGAATGGCGCCCTTGATCTCTGAGCACCAAGGCAACGGCACCATGTCCGCCGTCCTGATGAACGCGAAAGACCCGCCGCAGAAGATCAAGCTCGGGGATTACACGCTGGAAGTCACGTTCTGGCCGATCCGTTACACCATGCCCCTGCTCATGCCTGGGGAACCACCGCCGGGAGCCCCGCCCATCGCGGCGGCCATTTTCATTGCCACGGGGCCGGACGAGTATTTCGCGGCGGGCAGCGGCGTAAAGGTCGCGTTTTCTCCCAACACGCCAGGGCCGCCGTTCGCCGGACTGGGCACCGTGGAAGCGGGCACTTTTGTGAACGGCCGCTGGGTTCCCGACATACGGCTCGCGGGGGATGACACCGGGCAAGGGGCGGATCTGTTCGAACTCCAGCGGAATATGGGCATCCAGCGCTTCACCCTGTACCGTTACCGGTGAGCAACGAGACGATTATGAAGAATGAGAATGAACTGACGGTTTCCCTGAGCCGGCGCACTTTGCTGGGGCAGGCGGTTGGGGCAGCCGGCATCGTGTCGGCGTTGGGGGCCAATGGCCAGGCGAACGCGCAGGCGCCCGTGCAAGCGCCCGCGCCACCGCGGCCGGCGCGCGGCGGCATGGGGGTCGGAGGCCGCAAGAACTCCTTCGACTTCGGCTGGAAGTTCTTCAAGGGGGATGCGCAAGGCGCGCAGCAGCCGAATTTCGCGGACGCGAGTTGGCGAGACGTAGACCTGCCGCACGACTGGAGCATCGAGGGGCCCTACAGTGAGGAGCCGAGTAGGCCGGTGGGAGGCGCGCAGCATTTGCCCATGGGTATCGGCTGGTACCGGAAACACTTCAACATTCCCGAATCTTACAGTGGCAGCAAGGTATTCATCGAGTTCGAGGGCGTCTATCAGCTCAGCGAGGTGTGGATCAACGGTCAGCACCTCGGCCAACGGCCGAACGGATTCATCGGTTTCTCTTACGATATGACTCCGCACCTGAAATACGGCGGCGACAACGTGATTGCCGTCAAGGCGGATAACTCCCACCAACCTAACTGCCGCTGGTATACGGGGTCCGGAATTTACCGGCACACCTGGCTGGTGGTTACGAGCCCGGTGCACGTCGCCTACTGCGGCACGTTCATCACCACGCCCAAGGTGGAGATGGATGTTGCCACCGTCCAAGTCCAGACCAGGGTCCAGAATGAAGGCGTGAGCCCCGTTGAGTGCAGGGTGACCAGCACCATCATGGACCGGGATGGGAACGTGGCCGAGGGCGCGCAGCCGAGTGAGGCCAAGACCATCGCAGCCAACGGAGAATACGAGTTTACCCAGCAGATACGCGTAGATCAGCCCAACCTCTGGTCGCTCGAGAATCCCTATCTGTATTCGCTGCGCACCTCAGTGATGACAGAGGCCCGTGGCGGCGACTCGTACGATACGACTTTTGGGATTCGAAAGATTGAGTTCGACGTGGACCGGGGGTTCCTGCTGAACGGCAGGCACGTGAAGCTGAATGGCTTCTATGGACATGAGGACGGCGGCTGTATGGGGAACGCGGTGCCGAAGCGGGTTTGGCGACGGCGCCTGGAGATCTTGAAGGAAATGGGATGCAACTCGGTTCGAACCGGTCATAATCCTTGGGCGCCGGACATCATGGACGTGTGCGACGAATTGGGCTTTATGGTGATGAATGAGATGTTCGACGAGTGGAAGCAATCCAAAATGCGATTCGGATACGGCCAGTATTTCGACGAATGGTCGGAGCGGGACGTAACGGCCTTCGTCCGCCGCGACCGGAATCACCCTTCTGTCGTGATGTGGAGCGCGGGTAACGAGATCGGCGAGCAAGCCTCTATTGACGGAGTCGAGATGGTCAAGAGGCTGGTCGGGATCTTTCACAAAGAGGATCCTACGCGGCCTGTCACCATGGGTTGCGACCGGATTGCCGCCAATCTGACCGGACGTGAAGTCGGTACGCCGCCGGAGTTCCTCGAGGTCCTGGACATTGCTGGGTACAACTATTTCGACCGCCGGAATAAGCGGGCGGAAACATACGCCACGGACGACCGGCACGCGTTCCCAAAGCGGAAGATCGTCGGCACGGAGAACATTGGCCTGGCCGGCACCAGGGGCGAGTATTTCGGGCTGTTCCCGCCAAAGCCCGGCGTCCAGGCCTGGGGGATTGACGCCAATCGAGGCACTGATGTCGAATCGCTGTGGAAGTGGATAAGGCTGAACGACTACGTGATCGGCGACCACTCGGGTAGCGGTATCGACTACCTGGCCGAGACCCAGTGGCCCAGGACCTGCCCCCCCGTTGGATCGCTGGATACCGCCGGCTTCATAAAGGACGCTTACTATTTTTACCAGAGCCAGTGGACCGATAAGACCGTGCTCCACATCTTCCCGCACTGGAACTGGAAGGGCAAGGAAGGCGAAATCATACCGGTCATCTGCTACACCAACTGCGACACCGTAGAGTTGTTCCTGAATGGCAAGTCTTACGGGGTGCAGGGCTATTGGTTCCCGCGCGTGTCGACCTGGCCCGAACGGCGCGGGGAAGGGGGGCGCAACGACGCCGTACGCACCACCGCGGATCTGCACCTGACATGGCCGGTGCCTTATCAGCCGGGCACGCTGAAAGCCGTGGGCGCCAAGGGCGGGAAGGTGGTCGCCGAGGTCGAGGTCACGACTACGGGAGAAGCGGCTTCGATTGAAGTCTCCGCGGATCGGGAAGTCATAGCGGCGGACCGCCGGGACGTCGCTCATTTCACGGTTCAGATACTCGACGCGCAGGGCAGGGTAGTGCCGGGTGCGGACCATGAGATCGCTTTCGAGATTCAAGGCGAAGGCAAGCTCGTCGGGCTGGACAGCGGAAACCCGCTGAGTCACGAGAATTACAAGGCCAGCCGCAGGAAAGCGTTCCACGGGTTGTGCCTGGCGATCGTGCAATCGACGGCCAAAGCGGGCCGGATTCAACTGACCGCGACTTCGCCCGGCCTCAAATCAGGCAGCGCCGCTGTCACCACGACGATATAAGCCGGAGTTGCGGGTGGGAGCAACCTAAACCCTATAGTCCCACTCCTTGCGATAGGGCATGTCCACGTAGCGGTTGGCCACCTCGTCGTTTGTGAATTTCATGGCCTTCGCGTCCCAGAAGAGGGCCTTGGAACTTCGCCAATAGCGGGGTGCGTCCGCGCCGCCGGGTTCATAAACGCCGGGGTGCGCCCCTCCAGTGGTGCTCCATACGTCCGCGGAGTCCGATCGGCCATTATGCCCCCAACCGGTTGTGCCGCGCTCCCCGGGCGTGCTGTAGCGGCGCAGCGTCGCCGTCCCGAGCAGGGCGAATTCCGTGTAATCGCAGGCGAGCTCGATGGGCATAATCGACTTCTTGCCGGCTTTGCACGCCCGTATCCACTCGGCGTAGTGGTCTGCTCTCTCGCACCGCGCCAGGTATGGCTCGGGCTGCTTGAAGTCCTTGAAACGGCTCTCCGGCAAAAGCCAGCCGCCGGGAAGCCCTTGAAATTTCTGGCCCGGCCGGGGTCCGTTGTGGTCCGGCAGCGAAGAACTCCCGCCGTAGAACGCGGAAACCTGTACGCCCTTTTCGCCCACGAACATCATGCCCCTGCCCGGCATCCCCACCTCGCGGCGCATGCTCACCGGCCGCGGCGGCTGCAAGCCGCCATCGTAGAAGTACGCCATCGTCTCCGGGTGTTTGCCGCGCGCCGGAAAGTGCCACTGCACGTAGTTAGAGATGCTGTTGCACTCGCTGTTCTCGACCACGCCGTCCAGTGAGAAGGATTGGCAAGCGTCGGCCGCAATCCAGTCCGGCGCGCCCATCTCGAGCTCGTCATGGAACACGTGCAGCGCGTGGCAAGCCACATCGCCCAGGTTGCCGGTGCCGAAATCCCACCACGGGCGCCAGTTGCCGTAATGGTAGATCTTATGGTAGGGCCGCGCCGGAGACGGCCCGCACCACTGGTCCCAGTTCATCCCCGCCGGCGGCGTCTGGACCTCCTTTGGTCTGGCCAGCCCGCTGGGGCTGTGAGTGCCGGTCCAGAAATGCGCTTCATGGATCGGCCCGATGGCCCCGCTCAGCAGCAACTCCGTGGTGGCCCGGGCATAGGAGGTGCGCGAATCCTGAAGGCTCGCCTTGGTGGTGACCTTGGAGGCCAGCGCCGCTGCCTTTACCCTTCTTGCCTCGGCGATGGTGCGCGTCATCGGTTTGGCGCAGTAAATGTGCTTGTTCATGGCCAGGCCCGCCAGCACCAGGTGCGAGTGCCAGTGGTCCGGCGTGGCTACGATCAGCGCGTCGAAGTTCTTCTGCTCCTTGTCGAACATCTGCCGGAAGTCTTTGTACAGCCTGGCTTTGGGATAGAGCTTAAACACCGGCGCGGAGAACTCGTGGTCCAGGTCGCAAAGCGCGACGATCTCTTCGCTCCGGCAGCCGGTCACATAGTCCTGGCCCACGCCGCCGACGCCCACACAGGCGATCCTGAGTTTGTCGCTGGGAGCCTGGTAGCCGACGCCTCCCAACACATGGCGCGCCACCACGAAAGGCGCCAGGCCGGCGGCAACAGCGGTGCGCCGGGAGATTGCGCCCTTGATTGTTTCGTTCGGATTCATGAGACCACTCTCCTTTTTCACAGGGAATTTCCATTCTAGCCGGAATTGCCATTGGCGACGGTCTAAACTGGTCCTATGGGCTTGAGATTGGCCACGGCACTTCTGGCGCTCGTTCCCTTCGCGCTCCGGGCGCAGGCTCCGGCGGCCGGCCGGAGCCCGTGCAACAATACCCCCGCCTACTCCGCCTGCGAGCTGCTCTTCGAACTCGGTGACAAGGACGCCGCCGCGCATCCTCATCCTCATGTGGACGTCGATCTGAGGGTGGAGTTCCGCTCCCCGCGGCATCACACCTTCACGCTCCCCGGATACTGGGATGGCGGCCGGCGCATGGTGGTCCGCTTCTCTCCCACCGAAGCCGGCGATTGGGACTACCACGTTACCAGCAATATCGCCCAATGGAACGACCAGACCGGCACATTCACCGCCGCCGCTTCCGAAGCGCCGGGATTCATCCGCGCGGCCAACACGCATCATTGGGAATACACGGAACGGGATTCGGCGGGGATCGACCGGCCGCACCTGTGGATGGGCGCTACCGAGATGCGCTTCGCGTTTCTGGACGACGCCGCGTTTCGCACCGTGGCGGACGCACGCGCCGCGCAGAAGTTCAATCACCTGCGCGGCGTGGTGATGGAAGAAGGCCGGGATGCCGCATTCCAGTCGCCGGACTTGCCGGACCTGGCGCAATTCCAACGGCTGGACCAACGAGTCCGCTACCTGAATGAAAAGGGCATCGTGGCGGATCTGGTCCTGGCCGGCGGGCCGGGCTTCCTCACCAAGGTCTTCCCCACCTGGGAACAGCGCCGCCGTTTCATCCGCTACCTGGTAGGGCGCTACGCGGCCATGAACATCACCTGGCAGGGCGTGGACCGGTTTGAAGATTACCCCGACGGGCGCGCTCTGCTCAAGGAGATCGGCGGGTTGCTGAAGGAACTGGACCCCTACCAGCACCCGCGCACCACGGGCGCGAGCGTGACCTCGGCCCCGCTGCTGGATGACGGCTGGATGGATTTCGTCGCCCACGGCACCCCCGACGACAACGTGGACGCCATCGAGCATCAGCTCTATGCCGTTCCCTTTGTGAACCTGGATTTTGGGAGCGAAGACAGCGACACCGCGGCCTTCCGCCGCCGCTTGTGGAACGCCACCATGGACGGCCAGTACCTCACTTATACGGGCAGCGGCCCCGGCGCCAAACAGATGACCGTGTGGTTCGATTTCTTCTCCGATACGCGTTATTGGGAGCTGGAGCCTTACTTCGACGTGGATGGCGGCCGGGCCGTGGCACTCGAGGACAGCGAGTACGTGGTCTACGTGGCCCAGCCTGGCCCCGTCGAACTGACCGTCGAGAAACACGGCTACGACGTCTACTGGGTAAACCCCATCGATGGCGAGGTCGTGAAGTCGAAGAAGAGGTTCAGCGGCGACCACTTCACCGGGGAACCGCCCGACAAGTCGCACGATTGGGTGTTGCACGTGGTGCGCGAAGGCCATTTAGCGGGCATGAACAAGTCGTACAGGTTCGAGTCGCGCGACATCGTGCTTCAGGAAATCGAGTCCAACACCCCCAAGGTGCCGTTTGCCATCGAGCAGCCTTCCGGCGACATTGCAGTGGTCCTGCCCACCCCGTACGCCGCCAAGATCACGCGTGAGACGCGCGCCACGCGGTCCATGTTGTGGCTGTGGACCGGCGAGGTGGCGGCCGATGGCCAAGGCTTTCGCGTGATCGGCACCGGGCAGAAAGGCACGCTGTGGCCGCTGGCGGGCCTGGCGAAAAACTTTCCCGCGATCATGCACCTGCGGCTTTACGGGATGAACGCCAACGGAAAGGTCTACACCATGGACGCGGCCCTCGGGCTCAACCGGTGAATCCACTGATTCTGGCTATCGACACGACCCGCGAATCCGGCAGTTTGGCGCTCGTGCGCGGAGAGGAGCTGATTGAGGAAACATTGCTGCACGCGCCCAGTGGCTTCGCGCACGTGATCTACCAGCACCTGGCCCAATTGTTCGACCGGCATGGCGTGAAGCCCGCCATGGTGGATTGCTTTGCCGCGGCCTCGGGGCCGGGGTCGTTCACCGGCGTTCGCGTGGGGCTGGCGTGCGTCAAGGGCCTGGCGGAAGCGCTGGGCAAACCGGCCGTGGCGGTTTCCAATCTCCAGGCGCTGGCCACCTTCGGCAGCGCTCCATTGCGCGCCGTCGTGCTGGATGCTCGCCGCGACGAAATCTACGGCGCCGTCTATGACCATGCCGGCCGGCTGGTAGCGCCGGAAGTGGTGATCAGGTTTCCGGCGTGGCTGGCGACGCTCCCGGAGGGCGGCGTGGAGTTTGTCTCGACCGATTTCACGCCGTTCCGCGCCGCGCTGGCCGGAACGCGCTTCGAGCGTGCCCCCATCGCGACCGCGCCGCCGGCGCTGGCCGCCGCGATTGCGCGCATCGCGCTGGCGCGCTTCCTGCGCGGCCAGGCTTCGGACCCCGCGGCGCTCGATGCCAACTACGTGCGCCGCTCGGATGCGGAGCTGTTCTGGAAAGAGTAGCGCCGGCGGCCGCTACTGCGTGACCTTCACCACGAAGTAGGTGATCTCTTTGCCTGGATCGATCTTCATCTGATGGGGCATTTTCGCGGGGATGGTGACAATGTCGCCCGCGCTGATTTTAGTTTCCGTTCCGCCGCTGATGGCGGTCGCGGTCATCTCAGTCGCCGAGCGGTTCTTTCCGTCCACCAGCGTGCCGCCAACCGTGAGCGAGGCCTCGCCGCTCTGTACCACGAAAATATCGGCCTGAGTCAGATGGCATTCCACTCCACCCGAGGCATCGCGGTGCGACATCGAGAAGCTATAGTTGCCGACGCTCGCCGGCTGGCCGAGGGACTTGAATGCGGCCATGACGCCAGGCGCTTTCAAGTCCGCGGCCTTCCACAGGCCAAACCCTTCCGGACCTCCCGCGGGTGCGGCGAATCCGGCGAAGAGCAGTGCAGTCAGAATCACTTTCATTTTCATTGAGATCTCCCGGTCCCACACGTTAGCACAAATTCACGCCCGGCGTGGGCCAGTGGCTATCGCACGGTGATGGTGAACGGCACGCTGCTGGACCCGTCCACCCAGACCGCCAGCGGCACTTGGGCGCCCGCGAACGACTGGGTGAGGATGGCTTGAATCTGGAACTGGCTGTTTGACGCCGGCGTGATTCCGAGTACCGGCATGGAGATGCCGGAGACGGTTACCTGCAAGCGGCTGGGGTTGCCGGGCACGGTCGGGTCAAGGCCCACTACCTGCACGTTCAGAATGTCGCCCATGCCGGCGGAGTTGCCGGCGCCGAGAATCGCGCCCGACGCGTTCGACACGCCCGTGATGATGGGCGGCGGATTGCTGATCTGCACGATCACGGGAAAGGCGCTGGCCGAGCCGTTGTTCAGGTTCAGCGTGGCTGGGCCGGCCGGCAAACCGGCGGGGACCAGGAAATTGATCTGAGCCGCGGAGGCGTACAGGATCTGCACCGGCACGTTGTTCAACGTCACCTGAGCCGCGGCTGGCGAGAGCGCCAGGTTCGACCCGTAGATGGCTGCGAAGCCGCCGGGGTAGACCGTTTGCTGAGTGGGCACCGCGTTCACGATGGGCAGCCCAATGGAAGGCAGGCCCGGATTCGCCGCCTGCGTCTGAAACGCGAACGGCTGCGTAGCCACCTGGAATCCCGAGACGACGCTGAACTCGGAGGCGCCCAGAACCGCGTTGGGTGCCACCACCACATTGGCCTGCAAGTGAGTCGGGCTCAACACCCAGAGGCCGTTCACGGTTATATCGTCGGTTCCGAATCCGACGGTCACCTGGCCATTGACGAAGTTGGTGTTCTGCGCGGTGATATCCACCATCGAGGAAACGCCCGCCGGGAGCGCGGTCTGGTTCAAGGTGACCTGCGGCGTTCCGGTTATGGGGTAGGCGTAGGTCGGCGGGTTCTGCGATTGAAGAAACGTCGAGTTCTGCCCGTCGCTATTAAACACGGCGATGTTGGATACCTGGCCGCTGGAGCCCGCCGGCGGCGCCACCCCGATGGAACCCTGCGCGTCGGTGCCGCTGAATGGCGTCAGTGTGGTGGCTTGTATGCCGTCGAAGAAAATGCGGCTGTCGAGGCCGAAACCGCTGCCCGTCAGGGTGACGCTGCCATCCGCGTTCGGCGTCACCGAACTGACCACTGGCGCGCCCTTCTGCACCAGGGTGATGGCGTCCGGCAGCACGTACATGTCATTGCCGAAAGTGAAGACCATGTGCCGCGGACCGGTTCCCGCGAACAGCGGCATGCCGAAGTACAGAGCCAGCACCTGCTGTGAGCTGCCCGTGGGGATGTATGGCATTATATATTGGCCGGTGGCGGCCGCAAAGCCGCCCAGGATGGTGACCGATTGCGGCACCGGCGCGTTCCCGTACTTTGTCTCCGCCACTACGAAGAAGGCCCCCTGCATGCTGTCTATGTAAGCCGGTGTGACGCCCACCGCATTCGCGCCGGGGTTGTAAACGGAAGTGCGGCTGACCGGGTCGAGATAACTGTAGGTGATGACGTCATACATCGGCACCGCCGCGCGCGGCTGCACCGAGAAATTCTCGCCCGTGACCACCGTGCCGGCAACCACTGGGATCGAAGTGGCCTGCTCAGGTTGTACCGTGCCCGGGTAGAACATCGTCCCAAACGGGCTGCTGGCCTGGATCGGCTGGCCATTGATATCCACCGGAAGCCGGAGGCCCGAGCCGTCGGCGGGAACGGCGTCCGGAGGGAGCGGGTGAACATACAGCAGGTAATTATTGGGAGGCAGGCCGTTGATCTGGTATGAGCCATCCGGGTTGGTCAGCGCGCTGATAGCCGGCCCGTCCGGGCTGATGGCGACCACCGAGGCCAGAGTCACGCCCTGGCCGTTCAAGGTCACCCGGCCGGAGATGGAACCGAAATTCGCGGTCCAGCCGGCCGTGCCGTACAGCACCGAGAGCGCCGCGATGTCATCGGCGTCGAGAGGCCGTGCCCGCGTGGTATTCCGAATGACGTCCTGCGACATGGCGCTCGAGGTCCACGTGTGCTGCAACCCCAGCGCGTGTCCGATTTCGTGAACGGCCGTGGTGTAGAACTCCTCCAGGTAGCTCGGTCCCGGCCCCGCATTGGTGTTGTTCGACAACATGACCGTCCCCTGGACGATGGTGGTGGTTCCCACTACCACCGTGGGTGCGCCCTGCCCCAACAAGCCCGGAGGCAGATCGATGAAGACCACGTTGCCGCCCGGCGTGTTGGAGTTCTGGCCCGGAGTTTCCGTGCCGCCGAACGCCACTCGCAGATTCGAGCTGGCCACCGAATTCCAGGCGGCGAGCGCAGTCTGGACCTGGCCCAGAATCGAGCCGAGGTTGTCATTCGGGGCTAACACCGCCGGGCCCGAGTCGGTCACAAAGAACGTCACGGTGTTGTTGGGCAGAGCGGCGAGGTTGAACTTTTCCTGAACCGGGGTGTAGGGGGCGTTTAGGAGGTAGTGAACGTAGTGGTAATACGCTTCCGCGGGCGTGCCCATCAGCGCTACCGCCGCGGCGACCGCCGCCACCCGCCCGATGCGCCCCGTTGCCGGCATTACTGGCTCACCCCCTGGCTGGCTTGGAGCATGTTCGCAATCAGCGATCGCAAGTCGCTCAGGTGCATCGATAGCGCCGCGTCTTTCACCGGTTGTGCGGTCTTGGGATCGAGCATCAATTCGTGGGTGGCGGCGCGTGTCACCACGGGATCGGCGGAACCGCCCGGCGTGACGGCGAAAAGGCCCTGCGTCAGCCCCATGATCTGAGTCAGCCCCGCACGGCTGGTCCACAGAAAGAACACAAACTCGTCGCCTTTGTTCAACGTGGGCGACCCCGAAAAATTCTGGCTGCGGTTGTTCACCACTCCGCCCGCAATCACTATTTCAACGGAACTCTGCTGGGGTCCTTTAAAGCTCTCGCTTACCTGGACTTTATAGTGCGTATAGATGATCGAACTGGTGAGCGCCGCCCAGGAGTCCACCACCGTGCCCCGTAGAATGGCTGTCGACTTGCCGATCAGGTCGCCCATGGTCAATTGCTCCAAGGTGGCGCAGCGGAGCGGCTGAATCCCGACGGTAAGCAGCAACACAAGCCAGACGTAGCGCTTCACGGTGTAGGGAAGTGCACTCCTCATGCCAACTAAACCCATTGATTCCAAATGGCTTACTGATGGTCAATGGCCTCCCGGTGTGTTCCTCCGACACGCTGTTGGGGCACGGTGTCTCAACCTTTGCCCGGTCTGACGATCAGCATGGGCACCTCCAGGTTGTGGCGCACCGGGGTGATGGTGTTTCCGAAGATCAGGTCTTTCAGACCGCCGTGGCCGTGCGCTCCCATGATGACCAGGTCGGGCCGGATTTCGTGCGCGTAGCGCACAATCTCTTTCTTGGGCGAGGAGGAGTGCGTAATCGCCGTTTCAACTGTAACCCCTTGACCGCGGAGGGATTGGGCGATGCGCTCGAGGTACTGCTCGCCCGCCTCCACTTCCGCCGTGGAGGAGTCCGGCCCATAAACCTGGCTGGTGACGCCTTCTTCCACGTGGAGCAAAAACAGCTTGGCGCCGTGGAGCTTGGCCAGGGCCGCGGCATGGCTCACCGCCAGCCGGTCCAGGTGGGTGTGGTCCAAAGGCACCAGGATGCGGTGGTAAGTTGGCGCGGCAGCGGCTTCGGCGCCGGCGGTCTCCGGCAGAACCACCGGCGCTCTGCCGAACTTGCGCGTCCAGCGGCTGATCAAAGGCTCCATGGTGACCCACAACAAAAGTAGCAGGAGAACCGCCGCTGTGGGAATGGTCGCCAGCCAGACCACCGTCCGCCACGCGCCCGCCTCAGCCAGCCAGTCCGCAATGGCCAGCCCGGCGAGGCGCAGGTTCAAACCGACAATCACCGCGGCAGTGGACCAGGCCAGCACGCGGACCCACACGGAGTTAGCGAATGAACCCATGCGCGCGCGGTCGTTGGTGAAATGGATCAGCGGAATAACGGCGAACGGCAACTGCATGCTCAGGATCACCTGGCTCAGAATGAGCAGGCCGAAAGTGGACTGATCGCCGGCGAAGTAGATGGTGAACGCCGCCGGCACCACGGCCAGCGCGCGGGTCATCAGGCGCCGCAACCAGGGCCTCATGCGAAAGTTGAGGAAACCCTCCATAACTACTTGACCCGCCATGGTTCCAGTCAGCGTCGATGACTGCCCTGAGCAGAGCAGAGCCACCGCGAAGATGACCCCCGCGAGGCTGGTCCCCAGCAACGGCACCAGCAGCAGGTGGGCCTGCTGAATCTGGGTCACCACGATGCCGCGCTTGAAGAACACGGCCGCGGCCAGCACCAGGATGGCGCAATTCACGAACATCGCGCCGTTCAGCGCCACTGCGGAATCGATCAGGTTGTAGCGGCACGCGGAACGTTTGGCCGCCTCCGAGTGGGCGATATGCCGCGTTTGCACCAGGGCGGAGTGCAGGTAAAGATTGTGCGGCATGACGGTGGCCCCCAGAATCCCGATGGCCACGTACAGGCTGTCGCGATTGAGCCGCGGTACGAGGCCGGTGAACATCTCGGCGACCGACGGCTTGGCCCACAGGATTTCAATGCAGAAGCAACCCGCCATGACCGCGATCAGGGAAAGCACGAACGCTTCGATGGTGCGGATGCCGAAGCTCTGAAAAAAGAGCACCAGCAGGGTATCGGCGGCGGTGATTAGCACGCCCGCGAGCAGCGGAATGTGGAACAGCAGGTTGAGGGCGATGGCCGCGCCGAGAACTTCCGCCAGGTCGCAGGCCGCCACAGCGATTTCGCACAACACCCACAGTGCCATGTTCATCGGCCGCGGATAGGTTTCGCGGCACGCCTGCGCCAGGTCGCGGCCGCCCACAATCCCCAGGCGCGCGCTCAGGGTCTGGAGCAGGATGGCCATGGCGTTGGACATCACCAGCACCCACAGCAGTTGGTAGCCAAAACGGGCGCCGCCTTCGAGATCGGTGGCCCAATTGCCCGGATCCATGTAGCCCACGCTGATCAGGTAGGCCGGGCCGGAAAACGCGAACATACGCCGCCAGAAAGACACCTGGGAGGTTCCCACGCTGGCGTGCACCTCAGCCAGCGAGCGTGTGTCCTGCCCTATGTGTCCGGGAGGGGCCATGGGATTTACCACGTTAAACAAGTGGGGCGGGACCTGTCAACCTGTTACAATGAAGTCGTCCCTATGTGCCTGGCGGTTCCCGGCAGGATTACCGAGCTGCATGACGAGCGTGGCGTCCCCATGGCCCGCGTGGATTTCGGCGGCATCGCGCGCGAAGTTTGCATGGCTTATCTTCCGGAGGCCCGGCCCGGCGAATATGTGGTGGTGCACGTAGGGTTTGCCATCAGCCAACTGGACGAAGAGGAAGCCGCCCGCACGCTGGCGGACCTCAGGCAATTGGGCGAACTTTCCGAGCTGGAAGAGTAATCACTCTCCCAGCTCGGGAAAAGCGCGCCGTTATTGGTACAAGGCCGCGCCGAGGGTGCTGACGAAGCTCGAGAAAGTACTGGGGATGGTGCCGCCTTTCGTCAAGGTAGCGTTGAAGTTGACGGGCGTGGGGCCGGAAGTCACTTCCAGGAAACCCGCAGCGGTAAAGGCGGCAACCTGAGCGGCCGTGATAGTCGGCAACTGAGTCAGAATCGAAGGGGACACGGTAAGCGTCCCCTGGCCGGCTGTGGTACTGCAGATGAATTCGGTCGAGTTGGTGATCTGGCTGGTCCCCGTGCCCAGGATGGTACCGGAACCGCCGATGATCTCCACTACATCCGACGAATTGCCACCCGTCCAGTTGAGCGTCAACCCCGCACTTTCCGTGACCGTGGTGGGCAGGGGGCTGCTGAGGGTGAGCGGCGAGCCGATGGTGATTGAAGTATTGAACGGCCCCACGTCGTTGCCGCCCGAGCCAGTCACGGTGTACGTTCCCGGCTGGAGCGAGCTGCTGCTGGTGCCCGGGGTGCCGATCGAGTAGCTGTAGATGTCGCTGAGTTCCAGGAGCTTCTGATTGTTCACGGCGGGTCCGGTGAGGGTCACCGTGCCGGCGTCGAACTCGGTCAAATGGCCTGTTACGACGGCCGAGCCGGTGGACGTGGCATGAAACACCACGCAGCTTCCGGAAGTGATCTCAGTAACCGTTCCCGTGCCCGCCGCGGCCAATTGGAAGCCGGTGAGCTGGGAGAAGGAGCCGTCGATGTCGGCAGATGTGAAGCTGCCTAACGAAGGCACGGATTCCGTAATCTGCGAGAGCGCAAAACTGCCGGTGTTGATGGTGCCGCCCTCATCGAGGAGAGTCAACTGCGCCGTGGTATAACCGGGCTGGACGCAGGCATTGGCGCTGGCACTCGGAGCGATGGAGATAGACACTGGCGCGCTCAGAACGCCGTTTACGGAAATCTGCAACGACACGGCGCAGCCGGTCGGAACGTTGTTCGGCAGAGTGAAATTGATCTGATCGTCCGCCGCATACCCGGAGAGGCCCGCGAAGGTCACCGGGATGGAGACGCCACCCACGATGGCGGTGATGGTATAGGAGGTGCTGAAGTCGTGGACGATCCCAGCCGTATTATCCCCCGCCGCATAGGGGGCGAGCCCGGTTCCCCAGGCGGTCAAGACTTGTCCCGGCTTGGCGGGAGAACTCAGGGATCCGTCGTAATTGCCGGTGGTCAGGCGATTCACATCGTCCTCCGACTGCGAAATGTAGTTAAACACCACGGCCAGACCGGTGCCGCTCTGATCCTGCGTAAACAGGCCGGGTTTGCTGGCCAGCACCTGGGTCACAAACGGGGTGCTGACCGTACCGTTGGTGACAGTCACGTTGTACGTGCCGACCGGGACAGTGGAAGGCAGAACGCAGTTAATCTGGTCGTAGGAGGCTCCATGGGCAATGTAGATCAGATACACGTCGGTGCCAGCTCCGCCCGCAGTGGGTGTGACAGTGACTTTGATGCCGCCCACGCTTGTGGGACGCGGAAAGTTAGTGAGCCCGGATGTTGAAGGAGCGAGGTTCGTGCCATAGACAACGAAGAAGGCGCCCTCCGCAATGTTGGGCGTGTTGCTGGCCGAATCCTGCACCGCGGTAATGACCGGCGGCGCAGTGGTCGTGCCGCCGCTTGTGTTTAAGGTGCCGCTGCCGGTAGAGGTAAAGGTGTAGCTTAAGCCGCTACCCGAACTGGTAACCGATAGGCTTGGGAAACTTCCCATATACCCGGCGTAGCTGCCGGTGCCACCAGTGACGGTCGCCGATGCGGTGCCGGAAGCGCCTTCCAAAATGGAGACCGGCTCCGTGTAGGTTCCGACCAGTGTGCCGCCGCTTAGCGTGATCGTGAAATTCGCTGAAACCGTTGAGCTGGTAAGCGCTGAGAGAGGAATCGTGCTGCTGGCAAACGTTCCGCTTCCCACGTTCGTCATTGTGATTTGGCCGGTAATCGCGTAGCCAGAGCCGGAGATGGTGGTGGTCCCCGTCAAGGTTAACGTGCCGCTCACGCTTGCCGCTTGCGCGCCCGCCGCGATCAGCAGCGCCAGGGCAAAAGGTGCTAATACTCTGAAAATGGACCCTCGGGCAATGGCCGGAGGGGTACACAACCCCGTTACAAAACGTATCATGATTATCTTTCCTCCGAACCGGGCCTTAAGCGGTCCGGCTTCCCTGCACTATACAACGAAACTCCTGGAAACGTAAAGCCCCATTACGGCAACGGCTTGCCCGGAGTGGCCGGGCGAACCACCCCCAGGTACATCAGCAGCACGGCCACCGTGGTCCACTGCCCGCCCACGGAAAGCAGGCTGTCGACTACCGCCATGACCACGCGCGAATAAGCCGCGTCGTCGAAAGCGCCAAGCACCAGGAAACTCCCCACCAGGCCCACCGTCATCAGCGGCAACAGCACCAGGAAGATGCGCCAGCCATGGCCCTTGGCCAGGACGCGGCTGCGCGCCAGAACCTCGGTTTCCCGGTCGGCCTCGATGGCCACAATCGCCTCGGCGAAGACCAGCCTCACCATCGCCACCAGCCCGGGGATCAATAGCAGCAACGCCCAGAGCGTCACGGTGACTTCGACTTTGAACATGTTCCACAGCGTTTTTCCCCATTGGCGGCGGCCCCAGCGCAGCGACTCGCGCACGGAAGCAGTCTGGACGCCGCGGAACTTGGCCACCAGTCCGTAAACCGCCGCCGGAATCACCAGAGCGCTGAGAATCATGTCGCTCGAATCCAGCGCGAGGTAGGTCACGATTCCGTCGGTGGGGATATTCAGCACGTACAACACAAACTGGAGCGCCAGTTTTGCCGGGAGATACACCGCCAACGTGACCGCCGCCAGGAACCGCAGGTTGGCGAAGAAGAGGACGGCGGAACGGACCAGCAGCCGCCACACAGAGTGAAACGGCTCCGTGGGGAAATCGATCTCCAGGTGGCCCTGGCGAAAGTCGCGGTCCATTTCTATACAGTGGCATAACTTGCGATCATGTGAAGTGATGACCAGACGAACCACCGTGCTGCTGCTGGCGCTCGCGCTTGCGGGCTGCGGCGCCAAGAACCAGACCAGGCGTTACGCCATGGAAGGAGAGGTCAAAGCTCTCGACCCCGCCACCAAGACCGCCACCATCGCCGCCGGCAAGATCGGCGACTGGATGGAAGCCATGACGATGGAGTATCCCGTGAAGCCGGACGCCGAATTTCAGAAGCTCCACGTCGGCGATAAGATACAAGCCACCGTCATAGTGAGCGGCGACAAGTATTACGTCACCGAAGTCAGAGTCAAGTAGGGGCGAGGCACGCCTCGCCCGCGGGCTGGTGTATATCGTAACCCGGCCCCTACTTTGCCGGGGCCTTGAGCAGTTTCTCCAGCTCCGCGCGAATGTTGGTTGCCGTGGTAGCCGTGTCCTTGAAGAAATCGCTCTCGCCCGGGTAGTCCGCCTCTATCATGCCGCGGCGGTCCAGGAACACCATGTGCGGCACGTACACCGGCCGCGTGTCGATGATCGAGCGCTGTAGGTACCCCATCACGGCGTCGTGAGTGGTCCAGCCCACCGGAAACGGCGGCTGAAACTGCCGCACGAACCCCGCTATGGTCTGTTTCGCGTCGTCGTTGAACGCGCATTCCAGCACCTGTACGCCGCGCGGCGCATATTCGTCTGAAAGGGGAATCAACAACCTGGTGAGTTCCTGGCAATGCGGGCAGGTGGTGGAGATGAGCGCCAGGGCCACCACTTTCCCTCGATATTGGCTGAGGTCGAGTGCCGGAGCACCCACGCGTTCAATCGCCAGCGGCGGCGAGGGCCGCGGCGGGTCCGCCGCCATGGCGGTGAGCGCCCAAGTGGCGCAAAGGGAAACCAGAATTGCGGTACGCATACCCGAACATTTCCTATACTACAAGTTTCCGCAGCCCCATGGTCTCCTTCGATCCACTGTTCCGGAATCCGCACTGGCAAACCGTGGCCGGCCATCTTTGGAAACGCGATGGCGGTGAAGCCCGGTTTCCCATCGAGCGCCGGCTTTTCCAAACCGAGCCGGATGTTCAGGTGCTGGTGGAATCGCAGCGCCCCTATGGCCCGGGGGTGCCCCCCGGGCCCGGCGAAATCGTAATGGTCCATGGCCTCGAAGGCTCGGGAGAGGCCGGGTACATGCGTAGCCTCAGCGCCGCGGCGCTCGGTGCGGGCTTTGCCGCCCACCGCTTTCACATGCGCACCTGCGGCGGCACTGAGCGGCTCTGCCCTACGCTCTACCACGCCGGCCTCACCAGCGATCTTTTGGCCGTCCTGCGCCAGCTCCGCAGCGATGGCCGCGCGCCCGCCTTTCTGGTAGGATTCTCGCTGGGCGGGAACGTGGTGCTCAAGCTGGCCGGCGAGATGGGCGAATCCGCGCGGCCGCTGGTCCGCGGCGTCTGCGCAGTTTCCACGCCGCTCGACCTGGCCGCTTGCGCGCGCCGCATCGCCCAGCCCGTCAACCGCCTCTATGAGCGCCGCTTCGTGCGCCGCATGACCGCCCGCCTGTGCGCCACCGGACGCTACCAGGAGCGGAACTTTCGAGGCCTGCGCTCCGTAATGGATATCGATGACCGCATCACCGCCCCCTCGTTCGGCTTCGGCGACGCCGCCCACTATTACCGGACGCAATCCGCCATCCGCTACCTGGAGGGCATCCGCGTGCCGGTGCTGCTGATCCAGGCCATGGACGATACGTTGGTTCCGTTCGACATCCTTGAATCCACCGCCGTCAGGGCCAATCCCCGCATCCAACTGCTGACCACCGAACATGGCGGACACCTGGGCTTCATCGGCCGCCGGCCGCATCGTTTTTGGGCCGATGACGCGATAATGGAATGGATCGCCGGCGAGAGCGCTACGAAATCTCCGAGTGATTCGTCCAGGTTATAGATGACTACGCACGCGTCATTTTGGGAGGCGGTGATCGGCGCCGTCCAGTCTCTTCGCGCGAGCAAGCTGCGCAGCTTTCTGACGCTGCTGGGCATCATTCTGGCCACCACCACTCTCATTGCGGTGATGTCCGTGATTAACGGCATGAATGTCTACATCGCTCAGAATGTCACCAGCATGGGCGCCGACGGCTACCGGGTGCAGCGCATCGCCATGGTGCAGTACGATCCCAAGAAGTACCTCGAAATGCTGCGGCGCAACCCGCAGTTGACCAAGGAGGAGTTCGCGTTCCTGCGCTCGCGGCTCACCATGACCCGCGAAATCGGCATGGCCGCCAACCGCGCCGTCTCCGTGCATCTCGGCAAAGAGCTGATGGAGAATGTGACCCTGCTGGGCGCGTCTCCGAACATGGCGGTGATCAGCAACTACGAGGCAGTAGAGGGACGTTTCCTGTCGGATATCGAAAACGACCGGCGCATGAACGCGGTATTCATCGGTAACGACATCAAAGACCAGCTTTTCCCCAACGCCAGTCCCATCGGCCGGAGCATCTCCGTGGAAGGTCTTCCCTTCCAGGTGGTGGGGGTGGCCAAGGCCAAAGGCTCGGTCTTCGGGCAATCGCAGGACAAATTCGTCGTCGTTCCCGTCGAGACGTACTTCAAAATCTGGGGATCGCGCAACGGCATGACCTTCGCCGGTCTGGCCATGGATCACGACCGCCTCATCGAAGCCCAGGAAGAAGTCCGCGTGGCTTTGCGCGCATACCGCCATCTGAAGCCCAAGGACGACGACACCTTCGCCACCCTGAGTTCCGATGCCTTGCTGGACTTGTGGAACCAGTTGACCGGCGCCATCGCGGCCACTGCGATAGCGGTGGTTTCGGTATTCATGGTGGTGGGCGGGGTGGTGATCATGAACATCATGCTGGCGGTGGTCACTGAGCGCACTCACGAAATCGGCATTCGCAAATCCGTGGGCGCGCGCGGCCGGGATATTCTCAATCAGTTCCTGGTGGAATCGTCCATGCTGGCGGGCATTGGAGGAGTCCTGGGAGTCATGCTGGCCTGGATGGTCGCGGTGCTGGTGCGCAGCCTGACCCCGGTGCCCATGTCCGTGCCCATATCTGCGGTGGTGATAGGGGTGACTCTTTCCGCCGCGGTGGGCCTCTTCTTCGGCATCTACCCAGCGCAGCGCGCCGCCAGACTCGATCCCATCGAGGCTCTCAGGATGGAAAAATGACCCTGGTTTCGATCGGCAATGGTATCCGGCTCGCGCTGGCCACCACGCGCGAGCACAAGCTGCGGTCGTTTCTCACCATTCTGGGAGTCATCATCGGGACCGGCGCGGTGATCGGCGTGGGTTCCATCATCGCCGGCCTGGATGGCGCCATCAGCAACATGATACGCGCCTTCGGTCCCAACACCATCATTGTGCTCAAGGCCAAGGTCATGACGGACTGGACGCGCGAGGAGCGGCGCCGCAAGCCGCTCACGCTTGAAAACGCGCGCGCTATCGCCGAGCGCTGCCCCTCTGTCGAGCACGTCAGCCCCTACATCTTCCCTATGACCGGTATCGACACCGCGCGCTACAAGGGGAACGACATATACGGCATCGAGCTGGGCGGAACCGAAGAAGGCTACGCCGCCGGCGGCACTACCATGAAGGCCGGCCGCTTCTTCACCGATTTTGAGAGTGCCCACCACATGCCGGTTGTAGCTGTTGGCGAGGACGTGCAAAAGCAGTTGCTGCCCAACGAGGACCCCATCGGCAAATGGATCGAAGTGGACGGCCACGCGCTGCAGATTGTGGGCGTGATGAATCGTCCCGCGGCTTCGCTGCCCGGCCAGGACGATACGCGCGTGCTGGTCCCCTACTTCACGATGCGCAAGATGTATCCCAACCTCACGGAGCACATGCTGATCGTCATCGCCTACCCCGGCATGCTCGACCGGGCCCAGGACGAGGTGCGCGCGGTTTTGCGTCTGGAGCGCCGCGTGCCCTTCCACGACCCGGACAACTTTTCCATGTCCACCGGGGAGCAGATGATCGAGCAGTTTCACGAAATCACGGCTACGGTGGCGCTGGTAATGGTGATTCTCAGCTCGATCGGCCTGCTGGTGGGCGGCATCGGCGTCATGAACATCATGTTAGTCAGCGTCACCGAGCGCACGCGCGAAATCGGCGTCCGCAAAGCCGTGGGCGCCCGCAGGAGCGACATCATCGTGCAGTTCCTGACGGAGGCAGTGGTGCTCACCGCCCTCGGTGGAATTATCGGCCTCATCCTGGGCTGGCTCATCTCCCGCGCCGCCGGCCTGATTTTCCCCAGCCTGCCCACGGCAGTTCCGCTTTGGGCCGCCGTTTCCGGAGTGATGGTGTCGGTGGGAGTAGGTCTCTTCTTCGGCATCTGGCCCGCCGGCCGCGCCGCGCGCCTGGACCCGGTGGAAGCGCTCAGGTACGAGTGACGACTGACCCTGCTCTGCCCCCACTCCTGAAGGGTTCTTAGAGAATCCCAGACAGAAACTTGTGTTTTCCACATTGCACCCAAGTCGCTTCAAGGCCCGGATCACAGGATCGATGATCGGCTGCGCCGCGGCCTCAGTCTTTGGCGCCGGGTTTCGCGCTGAGGCCCATCTTCTCGATCTCGTTGAAGTAAACCCGGCGCTCCTCGCCCATGGCGAGATTGGAGAGTATCACGGCCGTGGAGCTGGCCAGGCCGGCCTCCACGTCCGCCTTCGGGCTGTCGCCCGTGCGGCAGCAGTCGAAGAAGCTCTCCATCTGCACATCCACGGGATTGCGATCTTCTTCAGGCAGAGTCACTCCCTGAGAGTAAAGCCAGCGCCGTGCGTACTTCAATTCCCTTCCGAGGAACGATTCGCCGTCTTGGAACTGGTCCTTCTCGAGCAGCAGCGGGAATCCTTTCCTGCCGTTTCCCATGCTCCCCAGCGTGGCGCCGCCGATCACCGGCGGTTCCACGTAGTTGGTCCCCCGCGTCACCAGCGGCGGGCGGGGCTCGTAGTACCACAGCGCGATGCAAGGCTCCTTATCGGACCCCAGCGTGATCTCGATGGTGCCGCCGGTGCCCATGATGGTTTCGCCGCACTCGGCGCGCATTCCGCCGAACAGCGGCAAGTGCTGGTTCGTGCTGATGGCACTGTAAATCAGCTTCTGCCCCCTTCGGTAGCGATAGAGCAACTGAATGTTGTCGTCAATGTCGCGGCCATCCCGGACGAACTCCTGGCCGCCGATGCCAATGACGTACTCCGGCTGGGCGTTGAACATCCAGCAGGCAACGTCGATCTGGTGCGATCCCAACTCGCCCGCCAGCCCGGCCGAGTATTCCCGGAAAATCATCCAGTAACGGTACCGTTCGCTGGCGGGGTCCGGCGGGATGAGCCAGCCGGGGTTGCGATGCCATTGCGCGGCAACGTGCGTGACGTTGCCGATCAGGCCCTTGGCGACCATCATCTTGGCCACCTGGTAGAACTTGCTGTAGCGCCGCTGGAAGCCGGCCTGAATCACCTGCTTGGGCCGCTCCGCCGCCAACGCCCGGAGCGCGTGGACTTCCTCCGGCTTGAACACCAGAGGCGGCTCGCAGAAAACGTGCTTGCCGGCCATCAGGGCATCCCTGGCGATGGGGAAATGCGTTGAAAGAGGAGTCGAAATCACCACCGCATCGATGTCCTTGCGCGCGAGCAGTTCCCGATAGTCCTGGTAGGCCTGGGGGTTGGTCTCAGCCGCGGCGACACCCTTCTTGAGGTTCGCTCCATCGGTGTCGCACACCGCGGCACACCGGCAACCCTGCAAGCCGGCCATGTGGCGCAGCAGGTAACTGCCTTGCGCGCCGGTGCCGATGACGCCGTAAAGAACCTGGTTGCTGGCCGCGCTTACCTTCTGAATGGCGGGGACCGGAAAGGCGCTCGCCGCACCCGCGGCCGTTACCGTCCCGGCGGCTATCACAAAATCGCGACGGGTCAGGTCGCGGTTGGCCGTTTGATCGTTATCGCTCATAGATGTCTAGATATTGAGGACCGCAAATGCGTGACAGCGGATTCTTGGACGGGTTCTTAGCCTTGGCGGCTAAGCGCATCCTCAGACATACTCCCAATCCCTGAGCCATTCGTGCCCAGGGTTAAGCCGAGCCCACATCTGGCGCGTGGCATCCTCGAGTTCCGCCTTCTCCTTCAGGTCCAACTGCCGGCGTTCGCGGATCGCCGCCACCGCGTTGTCGATCTGGTGGATGTTAATCAGGCCGGGAATCGGCGCGGTGATCGCGGGATTGGAGAGGATGTAACGCAATGCCAGACGTGCGCGCCGGTCGTCGTCCGCGGCGTGCGGGTCGTTCGGGAAGCTGGTCCCCGCGA
>JBEKTU010000009.1:0-100496 GCA_049515735.1 Bryobacteraceae bacterium
GCCCATGTTGCCGTGAGGGTACACGTGCCGGTGCCGCTTGTCATCGTAACTGTATTCCCCGAAATCGAGCAGGCGCCGCTCGCCGTGATAACCGCCGTGGTGCTGGCATTGGTGCTTGACGACACGGTGAATGTGGAATTGTAGGGCGCGCTGGCAGGTGCTCCGGTAAAGGTCACTGTCGGCGTCGCAAGAAGCCCATATACGACGACAGCCTTGGAAGAGGTCGCTGCATATATTTTCCCATCGGCTATAGTCGGTTGCACGAATTTGCTGGCAAATCCCATGGCATTGCCGGAACTACTGTCCGAATTCCACAGTTCGCTTAGTGTGGAAGCGTTGAAAACGCGTAACGTGCCTGGTACCGTGTACGATATCACCGGCCCGGCTGCGGTAATCGCCCACAGAAGCTCCGTGCTTGCGATGCTGCCGTTCGATGAATAAGATAGTCTTGCGCCGGGCCTGGAATAAGTGTTGGCCGATATAGCCGCGGGGGTCGTATTGAACGTGGAGCCATTCCATGTATACGCCTTAATTGGACCAACGGCGTTCGGGCCTGATCCGGACAGATAAAGTACGTTGTTCCCGAACGCCATACTGCCTATCACCGTCGAAGTATACCGGCCGTTCGAAAGACCGGTATCCCAGCTCTGCGCAGCGGACCCGCCACTGCCGTTCAGGCCGCCGGCGGGATCGACCCACAAGATCCCACTCTTGCCCCATTGAAAAAGGTGCGAGCCGGCGACCATTATTCCCCCGGCGTCCTGATCCGTGTCGCCGCTGTTCAGTGTGGCCCAGTCGGCCGGCGTGAAATAATCCAGCACGGAAAGGTTGGCGCTCAATTTCATGATAGATTCGCCGTAATCGCCGACAGGTCCGTTCCACACGCCGTTCCCGGTACCGAACCTGATACTGCCCCCGGAGTCCACGGCAAATCCGACCCCGGCCTGCCAAATCCCAGCCCCTCCAATACCCGACACCAAATGGGGCACGACGGTCATGCAGTTCGTTTGAGCCAGTGTCGCAGCATTGTACTCGAACACCCACCCTCGGCTGCCGTCAGTCACCTCATCCCCGGTGAGAACGGCGGAAGCGCCAAAATAAATCTGGCCGCCGTACAGCAATAAGCCCGTCCTGACTCCCTCCACGTGATCCATCATAGTCACTCCGGAGTAAGTACAGGTGATCTGATTTGCGGCCTGGTAAGTGGAACCATCGGCCAAGTTCAGGGCGTATAGCCACATCCTGTACGCAGCGTCCTGGCATACTGCGTACACAATCGCATTGCCGGTGTCGACTACCGGGGTTGCAAGACAACCGTCTCCCGTTGTCGGTGGAGTCACGAGATTAACATGCCAGATCGGAGACGTTCCTGGCTTATCCGCATCGAAGGCGTACAGGCTCCCGCCATCGGCGGTCGCATTGCCATCCCAAACGGTCGCCACAATCAAGACTCGGGTAGCTCCGCCGATGTTGACGCCGTCGATAATCAATGGCTGTGCATAGACCGCGCCATCAACCGCAAAAGAGCCTTGCAGATGGAGGTTAGATACGTTGGACTGTGTCAGTGTCGTCTCATTCGTGGTCGCGGCAGTGCGCTGGATGTTGAACTGGGAAGTCGAGACGGTCTGCGCCGGCAAAAGGCGGCAACACACAGAGATGAGAACAAGATTGCGAATCAGGATCATGACAACACGCCCGCCAGTGCTGTAAAAAGCCAGACAGTCTTCACCACCCGTGCGGGCGCCGCTAAGGTGATATCGGAACACGGAACTCCCACCATCCCCTCCTCTATCTTCAATGGAGCGAGAATACCACGGAAAAACCGTCGGTTTCAAGGGAAATCCACTGGCCGCCGGGAGTTTAGGTACTGGTACTTGCGAAACCGGCAACCACCCGCGGAATGCATGATAGAATTTACCCAACAGGAGGGTTCTTCACATGCATGACCACGACAACCTGGGCCGCCGCGAATTTCTGGGTACGGTGGGCGGCCTGTCCATCGCCACTCTGATTTCCCAGGGCCTGTTCGCCGCCGACGAACATCAAGGCGACATGATTTACCGCAAGCTGGGGCCGGCCGGCGAACGCGTTTCCGCAATCGGGCTGGGCGGCTATCATATCGGCATTCCCCAGGAGGAGCGGGAATCCATACGCCTGATCCGCTCCGCCATCGACCGCGGCATCAACTTCCTGGACAATTCCTGGGACTACATGGACGGCAAGTGCGAAGTGCTGATGGGCAAGGCGCTGCGCGACGGCTATCGGCAAAAGGTCTTCCTTATGACCAAGTTCGACGGGCGCACCAAAGCCGCCACCGCCAAGCAGATCGATGAATCGCTCCAGCGCCTCGAGACCGACCACGTCGATTTGATGCAGTATCACGAAGTGATTCGCATGGAAGATCCGGACCGCTTCTTCAACGAAGGGCCGGTGGAGGCGCTTCTCGACGCCAAGAAGGCGGGGAAGTTCCGCTACGTCGGCTTCACCGGGCACAAGGACCCCTACATTCATAACCGCATGTTGGAAGCGGCGCAGGCGCACAACTTTCATTTCGACACCGCGCAAATGCCGCTCAACATCCTGGACGCACAGTTCCGCAGCTTCGCGCGGGATGTAGTCCCCAAGCTGGTGGACCGGGGAATCGCCGTGCTGGGAATGAAACCCATGGCGGCCGGATCGATTCCGCAAAACAACTTCGCCACCGGCGTCGAGTGCCTGCATTATGCGCTCAACCTACCCACCTCCGTGGTAATCACGGGCTGCAACGATCAGCACCTGCTCGACCAGGCGTTCGAAGCCGCGCGCACCTTCCAGCCGCTCACCCAGAGCGAGCTTTCGGCGCTGCTGGCCAAGACCCGCGAGGCGGCGCTCTCGGGCAAGTACGAGGGTTTCAAAACCACCTCGCGGCAAGACGGAACGTCGCGCAATCCACAGTGGATGGGGTAGATCCCGCCCCAGATCTTGTCTCTGCTGTCTCTGCTGTCTCTGCGTTCTCTATGAACCCCGCCGGCGATGCACAGCCTCCATCCCCGCACCAGCCCTTATTCCTCTCAAACTCCTCTCCGCTCAGTGTTCTGCTCTGCGTCTCCGCGTCTCTGCGGTAAAACTGCCTTTGTTCCTTCCCCACCCCACGCCCCCGCGCGCGAAGCGCGCCACCCCCCTGCTATATTGGAATTCTCCCCATGCAAATCGACAAAGTGTACGAGCCTCAGCGGTTCGAACCGCATTGGGCGCAGTGGTGGATCGATTCCGGCATCTTCCGCGCCTCCAACCGGGCCGCCGACCGCGTATTCTCGCTCGTTATCCCGCCGCCCAACGTCACCGGGTCGTTGCACATCGGCCACATGCTCGAACACACCGAGATCGATGTCACCATCCGCTACCACCGCATGGCCGGCGATAACACCCTCTGGCTCCCCGGCACCGACCACGCCGGCATCGCTACCCAGATGGTGGTGGAGCGCAAGCTCGCCGAAGAGGGCCTCGACCGCCGCACGATGGGCCGCGAAAAGTTCGAGCAGCGCGTGTGGGAGTGGAAGGCCCAGTACGGCGACACCATCAAGCGCCAGATGATCCGGCTCGGCGCGAGCTGTGACTGGAGCCGCGAGCGCTTCACCCTCGATGCCGGCCTCTCCCGCGCGGTCCGCGAAGTCTTCGTGCGGCTTTTCGAAAAGGGCCTCATCTACCGCGGTGAGTACATGGTCAACTGGTGCCCGCGCTGCCTCACCGCCATCTCCGATCTCGAAGTGGCCCACTCCGACGTGCAAGGCCACATGTGGCACATCCGCTACCCCGTAAACGGCATGCCGGGCCGCTCGGTGGTGGTCGCCACCACGCGGCCCGAAACCATGCTCGGCGATACCGCCGTCGCCGTCAATGCCAAAGACGTTCGCTATCTCGATCTTCACGGCAAGACCGTGCAACTGCCCCTCATGGACCGCGAGATCCCCGTCATCCTCGACGATCTCGCCGACCCCGAATTCGGCACCGGCGTCGTCAAGGTCACGCCCGCGCACGACCCTAACGATTTCGAAGCCGGCCGCCGCCACAATCTGCCTAAAGTCCAGGTCATCGACGAACACGGCCGCATGACCGCCGCCGCCGGACCTTACGCCGGCCTCGACCGCTTCGAGGCCCGTAAACGCGTGGTGGCCGATCTCCAGTCGCAAGGCCTGCTGGTGGCGATCGAGAACTACCCGCTTAGCCTCGGCCAGTGCTGCCGCTGCAAGACCGTGGTCGAGCCGCTGGTCTCCACCCAGTGGTTCGTGAAGACCAAGCCGCTGGCCGAAAAGGCCATCGACGCGGTGGAATCCGGCCGCATTGAATTCATCCCCGCCAACTGGTCCAAGACCTACTTCGAGTGGATGTACAACATCCGCGACTGGTGCATCTCGCGCCAGCTCTGGTGGGGCCATCGCATTCCGGCGTGGCACTGCCAGGAGTGCCATGAGATCGTGGTGGCGCTCGAAACTCCCGCTATGTGCCCGCGCTGCGGCTCGTCCCATCTGGTGCAGGACCCCGACGTCCTGGACACCTGGTTCAGCTCCGCCCTTTGGCCGTTTTCCACGCTCGGCTGGCCCGATCGGACCGACGATCTCTCCATCTTCTACCCCACTTCGCTCCTGATCACCGGCTTCGACATCCTGTTCTTCTGGGTCGCCCGCATGATCATGATGGGCATCGAATTCATGGGCGATGTGCCCTTCCGCCAGGTCTATATACATGGCCTGGTGCGCGACGCCGAACGGCAAAAGATGTCCAAAACGCGCGGCAACACCATCGACCCGCTGTTGATCACCGACCAGTACGGCACCGACGCCGTGCGCATGGCCCTGCTGCAAGGCGCATCGCCGGGGGCCGATATCGTTCTCACCGAAGAGCGCATGGAAAGCTCGCGCGCCTTCGCCAACAAGATCTGGAACGCGGCGCGGTTTCTCTTTCTCAACATGGAGCGCTCCGGCGTCCAGCCCTGGGTCCCCGAGAGCCTCGAGCAGTTCCGCCCGCTGGCCGACGCCGGCACCATGGAAGTGCCCATCGAGGACCGTTGGATCTTCAGCCGCCTGAACACGTGCGGCGAGCAAGCCAGCCGCGCCATCGAGCAGTGCCGCTACCACGAGGCCGCGCAGGTGCTGTGGCAATTTTTCTGGCACGAGTTCTGCGACTGGTACCTCGAACTCAAGAAGCCCCGCTTCCAGGAGAACTCCGGCCTCACCGCCGGCTGGCGCAACACGCTGGCGGCCTTCGAAACGGCTTTGCGGCTGCTGCATCCGGCCATGCCGTTCCTTACCGAGGAGCTGTGGCAGCGTCTGGCCACCGATCGCACTATCCGGCCCGCCTCCATCGCGCTCGCCTCCTATCCGCGGTACAACCAGGACACCACCGATTTCAAGGCCGAGCGCGAGATCGGGATTCTTCAGGAAATCGTCACCATGGCCCGTACCCTGCGCACCGAGAGCAAGCTCGATCCCAAGCAGCCGCTCGAAGGCGTGCTCTACTCGCGCAGCTCCGCTTTGCAGGTGGCCGAGCGCCACGCCGGGGCGATTCAAAAGCTCGCCAACGTGGTACTGGAATTCCAGTCCGATGCCGCTCCGGCCCCCGTTGGCGCCTCGGGCGCCGTGCGCTCCACGGCTGAATTCGACCTGGTCCTTCACGTGCCCAAGTCTCAGGAGGACGCGCAGCGCAAACGTCTCGTCAAGGAGCGTGAGCAGCTCGCCAAGAATATCGCCAACTCCAAGCGACAATTGAGCGATGAAACCTTCCTCGGCAAGGCGCCGTCGCGCGTCGTCGAGAGCATCCGCCTCAAGCTGGCGGATTACGAAGCCCAGTTGTCTAAGATCGACGCGGCGTTATGACCGAAGTGGTGCGTCTCGCTCTCGAAGAAGACATCGGCTCCGGCGATGTGACAAGCGAGGCCTGCGTGCCCGAGTCCCTAAAAGCGCGCGGCCGGTTCCTGGCCCGCGAGCCGCTCGTCATCGCCGGTCTGGGCCTGCTGCCGGAGATTTACGAGATGCGCGGCGGCGTCGACGAACTCGATGTCTTGAAGCGCGACGGCGACCAGTGCGTCAAGGGCGATGTGGTCGCGGTGGTGGCCGGACGCGCCCGCACGCTGCTCGAATGCGAGCGCGTGGCGGTGAACTTTCTACAGCGGCTCAGCGGCGTAGCTACCGTGGCGCGCCGTTATGCGGATGCCGTGGTGGGCACCAAATGCCGCGTGCTCGACACGCGTAAGACCACGCCCGGTCTGCGCCGCCTGGAAAAAATGGCCGCCGCGGCGGGCGGCATCGGCAATCACCGCATGGGACTCTTCGACGCCATCCTGATCAAGAACAACCACATCGCCGCGGCGGGCGGCATCCGCAACGCCATCCAGCGGGCGCGCTCGAGCGGGCAGCCCATCCAAGTCGAAATTCATAGCCGCCAAGAGCTGCGTGTGGCGCTGGATGCCGGCGTTGGCTGGCTGCTGCTCGATAATCTGACCCCCGAAGAGGCGGCGCAGTGGGTCCGCGAGATCGGCGGCCGCGCCCAGGTTGAGCTTTCCGGCGGCATCACTCTGGAGAACGTCCGCGCATACGCGGAGACCGGCGCGGACTTCGTTTCCTGCGGCGCCATCACGCACTCCGCCCGCGCCATGGACATCAGCTTCCGGCTCGAGGTGGTCTGATGGATATCGACCGCTTGCGGCGCGAATTCCCCGCGCGCCGTATCCACTATTACCCGGCCGTCGATTCCACCATGCGCGCCGCCGTTGGCCTGGAGCCCGGCTCCGTGGTGCTCGCCGGCGGGCAAACCGCCGGCCAGGGCCGCCACGGCCGCTCCTGGCACTCCGAAGCCGGCAGCGGAATCTACTGCTCCATCGTTCTCAAACCAACGCCCGTCCTCACCCTGGCCCTCGGTCTCGCTACCGCGGACGCCATCGCGCGCTCCACCGGGATGATGTGCGATCTCCGCTGGCCCAACGACCTCATGCTCGCGGGGAAGAAGGTGGCTGGCATTCTGGTGCAGTTGGCGGACGGCAACGCCATCGCCGGCATTGGCATCAACGTGAACCACAGCTTGTTCCCTCCGGAGCTGGCGTCCCAAGCCACCTCTCTGCGCCTCCACACCGGCGCCCCGGTCTCGCTCACCGATATCCTTCTGACCTTGCTGCCGGCGGTGGATCGCTTCGTGGGAATGGACAAAGACACCATCCTTCGGCTGTTCACGCGCGCTTCGAGTTACGCCGCCGGCCGGCGCGTGACGGTCGAGCAGCCCGATGGCATCATTGAGGGAACTACCGCGGGCCTGGACCCTGCCGGCTTCCTGATCGTGCGCCAGGACGACGGAACGGATACCCTGATTCTTGCGGGAGGCGTACGTGCTGCTGGCTCTTGACGCAGGCAACAGTAATATCACCATCGGAGCTTTCGACGGCCGCAAGCTGGTTTGCCAGTGGCGTCTGCGCACCGTCCAGGAGCAGACCGCCGACGAATGGGGCATCCTGCTGCACAACCTGTTCGGACCGGCGGGACTGGACATCGAAGCCGTCGACGGCATGATCATCTCGAGCGTGGTGCCGCCCATCGATTCCACCCTGGCCTTCATGGCGGAACGCTATTTTCACACGAAGGCCATGTTCGTCGGTCCGCGCACCGACATCGGTTTGACCATCCGCTACGACAACCCCTATGAAGTGGGCGCCGACCGCCTGGTCAACGGCGTCGCCGGTTTCTACAAGTACGGCGGCCCGTGCGTGGTAGTGGATCTCGGCACCACCATCAACTTCGACGTGATCTCGAAAGATGCCGAGTATCTCGGCGGCGCCATCGCCGTCGGCATCGGCATTTCGGTTGACGCGCTTTTCAGCAAGACCGCGCGCCTGCCGCTGGTCGATTTCCGGCCGCCCAAGAGTGTCGTGGGCACCAACACCGTGGCCAGCATGCGCTCCGGCCTGTACTACGGCGCCATCGGGATGATCGATGGAATCCTCGAGCGCATCATCGAAAAGATGGGGCCGGACACCAAGACGGTAGCCACCGGCGGCCAGGCCCGCCTGATTGTCGCCGGCTCGCGCTACCTAAAAACGGTCGACGAGCACCTCACGCTGGAAGGCCTGCAAATGATCTGGGAACGGAACCATCGCCAGTGAGCGACGAAGACTGGGTCTGCAACTATTTCAACTACTTCACGGAAATCGAGGAGCACTTTCAGCGCGCCCGCGGCACCGGCCTGTTCCTGCTTTCGCCGCTCGACTGGGCGCTCATCGAAACCTGGAAAAACGCCGGCGTGCCGCTCGAAGCCGTGATGCGCGGCATCGATGCGGCCTTCGAGAAATGGCGCGCCCGCAAGGTGAAGACACAGATGGTGAACTCGCTGGCCTTCTGCGCGCAGGCGGTGCTCACCGAAGCGCAGATCATGGCCGGAACCGCGCAGCCCCGAGCGCGCCGCGAGGTCGCGCCGCCGTTTGACGAAGACGCCCTGCGCACGTACCTGGGCGAGAATTCGGACACCCTTCGCGGCGTTGCGGGTTATTCGGAGATCGCCGGCGCGCTGGAGCGCCTCGCCGAGGAGGCCGGGCAGCACTACTCCGACCTGGAGGCGCTGGAGCAGCGCCTGACGGTTCTGGAAGAGAAAATGATCGCCATCGCCCGCACCCACCAGAGTGAGGAGGACATGCTGGCAGCGCGCCGCGAAATGGAGCGCCAGTTGCGCCCCTATCGCGGCAAGATGACCGCCGGCCAGTTAGCCATGCTGGAAAAGCAATACCTGGAGCGCGCCCTGCTGGAAAAATCGGGCCTGCCGCGGCTGAGCCTGTTCTACATGCGCTGAAACCCCGGCGACCGGGTTTCGGGGGGAGTCGGTCCGCAAAGCTCCTGCAACCGCCTGCGCCCGCCGCCGAAGCGCCCAATGGAATTCGTGGGACCGGGGAAGAAGTAGCAACCGGTTCGGAGGAGAGAGCAGTACCTTGACATGTTCTGATAATCAGATAATCTGATAACCTGAAAGTATGCCAGGAAAGACAAGTGCAACGATGAGGGAACCGATCGGCCGTGTTGGCCAGCGGCGCCAGGTCGTGATTCCCCGCGAGATTTTCGACAACCTTCACATGCGCGAAGGGGATTTCGTGGCGTTCGCAAAGCACGGAAACGGTGTGCTCGTGAAGCCCAGGCGGGTTGTCGACCCCGACGACGTGCTCACTCCGGCCGAAGCGAAACGCTTGCGCCAAAGTCTCAAACAGACACGCCAAGGGAAAACGCGGCCATGGGCCGACATAAAACATGAATTGGGTCTGTAGGTTCAGTGCCAATGCTGAGCAAGACCTTCATGGTCTCCCAAAAGCCATCCAAAAACGCGTGGCTCGCGTTCTTACGGAGATGGCTGCCGATCCATTTCATGGCGACGTAAAGGCGCTCCAAGGTCCGGATTGGAAGGGCGTATTCCGGAGGCGGATCGGCAACTATCGGGTTCTCTTCACCGCGGACCAAGCTCAAAAGACAGTCGTCATCCAGCAGATCTCTCTGCGATCCGGTAAGACCTATTGGTAGAATGCGATGAAACCCCGGCGGCCGCTTTTTCGGAGAGGTTGCCGTCGAAGTGGATTTGATACTGCCCGACTTATGATATCCTTTCTCCCAAGTGCCGCTTTCCGACTGGAAAGCCAAATCTCAACACTTGGAGGGTTTATCATGCGCATGTTGATGCACGTTCAGTTTCCAATCGAACCGTTTAACTCTGCCGTCCGGGATGGATCCGTAGGGCAGAAAATGCAGCGAATTCTCGAGGCCATCAAGCCGGAAGCTTCCTATTTCTCTGAACACCACGGCCGCCGCGGCGGGGTCTTAGTCGTGAACGTCCAGGATCCTTCCGATGTCCCCAGGCTGGCCGAGCCGTGGTTTCTCACGTTTAATGCCGAAGTAGAGTTTCGGATTGCCATGACGCCCGAAGACCTCTCTCGCGCGGGCCTGGACGCGTTGGGAAAGAAGTGGGCGTAGACCATCCAGCCATCCGTCGTACGGTCATGGCAATGCAGCCGCCTGAGGTTTGAGCAGGCTGGGGAGTTGATCGGTTGCATGGCCCAGCGCACGGGCGAGGCTCAGTTTAGCCAGATTGTGGGCGAAGACGCTGTCGATCAGGTCCAGTTGCGCGCTCGCGACCGTTTGTTGCGCCTGCACCACCTCTACCGTATTGATCACGCCGGCCTCCATGCGCGCGCGGGTCATCTCCAGGGTTTCCTGGGCAACCTGCACATTCTTGCGCGCGACCTCGACCTGTCCCGCGGCGGCTTCCAGATCGAGGTAGGCCTGCCGGACTTCGGCTTCGATCTGCCCGCGGGTGTCGTCCAACTCGGCCTGGCGCTGCGCCAGCACCGCTTCGGCCTGTGCGATGTCGCCCGCGGTTCGCCCACCTTGCCACAGCGGAATGCTGAGCGTGCCGACCACGGTGAAGGCTCCATGCGATTGGGCCGGGTTGGTGCCGATCACTTCGTAGTTGCCATTGACCGCAAGCGACGGCAGGCGCTCGGCGCGCGCAGCCGACAGGGCCTTCGCGGCTGCCTCCACGTGGGATTGGGCGGCTTTCAGGTCGGCACGCTGTTGTTCGGCCTGGGCCACCGCGGCATCCGCACTCTGGACCGGCGCCGGGCTGAAGGGGAAGCTATCCGTAAGCTGATAGCCGGCATTGGGTGCGAGGCCGGTGAGTCGCGCCAGGTTGATCTTCTGTTTGGCGAGATCGTTGCGCAGCGTAATGATCTGCTGTTGTTGGGTAAGCGTCCGCACCTGGCTTTGGTCGACGTTGAGCCGCCCCAGAACGCCCTCTGTGTGTTGTTCGCTGGATTGATGGAAAACGGCATTGGCGGTGTCGAGTTGGGATTGCGCGGCGTCCACCCGGGCCTGGGCGGCCAGCACCTGCAAATAAGCGCCGCCCACCGCCAGCGTGATTAGGTCGCGCGCATCCTGCAGGCTGTATTGGCTGGCGCGGGCGGTGGCTCGGGCGGAGCGGTAGTTATTCACCGCGGTCATGTTCGCCACGGTCTGGCTCAGGGTGGCCTGGAGGGCGAAGTAGTTGAACGGGCCCACGATGGTGGGAATGCGGAAGCCGGGCACGCTGATGCGCAGCCCGAGCGCGGCCAGATCGTTTTGCTCCACGGTTTCGCTGAGATTGCCGTTGATGTTCGGCAGCAGGGCACTACGGGCCACCGTCACCTGCGCGCCGGTTTGACGCACGGTTTGCGCCAGCCCAACCGCGCCCAGGTTGTAGGCCAGGCCGCGTTCGAGCGCCTCCTGTAGCGACAGCTTGCCGGAAAAAGGCATGGCCGTGGTGCTGCGCGTGCTGCCGCCGTAGGGACCGGAAATCTGCACGCTGGGGTTCAGGGTGTTGACGCTGGCGGTGGTCCCCGGCACGGGCTGTTCGGCGGCGCCGACCGAGCCGCCCTGGTTGTTGCGTCCCGACGCCGGCAAAACCACTGCCGACGAGCCGCCGCCGGAGGAAGTCTGTGCGAGGGCGCTGCCCGCGCCCGCCAGGACGGTCAAAAGCACAACGCTGCCGAATGGTTTCATGGCATCTCTCGTCATTTCGAAATCATTACCAATTTGCGCATGGCGGCCACCAACTGGCGCTGTTGGGCCGCGGAAAGTACCGCCAACTGTCGCGCTTCGGCGCGTTGGGCGCGCGGCAGCGCCCGGGCGAACAAGCGGTCGCCGGCCTCGGTGCGCTGCACCCATTGCATACGGCGGTCGCGCGGGTTGCGCCGCCGCAGCAGCCAGCCGCGGCGCTCCAAACCGTCGAGCACCGCCACCAGGGAGCTGGGGTCCAGCCCGCACAGGTCGGCAATCTCATGCTCCGGGACGTTGCCTCGGCCGGCGATGGCCAGCAGCCAGAACTCTCTCACGCGCAGGTCCAACGGCGCCAGGGCGCGATCCAGACGCCGGCGCGCCTCCAGCCAGATCTTCCAGTTGCAAAACCACAATCCGGGCGCAGCCGGCTCCCATGCGGCCATTACCTTGGTTGCGGTCGTCCTGGCAGCGGCGCGCGGCATAGTTACAAGGTCCGCCGGAACAGCAGCGTTGCGCCCGCCAACACCACCGCCGAGGTCAGCACCAGCGCGAAAATATCGGTGGTGATCGCGCTTATGCCGACGTCCTTGAGCAGCAGCGTGCGGAAGGCGTGGACGGCGTAGGTGAACGGGTCGCAGTTGGACATCAACCGCAGCCACCTGGGGAAGCCGGCGATGGGATAGACGGCGCCGCTGGGAAAAAACAGCAGCGTGTTCAGCACCCCGAAAATGGCGCGCGGCACCAGCGGGTCGCTGATGCGCGCCATGATGAAGAACATCATGCCGATCAGCGCCACGGAAGTGAGCCCGACCATCAGGGTCAGCTCCAGCAGGCGCGCCGGCTGGAAGAAGTTGGGGACCCCCGCCACCACGGCCCCCAGCACCAGGACGGTCTCTCCCGCCAGCATCGCCTTGATCACGCCCGAGAGGTTGAAGCCGACAATCAGCTCCCATTTGGTGATCGGGGTCACCATGTAGCCCTCGTGCAGGCCGCGCGACTTGTCGTCGATGAACAGCAGGCCGCCGCCGATCATGGCGGTCATGAAGATTGCCAGCGACACCGAACCGGGCAGAAAATACTTCATGTAGTCGACGTAGGGATAGACCTCGACCACGTCGAGCGCGGCCTGCGCTGGTTCGCGGGGAGGGACCTGGGGCGCGTTGATGGAGGCCACCAGATCGGACATCTGGGCGCCCACTGCGCCCGCCACCGTGCGATCGGTGTTGTCGGTAATCAGCGCCAGGTGCGGCCGGTGCTGTTCCAGCAGGTCGCGGGAATAATGCTGTGGAATGATCAAGACCCCGCCCAGCACGCCCTTGCGCAGGTCGGCGACGGCGGCGCCCTGGTCGCCGTAATCGGTGGGTAGGAAGGTGCGCGCATTTGCGCCCACCGCTCGGACGCGCTCCAGCACATCCACCGATTCCGGTCCCCGATCCAGGTTGACCACGCCCAGAATGACGTTCTTGATATTGCCGCCGAAGGCGTTGCCCAGGATGATCAACTGCAGCAGCGGCATCACCAGAGAGGCGAAGAGCAACGCCGGGCTGCGGCGGAATTTGCGCATATCGCGCTCGACCAGGGCCAAAGCTCGCTTCATCGGGGACCGCCTTTCTTCCCTCCGCCGGCGGGAACGGCGGCTTCGGCCATCTCCGCCAGCCCGTGGCCGGTGTAATGCATGAATACGTCGTCCAGACTGGTGGATTGCACCGACAAAGCCTTCAGCTCGAGCTTGTGCGTCCGCGCCAGCTCGATCAACTCCTGCGCCGAAGCCGGGCCGCGGTCGCTCGATATGCGATACGTGGCCGATCCCAGCGCACGCACCGACTTGACTGCCGGCAACTGCTCCAGGTCGGCGGCGCCGTGGGGCAGATCGGGCTCGAACTGCAGCTCGATGCGGCTGGCGCCGGGTACCGAGGCTTTCAGCGCCACCGGCGTGTCCAGCGCAACCATGCGGCCGCTGTCGATGATCGCGACCCGGTCGCAGAGGCGGTCGGCCTCGTCCATGTAATGCGTGGTGAGCAAGAGCGTGCGGCCCTGCTGGGCGCGCAAATGCGCGATCATCTCCCACACCGAAATGCGGGAGGCCGGGTCGAGGCCGGTGGTGGGTTCGTCCAAAAACAGGATTTGCGGGTCGTGTACCAGGCCGCGCGCGATCTCCAGGCGCCGCCGCATGCCCCCCGAGAGCGTGGCGGCCATGGCGTTGGCGCGGTCCGCCAGCCCGACGGCTTCGAGCAACTCCGCCGTGCGCTGGCGGCGCCGCGCCCCGGTGATGCCGTACAACCGGGCGTGAATGCCTATATTCTCGGCGCAGGTAAGCTCGGGGTCGCTGGTCATGTTCTGCGGAATCACCCCAATGCTGGCGCGCACCGCGTTGGGGTCGCGAATGATATCGTGCCCTGCCACCACCGCCGTGCCGCTGGTGGGCGGCACCAGCGTCGTCAGCATGCGTATGAGCGTGCTTTTGCCCGCGCCGTTAGGTCCCAGCAGGCCGAAGATTTCGCCGGCCTGGACCATGAAGCTGACGTTATCCACCGCCAGCAGCGCGCCAAAGCGCTTGCTTATACCCTCGACGTTGATCGCGACGCCGTTTGGCGATTGGCTTGGCGCTTCCATGACAGCTAGTCCTTCACGTTGCTGACCGGAGGCGGCGGCAGGACCGGTACCGGTAGCATCACCCAGGCGGTCATGCCCAGCGGGAGCTTGCCCTCGGGATTGGACACGCGCACGCGTATGGCCACCGTCTTGATGTCGCGCTTGGTGCGGCTGACGTCGCGCTGCGTGGCAAAATCGGCTTCCACCGCCTTGTAGATCACCGGACCCGTGACCTCGGTGCCCGAGGGCAGGCGCACCCGCAAAGTCTGTCCCATGGCGATGAGGTCGGCGTAGGTTTCCTCGACGTCGGCATCCACCCAGGTCGAGCTCAAGTCGAAGAGCGTGACGATCGGACTGCCGGGGTTCACCACCTCGCCTTGCCGCGCCGCGCGCAGCGTCACAATGCCGCTGGCCGGCGCGAAAATCCGCGTCTGGCCGAATCGCGCTGCGGCGGCGTCGGCATTGGCCTCGGCCTGCGCCTGGGCCGCGCGCAGCGCCTCCGTCTGCCGCTGTTGTACGGGGACTTGCCTTTCCTCCTGCTGGGCGTCCGCCAGCGCGGCCTGCGCTGCCGCCACCGCGCGCTCGCTCGCCTCCACCCCGGCTTGCGCCGCCGCCACCACGCGCCGTGTTGCCTCGACACCGGCTTGCGCCGCCTGTTCGTTGGCCTTGGCGGAGTCGAGATCGGTTTGGGCCGTGACCAGGTCCTGCGGCGGGTTGATGTCCATTTCCACCAGTGGCCGTATGCGGTTGAAGTTGTCCTGGGCCTTGGCCACCGCCGCCTCGGTTTGCGCCACTTGCGCCTGCGTCTGCCGCAACTGGGCTTGAGTTTGCGCCACCTGCGCCTGCGCCTGCTGCAACTGGGCCTGGGTTTGCGCCACTTGCGCCTCCGCCTGACGAACCTTATCGGGCAGTGTATTCTCCAGCAGCTCAGTCTGGGCCATCGACTGCTGCGCGGAGGCGCGGGCTTGTGCGATGGCGTGTCCGGCGGCGCCCTGGTCGGCCCGCAACTCGTCCTGATCGAGCACGGCAATCAGGTCGCCGGCCTTGACCCATTGCCCGTCGTCCACCGTCAGGCTCACGATGCGGCCAGTGATTTTGCTGCCCACCACCACTTCGTTGCCATCCACGGTGCCGGTCAGCACTAGCGTCTGCGGACGCGGACGCTCGACCCACCAGATCGCCACGGCGATGGCCACAATCAGCAACAGAAGGATCCCTCGTTTCATGCGGAAGACCTCATTCGTTGAAAACCAAAATACATTGTAAACCAAATCATTGTGAACTCAAAGTAAAATTGTGATGCGCGTCCGGGTCCCAACGGGAATTGACGCCATGGAGCAGGTCGGCGAGGAACCTTCCTAATGTTGCCCGAGCTGTTGAAGGGCCCGAGTGGCCGCCTGGGCAGTTGCCCGATCGCTGCCTTTGGCGGCCTCACGAAGATGTTCGACGGCGCCTGGCACGTCTCCCTGTGCGGCCAAAACCGTTGCCAGGTCCAAATGCGCGCGGCCGAAATCGGGCCGCAATTCGAGCGCCCGTTGATACTCGCGGGCCGCCTCGGACAATTGCCGCTTTCTGGCGAGAAGCTCGCCCAGTAATATGTGCGCTTCCGCCATATCGCCATCGGCGTGCAGCGCGGCTTCGACGGATTCCTGCGCCTCGTCGAATCGATTCACTTGGACCAGCGCCAACGCGTAGTCGTAGAGATGCGGCCCAAAGCCTGGATGGAGCCGGGTGGCCTTTTCCAAATCTTCCAGAGCTTCCCCCATCTGGCCTTTCCCGGCGAGCGCTCGGCCCATCAGGTTGTAAGTGGTGGCATCATAAGTGTCGCTCTTGTTCTCGGGCCGGGTCTCCAGGACCTTTCGGAAGTGCGCAATGGCTTCGTCGAACTTCCCTGTATCGGCCAGCGCACTCCCCAGGCGGAAGTGAACCTCGGCGGCGTCGGGGGTGATCGCCAGGGCCTTTTGATACTGTGCGATGGCTTCGTCCGGCTTTCCCATTCTGGCCAGGGCAACCCCCAGGTTCAGGTAGACAATGGCTTCGCCGGGATTGAGTTCCAGGGCCTTCCTCCACTCGGCGATGGCCGCCTCATACTGGCCTTTCTGCGCCAGCTCCCACGCGACATTGTAACGACGGTAAAAATCGACCGCCGGAACCTCGATCTTCAACAGTCCATCCGGTGGGATGTTCACGAACTCCGGGATGTTCACAGCGCGGTTCGATGCCGTGGCGTCGTCGATCAGGACCGCCGGGCTGGAGTTGCCCTCCTCGTCCAGGTGCGTCAGAAACATCTTCGTGTAAGGCCCGCGGCTCTTGGAAGAGAACACCAGCCACCGGCCATTGGGCGAAAAGCTGTGCCAGGAATTCATCAGCGGCGTATTGGCCCTGAGCCGCCGCGCCTCCCCGCCCGTCGCCGGGACGATGTAGAGCTTGCCATCCGGGCGCATCAGCTCCCCGTTGCGGCACCCGACGAATACGATCCAGCGGCCGTCCGGCGAGACCTTGGGAAAAGCGTTGCTCATCCCGTTTTGCGATGCGCCCGGGATGCGTTCCGGCTGCCCGCCTTTGCCCCCGTTGAAGGGAATCCGGTATAGATCGTACTGGATCTGGGTTTCGTTCGGATCATTGGCGCGCTCGGCCACCTTGCCGCCTGGCGGATAGGCGTCTCTGGCCTCCGCTCTGGCAAACACCAGATACTTTCCGTCGGGAGTCCAGACGGCATTGGTGTGTACATACCGCTGGTCGTCGGCGCCAGGCAAAGGCTGTAGCTTTCCGGCCGCCCGGCTGTACCAGGCGAGGATCCCGCGGGTCGGATAGAACACTTGCAGGAATTGATAGTCCTTGAAGTTGGCCGTGTAGAAGTTGTTCAGCGAGCCCTTTTGTCTGGCGCCCGGCCCCTGGATCATGGTCGCGACATATTGCCCATCCGGAGAAACCTGCGACATGAAGCCGACCCGTATGTCGCCCGTCAGCTTGCCCTCGGATGTGCTCCACTCAATCACGTCCTTGGTGGCGATCGACATTTGCTGCCGGATGGGAACCAGCGTGTACATGCCCTTGTCGTTCTGCGGGCCGTCCAGATCCATCCCCAGTGTCTTGCCGTCGCGAGAGAAAGAGTGGCAATTGGCGCACGTGTACATGCCTGTCAGGAGCAGCCGGCTGCGGGATTCCCCGACGTTGCGCAACCGCCAGTTAATCAGCGGCAATTTGCTCTGGTCGAGGGGCTTGATGACCCCTTTTTCCGTCTCCGAGGGCATCAACGGCACGTCCCGATAGAAGATCGGCGCACCCACCGGATCTTTCGACGTTTCAATGGCGACCGAGCCGCGCGAAAGGGGCTGATTCGCCGTTTCGTTGGGGAAGCCGGCGATGGTCACAGTTGCCGCACGGTTCACGGAACGCTTCTTGATGGCTGTCCAGGTTTGGGCGTCTGGCTTCCAGGTCCACGAAGCGGCTTGCTGCGGCGTCAGCGTGGGGAGTTTATTGTTCTCCGTTACACAACGCGGGTCGATCTCGCCGATGTGCATCCGCTCTCCTCGCGATACCGCGCGGATGCCGGGTAAGCCGTCGCCGAAGGTGATGTCGATCCGCCACAACCTGGCGCCCGCCGAGGCGTCGCGCCACAGAAAAGTCGGCGCGACAATCTCCGGCGGGAAGATCGACCCTTTCTCCGGATAATCGATGGTGATCGCCGCCGGCTGATCCGCCGCCAGGGCCAAAAGCGCAGCTACGCCGCTCAGCACCAGAATCCGCCGGGATTTCTGTTTTGGCACCTTAGCCCTCCCGAATACGACCCCGACTGGCTCAGTATAACTTCCGATGCCTCCCAGCCACAATCGCGGATCTGCTTGGCAAAACAAAGGGCGGGCTGTGTCAGGCGCTTACTTGCTGGCGGACGTTGCGGCTGGCTTCGCGGTCCCGGCACGCGGCTTGCCCCAAAAAATGAACACGCCACGGTCGGTCGCGGTGATGATATCCACCGCGCCGTCCCCTTTCAAGTCTGCCGTCACTATCTCGGAGCCGGCACCCGAGCGGTTGTGGATCAGCTCCGGGACAAACTCCGCGCCCCCGGGAGCCTTCGGATTCCGCACCGTCCGGTACCAGTACAAAACCGGCGGGCCGTAAGGGTCGGGATCGTGATAATTATCCAGATGCGACCAGTAGCGTTTGCCCGCGATGATGTCCGGCACGCCGTCTCCATCGATATCGGCAAAGGCCAGGCCGTGGATTTGCGAGAAGGTCACGCCCCCGGCGTTCGTTTTCGCGGTCGAGTAATCCTTCATGATGATGTGCTCGACGAAAGAGATCTTGCCGGCTGCGTCGCGTTTCTGCTCATACCAAGCCAAGCCGAAATCATGCCCTCCCAGGCTGGCCACGACATCGTTCAGACCGTCGCCATTGACGTCATACACCGCCATCAAGGCGCCACCCGGCCCAGAGCGGGCCCAACGGCCGAAAGTCTGCGAATGGTACGTCCAAGGCTCCTTGCCGCCGGGCCCTGGATTCTCCCACCAGCCGAAACAATTGACGACGTCCACGCGTCCATCGCCGTTGATGTCGCCAGTCCCAATGCCGTGTAGGGTCGCGTAACCTTTCTCGGAGATGTTGTGCTCGATCCACGGTCCGGTCGGGTTGGCGGGATCGGGCTTGGCATAACGGATATAGTCATCGGCGGTGTAGATCACCTCGGGTATCCCGTCCCCGTCAATGTCTTTGACTTCCATGATCTCGCACCGGACTTGGCGCACCACCTGGAACTTGTCCCAATGGCGTGCTTCCCCTTTCGGATTGACATACAGGAAGATCGGGGAACCGAGGTTTGAGCACAGAACGTCGGGCCAGCCATCGCCGGTGAAGTCGGCGGCGAACTGTTGCATACACTCGTTGGCGTACTCCCGCGACGGACTGTTGGCGTGCGCCGCGTAGATTTCCCGATACTTCGTATAATCGGGGCCGAAGTAGATATAGGGACCGGCCACCACGTCCAGGATGCCGTCGTGGTTGAAGTCGGCCACCGCGGCGGACCAGGCGTAGTAAAACTCGTTGAGGCGCTGCATCCGGAAGCGGCTCGAAACGCGCTCCGCCGGAGCCACCCTGGTCTGAAGGTCTTTGTACGCGATGTCCTTGAACCGTACTTCACCCGCACCGCCAACGTACAGCGCCAGCGGCCCGTAGCGTCCCGCCTCTTCCTCTGCCACGCTGCCTGCCACGTCGCGGAGACCGACGTCGTTGAGGAAGGCCTGGATTTGGGCATCCAGGAAGATCTCCAACTCATTCCACTCGCCCGGGCGCAGACCGGGCTTGGGAGGCCCGAAGGGAAGGGTGGCGCCTGCATCAAGCTGAATGCCATCCACATTGCGGCCTTCAGGGCCCCGGCCGCCACGTCCGCCACGGCCCGCCGCAGGGGGAGGCCGTAATGGCTCGCGATGCAGTTCCTGCCCGTCCAAACTCATCGTCACCCGGTAGGCCGCCACGTCTTCCTCGTTGAGCGAAACGTAAATCCCCTTCAGGCCTTCCGCCGTCTTTTCGGCGCGGAACATGATGCCCGTCCGGCAGCCGCCGGTGCAGCGGAAATTGGCGAAGAATCCCACGTCCTGATAAGGGCTATCCAGCACCAGCCAGCCGCCGTTGCCGCCCGGCTTTACCGTCCCGATAACTTCCCCGTTCTGCGCCTTCCAGTCGGCTTGGCCCAGCACGTGCCACCCCGTGAGGCTCGAACCTTTGAAGGTTTTGTCCGGAATGAACGTGGGACCGTCATCGGCGAAGACCGGCACCAAGCAGAAGGCGGCAATCGCCGCGATTCCACACGCGCACTTATCACGCATGATGATTCGCTTCCTTTCTATTGTTCACCGAATCCGGCCACCCGCTGCCCGATTCTTACGCGCTGGTCGATATTCCGGTGTTCGAGCCGTACTTCCGCACGTACCCCGCATTGATGGCGTATTGGTCGGACTGTTTGTCGTACATCCCCACCACCACCGCGTCGGTCGGCTTGATGTTAGCGAAGCACTCTTTGAATGCCTGCTCCACGTATTCCTCCCGGTCGCACAGGCGGCCGGAGGCCAGGATCTTGTACACAAAGCACGGCTTCTTGGTCTGTTTGACTATTTTGTACATCTCCGGTGGATCGCCGCGCACGAAAAGGGAACCGTCGCCGTAGTTCACCGAACCCGGGGTTTCCCTCCAGTGAATGGATTCCGCGGGCGCCATGCCGGGGTTGGCCGCGAACTCCTTCTCCCATTCCGCCTTGGTGCGCCCGTACTTGTACACGCAGCACATGTAGTAATCCACGTCCCAGTTCTGCGACTCGATGATGTCGAACACTTCCGGCCGGTGGCTGGTGACGGCTACCAGCACGCCCGCATCGCGCACGCTCTTGCACCATTCCCGAACCCGGTCGAGCTTGCCTTGTCTCCACCAGGCATCCGTGCCGGTATCGCCGGCTCCGCCGTGGTGAATGGCGATACATCCGGTCTTGGCCGCGATCTCCTTGGCGCCCCGCCCCGGCTTGAGAGATTCGTCCTTACTCGCCGTGTTGCGGGTGGTACACATCATATGCCCTCCGCATTCCGCATTGTACTTGGGGATGCGCACCCCGCCATCTTCCATGCAGTTGATGCCCAACTCCTCACAACGCTTGAAGACTTGGTTGATTCGCTCGGGCGTATTCCACGCCCGCATCTCCACATCGATCATCGTGGACAGGTGCGACCCGCCGGCGACGGTGTTCGATCCGACAATCAGGCGGGAAACGTCCCACTTGCCGAAGCGAACCGTCGGCACCTTGGGCTGCGGGTCCGCGATTGCCCTTGACGCCAGACCCGACACGGCGGCCAGCGTCCCGACCTTCTGCAAAAAGTCCCGTCGGGAGTTCTCGCCCGCCGGGCCCGGTTTAGATTCTGAATTCATTTCTGTCTGCCTCCTTTGCAGACATGATGCCGCCCCGCCCAACGCGATTCCCACAGCGGGCGTCTTTCTTAGCTTCCTGTTTCGGTTTTGGGCCGGCACGATTTGGGGATCGGGCCGGCCCAGTCAATGCAAGCGGTCAGAACGTGATTCTCGCGCCGAGCCGGATGTACCGCGGATCGATCAGCCGGCTGACGGTGTTCAAGCCGGTGATCTGGCTGAACCCGTTCAGGTTCTTTATCGAACCATCGGAATTCAACTGCAGGTTCGACACGTTGGTGCCAGGGTTGCCGAAGTGCGGCGTGTTGGTGACATTCATTGCCTCCACGCGGAACTGCAGCTTGAAACGCTCCGTCAGTCTGAATGAGCGGAACACACTCATATCGGCATTGTTGGAACCCGGGCCGCGAAGTTGATCGAAGCCCGAGGTCCCGAAAGCTACCGTGGTCACGGGCGCATAGGCCAGCGGATCGAAGTACGCCTGGCCGCCCACGCCGCTACCGACTTGGGCCACGCTCGACTTGACCAGGTTGGCGGTCTGCGAATTGCCAGGGCAATTGCACGAAGAGGCGGAAGCGCTGATGGTGTATGGCGCGCCGGAATAGTGATTGAAAATCCCGTTCACCATCCACCCACCCACTATCGCGGCCACCGGCCCCTGAGTCAACATCGCCTTGCCTCGGCCGAACGGTAATTCATAAGTCGCGGTGAGCACCACGTGCTGCGTGCGGTCCGACGACGGTACGTAGTAATCCCTATCGATATACTGAGGGATCAGAATCGAAGTGGACATATAGATGTCCTTCGAATACGTTTCGGCAAATTGGAATGACAGACCGTTGGAAAGCCGCTTGTTGAGCTGGATCTGGAGCGAATTGTATTTATCGGCGCCCCACGGTATCAGCGCCGAAACGCCGGTGGAGTAATCCGGGATATTGGCCAAAGGCATGCTGGCATTGCCGCCGCCAAGCGGAGCGTAATTCAGGTTGATCCCGCCATTGGATCCAAGCTGCAGCTTGAGCGCGTGCGTCCCGGCCCAACCCAGCGACCCGAGCACTCCGAAGGGCAGTTCTCTTTGCACCGTGACGTTGTACGACTGGTAATAGCCGCGGGTGAACTGCTTCTCGGTCATCAGGCCCGTCAGGTTGCCCGTATTCGGGAGAATCGGGAAAACGCTGGCGTTAGAGGGCGGCGGAGTAATAATCGGCAGGCCCGTAGTCAGATGGCCGGCCGGGGTATAGTTGTTAACGCCGAGTTCGTCCAGCTCCATCTCGCCCGGGAAGGCTTGCATCGACGTTGTCCCCATTTGCTCCTGGTACGGAGACAAGTTGTATCCGGCGCGGATCACGAACTTCTCGAATGGCCGGTAAGCGATCCCGATGCTGGGAGCGAACAGCTTGTGCGAAACGGCGATGCCGCAGTTGGTCGGAATCCCGCCCGCGCCGCATACCGACACCGTCTCGTTCTGCATGTTCAGGAAGTAAATGCCATTGCCGGTGGTGCCCAAACCGTTGGGCGCCTCGCTGGAGGGTCCGTTCGCCGCGGAACTCCTCGTGGGAACAGGGTAGTACTCCCAACGGGTACCGTAGTTGATCGTCAGTTTGGGGCTCACGTGCCACTGGTCGCGTATGTAAGTCGCGAACTCATAGGAGTTCATGGTCAGATAGGGCTGCAGGAACTGTGCCCAATTCTGTCCTTCATCGAAGTCACCCAACAGGAAGTCGGCCAGTGCATTGTAGGGGGTCGCCCCGGGGCCGCCGGACTCCGTGGTCATGTTGCCATTGAAGAAGAATTCATTGTTTCGAACTTCAATGTGACGCGGGTTTTCGTAGGACAGATCGGCGCCGAAACGAATGGTGTGCGATCCCTTGATCTTGGTCGCGTTGGCCACGTACTCGTAGATCGGCTGGTTGTATTCCAGCGACGGATACGACGCGCCGAACGTCGAGAAGTTGCTGATGCCGAAGTCCGGAACACCGCCGGCCCACGGGAGAGGGCCGATGTTGGTGCCGGGAATTCCCAGCGTGTTCAAGCCGTACCTGGTATCGTACTGGTTCGGGAAAAGTAACTGGTGCTCATTCGTCTTGCCCCAGTTCGCGTCGATAATGAACGTCGGACTGATAATGTAACTGCCGGATGCCGTAACCGCCAGCCCGGCGCCGTGCTGCAGGTAGTTTGAACCGCCGCCCAGGATCAGACCGTAAAGAGGCTGGTTAAAGTCGTAATACGGCTGGTAGCCAAAGTGTCCCGACAGCCGCAGCTTGGGGCTGACGTTCCAATCCAGCTTGCTGTCGATCTTGTGCAGGTTGTATTGGTTCGGAATGTTCGCGTAGAGGTTGTTGATGTCCTGCGCCGCACCCCCGATGTTCGTCGCCGGGATATTGGGAATGATCTTCAACACAACCGGGTCGAACCGGCTCGCCGGAATAATGTTGCCCGGGAATGGCGTCCGGTTGGCGCCGGCCGCAGTCCCCGTGGTGGGATCGTAAATGGGGGTGGTCGAGCCGCTCAGATTGCCGGTGAGCTGCGCCTGATTCGGGATGGAATAGATTCCCGAGGTGGCCTGGCGCGTTAAATCCACTTCGTAACCGCCCCAGTAGAACAGCTTGTTCTTGAGAATGTGGCCGCCCATATTACCGCCAAAATCGTTGTCCACCAGGTGCGGGGGTTTTGTAGTGGTCGCTTGGGCGAAGAAGTTGTTCGCCTCCATCCCGGCGTTCACATTGTACTCGTACGCCGCGCCGTGGGTCTCATTCGAGCCGCTCTTCAGGGTCACGTTCACGGAAGCGCCGCCGGCAAATCCCTGTTCGGCATCGGTGGCGTTGGTCGCCACGTTGACGTTCTGGATGGCTTCGGTCGAAGGCACGTAGGATTGATCGGCCCTGGTCCACGTATTCATGGTATTGATGCCCTCAATACGATAGATCGTGGCCGTGCTGTTCGAGCCATTGAACGCGTACGTCATGGACTTCGCAGGATTATTGGTGCCGCCACTGCTAGCCCCAGCCGCCGAACTGCCGGGAATCATCGCAAACAGCCCTTCGTAGGTCCGCGTCGGCTGTGGCAGTTCGATAAAATCGGTCGTCGCAATTTCGGTGTGGACGTCCGCTCGCTCTGTCTCGAGCGCGGCGGCGGCTTGGGTGGTTACTTCCACCCTCTCCGCCAGGGCGCCGACCTGGAGTTGCGCATCCACGCGAACCACGTTGTTCTGGTTCACCAGGATGTTGTCCACCACAAAGGTGCGAAACCCTTGCTGCGTGACTTCGACCTTGTACGTGCCCGGTTCCACCGCGGCGATCGTGTAGGCGCCAGCCGTGTCGGCCTGGACGGTGCGGACGTCGTTAGTCGCAATCGACGTGATCTTGATGTTCGCGCCGGGGACGGACCCGCCGCTCGGGTCGGTAACGTTGCCAACCATCGAACCAGTGACGGTCTGCGCGATAACCGGTTGGCTCGACAGTGCTAGAAGACAAATAAGTGCCAGAACTCCCAAGAACGGAAGCCGGCGGTTGCAAGACAAGAATTTCAAACCCGGTTGGGAGGTAAAACGATTCTTCATGAAGCTCCTTCACTATGTGCAGCCGTCGGAGACGGCCCACACCCACGTTTTGTTCTCCCGAGGACTCCGGTTTAGGCAGCGGAGCGAAGATGGCCCGGCGCATCAGCCGAGCCCACTCAGCCAGCGGGCGCTGGTCGGCCTGCTTGGTGCCCATGCGGCGCTACGGAAAACTCCCCTGCAAGAAGTTCCCCGACTGTCAAGCTGGTACCTTCCCGGGAGCGAGACTCCGGATGTACCAGGATAATTATCCGATAGTTGAGTATAGCTGTCAAGGGGTCTTGACAGCGGTTGTCAGGACACCGGTTGTCTGGACACCCGCTATTTTGGTGGCTCTCCGTTCCCTCACGTACTTGCCAGAATGCGGTGAACCATCTCCGCGTTTTCGCGGACCTCGTCCTTGACTCGGGGAAACACGCCTACATATATCCCGTCGATCGGCTTAATGCTTTCGAAAGCCGTGCGGAAGGCCCGCTCGATGCCGGCATCGGGAATCCGTCCGGCGGCCAGAATCTTGAAGGCGAAGCACGGTTTCCTGGTCTGCCGGATCGCTTTATACATGCGCGGCGGATCGCTCTTCAGGTAAACCTCGTAGGGCATCTCCATCACCTGGCCGTTCAGCACTTTCTTCCACTCCTCCGCCGTGCGCCGCCGGTTGTACACGCAGCCGGAGTAGAAATCGACGTCCCAGTTCTCTTCCTCGATTCGCGCGATCACCTCCGGGATGTGCGTGCCCACCCCCACCATCACCCCCAGATCCCGCACCTTCTTGCACCACTCCTTGACGCTCTCCATTTGGCCGTCGTGGTACGCGGCATCCACCACTTCTCCCTGCCTTTGCAGCGCCAGCGGGTGGAGGGTCTTCACCAGCATTTCCACATCCACGCCGGCGGTCACCTGTATGACCAGGTGCATCTTGCCGCCCTCGGCAACGAATCGCGCCCAGTCCTCCGGCCCCCTATCCAAATGGACATAGTTGAAGGCATTGATGCCGAAGCGGTTGGCCTGGTGCATCACGTCGCAGACTTTGTCCTGGGTGTACCACTCCTTCATCACCGTGCCGAAGTTGTTGTTGTAATGGGCGAAGCCGTAGAAGGGGTTGACGCCGAGAACCATGCGGCTGATTTCCACACCGCCGAATTTCATCTTGGGGACCTGGATCTGCGCGGCTGGCGTGAGCGGCCCGGACTGCCGCGCCGGAGCTTGCGGAGCGCCCGGAGGCATGTTGGATTGCGGCCCGCCGGCCTGCGCTTCCGATGCGTGGGTTACGCCCGTCAGACCGGCAGCCAGCGCCGCGCCCGACTGCAGGAAAGTTCTACGCGAATTCGACATGGGGATGACCTCCCTTGGCCATTAATTCATCCGGCCCGTATCGGCTCCAGCATATCGGATCTCACAGTCCGATTCAACCAGTCTGGAATCGCGCGGCCGGCCGCCGGCGCCAAAGCCGTCATCGCGCGCAGAACTGCGACAGGTACCGGTGGGCCTGGCGCAGGCCCAGGATGCGGTTTTCGAGGGATCCCTCATAGGCCCGGTCTTCCACTTCGACCACCACCGAAGCGTTCGAGCCGGTTTCCGAGAGGGCCGCGAAAAAAGCGCTCCAATCGATTTCTCCCAGCCCCGGCAATCGCGGGTCATGGTACTCCAGCGGGTGCGCCAGAATTCCGACGTCATTCAGCTTCCGGCGGTTGATGCGCGCGTCCTTGGCATGCACGTGAAAGATCTTCGCCTTGAATTCCCGCAAGGGCTGAATCGGGTCCATCTGCTGCCAGATCATGTGCGAGGGATCGTAGTTCAAGCCGAATGAGGCGCTCGGAATCTCTTCAAACATCTGCCGCCAGATGCGCGGGCTGGCCGCCAGGTTCTTACCGCCCGGCCACTCGTCTTCAGTGAACAGCATCGGACAGTTCTCGATGGCGATGCGCACCCCGTGCTCTTCGGCGAAGCGGATCAAGGGCGGCCACACTTCTCGGAAGCGAATCCAGTTCTCGCGCAGGGAACGCGTCCAATCCCGTCCAATAAAGGTGTTGACCAGGCCGATATCGAGCAACTGCGCGGCCACGATCACGCGTCTCAGGTGTTCCAGGACGGTTTGGCTCTCGCGAGCGTCGGGCGAGAGAACGTTGGGGTAGTAACCTAACGCGCTGACAGCCACTCCGGATGCCGCCACCTGCTCTTTCAGTTTGACGCAGCCGTCTTCCCCTAGAGCCGTCACGTCGATGTGCGTCACGCCGGCATAGCGGCGATCCGCCGGGCCGACTGGCCAGCACATGAGCTCCACGCAATCGAACCGCTCCCTGGCGCAGACATCCAGGACTTCACCCAGAGTAAGCTCGGGCAGGATCGCGCTAACCAGTCCCAGCCGGATCATAGTTCACCCATCAGAAATACCCGTAGGCCAGCCAGCCGCCGTCTACGTACAACGAGTGGCCGGTAATGAAGCTGGCTTGCTCGCTCAGCAGGAATAACACGGCGTCGGCGACGTCGGCGGGTTGGGCCAGCCGGCCCAGCGGGATGCGGGCCTTGATCTGAGCTTCGCTTACATTGCCTGCCGCGATGTTGCGTACCGTCATCTCGGTGGCGACATAGGTCGGGCCGACGGCGTTGACGCGTATGCCTTTCGCCGCCCACTCAATGGCCAGCACCTTGGTGAGCATGGCCAGGCCGGCCTTGGCCGCGCAGTACGCGGCCCGGCGAGGGTAAGCGGCCTCGGCATTGGTGCTGGTGATGAACACGATCGCTCCGCCCGCGTTCCACATGCGCTTGGCGCACGCCTGCGCGGAGTAGAACGCGCCGTTGAGTTGCACATTCACCATGCGCGCCCAGTCCGCGGGCTCGAGTGAGATAGAGTCGTGCGGTTGGCTGATACCCGCGCACTCCACCACCCCATCGATTTGGCCGAATTGATCGACCGCGGCCTGCGCCGCGCGCTCGCACGAACCGGGGTCGGTGATGTCGCACGCCACGCCGATGGCTCGGCCCCCGGCGGCGACGATGTCCGCGGCCTTCACCTCGGCCTGGGCCGCGTTCAGATCGGCGATGACCACCCGCGCGCCCGCCGCGGCAAGTCGCGCGCTGGTCTCGGCGCCAATGCCACCGGCGCCGCCGAAAACCAGGATGACTTTGTCTGTTTTGTTCTGCATGGATACGCCCTAGCTCTTCCGCCCGAGTATCCAATCCAGTGCGTCGGAAGTCTGGTAGATGAGAGCCTCCGGATAGTGCTGGAACGGGTGAAAGTATTCGAATGTCAAATAGCCCCGGTACCCGATTCGATCCAGCTCCTCTATGACGGCCGGCCAGTTGGTCGTGCCGTCCAGCAGAGTGCGGAATGCATGCAGGCCGAACTCACGCGACCGCCTGTCCCATTCCTTCAGATGCACGTTCTGAATTCGCTCGCCCAGTATCGGAATCCAGTGCTCGGGGAACTGGTACTCCATGATATTGCCGGTGTCGAAATGAACTCTCAGATTCTTGCTGCCGAAGCTGTCCACAAACTCCCTGATTTCATGCGGGCTGAAAAGGAAGCCGTTCATGAAGATGTTCTCGATATTGAGATACACGCCGGCCGCCTCGGCTTTCGGTAGCAGCCTCGACAGAGCCTCGTGGGCTCGGCTGCGGCAGATATCGGGAGGCACCGGCTCCGCCTTTTCAACCCAGGACGCAAAAACCGCGCCCGGCACCACCAGCACATTCTGCGTTCCCAAAAGCCCGGCCGCCTCGATCATCGATTCCGCCATTTCGATGCCTTTGGTGCGCTGATCGCTGTCGTTTGAGGTCATCGAATACGGCCAGAACAGGAAAGAGCAGATGCCACTGATCTCGATCCCCGCCAGTTCAGCCATTCGCCTGATCTCCACAAGCTGGGCGGGCTGGGATCGCACGGACAGCTCCCCTTCCAAGTCGAGATTCAGCTCAAGGCCCTCAAAGCCGGCGTCTTTGGCGATCTCCAGGCATTTCTTGAGCGTCCACTGGCCAGGATACGGAAACGCCCAAAGATTGATGGATTTTTTCATCTTGTAGCTCTACATATTGGCGAGCAGAATATCCACAATGGCTTGCACCGGCGCGTGGGGATCGCGGCTGTTCCGCGACGAGGTTTCAATCGAAAATACCCCTTTGTACCCAACCTCATTCGCCATCTTGATGGCGCCGGCCGTGTCGAATTTATTGGGGATGTCCTGGACCCGGCTGCTGCCCGCTGTCATCCGGTACAGGACCGGTAACGCGGCCGCCCGCGACTCCTTGTCCGGGAAGTTTCCGCAATCGGGATTGACCCCAATCCCGGCGGCTTTGATCACTTCGACAACCGTCTCCCACGAAGCATTACCGGGGTCCACGGTCACAGCGACGTTCTTCGCCTTTCCGTATGCGTTCATGGTCTTCAGTGTCTCGATCGCGGACTGCCGCACTTCGGGCGCCAGCCCGCCATGGCTCACCATGACCCGCGGACACTCGAGCGCCGCGGCATGATCGATCCATCTCTTGGTCAGTTCGATGGTTTCGAGACGGATCGCCAGATCCGGCGACGAAATGTTCAGGTTTGCGAATTCCAGGTTGATTTGATTCATCTGCGAGTTCGCTTTTCTGAGCCGGCTCCGGAACTCCTGCCAGTACGCGGGTTCGGCCGATGGAAAATCAGTCTGCTGGAATTCCACGCGATGGATGCCGTAGCGTTCGGCGACCATGCCCGCAAGATCCATGAGGTCGAGTGTGGCTTTCGGATTACCCGCGCGCGCGGTCCCCTTGAGAAGAGGGGCGAAACAAACACTCATCACCGCGATGCGATCCAGTTTGGCTTCGTCCGGGGGTTTCATCAAACGCACCTAATTCCTAGATATTGGCGAGAATAATGTCGAGAATGCCTTGCACGGCCGCGTAGGGATCGGGGCCATTATTGGCCCTTGCTTCGATCGTATAGAACCCTGTGTACCCTGCCTCCTTCGAAATCCTGATGCCGTCAGCCGCGTGAAACTTCCCCGGGATTTCCTTGACATGGCTGCTGCCCGCGGTCATCCGATACATAATCGGTAGCGCAGCCGCGCGCGACGCATCGTCCGGAAAATTTCCGCTATCGGGATTGCAGCAAATCCCCGAGGCTTTGATCACATCGACAAACACGTCCCACGGCACATTCTGGGCGTCCTCCCGCCAGCGGGGTTCCATGGTGATGGAAACGTTTTTCGTCTTGGCGTATGCATTCATCGCCTTCAGGGTCTCGATGGCGGATGGCCGCACCGCGGGCGCCAGAGTGCCCTGGCTCAGCATGACGCGCGGACAGTCCAGCTCCACGGCATGATCGATCCAACTCTTGGTCAGTTCAATCGTCTCCAGCCGGATCACCGGGTCCGGTGCGGAAATGTTCAGATTCGCAAATTCCAGGTTGAGTTGATTCACCTGCGACTTGGCTTTCTTCATCCGGCGCCGGAACTCCTGGAAGTACCCCGGTTCAGTCGAGAAGAAATCGGTTTGCTGGAATTCCACGCGATGGACGCCGTAGCGCTTGGCGAGAATATCGGCAAAGTCCATGATATCGATCGTTCTTTTCGGATCGGCCGGAGCGGAGGGGGTCTTGAGGACAGTTTCGAAACAGACGCTCATGATCCCGATGCGATTCAGCTTGGCTTGATCGCGGCGTTTTCCCCACGCCGCACCAGAGGCGAGCGCGGCGGCGGAGCCCATGAGAAACTCTCGTCGCTTCATGCTTTCACCACCAGGGTGACGCGGTGGATCTCGTTGAAGCCGGTCCTCAGAAACGGGCGCGGCATGGGCTGAGCGATGCCGTTGCCGTCGGTGGTGCGGCAACATAAGTCATAACTGCCGGGAGGCAATCCGGGAAGCAGTGCCGCCCAGTGGACAATCGTGTAGCGCATCGGCCATTGGAGGGGAGCGCCCGTCGCCGGATCGAACTGGCTTGTCATGGCGGGCAACTTCCCGCCCGGAAGCCCTCCACCCCAGTCGGCAGGCGGCGGCAGGATAGCGGCGTCTTTCCAATCGGCCTTGGTCCGATACGGATCGTCCGCCGGCCACGCGTCCTTTTGATCGTGCACCGAGTACTGAACCTTGCCCAGCCCCGATATGCCAACCTGCGCCATGCCGGTCAAGGCAGCCGGCTTTTCCGGTGGGATCTCCTTCGGGGCATTGATAAACCTGGCCCGCGTCTTCATGGGGCTCTCCGTATCGTTATTCAGCTCCGCGTCGGAATCGTTGGCCTTATAGTCGTTGGTCATCGCCACGCGCTGAACCCACTTGATGGACTTACTGCCGTATGTGCCTGGCGCCACCACCCGCACCGGACCGCCGTGGGCGGCCGGAATCGTCTGCCCATTCATCTTGTAGGCCAGAATGACGGGCATCTCCCCCGGCGGGGTTTCCAGAATGTGACCCAGCGCCAGCGAGCCTTGGAACGGGAGCATGTTCTCGCTGTGATAGCTCTGATAATAAACCCGGCGGATATTGGCTTTTGGCCGGGTCAGCCAGAGGACTTCACGCAGCGGCACCCCCTCCCACAGCGTCATGTGATAAGGGTCGGCGCCGTTGGTACAGGTGCACACGTGCAGGAAGCGGACCGCGTGTTTCTCCGCCAATCTCATGAGACCATTCCAGTCCAGTGCGTTTCCCAGCGCCCGCGAGAGGGGTTGTTCCACACTGCTGTCGCTGGCAGGGTCCGGGACCACATCCAGAGACCAGGTTTCCGCAACCAGTCCGACCTCGCGCAGCCGCTCCGGCGGGAGTTTGGCAACACCCGCTTTCCCTTTGTCCAGGTACAAGGCGCGGTCGGGCTGAGTCAAATACTCCAGTTTGGCGATGGCCTCCTGCAATTGAGGGTTGCCGGCGGCATTTTGAGCCGCCAGCGGAGAAGCGCTCCACACTGCCGCGGCCGCGCCACCCAATTGGAAAAGGTCACGCCGTGTCGGTTGGCAGTGATCGTGCTTGCTCATACAGTTCAGCGGCTCCCGCGCCACTCAGCCGCGAGCTTCTCCAGCACCGCCGTCGGGGTTGCCCCGTCATGGGTTACCACCCGATACCGCAGCACGAAAGTCTGTCCGTGCGGAAGCGTAATCGGCCCGCTTGCCACAATCGTCGGGTGTACCATCCAGAGACCGGTTGAATTGTGCCACGTGGTAGGTGGGTTCTGCGGGTGGTCAATCACCGCGACTCCTAGTACCTTCCCGCTCTCCTTGAGGCGAATGGTGTAGTCGTACCACGGCGCCGCGGGCCAGTTCAATTCGGGCACCGAGTAATGCGGATTGGGAAGGTTGACTTTGCCGGCCGCGTTCGCGAAATACGGCTCGCCATCCTTCCGGGCCTGCACCGTAAAACCTCCGAATGCCGCCCGGTCGAGCACGTAGTCGAAGACTGGCGTGAGGCGGTAAACCAGGTCGAGCACGTACACCCCCTCGCGCTCCGACACCGTGGCAGTGGTGACTTCATCCAGCATCTTCCGATTCCGGATCGTCCAGTCGTTGTGAATCTCGATCACAGCCTGGTTGGCATCCGCACTGACCAGCTTCACATCGCGGTTCTCGATCACCCTTCCGTCGCGAGGCGCAAATTCGCCCCACGCCCAGAAGTCGGCTCTCGAGATGTTGTAGGCTTGCAAAGGAGGCCGGACGTAATCGAGCTTGACCGGTTCGCGAAACTCCGAGGCCTGCCACCCCAGGAAAATCCCGCGATGGTGGGGATGATCGTTGGGCGCCAGAGCCGTGATCCGCTCCCCGGATGGCGTGTTAACGGGATGGAAACACGCCGCGCTCGGTGACGTAAGCCCGGCATTCTCCGGCTTCTTCGTCAGGTATTCAAAAACCACCCGGTCATCCGGCGTTTTGACCTCGATTCCATACGTGGTGGGCGTCAGCGTATACGCCGAAGCGCGACTCGCCGCTTGCGGTACGGCCGGAGTGCACAACACGCCTGCCAGCGCGCCCGCCAACACTGTGGCTAACCAACCGGTCATCCTAAAATATGCAGTCCTGCGTCTATTCATCAAGCTCCACACTCCTTTCAAGTGTCGCGCGGCCGCAGAAAAAGGTTATCAGCCCGTATTCTACCGCAACCTGGAATTCCCCGCTCAGTTGTGCTCTACTGTTTAGCGCATGCCCGAAATTCGCTATCGGAATCGCCGCGCCGTTCAGATTGAGAACGAGTGTTTGCGCCTGACTGTACTGGCGGAAGGCGGACATCTCGCGGAACTCCTGCACAAAGCGGCCGGCGTGAATCCGTTGTGGACGCCTCCCTGGCCATCCATCGAACCCTCCACCTACGACCGTGCCCGCCACCCTGAGTACGGCTCGAACGCCGAGAGCAAGCTGCTCGCCGGCATCATGGGCCACAACCTGTGCCTGGATATCTTCGGCGGCCCATCGGCGGAAGAGGAGGCAGCGGGCATCACGGTGCATGGCGAGGCCCCCGTCGCGCCTTTTCAAATGACGGAAACTGCGGACGAGCTGGTCGCCGCAGCCGGCTTGCCGGCAGCCCAACTTCGCTTCGAGCGGCGCATCCGCCTCGAGGGCCCCTGGGTGCGCATCTCCGAGACCGTCGAGAACCTGTCGCCGCTGGACCGTCCAATTGCCTGGACCGAGCACGTCACCATCGGACCGCCATTCCTCGAAAAAGGGTCCACCCAGTTCCGTGCGCCGGCCACGCGGTCCAAGGTGAGCGAAGTACCCTACGGCGGCGCCGCCTACATGCAGCCGGGCGCCGAGTTTGACTGGCCCTTCGTCACGCACACTGATGGCGGCACTTCCGACCTGCGGATTTACACCCGGGCCGCGGTCAGCGGCGGCTTCACGGCGCACCTAATGGACCCGCGCCTGGAGAAGGCTTTTTTCTTTGCCTGGTCGCCCCGAACCAAGGTCCTTTTCGGCTACATCTGGACCCGCTCGGATTTCCCCTGGCTGAGCCTCTGGGAAGAAAACGGCAGCCGCACCCAGCCCCCTTGGAACGGCGCGACTTTGACGCGTGGAATCGAGATCGGCACCTCGCCGATGCCGGAAACGCGCCGCCGGATGATCGACCGTGGCAAGCTCTTCGGAACGCCCTGCTATCGTTGGATCCCGGCCAGGACCAAGGTGCGGCTGGAGTACTCGGCGTTCCTCGCAACGGCCGGCGCGATTCCCGAAACCCTGGAAGACCTGCGCGTCAGGTGAGCGAGTTCCGGAACGGGCCGAAGGTCTCGGAACCGTTCTCGGTCACCAGCACGTCGTCCTCGATGCGGAACCCGCCGCACGGCTTGAAGTATACCCCCGGCTCGACCGAAGTTACCATCCCTTCCTCAAGCGGGTCGGTTTCGCCCGGCGCAAGCTTGGGAAGCGACTCGTGATAAGCGAACCCCACGCCGTGGCCGGTAACGTGGGGGAAGAAATCGGCGTACCCGGCTTCGCGGATGATGGACCGGGCGGCTTCGTCCACCTCAGCCCCGCTCACGCCGGGGCGGATGGCGGCAGCCGCGGCCTCCTGCGCCCTGCGCACGGTGTCGAACACTTTCCATTGCTCCTGGGTCGGCTCCCCGGCAACGCGCACCCGCGTCCGGTCCGCCCAGTACCCGTCGGCCACCACCCCCAGTTCGAGCAGGGCGACATCCCCGCGCTCCAGGCGGCGGCAGGTGGACACCTCATTGGGTCTGTAGCCGATGGCGGATTCGTCCGGCCCGACAGCCACCTGCGCGTAGGCCCGTACGCGGAACGCGCCCCGGTAGCCCGTGCCGCGGGCCATAATCTCGCGCTCCACTCCGGCCGCCAGCTCAACACCCGAGGCCCCCACGCCGGCCAACCGCTCGAAAGCCTCCAGGCCGATGCAGGCAATCTCGCTGGCGGTGCGAACCTTGTCGATTTCGTAGGCCGTCTTTCTGCGCCGCTGGGCCTGGAGCAGGGACGAGATGTCGACCAGTTCGCAGCCGTCGAAAGCGGCGCGGTAGATTTCGCGGGTGCGCGCCGTGGGCACCTGCGCCTCGCCGCTGTTCCACGGGGGAGCGAGCACTTCGAAATCCGCTTCGTACCCGACCCGCTTCCAGCCTTTTCCCCGCGCGGCCCGGGAGAGGATATCCCGAATCGCCGGACCCGGCTCCGGCGCATCCAGGACGCCATACCGGAAATACGCCGGTTCCGCCTCCCAAAGCGACAGACTGGCTTCGGATTCGTAACAGTGCGGGATGGCGCAGACGGGCCTTCCCTCGCGCGGAAAAACCAGCACGCTGGCGCCGATCATCGGCCAGAACCCGCTCAGCAAGAGTACGTTCTCGGGCAACCGCACCACCAGGGCGTCGATGCGGCCGGCCTCCATGGCGCGCCGCATCCGGTCGAGTCTCTCCTGATTCTCCATGCTTCCCGTCCTTCGGACCCGCTCGCCGGCAACCGCTCTCTAACGTTCGCGGGCCGGATACCGGCTCGCGATGCCCATCGGAGCCGCGAACGTTAGAGAGCGGTTCGTCACGGGTCCTAACCGGCGCCGATGAAGCCGGGCCAGCACGTCATCGCGCCGTCGATGTAGATGGTGGTCCCGTTCACGTAGTCGGATTCGTCCGATGCCAGCCACACCGTGGCGCGCGCGACATCCTCCGGCTCCCCAATCCGTTGGTAGGGGATCAGCTTGAGGAGAACCCGCTCAAAGACCTCCTGCGAGGTGACCTTTTCCACGTTCATGGGCGTCCGGATTGCGCCTGGCGAGATGGCATTGACGCGGATGTGAAGGTGGGAGACCTCCTGCGCAACGCTCTTCATGAGAAGCAGGATGCCGCCCTTCGACGCGGCATAGTTCGCATGTCCCTCCCAGGGAATGAGGTCGTGTACCGAGCTCATGAAGATCAGCTTGCCCGCCGCATAGGAGATGGAGCGGTCGATTCCCTGCTTCTTGAACAGGCGGACCGCCTCGCGGGCGCACAGAAACTGGCCCGTCAGATTCACGTCGATTACGCGCTGCCACTGCTCGAGCGTCATCTCGTCGATGCGGGCATTGAGCTGAATTCCGGAGTTGGGCACGCAGATGTCGAGGCGGCCGAAAGTGCCGATCATGCACTCGAACATGGCCTTCACTTCGTCCTCTTTGGCCGTGTCGGCCTTGAAGATGACGGCCTTCGCTCCGCTTTCTTCAATGCTCTTCGCCGTCTGTATGGCCCCCGCTTCGTCGCTGTAGTAATTTATGAGAACGTCCGCTCCCGCCTGGCCGAAGCCGATGGCGATTGCCTGCCCAAGACCTTTACTGGCCCCGGTCACGAGCGCCTTCTGCCCCTTTAGTACGCGATGAATGGGGGCCGGAGGCGCGTCATTGGGAACGATATAATCGTTGTCGGGATCCATTTGTCACCTTGCCGCTTCAGATCCTCGTATCCGGGTTGGGGATCATGATTTCCCGGATCTGCCCATCCAGATCGTGGCAGGCCTGGATGAACTGCCGCAGCGTGCGCCCGGTTGAGCCAAACGTGTCGAATTCCTCCGGCGTGAGTCCATTTTCGCTATAGGCCCGCTCAAAATCGGGGAACTTCTTCAATAGCTCGTCCACGATCTTCGGGTCGACCGGCTTATCGATCCGCGAAACCACGGGCACGTCGCTTGCGTTGTACCGGAGCTGCCATTTGTAGGGCGGCGAGATGACCACGTCGCCGCCGATGAACTCGCTCCAGTGCATGTGGTTGCGGAACGCCGCCGAGAGCAGCCGTAGGCGATATCCCCGCTCGCGGAAGATGCGGTAGGTTTTCTTGAATACCGCTACTCCCGCCCACTCCAGGTATCCCGGATCGGTGGTGATATCTTTCTTCTCCATCACTACCTTCAGCCAGTCGTCCAGCCTTCCCACCATGATGGTGCACACCGGACCCATGGTGGAAATGTCCAGGCCCTCGTTTTGCCGTCTCGTGAGCCCTCGCTCCACCGCCTCGGCAACTGCAATGCATTGCGGCAGGGTGAAAGAGACCGTGGCATTGATGCTCACCCCGCGGTAGGTGGCTTCCTCCATGGCCGGAATTCCCGCCTTGGTCGCCGGGATCTTCACGATCATGTTTGGCGCCAGGCTGTCGAAATGGAGGACTTGTTCGAGAATGGCCTTCGCATCCCGGTAGAACCGCGGATCCGTCTGGATGGAAAGCCGGCCGTTCTTCCCCTTCTCCCGGTCGAAGATCGGCTTCAACAGTTTCGCGGCGTTGGCTGACATCTCCTCCACCACCCGCCATGCGATCTGGTGCTCCGTGGCCTCCGGCATTTCATGCGCCAGGGCGGCGATCCGCTCCCTCCAAAATTGCATCTCCTTTTTCAGAACTTCGAGCACGATGACGGGGTTGCAGGTGGCTCCCACGGCCCCATCCTCGATGGAGGCGGTCAGCTCCGCGATCGCCGCGGAGTCGTTCCACAAGCAGGTGGGAGTGGTCTGCGTCATCTCGTGCAATGGGCTTTTGTAAGCCGTCAGTTGATTCATCGGCCTTTCCTTGTTGTTCGTTCCGGTGTCTTCGGGCAAAACTCGTTTCCGGTCCAACGCGCCTTATTGTAGCCGGTTTCATGCTCGGCATCGGCCTCTGTTCCTGAGGCCGCGCGAGCTTCTCTTTTTGTGGGGCAGGCGATTCCGCCTGCCAAGCGATTCTTCACGCAGTTGCGAATTCCCTACGTCCGGGCCATCGTTCCGTCCCAAGTGCTCACCTTGGATTCGCGCATTTCCGCTTCGCTGAACCAGTGCGCGGTGACGGACTTGGTTTCGGTGTAGAAAGTGATGCCATCCTGACCCATGACGTGCAAATCGCCGAAGAAGGAACTCTTGTGGCCGCTGAACGGGAAGACCGACATCGGCACGGGGATGCCTACGTTGATGCCCACCATGCCGCCGTGCGTCCGTCGCGAGAACTCGCGCGCCCAGTAGCCGCTCTGCGTGTAGATCGAGGACCCGTTGGCGAACTCGCTCGCGTTCATGATCTCCAGGCCTTCTTCAAAGTCACGGACCCGCTTGATGCACAGCACCGGCCCGAAGATTTCGTCGATTCCCACTCTCATGTCCGGCTTCACGCGATCGATAATCGTCGGTCCTACGAAGAACCCTCCTTCATAGCCAGGCACCTTTACGTTGCGGCCGTCCAACACCACTTCGCCGCCTTCCTGCTCGCCCTTCTCAATCCAGTCCGTGACCCATTTCTTCTGTTCTTGCGAAACCAGGGGTCCCAGTTCTGTCGATGGCTCCCACGCCGGCCCCATCCTTCGCTTACGCGCGTTGCGCACCAGGCTCTCCACCAGTTCATCCGCCACCGCCTCCTCGACGCACAGGGCCGGTAATGCCATGCAGCGCTCCCCCGCGCATCCGAAGGCCGAATTCAGGATGCCCAGCGCCGACCGTTCGATGGCCGCGTCCCTGAGCACCAGGCCGTGGTTCTTGGCTTCCGTCAGGCACTGCACGCGCTTGCCGTGCGCCGCCGCCGTGGCGTATACGTGGGCGCCGACCTTGGTCGAGCCGACAAACGAGACGCCCCGTACATCCGGGTGCCTCAACAGGATCTCGGCTTCATTCCGCGTGCACGTTACCAGGTTCACCACTCCCGCCGGCATACCCGCCGCTTGGAGCAGTTCCAGCATCCTCATCCCCGTTTGGGGAACCATGCTGGCGGCCTTCAAGACAAACGTGTTGCCGGTGGCGATGGCCAGTGGGATCATCCACCCGAAGGGAATCATGGCTGGAAAATTGAAGGGCGCAATTCCCGCGAACACTCCCATGGGTTCGCGATAGCTTACCGTGTCGTGCCCGGTTGAGACCTGCATGAGCGACCGCCCCTGCATGGTGACCGGCACGGCGCAGGCCAACTCCACCACTTCGATCGCCTTCAGGACGTCGCCGCGAGCTTCATCCAGGCTCTTGCCCATCTCCGTGGCCAGGAGGGTGGCGAGTTCTCCCAAATGCTCGTCCAGGATCGTTTTGTAATGGAACAGAACCTGGACCCTGGCGCCTACGGGCTTGGCCGACCAGCTCGGAAATGCCGCTTGGGCGGCTCGCACCGCGTCTTCCACTTCCTGCGGCGTGCAGCAGGGCGTCTCCGCCATGACCTTGCCGACGCTCGGGTTATAGACCGGCATGTAGCGGCCGGAAGTGGTCTCGCGCCATTCGTTGTTCACGCAGAACTTCAACTTCTTCGGGGCATCCAAAACTGTGGTCGTCTTCGACTCGGCGGCTGCGTCGTTCAATACCGTGGTTCCCATAGTTGTCTCCTGTTTAGAGGTAAATACGCGATCTGATAATCCGATCATATCTCATATCGCGGGCTGTGGCCGGCGCGCTACTTGCGGGCGGGCGCAGAGGCTTTCTTCGCGGCCCCGGCACGCGGCTTGCCCCAGAAAATGAACAAGCCCCGGTCGGTCGCCGAGATGATATCCACCGCGCCATCCCCCTTCAAATCCGCCGTCACCAGATTGGAGCCGGCGCCTGAGTGGTTATGGATCAACTCCGGGACAAACTCCGCTCCACCGGGAGCCTTCGGATTGCGAACCGTCCGGTACAAGTACAGAACGGGCACGCCATAGGGATCCGGATCGTGAAGATTATCCTCGTGCGACCAATAGCGCTTGCCCACGATGTAGTCCGGCACGCCGTCTCCGTCGATATCGGCGTAGGTCGCGCCGTGTATTTGCGAGAAGGTCACGCCTCCGGCGTTGGTCGCCGTGGTCGAGTAATCCTTCATGATGATGTGCTCGACGAAAGAGATATTGCCGGCCGCGTCGCGTTTCTGCTCGTACCACGCCATACCCACATCGTGCGCTCCCAGGGTGGCCACCACATCGTTCAAGCCGTCGCCATTGACGTCATATACCGCCATCAAGGCGCCGCCGACCGTGCCGGTGCGATTATAACGGCCGAAAGCCACCGGATGGTACTTCCAAGGCTCCTTGCCGCCGGGCCCCGGATTCTCCCACCAGCCAAACACATTGACGATGTCCGGGCGTCCGTCGCCGTTGATATCGCCGATGCCAATGCCGTGAAGGGCTCCGTAACCCGGTCCGGAGACGGAGTGAATGATCCACGGTTTGGTCGGATCGGCGGGATCGGGCTTGGCATAAACCACGCCCTGTGACCTGGATGTGAAAACCACTTCGGGTTTGCCATCGCCGTCGATGTCCTTCATATCCCAAATCTCGCAGCCAACCCCCTCGGACACCACCGTGTATTTGTCCCAGCGGCGCGACTCCCCTTTCGGGTTGACATAAAGGATGATGGGGGTACCGAGATTGGAACACAGAACATCGGGCCAGCCATCGCCCGTGAAGTCGTAGGCGAGCTGAATCATACAGTCGCTGGCGTATTCCTTCGACGGACTATGGGCCCACGTCGGGAGAATTTCTCTCGACTTCGTAAAATCGGGTCCGTAGTAGATATAGGGACCGGCTACGATGTCCAGGATGCCGTCGCGGTTGAAATCCGCCACCGCGGCGGACCAGGCATAGTAAAACTCGTTGACGCGCTGCATCCGGAACCGGGGTGACACCTTCTCCAGGGGAGCATACCTGAAGGCCCCATCCTTGTACGCGATGTTCTTGAAACGCACCTCGCTCGTACCGCCGGCGTACAGCGCCAGCGGCCCGTAGCGGCCGGCCTCCTCGTCCACCGGGCCTTGGGTTGCCTCAATGGTGTCGTTCAGGAACGTCCGGATGGTGGTGGCATCGATCATCACCTCCACCTCGTTCCACTCGCCCGGGTGCAGGCCAGGCCTCGGCGGAGACATGGGCAAGTCCTTGGGAGCAGCAGGGCGGCCGCCACCGCGGGCGCCGGCGCCGCCGCGGGCACCTTCACCGCCGGGCGCCCGCAATGGCTCGCGACTGAGTTCCTGACCGTCCGGACCCAGAGTCACGCGGTAAGTCGCCACGTCTCCCTCGGTGAGCGAAACGAAAATCCCCTTCATGCCTTGCGCGGTCTTCTCGGCACGCAATAAGAGGCCCGTCTTGCACCCGTCGGTGCAGTGGAAAGCGGCGTAGAATGCCGGGTCCTGATAAGAGCGATCCAGCACCAGCCAACCGCCGCTGCCGCCCGGCTTCGCTGTCCCGACGACTTCCCCGTTCTGCGCCTTCCAGTCGGCCTGGCCCAGAACGTGCCATCCAGCGAGGCTCGTAGCCTTGAAGGTTACGTCCGGAATCCACGTGGGACCGGTAGCAAAGACCGGCGCCAATAACAAGGTGCCGATCGCCAGGATTCCATAGGCACACTTATCACGCATGATTGCTCGTCTCCTTTTCAATGTTCGCCGAATCCCGCCGCCGCCGATTCTTACGCGCTGGTCGATGGTCCGGTGTTCGAGCCGTATTTCCGCGCGTAGCCCGCGTTGATAGTGTACTGGTCGGATTGTTTGTCGTACATCCCCACCACCACTGCGTCGGTCGGCTTGATGTTCTCGAAACACTCTTTGAACGCCTGCTCCACATATTCCTCCCGGTCGCACAGGCGGCCGGAGGCCAGAATCTTGTACACAAAGCACGGCTTCTTGGTCTGTTTGACCACTTTGTACATGGCCGGCGGATCGCCGCGCACGAAAAGGTTCCCGTCGCCGTAATACTGTTCTCTGGGACCATCGCTATAGTGAATCACCTCCGCGGGCGCCAAGCCGGGGTTAGCCGCGAATTCCTTCTCCCATTCCGCCTTGGTGCGGCCGTACTTGTACACGCAGCACATGTAGTAATCCACGTCCCAGTTCTGCGATTCCATGATCTCGACGATTTCCGGCCGGTGGGTGGTGACGGCTACCAGCACGCCCGCATCGCGCACGCTCTTGCACCATTCCCGAACCCGGTCGAGCTTGCCTCTTCTCCACCAGGCATCCGTGCCGGTGTCGCCGGCGCCGCCGTGGTGAATGGCGATACATCCGGTCTTGGCGGCGATCTCCCTGGCTCCGCGCCCGGGCTTGATGGATTCGTCCAGCCCCGCCGTATTGCGCGTGGTACACATCATATGGCCGCCGAGCGCCTGGTTGTACGCGGGGACGCGCTGCCCCCCGTCTTCCATGCAGTTGATGCCCGCTTCCTCAGCCCGTTTGAAGCACTGGTTAATCCGATCGGGCGTGTTCCACGCGCGCATCTCCACATCGATCATGTGGGACAGATGCGACAAGCCGGCGACGGGGTTCGATCCGATAATCAGGCGCGAAACGTCGTACTTGCCGAAACGAACCGTCGGCACCTTGGGCTGCGGGTCCGCGTTGGCGCGTGCCGCCAGACCAGACACCGCGGCCAGCGTCCCGACCTTTTGCAAAAAGTCCCGTCGGGAATTCTCGCCCGCCGGGCCCGGTCTAAACTCTGAATTCATTTCGCTCTGCCTCCTTTGCGGCAATAATGGTGCTTAATATCCTATAATACGGTGCTGCGCATGTCAAAGCCGTTCCTTGTCGCGTCTCAGTAAGCTCCGTGGCCCCGCAACACCACGCGAACCGTCTGCAACAGAATCATGCCGTCCAGCCAGGGCGCCCAGTGCCGTATGTAGTGGCTATCGAGTTCCACCCGCCGGTGGTAGTGCGTGTCGTTGCGGCCCGAGACTTGCCACAGCCCCGTCAGGCCCGGCAGCACCTGGGAGTACAGCGCGAAGGCCGGTCCGTACTTGGCCACCTCCTCGCACACGATGGGGCGCGGTCCCACCATGCTCATGTCCCCGCGCAGCACGTTCCAGAGTTGCGGCAGCTCGTCCAGGCTGGTCTTGCGCAAAAACCTGCCGACGCGCGTGATGCGAGGGTCGCTACGCAGCTTGTGCGTGAGCCGCCACTCGCGCGCCAGCTCCGGGTTGCGATCCAGATATTCCTGAAACGCACCGTCGCTGGCCACGATCATGGTGCGGAATTTCCACAGGCGGAATGGGCGGCGGCCGCGGCCCAGCCGCGTGTGGCGGAAGAACACCGGCCCGCGCGAGTCCAGCACGATGGCCAGCGCGATCGCCGCGCCCAGCGGCAGCGCGATCAGGGTCAGCGCCGCGGCCAGCACAAAATCGAAGAAGCCCTTCACTCCTCGCGACCAGCCCATCAACAACGTGCTCCGGCGAACCTCAGGGATGGTCGCTGCCGCCCCGCGGCGGGAGTAGCGCCCTCCGCTCAACCGGTCGGGGCGTTCAACTAATTGCAGTGCGTTCGCAGACTGTTTCATACAGTGCGGCCGTCTTCTCCAGCATCAACTCGAAGCGGAAGCGGGCTTCGTAGACAGCACGGCTGGCTTTGCCACATGCTGTCCTCACATCCGCATCCATAATCATAGCGCGAATCGCGGACGCCAATCCTCCCGCCTCCGAGCTGGGTACCAGGACTCCATTGTTCCCATTATCCACTAACTCCGGCAAGCCGCCAACTGCGGAAGCCACAATCGGCAGTCCTGCGCGCATCGCTTCCAGCACGCTTCTGGGTAGGCCTTCGGAGCGGCTCGACAGCACGAAAAGACTGGCCCGGGCCAGCGCCGGCGTGGGATCGCGCTGGTAGCCGAGAAACCGGACGCGATCGGCGATACCCAGCCTGGCGGCCAGCGCCCGGCAGTTCTTTTCGAGCGGCCCGTCTCCCACCAGTTCCAGTTCCCAGTCGAGGTCTTTGAGAAGGCTCATGGCCGCCAGCAGCGCGCCATGGTCCTTGGGTTTCTCGAACCGCGCCACCGACACCACGCGGCACGGCCCGCTTGCCGGTGACGCTCGCAACTCGGGCCCCACGTCGCGCACGCCGTTGTGGATGACGTGCAGGCGCTCGCGCGGCGCGATGTGGCTGGCGAGAGCCAGTTGGCGCTCGGCTTCGCACACGCAGACCACGTCGTGATTCCAGCGTCCCGCGGCGCGCTCCGCCAATAGGACCAGCGTCCGCAGCGGCGCATTGGCGCGCGAACCCACCGAGAGGCCGTGCGGAGTATAGATCGCCGGAATCCCCAGCCGCGCGCAAGCGGCGCGCGCGATCCATCCCGCTTTGGCGGTGTGCGCGGATACCAGGTGGGGCTGGAATTCGCGCAGTGCCGCCGCCACTTCCCAGACTGCGCGCATGTCGCTCCAGGGCGAGATGGAGCGGCGCACGTGCACCAGGGGCCGGAATGGCACGCCCGCGCCGGCCAGCTCGTCCGTCACCGGTCCCGTGCCCCCAATCAGCACCAGCACCTGGTTCCCCCGCGCCTGCATGGCGCTCGCCAGGTCGCGAACATGCACGCTGGCGCCGCCCACGGCGTCGGCGCGCGTGATGGCATAAGCGATTCTCATCGCGGCGCCTTTCGCGAGACCATCACCAGGAACGCCAGCTTGCGGAACACGGCGCTGGCCGCGGCGGGAGCCAACGGCAGGTCGAGCAGCCGCGCCAGCGGCGCCCGCCAGGCAACGTCGCGCAGGCGGAAACGGATATAGTCGGGCTCCCGCGGTTCGCTTTCGAAGTAGACGTCGAATGCGCGAAAGATCTCCCGTCGCGTTCGGTAGAAGGTATAGGTGTCGATCCAGCGCAGCTTGTCCGCGGCCCACTGGCGCGGGGTCGGAGCCTGTTCTTTCCACGTGCCCAGGCCCAGCCCGCGCAAGGCCCAGGTATAGAGGAATCGCGCGCGCGAATCTCTGCGGAAGCGATGCGCCAGCGGAATGCCGATGTGCCCCTCGCGCAGTACGTCGCGTGCCGGAAAGAGGCTGAGCAGCGTCCCGCCGGGCTTCAGCACGCGATTGAGTTCGCCCAGCGTGGCGTCGAGGTCCGGGACATGCTCCAGCACCTGGTTGTTGGTCACCAGGTCGAATGACGCGCCCGGAAAGGGCAGGCAACCGTCGCGGCTTTCAAAAATCGCCGAGCCCAGCAGGCCCGTTTGCGCGGCGCGGATACGGTCCTGAGACCCGCCGTAAAACACATCCGCGCCCACCATGTCGAGGCCCGCGGCGCGAGCGGCCTCCACCAGCGCGCCGGCGCCGCAGCCGAAATCGAGCATGGCCGCCGCGGGGTGGCGCCGCTCGAAGTTCCGCGCGAAATCCAGCACGAAACGGTTGGTTACATCCATCGGCGCATCACACCCGCTCCAGCAGCTCGCGATAGGTGCGTTCCCATTCCCCGACCACCCTATCTATATCGAAACGTTCCACCGCCCGCGCGCGGGCCGCTGTGGCCATTCGCGCGCGCGTCTGGGCCGGCAGCGAGGCTAGGCGCGACATGGCGGCCGCCAGGGCGTCGCAATCCGAGCGGGGAACGACGAATCCGGTCTCCCCGTCGGCCACGCATTCGCGCACGCCGCCGGCATCCGTGGCCACCGCCGGCACCCCGCTCGCCGCCGCCTCCAGCAGCACCATGGGCAGGCCTTCCACCACCGAGGAAAGCACGAATCCGTCGGCCGCATTCATCAACGCGGGCAGATCCTCGCGCGTTCCCAGAAAGCGAGCGCGCGAGTCCACGCCCAGCTCCCGCGCCTGCTGGCGAAGCCGATCGCCCTCCGGACCTTCGCCCGCAAGCAGCAGCACCTCGTCCGGCCGCCGGGCGAAGGCCCGCAACAGCGAAGCGTAGTCCTTCTTCCACAGCAGGCGGCCGGCCGCCAGCCATACGAACCGTTCCTCGATGCCCAGCTCGCGTCGCGCCCTCTCGCGGCGTGCCGGGTCGGGGCGGTAGCGGCTGGTATCGACGCCGTTCGGAATCACCCGTAGCTTGGCGGCCCGCACCGCGCCGTGCGAGCGGTGGCGATCGGCTACCGCTTCGGACACCGCCGTCACCATATCGGCCAGCGGATCCGTGAGCCGGTAAGCGAAGTCGCGCAGTCGCACGCCCTTGGTTTCCCGGCTGCTTTCGGCGACGCTGTGCAGCGTCGAGATCACTACCGGGACGGGACAGAATAGCCGGACCAAGCGCGCCGCCAGGTTCGCATGGAACATGTGGCTGTGCAGAATCTGCGGCCGGAACACGCGCAGGAAGCCCATCAGCCGCAGCAGGCCGCGCGGGTCGGCGTGGCCGGGCCGCATCCCCAGAGAGTGAACCGGCACGTTCTCCGACGCCAACTCCCCGGCCAACGCCGCGGGATCGAGCAGCGATACCACCGCCGTCTCCCAACCGCGCCGGCGCAGGGCCATGGCGCATTGCGCGACCTGCGACTCCGCTCCCCCGCGCGCCAGGCTGGTCGTGAGCAGCGCCACGCGCTTCATGATTCCGCTCTCCGCGCGCGCTGTTCGAACAATTCCGCGTACGCGTCGATCATGCTGGTCCGGTCGAAGCGCTGGGCGCGATGGGCGGCCGCGGCGCCCATCCGTTGGCGGCGTTCGCCATCCCTCTCCAGCGCCGCCATCGCCCGGCCCAGTGCGCTCCGGTCGCGGGCCGGCACCAGGATCCCGGTGACGGCGTCCTCCACCAGATCCGGCACGCCGCCTACCGCCGTGGCGACCACCGGCAGGTGGGCCGCCATCGCCTCCAAAACCGCCATCGGAGCGCCTTCCCAGTCCGATCCCAACGCGAACAGGTCGCAAGCCGACAGAAGCTCTGCCACGTCCTCGCGGAGTCCCAGAAAATGTACGCGCGCAGCGACGCCGGCTTGGTTCGCCAACTGCCGCGCCGGTTCCAGCAGCGCGCCCTCGCCGGCCATCAAAAGGTGCGCCGCGGGCACTTCCCGCAAGCCCTCGGCGAACGCCCCAATCAAGTGCAGCGGGTTCTTTTGCGCCTCCAGCCGCGCCACCGATACCACCAGGTAATCGCCAAGGCCGAATCCGTGGCGGCTCCGCCAGGCGGCCCGCGCTTCCGGCCGGAAGCCGCGCCCCACGTCCACGCCGTTGGGAATGATACCCGTCGGCTCGCGCCCGTACAGCCGCGTAAAGGAGCGCGCCACCGCGTCCGAGATGGCCACCGGCGCCGCTCCCGCGCGGAACGCCAGGCGGTGGATGGCGCGGCCGATGCCATCCACTTCCCGTTCGGCCAGGTTGTGCACGGTGTGCACGACTCTTCGAAAGTGCGCCGGCAGAACGTAGCGCATCGCGTAGGAATGCGTGTGCAGCACATCCGGGCGGAAGCTGCGCACCACTTGCGCCAGCTTGCCCCACATCCTCGGGTCCAGCCCCCGCCGCTTCCCCAGATGCCAGACCGTCACGCCGCTTTCCTCGAGCGCCGCCTCGAAGCCTCCCGAAAACGGATCGTAGAGGGAGACCACCGCGGTTTCAAACCGCGCCCGGTCCAGGCCGCAAGCCAGCGACACCGCTACCTGCTCCGCGCCGGCGCGTCGCAAAGAGGCCACCACTTCCAGCACGCGGATGCTCAATCCTCTCGCTCTCCGGGCACGAAGGCCGTCGCCCAGGCCGTCGAAATCAGGCCGAAGATCAGCCAGGTCGGCTTGCGTTGCTCCCAGGTCAGCGTGGAAACTCCCGCCACCCAGACGGCCAGCACCGTAAACCACAAGGCCCGCTCCGAGGGACCCAGCATCCAGGCGAACAGCGCCACGGTTACCAGCAGCAGGCCGAACAATAGCGCACCCGGAACGCCGGTCTCCACCAGAACCGACAGAAATGTGTTGTGCGCCGTGTATGGCATACCGGGTATGGGAGACGTGCCCAGCCAGGGTTTCACCGCCTCCGGAAAGGCGGCAATGCCCACGCCCTGCGCCCAGTTGCTCTCGAGCACTCGCAACCCGGTTTTCCAGATCCTCGTGCGGCCGTGGAAAGTCCCCGTGAAAGCCTCCTCCGGAAGCGTCGCCAGGCGTTGCCGCGAAGTTTGCGGCGCCAGCCGGAAGGTGCCCAGTATCAGCAGCAGCGCCAGGGCAGCGCCGGTGGCCCTTTGTGCCGTGCCCGCCGCGCGCCACGTCAGCGCGGAATAGAGGAAGGCCACGCACGCCGCCGCCAGCGCCGTGCGCGATCCCGTCAGCAGCAGCCCCGCCATAATCAGCGCAGCCGCCACGCGAACGGCCCACGCCGCGCGCCCGCGGCTCGATGCGGCCATGTGGAGGCACATCGGAATGGCCAGCGCCAGCGTGACTCCCATATCGTTCGGATCGAAACCCGGAGCTGCGTAGCGGTTGTAATACGTTTGCTGCCCCAGCGTATAGCGCGCCACGGTGAGCAGTGAAGCGGCCGAAGCGCCGGCCACGTAAGCGCGCAATAGCCAGGTCTGCGCCCGGCGCGTGCGGCAGCACTCCCACACCACCCACAGCATGCCCAGCAGTTGCGCCATGGTGGCGGCGCGCGCTACTGAGGCGGGGCGGGAGATGCTCCAGACCACCGTCAACACGCACCAGGCCACGTAGGCCGCCGCCGCCAAAAGCGCCGCGTTGGGCCGGCGCACCCTCCTGGTCCAAATGGCCAGCGCCAGTGTCACCGCAAACGCGGCCAGGCCGAACGTGCGCGAGATAGAGCCAATATCGAACACCACCACGCTCTTCTCGAGCGGCAGCGAAAACACCAGCAGCCAGGCCAGCGCCCAACCGGTGCGTTCCAGCCCCGCCTCGACCGTCGCTTTCAAGCCGCCACCTCCCGCAGGGCGTGGCGCAGAATGATCAGATCGCCCGCAATCTGCACCACCGCTGCGATGGCCAGCGCCAGCGCGCCGCCGGAGAGACCCCAACGCGGCACCAGCAGCCAGCTCGCGATGCCCGCACTCACCGCCACCGCCGCGTGCAGCGGCGCCTGCGGCACGAACGAGCGCGTGCTCGTGATCACATAACCCAGAGCGCCCGCCGTGTAAGTGCCGATGCCGGCGGCCATCACCCACACCAGCAGGCCCGCGTACGCCGCGTAAGCCGGACGGTAGATCCAGCCCAGAAACCATGGCCCCAATAAGGCTGCGGCGGCCACACCGGCCGCGCCCAAAACCAGCGCCATTCCCGCCAGTTGCCAGGCGAGCCGGCCGAAGGCGGCCCGGTCGCGCGCGCTCGCATACCGCGCCAGCCGCGGTGTAGCCACTTGCCCCAGCGCGTTCACCGCCGTCGATCCCACCCCCATCAGAGCCGAGACCGCCGCAAATGCGCCCAGTGCGCCCGCGCCGAGCTTCTGTTCGATGGCATAGCGCGGAAGGCTGCTCGTAAGAGCGATCAGCATCAGCACCGCGCCCAGCGGCAGCGAGGTGCGCAGGATGCCCGCCTGCACGCTCACGCTGCTCCGTTCCATGGATTCTCCCGCGGATGCCACCGGAATGTCATAGGCCAGTAGCACCCCAATCCGCACCGCCGCCAGCGCCACCACAGCCCACACCAGGCTGCCGGTCGCCCACAGCACCGCTCCCAATCCCGCCACCGACAGAATGCCGCGGGCGGTCATGGAATATGCTACCTGGTCCATGCGCTCGCGCCGCTGTAGCAATCCGTAATAAACATCGCTCACGTTTTCCGCGCTCAGCGCCACGCCGAGGACCATAATCACGGCCGCGCTCTCCCGCCCGCGCTCCGCCGCCAGCGCCACCGCGGCCATGGCGGCCAGGCCAATCGCAGTGGTGCCCAGGCGCACCGCCAGGTAATCGCCGAAGGGATGGCGGCGGTCGGTATCGGTGGCCAGCACGGAACGCAGGTTCAGGTGGGAAAACATGGCGATGGGCGTCACCAGGGCCAGCGCAAACGCATATGCGCCGAGCATCTCGCTCGTGCCTAGCTTGGTGATGAGCACCAGCAAGACCCACTGGCTGCCGGCCAGGACAATGTTGCTGCCCAGGGTGGATGCGAAATTGGCGCGCAGCGAGACAGGCGTCTCCAACGAACCCCTCAATCTATCACACTGCCATCCGGCCCGCGCTTTGGCCGCGACGCATGTTACGATGTGCCCGTTGAACCGACCGATCACTCGCAGCCTGGCGATGGCAGCCTCCGTGGCCGTGATTGCCTTGCTGGGTTATTTCCTGTTTCCGGGCCACACCTATCTTCAGGCCGATACCCTCATCTACGTCCCCACCATCCAGCGCGCGCAGAATCCCTCTCTGTTTGCGCGCGACATCATGGTGAACCACCCGCGCGCGGCCTACACCATCTACGACGGGACGGCTGAGTTTCTCACCCGCGCCACCGGTCTCGACCTGGAAACCGTGCTCGCCGCAGAGCAGCTTGTGTTTCGCGCGCTGGGCGCGGCGGGCGTGCTGCTGATCGCCCTGCGCCTGGGGTTCGGCTTCGCCCCCGCGTGGTGGATTGCCGCCACCGTCTCGCTGAGCGCCACCATTGCCGGACCCACCGTGCTCACCGTGGAGTACGAGCCCATCCCGCGCGGATTCGCTATTGGGCTGATCCTGCTGGCCACCGGCCTGGCCGCGCATCGCCGTTATCTCTGGGCCGGCATCGCCGCCTCGCTGGCCTTCTTGTTTCACGCCACCACCACTTTGCCGTTCTGGATCGCCGCCGCCGTGCTGGTGGCGCGGCGCAGGGATGCCGTGGCGTTACTGGCGCCGCTCCTGCCCGCGCTGTTGCTTATGCTCGCCCTGGCTCACTTCCAGCCGCCGGGCGCCCAATCGGCGTCGCTCTTCCACCGCCTCGATCCCGCGCGCGAAGCCATCTTGCGCGCCCGCGCCAGCTACGTGTTCGTGTCTACCTGGCAGCCATGGCAGTTGCTGGATTATGGAATCGAAGCGGCCATCGTGCTGCTGGCTGCCTGGAGAGCGCGCCGAGCCTTGCCCGCGCCGCTCGGCGCATTTCTCTGGGTGATGCCCGCTTTCGGCCTGGTCGCGATTCCACTCTCCTGGGTGTTGCTCGATTGGCAGCGATGGGCATTCGTTCCGGCATGGCAGCCGGCGCGCTCGGTGCTTTTTGTGACCCTCGGGTTGCAGATTGTGGCCTCCGCCGCGGGTGTGCGCGCCGCCCTCGAACGGCGGTGGCTGCCGGCCATCGCCTGGCTGGCGTTGGCGTTCGCCCTGGTAGTGAAGCACGCCGTTCCAGGACCGCCGCTTCACCCGGCTCCGCTGGTCCTGGCGCTCGGTCTGGCGTCAGTCGCCCTGGCTGCGGCCTCGGCACCGCCCAAGTATCGAGCCGCGATACTCGTGCTGGCCGGATTAGTCCCCTTCTTCGCCATCGAAAAATCGGGCCTCGTCGAGAATTATCAGCCCCTGCCGCGCGCCGCCATCGATTCCCTTTCCGCCTGGGCGCGCGCCGCCACCACTCAAGACACCGTGTTCCTGTTTCCGAACGCCCGCAAGGATGTTTCGCCCGCGGTCTTCCGCGTTCGCGCCGGGCGCGCGCTTTATGTGGATTGGAAGGGCGGCGGCCAGGTGAATTACCTCCCGGACTTCGCCTTGGACTGGTGGAAACGTTGGGAAGAGACCCGCGAAGGCCGCTGGAACGTGAGAGCGGCCGACCTGCCGCGGATCGCCGCCATGGGCGTGGATTACGTAGTAGTTCCCGCCGATCGGCCCATTCCTGGCGCGGAGCCTGCATTCATGAACCAGCGCTACCGGGCGTACCGTGCGCGAACTGGCGAATGAGGCCGATGGCTGCTCGATGGCCTAGCCACCGCATCACCCCCCATTCTTGCGGCCGGATATGGGATAATGGCATCCGGATTAGGAGGTTTTTCATGGATCAGCCTCAGCCGCAGGTTTCGCGGCGAGATATGCTGCGCAAGGCCGGCACCGCTGGTGTGGCTGCCTTTACCTTCGTAAGCCCCGGAGCAGTGCGTGGCTCCGACGCCAATTCCGCCATTTCGGTCGGACTGATCGGAGCGGGCAACCGGGGGACCTACGACGCGTCCATCGTCCACGCCGACCCCCGCGCGCGCATCACCGCGGTCTGCGATCTTTTCGACGACCGCACCGAAGCCGCCATACCCAAAATCAAAGTCGAGAAACCGGCCGTCTATCGGGACTTCGAGAAACTGCTGGCCTCCGACGTGGACGCGGTAATCATCGCCACGCCGCCCTTCGAGCACCCGCGCATGTTGGCCGCCGCTGTCCAGGCCGGCAAGCACGTCTACTGCGAAAAGCCGGCGGGCGTGGATCTGGAAGGTTGCAAAAAGGTGATGGCCACCGGGCGCGCAGCCGATCCCAAAAAGTGCCTGTGGTTCGGATTCCAGCAGCGCTACGGCCCCGTGTACCTGGAAGCCTACAAGCGGCTGAAGGAAGGACGCATCGGGGAGCTGGCCAACGCGCGCGGCTTCTGGATCGACACCAACCCGTTCCAGCGCGTGTCCTACCCCGACCCCAAGGTTGACAAGCTGCGCAACTGGTTCTGCTACCGCGACCTCTCGGGCGACTTCATCATCGAGCAGGATTGCCACAACCTGGACATGTTCCATTGGTTCCTGGGCGGGCTGCCGCTGCGCGCCGTGGGCTACGCCGGGAAAAAGCTGCGCACGGATTTCGAAATCTACGACCACCTCTCGCTGTCGTTCGAGTTCCCCGATGGCATCCACGTGAACTTCGAGGCCAACCAGCTCAGCCCCACCGGATTCAAACGGGTGGGTGAGGAATTCACGGGGACCAAAGGAGTGCTGGCCACGTCACGCGCCAGCCTGGTACACACCAAAGGGCCGCGGGATGTGGAGACCATCCCCATCAAGCGCGACGTGACCATCGATGCCTTCGAGGCGTTTCTGTCGCACATCCAGAGCGGCGAAACGGTGAATATCGCGGAGCAGTCGGCACGCAGCACGATGATCGGCATTCTGGGGCGGACTGCCCTCTACAAAGGCCGCGAAGCCACTTGGAAGGGCGAATTCGGCTCGGTGTAACGCCGCCTAGCAGGCCTCCATGGTCCGCGGGTCCACGCGCCGCTTCAGCTCAGCCGAGAGCTGGCCCGCGAAGTACATGCGCAGCGACTTGAGGTTGTCCCGGCCGTTGGTCAGCGCGGGACGCTTCTCGTGCACGGACTGCATGAACTCTCCCATCGAGCCGATAAAGCCGCCGATCGATGCGCACACGTCGTAACAGGGCTTGATGAAGACCTCCCGGTTGGTGGGATCGTCCGGCAGCCCGTAGGTGATCCAGCCGATCTCTTTGGGCCAATCATAGGCGCGCACCTCCACCAGATCCGGCGCCCAACGCGAGGTCGGGTTCCACCGATGGTTGGCTCGCACCGCGCCCTTGTCCGCCCATACCCGCAGCGGCGTCTCGTTGCGGAAGTTGTCCGCGTTGTGGTACTCCACGTAGTTCGAGACCGCGCCGCCCGAGAACTCGATCTGATAGAGCGTCGCGTTGTTGCGGTTCGTGCCGTAAATCGAAGTCGCCTCGCCGCCCGCCAGCCACCGCACCGAGTCCAGCCCATGAATCTGCCAGGCCATCACCACGCCCTCCGTGTTGAAGCCGAACGGGGGACCCTCGATCGAGATGTTGGCGAACTGAATGTAACCCGGGTTGCCGAAACGCTCCGGCGTCAGCAACTGCTTGGTCACATAGATGGCCGGATCGAACCGCAGGTTCTGGTTGACCGCGTACGGAATGCCCGCGTCTTCCGCAATTTGAACCATCTCTTCGGCGGTCTTCAAGTCCGTGGCCATAGGCTTGTGCATCATTACCGCCTTGCCGGCCTGGGCCGCGTCTCTCAGAATGTTGACGCGCGCCGCCATCATCGAATGGTCCACCGCGCAGTCTATAATGGCGACGTCGTCGCGCCGCAGTAATTCACGATAATCCTCATATACATGCGGGATGCCGTCGAGCTTCGCAAGTTCTCTGCGATCCGCTTTGATGTCGGCGGCGGCCACCACGTGGTAACCAGCCAGCCGGTAAGCGGTCAGGTGTTGCGCCCGGACTATCCCGGCATAACCCACGATACCGATGCCATAATCCAGCTTGTACGTTTCGAGAGGCGGCCGGAATGGCGGCCATTGGAAATCATTGAGTAAGTGATTCGGCATAGTCTTCCTCAGTCGTTTTGGTGTTTGCGTGGAGCGCTTATCGGTCGGGTCACTGGGTGAAGGTTGCCAGGACGACGCCTCCAATCATAACCAACACTCCCAGTACCTTGGTCAGCGTGATAGGCTGCACGGGCGTGCCTAACCAGCCGAAATGCGACATGATCAGGCCGCCCAGCACCTGGCCAGCAAGCAGTTGAATCATGACCGCGCCCGGCCCCAACCGGGGAATCAGCCAGGCAATGCCAAACACCAGGGAAGACCCCAGAATGCCCGCCGTCAATAATACGGGATGAACGTTTTTCAAGGGCTGCAAGGCGCCGGTCTCCCAACCGGTCAGGCCGATGATCACGGCCCACAACGCGCCGATGCACCAAAACAGGGCGTTGGCCACACGGGCATTGTTTAACACGGCGCCGACCTTGCCATTCATGGTCAGGTGAACCGCCAGAACAACTCCCAGAAATATCGTGAAGATATAGAGATAGACCTTCATAGCGTATCCTTCAACCATCCTTTCTTGCCGCGGAGCACAGCGGTCGCAGCGGGATCCGGAAGCAGCCGGAGCACCTCCGAGTATAAGCCACTTCGCCGCGCGCCGATGGCGGCGTCAGATTCTCCCCACCGGCTCGCACGCAGGTTCCGCTTCCGAGGCAAGCCCCAGTCTCCGCTTGCATTCCGTCAGCATCTTCGCGGTTTGCGTCGCGCCGACCCTGGCGACACCGATCGACCGGACTTCCAGGAGCGCGTCCAGCGTGCGCACGCCGCTGGCCGCCTTGATCCGGACGCGTGGCGGCAAATGCTCGCGCATCAATTTCAGATCTTCCAGGGTCGCGCCCCCGGGGGCGAATCCAGTCGAGGTCTTGGCAAAATCCACGCTCAGTTCGGCGCAAATCTCGCACAACCGGATCTTGTGTTTGTCTTGCAGGTAGCAGTTCTCGAAGATCACCTTCAAGATCGCTCCGGCCTGGTGCACCGCCTCGAACACAACCTGAATGTCATTGCGGACATAGGCCCAGTCTTCGCTGAGGACCTTGCCGCAATTCACCACCATCTCCAATTCCGCGCCGCCATCGCGGAGCGCCTGTTCCGCCTCGGCCAGCTTGATGGCGGTCGTATTGCCGCCGTGAGGGAAGCCGATCACGGTGCCGGCGGCTACCGAACTGCCTGCCAGCAGTTCCGAACCTCGCTTCAGGAAATACGGCTTGATACAAGCCGAAGCCACATCGTAGTCGCGCGCCAGGCGGCAGCCGGCTTCCAACTCCGCATCCGTCAGAAGCGGGTTGAGCAGCGAGTGATCGATCATCTTAGCGATCTGGCGGTATGTATAGTCCATCGAACCAAAACGTTCCACGCGACCACTCAAGCCGTATAAGACACCATATGGCTCTGCCTTCTGTTATGGCTGAAACCAATCCAAATGTCAACAGGGCCACCTGTGGCTTAGCCAACTGTGAACACGGCAGGCTTTCAGCGATCAGACCACGCAGGTTCATAATTAGCTTTAGAATGAACAATATATACAAGCCATCTGCCGCTCCGCCAGCCTCGGCTTGACAGTGCGATGGTTGGTAGGCGATAAGGGGATTACACATGAGCAATGAAGCGGTTTCCATGCTGGTTAAAGAGCCGATTTATCATCAGCTCACCAATCATCTGCGGCAGTTGATCGGTTCTCCGGCGCACCCGGTCGGCACCAAGTTCCTGACCGAAAGGCAAGTCTGTGAGCGCTTCGGCGTCAGCCGGGCCACCGCCAATAAGGCCTTGTCGAGCCTGGTCTCCGAGGGCCTCCTCGAGTTTCGCAAGGGTGTCGGCACGTTCGTCCGCATCCGCTCCCTCGACTATGACCTCCAGGCATTGGTGAGCTTCACGGAGGAAGCCCTCGCCGTTAGCAAGCGCCCCAGCACCAAGGTGTTGCGATTCGACATTGTGGCGGCCAAGGACGTGCTCGACGAGGTGCCCGAGGTGTTGCAGGTCGGTCCCGACAGCATGCTCTATTACGTCGAACGCTTGCGGCTTGCGGATAACCTTCCCGTGATTTACGAAAGGCGCCATATCGTCTCCGAGATGTGCCCCGGGTTGACGGAGGCGGACCTCGCGGGGTCCATCTACAGCCTGTGGGTGCAGCGCTACGGGCTGACCATTGAGGGAGCGGATGAGCGCATCCAGGGCGTCAACCTGCGGGGCGCCGAGGCCCTGGCGCTGCAGGTCCGCAACGGAGCGGCTGGCTTGCTGGTCCGGTCGGTCGGCTACGTCCCCGAGCATAAGCCTCTGTGGTTCGAGAGCACGCTCTACCGCGGGGACGCTTACGAGTTTCGCAATCGGCTCGGCGGAATTCGGGCGGCCGACCAGACGCGCGGTAGGTTTCTTTAGGCGCCTCAGGATTCCGGCGGGATCTCGTATTCCTGCAAAATCGCTGTCCAAAGACCCTGCGCCTGCAGGATCAGTTTGACGGCTTCGCGCACCGCGCCACTGCCGCCCGATGCCGTTGTGATAAAGTCGGCTGCGCGTTTCACTTCCGGCGCGGCGTTGCTGGGGGCGATCGAAAGCCCCACCCGGTGCATCACGACCACATCGGTAAAATCATCCCCCATATACGCGATTTGCGCGGACTCGAGACCCGCGTCGGCCTTGATCTCTTCCAGAATCGGTATCTTCTCCAGTTTTCCCTGATACACGTAGCGGAAGCCCGCCGTGTCGGCGCGAGCGGTGGTGGCCGGGGAAATCCGTCCGCTGATCAGGCCCGCCATAATGCCCTTCCGCCTCAACCACTGAAGAGCTATGCCGTCCTGCGAATCGAAGCCCTTGGTTTCGGTCACCTCTCCGCCCGGGCCGGTCAGAAAATAAAACTTGCCGTCCGTGAGCACGCCATCCACATCCATCAGAAGCAGCCGGATCCTGGAAGCGCGTTCCTGTACATCCGCCGAGTATTTGGTCATCGATTCTATGATATTCCTTGAGAATCGGGTAAAGACATGCGAAAACCCATTCTCATCGCTCTGGCCCTCGGGGTTGGGACGGCACTTACGCTGCACGGCCAGAATTACACGCTCGGCGTAGGCGTTTACCCCGGCGATCCCAAGGAAAACTTTGCGCCGGCCATGCGCATCGATTCCACCGCCTACCGCAACCTGGCGCTCCACCGTCCGGCCTGGCACTCCTCCAGCTACGATTACAACCTGACCGCCCAGTTGGTGACCGATGGCATCAAGGAAACCGCGCTGCCCCGGTGGATCTCGACCGCGACCAGCGCTCAGGGGGTCCTCGATAAGGTCGAACGCGAACTCTTCCTCGACGGCAATTGGGTGACCGGTGTCGATCTGCCCGGTCCCCATGCCTGGGTGCAAATCGAGCTCGCCGGTGGCGCATCCCCGCTCGAAATCGACCGCATCGACGTCGACGGTTCCGTCCAGTCGCCCTCCGGCGAGCCCGAAATCTGGGCGTGTATCGTCTCCGGCTCCGACGACGGCGCCGCCTGGCAAGTACTCGGCCACGGCGAAGGCATGGCGCGCCCGTCGGGCGATGTACGCCCCTCCATCCGCTTCGCCGCGCCCTCGCGCCACCGCTTCTACCGCGTCGCTTTCTCCGATCCGCGCGCGGTCTCCTGGCGCGTCACCGAAGTCTCACTGTTCCGTGGCGGCCATCCCGTCCGCATCGGCGGCCCGCATCAGTTCTCGAGCGCCTGGAAAAGCGCCGGTGCGGGCGAAGAGTGGGTCTACGTCGACCTCGGCGCCTCCTGCACCTTCGACCGCGTCAGGCTCTACTGGATTCGCCGCGCCGTCCAGGGATCGCTCCAGGTGTCCGCCGACGCCGTCAACTGGAAATCCGTCGCCTCTCTGCCCGCCGCCGGCTCTGCCGACGACTTGAAGCTCGCGCCGCCCGCGCAGGCCAGGTACGTCCGCGTCCTTATGCAAAAGCCCGCCGCGCCCGAAGGCTACATCCTCAGCGAGATCGAAGTTTTCGGCAAAGGCGGCCCTGTCCCGCAGGCCCAGCCCGGCCCACAACCTTCCGAGAATCGTCTCGAACTCGCCGGCGGCGCGTGGCGCATCGAGCGCGATTCGCTGGTCAAAGCGGATGGCCTCGCGCTTTCCAAACCGGGCTTCGTCGATTCCAACTGGATGGTCGCCACCGTCCCCGGCACCGTGCTGGTCAGCTACCTCAACGCCGGCGCCATCCCCGACCCCAACTTCTCCGACAACCAGAACATGGTCTCCGACTCCTTCTTCCAGGCCGACTTCTGGTATCGCAACGAGTTCTCGCTCCCGCCCGCGTTTGCCGGCAAGCGGATCTGGCTGAACTTCGACGGCATCAATTGGAAAGCCGAAGTCTTCCTCAACGGAGAGAAGCTCGGCCGCATCGACGGCGGCTTCATACGCGGCCGCTTCGATGTGACTTCCAAGCTACTCGCTGGCCGGAAAAACGCCCTCGCCGTGCGCATCCTCAAAACCGCCACGCCCGGCAGCATCCATGAAAAAACTCTTCAAACTACCGGCAAGAACGGCGGCGCGCTTGGCGCCGATAATCCCACCTTCCACGCTTCCGTCGGCTGGGATTGGATCCCCACCATCCGCGGCCGTGAAACCGGCATCTGGAACCGCGTCTACCTGGAAGCCACCGGCCCCGTGACCGTGGAAAATCCCTTCGTCAACTCGACTCTGCCCCTCCCCGATACAACCCGTGCCGCCGTCTCGATTGAGGTCACGCTAAACAATCACTCCGCCACGCCAGTCTCCGGGACCCTGCGCGGACGGTTCGGCGACCAGTCCTTCGATCTCCCCGTCACTCTTGAAGCCTCTCAGGCGAAGTTGGTCAAACACACCCTGCAACTCGCCAACCCCAAGTTATGGTGGCCCGCCGGATACGGCCAGCCCAACCTCTATGACGTGAACCTGCAATTCGAAACCGCCCCCAATGCCGTTTCCGACGCTAAGCGGTTCCAGGCGGGCGTGCGCCAGTTTACCTACAGCGAAGAAGGCGGCGCGTTGAGAATGTGGATCAACGGCCGCCGCTTCATTCCCAGGGGCGGCAATTGGGGCTTCGGCGAGTCCATGCTGCGCTACCGCGCCCGCGAATACGACGCCGCCGTGCGCTACCACGCGGAAATGAATTTCACCATGATCCGCAACTGGGTTGGCCAGATCGGCGAAGATGAGTTCTACGACGCCTGCGACCGCCACGGTGTCGTCGTGTGGCAGGATTTCTGGCTGGCCAATCCCTGGGATGGCCCCGATCCCGACGATGATGCCATGTTCCTGCGCAACGTCAAGGACTACGTGCTGCGCATCCGCAACCACCCCTCCATCGGCCTCTACGTGGGCCGCAACGAGGGCTTTCCGCCCAAGCCCATCGACGACGGCATCCGCGCCACGCTGGACAGTTTCCATCCGGGCATGCACTACATCCCCAGCTCGGCCGATGGTGTCGTCAGCGGCCACGGACCCTACCAGGTCCAGCCCACCAAGTTCTACTTCTCGCAGCGCGCCACCCCGAAATTCCACAGCGAGATGGGCATGCCCAACGTCGTCACCCTCGACAGCCTGCGCCTCATGATGCCGGAATCCGCCATGTGGCCGCAGGGCGCCATCTGGGGTCTCCACGACTTCACCGCCGACAGCGCGCAAAACGGCGACAGCTTCCGCGCGCGCATCGAAAAGAGCTATGGCCCCGCCGATAACGTGGCCGACTGGCTGTGGCTCGCCCAGTTCGTAAACTACGAAGGCTACCGCGGCATGTTCGAGGCGCAGAGCAAGAACCGCATGGGCCTGCTCATCTGGATGAGCCATTCCTGCTGGCCGTCGTTCGTCTGGCAGACCTACGATTACTACCTCGAGCCGACGGCCGGCTACTTCGGCGCCAAGAAAGCCTCCGAGCCCCTCCACATCCAGTGGAACGCCGCCAGCGACGACATCGAAGTGGTCAACTACAGCGCCGGCGCAGCACCCGGCCTCACCGCCCGCGTGCAGCTCATCAATTCCGATGGCGTCTTGAAGTGGGAGAAGTCCGCCACCCTCGATAGCGCGGAAGACAGCATGCAGTCGCCCTTCAGAATGGAGTACCCCGCCGGTCTCACGCCCGTCCATTTCATCCGCCTGGAACTCCGCCAGGCCGGGAAACTGATCTCCGACAACTTTTACTGGCGCGGCGTCGAGGAAGAAAACTACCGCGCGCTGCGAACGCTGCCTAAGGTTGCGATTGGCGCGTCCACGACCGCCGAGCGCCGCGGCGAACGGTGGTTCCTGACCACTACGCTCACCAACGCATCACAGACTCCGGCGCTCATGGTGCGTCTGAAAGCCGTGCGCGAGAAGAGTGGAGACCGGATTCTGCCAGCCATTTACAGCGACGGCTACGTGCCCCTGATGCCGGGTGAGAAGCGAGTAATCACGACTGAAGTGCGCGAGGCGGACACCCGGGGCGAGAAACCCCGTATCGTAGGGGAAGGCTTCAACGTCGCGAGCGCCGGGAACTGAAGCGCCGCCCGCTCAGGTCCAGCGCTTACGCGGTGCTATTGCTCAGCCCCAAGCACATTCCTCGACTCGGGTTCCGCCGTAGGGGCGAGAGGAAGACCTGAGCAGTGCGGATTCCGCGCAGAAGGGGGGGCACTACAACTGTTCCGTCGGTATCTGACAGTCACCTCAGCAGCGCAGCCAGAGCAGGCAAGAATGGAGCTATGACGGTCATATGCGCAGCCGCTTGGATCATGAACGCCCCGTATCGCTCGGTGAAGTTCGGCGTGCCGTGCGCCTGCTCCATTTCCTTTAGCGCGTTGATGACTTCCTTGAGTTCAAGTTGAGAACTTGCGTGCTCCTGGAGAGCCTTAAGCACATCTGCAAAAACCGTGGGCGTGTCAGTGCAGGCGATGTTGATCGAATGATCATGCGAACTCACATTCACCCTAGCGTTGGTGCCAGTCACGTTGTAGGTCACCTTTCCAGCCGGGGCCGCCGTACCCGACCTGTGATACCTAACCTGATAGTGTGCACTGAGGCCCCCAAACTCTCCGCAGTATCTCGGATCATCAACGATCAGTTGTTCGTCTATCCCACTGGGGAGGCGCCGCCTTAAAACATCGCCTACCTCGATGGGTAGGCTGGCGTCTTCGATCAGAATGGATGTTGAACCGACGCAGGCGGTGATGTTTTTGTAGGTTCTTCCGTCAGGCTTCACAAGAGTGAGGTGGTCGGTCGGGAATCCATAGATCTGAGATGCTTGTCTCATTCCCCTTACACTACCACAGTGCCGGCCCATCGCCTCTGTTCAAAGGTGCTTCTTCTTCACTGCACCGAGACGGACACGCCGTTCTGGCTGGTGTTCCCGCCAATCGACACTACAATCGACAGCGCGCCAGACGGCGCATTGGACGGGATCTGCACGTTGATCTGCATCATTCCCGCCACCAGGCCCGGCGCCTCCCCGGCGTACGTATAGGGAACCGATTGGCCTGCGATCCATACCATGATCGGCAGTGCCGGCGCCGGCGTCACCTGCGGCGGCGGCAAGGTCGCGGTCGTAATCGCCCCCGTGACGCTCGGCGGGTTGGTCTGGCCCTCACCCGTCATGTACACCTGTGCGATGCTACCCTTGGCCGCCCGATTCCCCGGCCCGTTCACGCTATTGTCCTGGTTCAGGATAGCCCCCGGCCCGCTCCCCGACGCGTTCTGCGTGAACAGCCCCGGCACCGTGGTCGTCGTGGTCAGCTGGTACGCATTGGAAGTTTGTCCCGCGTACTTGATCCACACCGTGGGGCTGACAACGGGCGCCATCTCATACGGCACCACCGCCGACACCTGTGTGCTGCTGGCGTAAATCATGGGAGCGGCGATGCCATTGAACAACACCTGCACGCCGCCGATGGTCGTCGTCAGCTTGCCGGTAGCCGGGTCCGTGGTCGCGGATGCTGCCGCGGCCGGTCCGATGTTCGTGCCGAAGATCGTGACCAACTCGCCTGGGGAAACCGCCCCAGCGGTGTAGCTCGCCGCGTTTGTCACGCCCTTGATGGTGGGCAGCGGGGCCGGCGCCGCTGCTGCCTGGGTGACGGTGACCGAGACGCCCGCAGCCGAAATCGTCGCGCTCAGTGCGATGCCGGAGTTGGGGGCGACTACGAGAGTAACGGAGCCCGAGCCTGTACCGGAGGACGCGCCTGAGACCGTGATCCAGCTCGGTAGGCCGGAGACTGTCCAGGGACAGAAGGCGGCGGTTTGGACGCTGGCGGTCAGGTCACCGCCCGAGGCTGGCGCCTGCAACGAAGCCGGTGCGACCGAGTAGGTGCAGGACGAGCCGGTTGGCGTCAAAATGCGGATGCGGCTGTTAAAGTAGTCGGCGATGTAGAGGTTGCCGGCTCTGTCCACGGCGACGCCGAAGGGTCCATCCAGCTGGGCGCTGGTGGCCGGGCCGTCGTCGCCGCTGAAGCCTTGCGTCCCGTTTCCCGCCACGGTGGTGATCACCCCATTCGACACCTTGCGGACTCGATTGTTACCATAGTCGGCGATGTAGAGGTTGCCGGCGGAGTCCACGGCGACGCCGTAGGGATTGTACAACTGGGCGCTGGTGGCCGGGCCGTTGTCGCCGCTGAAGCCTTCCGTTCCGTTTCCTGCCACTGTGGTGATGACACCGTCCGAGACCTTGCGGATGCGGTTGTTATCAGCGTCGGCGATGTACAAGTTGCCGGCAGAGTCCACCGCGACCCCGGAGGGACTGTACAACCGGGCGCTGGTGGCCGGACCGTTGTCGCCGCTGAAGCCATACGTCCCGTTTCCCGCCACGGTGGTGATCACACCGTTCGAGATCTCGCGGATCCGCTCGCCAGCGAAGTCGGCGATGTAAAGATCGCCAGCAGAGTCCACGGCAACCCCGGAGGGAGTAACCAATTGGGCGCTGGTGGCCGGGCCGTTGTCGCCGAGGGAACAACACATCCCGCCTCCGGCCACGGTGGTGATCACCCCGCCGAAGACCTTGCGGGTGCGGTTGTTCAGGGTGTCAGCGATGTAAAGGTCGCCGGCGGAGTCCACCGCGACCCCCATCGGTTGGTACAACTGGGCGCTGGTGGCCGGGCCGCCGTCGCCGCCGTAGCCTGCCGTCCCGTTCCCCGCCGCGGTGGTGATGACCCCGTTCGTGACCTCTCGGATGCGGTTGTTACCAACGTCGGCGATGTAGAGGCTGCCGGCGGAGTCCACGGCGACCCCTTGGGGGTAGTTCAGCTGGGCTCTGATGGCGGCCGCGCTGTCGCCGCTGTAGCCATAGGTCCCGCTCCCCGCCACGGTGTAAATGGTGTAGGTCTGGCCAAACGTGGGGCAGGACAAGACAGAGGCGAGAAAAACGGCAGGCAGCAGACGCATTTTAGAAACGCCTCCTGGGGCAACTCGCGTAACCGGCCTATAGTTTACCACCAAGCGAATTGAGGCAAAACCGAGCTGCGCAATCGGCGCTGCCGGCCGCTAATATCGTCCGACTTTAATCGTGCTGCGAGCGGTCGGGGCTCGAAAAGCTGGCAGACGGCTCTCCCGCCCGGCTCGACGAGTTTGGACGGATCACAGTTCGACCCCTCATGCTGGTATAGTTTCCATCAGGTGGGTTGATATGACAAAATACGAAGAACTATGCGGAGCCTTTCACCAATGCTACAGCGAGGACGTCACCTATCGTGAGCGATCAGTCTTTTTTGTCGCCCGAGTGCTCACAGGATTCGCATCATACATCGGTGCGCCCGCTGGCCGGGTGAGCTTCCTGCCGCCCGAGCAGAAAGACTCGGATGCGACATACACCCCGCAGGGTGCAGCGGAACTGGAGGAAGACGGCTGGTGGGCCGCCAACGTTCGATTGACGCTTACCCAAGGAGAAGGCATCTTCCCGGAACTCCCTGTGGTGTTCCAATTCCGCGTGCTTGCTGGGCCCGACAAATTCACGGTTCGGCTCGGGAACAGTGATCTGACCCACACGATGTGCGAGGGCGATGCGGCGGCGCTGGAACCAGTTTACGAAGAGGCACACCGGCGAGCGAAGGAATACTTTGCTACGCGGTTCCAGCGCTTCGTGGACGAGGCGAACCAAAATACCCCACGAAAAATCGGCTTTCTGTGAAGAAACTCGGCGGCATAGCGCGCCGGTGCGCGCCGCCCCCCTCACGGCACCAGTTGATAGCTGACGAACGCCAGCCTCAGCCCATCGGGCGACCACGACGGCACGTTGATCGTTCCCTGCCCGCCGAACAGCTTCGCCAGCACGCTGATTCTCCGGTTCGCCAGCGTCATGATGCGCAGCATCACATCCTGGTTTTCGGGATGCCCACTCACGCCCTTTTCATAAGTGAGAAACACGATCCGCTTCCCGTCCGGCGAGAGGTGCGCGAACCAGTTGTTGTACCCATCGTCGGGAGTCACTTGCTCCTGCTCGCTCCCGTCCGGCTTCATCCGCCAGATCTGCATCAGCCCGCTGCGAATCGAGTTGAAGTAGATGTACTTCCCATCCGGCGAATACTCCGGCCCGTCGTCCAGCCCCTCCGCCGTCGTCAGCCGCGTCTCTTCGCCGCCCGCCGCCGGAATGGTGTAGACATCTAAGTTGCCGTTGCGGTCTCCGCAGAATGCCAGCGTCTTCCCGTCCGGCGACCACCCGTGCAGATATGATGGCGATTTCGCCGTCACCTTGCGCGGGGTCCCGCCGCCGATCGGCACCACATAGATCAGCGACCGGTGCTCTTCCTGCGATTGGTCGCTGATCCCCATCATCGTCCCGTCCGGCGAGATGACGTGGTCGTTGTTCACCCGCGTGGCGATTCCCGTGTCGATGGTCTCCGGCTTCCCGCCATCCGCCGGTATGCGAAGCAGCCGCCCGCCTCCGTTGAACAGCAGCATATTGTCCTTGGTCCAGTTGGGCGCTTCGAACCGGCCCGGCGCCACGTAGACCACGCGCGCGTCCGTGGATGACACGGTGATGGTCTCGAGCGTGCTGTACAACTTCGGCTGCCCTGTGGCCGCCGGCGCCGGCGTCACCTCCACGTTGCGGAAAATGGCCGTTTCCGTGGCGTCCTTGTTATGGGCGCTCAGCCCGATCCCCACGTAAAACGGGTCCTTCAGCGCCACCTTCATCGATCCGCCCGCCAGGTGCAGTTCCTCGCCTTCCCCGGCCACGGACATATAAAAGTACGCTCCCGCCTTGGTGATCCTCACCCGCCTCGGCGCCGTCACGATGGCTTGCACTTCGTGCGTGGCCGCGCCCTTCTCTTCGCGCGATTGCAGCGAAGTCAACCCGACGGCGTGCACCGCCGCATCGGCGTACGCCGCGTCCCCGTCCAGGCTCTGCCGCAGCATCAACACCGCCTTCTTATGCGGCTCGCCGGTCGTGGTTGTGAAAGCCACATCCGCCGTCACCGACACATCGCCCGACACTTTCTTCCAAACGAACTGAAACGCGTCCGCCGTCCCCCAGATGTTCTCCCCGCTGGCCGCAATGCGATAGGTCTTCTGGGCTGCGTCATATTCGACCGACCCCGGATGCAGCACGATGCCCACGTCCCCGTGCCCTTCGAAAATTCCCGGTTGGGCAATCATCGCCGGCGATAGCATGATGGCCGCCACCATCATCCGAGCCGCGTATCTGGTTCCCATTCTCAAATCCTCCCGCTTGCCACTGACTGGTCCGGCAACGACTATACCACGCCTCTCACTCGCGCTAAAATCTTCGTTGATGATTCGGACTACCGGCTCGATTATTCTGTTTGCGGCCTTCGTTGCCGCGGCGTTCGCCCAGCCTGAGGTTATGGCTTGGGGCAACCTGACCGGCCTGCGCGTCGATGGCCACCTCCTGGAACTTGCTACCAGCATGTGCGTCGCTCAGCCCGAACTGGCGGGGGTGAGTTGCACCGGCCGCGAGAAACAGCAGAACAGCTACTCCCGCAGCGGCAAGATCGAAACCGTCACCATACAGATGCGCCCCGCCCGCGAGTTCCGCGACCCGCAGCGCGCCGGCTGGGTGATGGCTGCCACCGAAGTGGTGGAAGACACCGGCCCCGCCACCGCCAGAATCGATCTCGAGTTCACTTCCCCCAACGAGGCCGATATCGGCGGCGCTTTCCTCGGCATCGAACTCCCTGCCCCGGTCTTTTCCGGCGGCTCCGTCGAGCTCGTTGGACCCGACCCGACCACCGCCGCACGAACGTCTCTGGCCGCCGGCCCCGCCGATCAGAATGAGTACTTGCGCGCCACCGCCACGGGCGCGCTTCATATCCCGCACCCGCCAGATCGAGGTGACGTTCAACGAGCCGACCCAGATCATCGTCCGCGATGACCGCCGCAAGGGCAGTTACAACCTCCAGGTCCTGCTCGCCGTCCTCGCCGGCAAAACCACCGCCGGCCAGACCGGCAAGAAGAGCTTCTCCATCAAAGTCACCAGCGAGATCGACAAGAACCCGGTCGAAATCACCCTCGATGCCTCGCATCCCGGCCAGATGTTCGATGGTTTCGGCGGCAACTTCCGCCTCCAGAACGCTCGCACGGACCCCCAGGTCATCGACTACTCCCTCGACAACATCCGTATCGCCTGGGGCCGCGTCGAGTTGCCCTGGTTCCTCTGGCACCCCGATGAAGCCACCGATCCTCTGGCCGCCGCCCGGGCCGGCAACATGAATCCGCGGGTTCTGCAAGCCATGGAGATGGCCCGCAGGCTCGCGCAAAAAGGCGTGCCCGTCATCGTCAGCGCCTGGCACCCGCCCAGTTGGGCCGTCCTCGGCAGGGTGCCCTCTGGGCCCGGGCCCGGCCCCACTCCTGGCGGTGCAGCCGGGGCGCCCCCTGTGCCCGCCCCCCCGCAGCAAGAGGGCCCGCGCGGCAATCCCCTCAACCCCGAAAAGATGGCCCGCATCAAGGACTCCATCGCCGGCTACCTGCTCTTCCTCAAGGAAAAATACGGCGTCGAAGCCGCCCTGTTCAGCTTCAACGAATCCGACCTCGGCATCGATATCCGCCAAACCCCGCGCGAGCACGCCGAACTCATCAAAACCTTCGGCGCATACTTCGCCGCCAAGGGCCTCGCCACCAAGCTTGCGCTGGGCGACACCTCCGACGCCAACCCCATCGATTTCATCAAGCCCGCCATGCACGATCCCGAGGCTGTCAAGTACGTCGGCGCGGTCGATTTCCACTCCTGGCGCGGATGCACCGACGAGATCCTCGCCCAGTGGCGCGATGCCGCCCGCGAGATGAACGTCCCCCTGGTGGTCGCCGAGGGCAGCACCGATGCCGCCGCTTATCGCTATCCCCAGATTTTCAATGAGCAGTCGTTCGCCCTCTACGAGATCAATCTATATCTGCGCATCCTCTCCATCGCCCAACCCAGGTCCATCCTCCAGTGGCAGTTCACCGCCGACTATTCCGTCCTCGCCGGCGGCGGCATCTTCAACGACAGCGGCCCGCTCCGCCCGACGCGCCGCTTCTGGAATCTCAAACAACTGGCGTCGACGCCCCCGCGCTCCTTCTGGCTCCCGGTGGCCTGCGACAAACAGCCCAACCTCACCTGCGCAGCCTTTGGCAACATCGCCGAGGGCATCTACACCGTCCACATCGTAAACAACGGCGCCACCCGTACCGCGACCCTCACGGGCCTTCCACCCACCGTAAAACAACTACGCTTATGGGTCACGGACGCGCAACGCGGCATGCAAGAGTCCGACCGCATCCCGGTTACCGGCGGCCAAGCCCAGTTTCCCCTGGCCGCCACCAGTTACACCACCGTAATCGGCGCCAATCAGTGAGCCAGACCGGCCCGGGCCGCCGCCGTCGGCGCCTTCGGCAGACTGATCAAGTTAGCCAGTAACTGGTATGCGCCGTCGGTTCCGGCCGGCAGTTGACGCCACAGTCCGAGGCCCACATAGATCCACCGGCCTTTGCCGTACCGTCCTTCAACTAATGACCCGAGCTTCTCTCCCGGATTGTCTTTGAATGAGTCAGTCATCGACACCAGGTCGGTGTACTTAGCGTCCTTTTCTCCGAGGAAATAGAGGCCGCGCTCCTGCACCCATCCGGCCCAGGTCGGCGGGCCGATCTTGTTCGGGTAGTTGAACACCGGGTGCGCCGGCACCAGCACTTTGACGGGGACCGTCTCATCGGCGACGCGGTTCCCGCTCACCCTCGCGTGGTACGGACCGTATTCCGCCTGGTTGAATTCCATCTTGTTGTACTGAACGATGACCGTTCCGCCGCGTTCCACGTAATCCAGCAGGCGGCGATTGTAGGCGCGCAAATCGGCGCGCCGCTCGTACGCGCGCACGCCGGTCACAATCACGTCGTGCTTCGACAGGTCGCCCCAGGCCAGTTCGTCCTGCTCGATGAACGCTACCTTCGCGCCCAATTGTTCGATGGCCGGCGGCACCTGGTCGCCGACGCCATCGATGTAACCCACGTTGAGGTTGGGGGCCACCTTCACGTCGATGACCTTGAGCGCCGTCTCGGCCGGCTTGATCACCTGCCGGCGTTCCACGTGCGGATACTCGATTTCCTGGTATCCGTCGGCGAACTTCTCGTCCCCAGTCGCCGGCGAGGTCACCACCGCGCGCAGCGTGTACTCGCCGGTCTTCACCTGCACTGGAGCGGTGATTTGGAAGCGGGCCGACAGTGACTCGTCCTCATGCGCGAAGCTCAGCGGCACACTCGCGGGAGCGGCCTTCCATCCCGCGGGCAGCTCCAGCGCCACGCTGGCCTGCGCCGCGGCCTTGGTGCCGTTCGTCACCGAAACGTGGATCTCGCGCTCGACGGGTTTCGCCGCGGCTCCCGCGGCGGCCACCGGAATCACCGCCAACTCCGGCGTCACCCTCACCGAGAAAGCTGGAACGACGTTCAGTTCCATCCGTTTGTCGCCGAAGTAGATGTCCTTCACATATCGGAATTCGACCGGCAGTTCCTTGGTGACCTCGACATCCCCCGCCTTCACATGGAAGGTGACCCGAAACGGCGATGGGGCGAACGAAACACCGAACGGCACGCCCGGATCGAAGATGTTGATGGCCGGGTTCGACGGGTTCTTCCAGTAATCGTCGTGGAAGTACGGCGTTGTCGGCTTCGCGCTCTTGGGAATGTGCGCCTCCACCGTGCAAGAGTAAATGCCTTCCTTCTTCACCACCTCCGGCTGGCATTTGCCGGACGTGTCAAAACCGGCGACCGCCACGCTCGTCACGCTCACGTCAACGGCGCCCCGGTTCACGGCCAGAATCGACAACCTCACCGGCTGCCCGGCGATCACCAGCCCGTCGTCGGCCAGCGCGTTGAAGGTAATATAGTGCGCGGCCAGGACGGCCTCTTCGTAATCGCGTTCCTTGTTCCCGAGGCGGAAGTCGATCTCGTACCGCGCCGAGTCGCTCAGCCCCAGCGAGCCGAGCTGCGCGCGCAGCGCCCGCAACTTGGCGAGACCATCCTCGATGGGCTCGGCTGTGCCGGCATCGTTGCCGGCGTCGAACGTGATCTCGGCGCGTTTGGCATCGTTGACGATTGCCTCGAGCCCGGCCGTCAGCGCCTCGGGCGGCTTGGGTCCTGCGAACTGCGCCAACGCGGGCAAGCCTGTGTCCACGCCATCGAACAGCGACGTCTCGTCTTTCCCCTTCTGTCCGGGGATGATGGTCTCCATGAGCTGGTAACCGCCGGGCCCGGGTTGCGCCCCGCCGCGTCCGCCGCCCCGCCCACCGGCCATTCCCGGCAGCATTCCCAGTCCGCCGGTCCCTTGGCACTTGTGCATGCCGCGCGCGTCGCCGCCGATCTCCGCGTAAGTGCGGCCCAGCAGCGGGTCATACGCCGCGGTGTTGACCGGCGCGAGCTTCACCGCTGGCGGTGGGGGAGTTGCCTCGCTGCGTCCTCCGCCAGGGCCGCCTCTCCCGCCGCCGGGACCGCCGAAACCGCTCGCGAAGTACAGCTTCTTCGGCTGCCAGGGCCGAAGCCCTTCCTTCATTTGCTCGGGGTACATGGCGGGATCGCCGGCTGCGCGGAAACCTTCCCGGACCAGGATGGTGGTCGCTTCGTGAGCCCGGTCCCCGCCGCGGCCCTGGATATTCATGGTGAGCACCACGTCGGGGCGCAGGGTGCGGAACAGCCGGACGTAGTCGCCGACAATTTCCTTCCGGCCCCATTTCCCGATCACCTCCTCGGGGTCGAACGAGTAGCCGTAGTCGATGGCGCGCGTGAAATACTGCTCCGCGCCATCGAGGCGGTGTGCCGCCAGCAGCTCGGAGGTGCGCAGCACGGCCATGTCCCGGAACAGCTCGGGGCCGATTTCGTTCTGCCCGCCGTCACCGCGGTTATTCTGCAAGTCGATCGAGCGCAGACCCATTCCGAGCCCGAACAGGGCGAGCACCGCGTTGGTTTCGTCGTCGGGGTGCGCCGGGCACTGCATGAACGTCCCGGAGACGTTCAGCTTACGAAGCGCCAGGCCGAGCCCGATGTGGCCGCCGTCGGGCGCCACCCGCGAAAAGCTCATGCGGTTCTGTGCCACCAACAAGCCGGTGAGACCAACGATGACGGCACTCAGCGCAAGAGCGAACCTGAAGTTCAGACGCATGTGAGAAATTATAACCTTAACAACTTTGCGCACTACTGTTCAGCCCGGATCTCGATCCGGCGCTGGTGAAATGCCTCCTGGTCCGCCAGGACGGCAATCTCGACCGCGCTGTAGCGCTCGGCGGAAATGAACGCGCGCTTCTCCGCCGCGCCGGCGGTCTCGGGCTGGTACATCCAAAGCCAGCGCCGGTAACCGCTGGCGGCCCGCTCGGCCGGGAACACCCGCGCATTCCACAAGCTCCGCTCGGCCGCGTCTTGATGGCCGGGCCAGACCTCGTCCGGGGTGATCCCCACGAGCGCGATCCATTCGAGCAGCGGCCGTCCGCAGAAGCGCGCTCCGTGAGGGATGGTGTCTTTGAACTGGTCGTTGATGCCATAGCAGCGCACGAACCAGACCGCGCCGCCGCGCCGGTCTCGCCCGCACAGCACATCGAGACATGCCTCCCGCGGCAACCGGAGCGGCTCATCCACATCCACCCCCACCACTACGTTCCATCCCTCCAGTTCCAGCGGCGCCCGGAGCCGGCATCCCTCAACCCACGAATCGGGACCCTCAATCGTCGCGCCGCCGGCCATGGAATTATTGATGGCCAGAGTTCCGTGAGCCTGCTCCACCAGGGCCAGACCGCTTTCCACCAACTGCCGCGTGGACCCGAAGTGCAGAAAGCTCGAATCCGGAACAAGCTGCACGTGGAAGGGGATCTCGCGCAAGGCGGGATACACCCCGGCCAGCATCTCTTCGGACCAGGTGGAACCGCTGCCGCGAGCGCTTCGGACATAGCTTTCGACCGTCGCGTCGCCGCCCATGGCGCAGCAAATCTCGCGATACAGGTCCAACCCGTGTTGAAGAATCCAGTCCCGCGCATCGCCGGCGAAGTCGAAGCAGTTGAGCAACAGCGCGGCGGCCGCTGCGTCCAGGCTCATAACGCCGAGGTCCAGCGCTGTTTTTCCAGCGGCATTGATGGCGCCAGCGGCCTGTTGTTCCTCCACCGCCGGTTTCTGCAAGTAGAGAGCGATGGAGTCGCCGGCTCCCAGGCAGTAGACTCCGTGCCGGCTGGCCTCGGCCGGCTCGGCGTAGCGGGCCAGCACCGTCATGCCGGGCCGGTCCAAACGCACATTCGAAGCGTCGAAACGCACCAGCGCGTCGCCGGAGGCCACCACGATTTGGCCGCGTCCGGGCGCGCCCTGGGGCAAGCCGAGAAACTCCGGGACCAGCAGATCGAAGAGAGTGGCGGCCAGGCTGGTACGGCTCTTGCCGGGTACGGGAACAAAAATCTTGCCGCAAGGGCCGTAGGCCGGCAGACGCCGCGAATCGCCTCCGGCATGCACGATCAGGATGCGCAGGCCGCGAAGAGTATCTTCGGCGGCTTCGTTCTTCGTCTTCCGCTCGCGCTCGAGCACCTGCGCCAGGCAGTAGACGGTGCTGCCGCCGCTGCCGATGCGCCGGTCTTCCAGATCGGCGGCGGCAAAGGATTCACGAACCTGCGGCAGCAACCCGAGTTCCCGCCGCCACCTAAGCTGAGCTTCATAGGCACTGGCTTGTCTGGCGTTGGACGCCGTCACGATGAGATAGTCCCAGTGACTCATGCGGGGTTCAGAATCCCACTTCTTAGCATGTCTTGACTTTCACCTTCAAAGCCCCCGGAACCGGCTCTTCCGAAGCTATGATGGCGTACCCGCCTCCGCACCCCGAGTACATTGCGCCGGCGTACCGCTGTTGATAGTAACTAAGGATTCGCTTGAGATCGATTTGTATGGTCGGATGTCTCACCGTACTTGGCAGAATCACTTCCCAGCATGTCATGCATTCGTTCATCGAGGCGGCCAGTCCGCGAACGTCCTTCGCCACGATGGCGTCGAAACAGTCTTTGCCCGTCTGTCCCAACTGCCGGATCCATTGTGGGTCCAGGTTCTTGATGCCGAGCGGATTATAACCTTCCGGCCTTTGACTAATCGGAACAAGGTAAATGACTTCTTCCAGCCAGCGGGCTATCTGAGGGTCGCGATTCGACTCGATGTGCGCCGGGAAATATCCGCCCTCGAACTCCGCATCGTAATCCAGCCTGCTGACGCCGGGATACAGCAACCCGATCATGTCCTGTGACCCGGACGGTTCCGTTTTGTCCTGGTTTTCCGCCCGGTAAAGTTCCCTAACCAGCTCCGCCGGGGACCTGTCGGGCACCGTCCCGCCCCACAGCTCCAGCGCGACCTTGCGCGTGCCGGTGGCCATCCCGCAGCGGTCCATTAACCATAGGTTAGGTTCGAGCGAAACCACCACCATCGAGCCGGGCGGCGACAGATTGTGCTTGGATACGAAAGGCTGATCGATCCATCCGCCGGCCAGCGCCATCCGATGCGGCATGTTGCCGATGATCGCGGCGATCGGGTCGCACACGCTCAATCCGTCACCACCGGCCTTAGCTGCCATGCCGCCGCCCGCGGTGCGTTATCCATCGGCTCGGCGGGCACGTCGAAGCTGGCGATGGGGTCGGGGTGCGCGGGATCGAACGGCGCAACCGCGACGTCGTCCGTCAGGAACTTGACGAGCGGCAGCTTGGCTTGCTTGATTCCCTCGACAATGCATTTGGCCAGCTCGTAGCTGCCGTAGTCGGAGTGGTGCGTGGTATCGTTGCCGGCAAACGCTTTGTGGGCCTCCACGGGGCCGAGGGCTTCGTAGAAGGGCTTGCTCATGGCGTTCAAGTCGATGACCGCGGCGTTCTCTTCCCTGCCCGCCTGGCGCACGGCCTCGGGATAGTCGCCCAAGCTGTTGGTGATTTTGCCATCGGCGTCGAAGGTCAGGCGGTTCATCGGCGTCACCAGCACGGGCGTCGCGCCATGCTGCCGCGCTTCGGCGATGAAGCGCTTGAGGTCCGCTTTGTAAGTGGTGAACGCGCCCACGCCCTCGCCCTTCTCCTTCTGGTCGTTGTGTCCCATCTGGATGAACAGGTAGTCGCCGGGCTTGATGACGCTCATGACTTTGTCGAGGCGGCGCTCATTGATGAAACCTCGCAGTGACTCGCCGGATTCACCGTGGTTGGCAACGGCGATGTCCGGCTTGAAGAAGCGGGTCAGCATCTGCCCCCAACTGTTGAATGGCTCGCGCGGCTGGTCGGTGGAAGTGGAATCGCCCGCGATGTAGATGGTGGGAATGCTGTCCGCTTTCTCCATCTCGATCGCGGAAACGGCGGGATGCTGGTTGGTGAACTCGAGGGTGAGCTTGTTGTCCCAGGCGCGCGCTTCCGTAGTCTTCTCGCGGTCCTTCAGCCTGACTTCGCCGCCGGTAGAGATCCGCGGCGTGCGAACGTTGACGATGAACGTGCGGGTCTCGAACTTGCCCGGCGCGGTCCGCACTTTCTCGACCATGAGCCGGCGCAATTCGGCCTTGATGGTGGTAATGGACTCCGTCTGGCGGTCCCCGAGGGTCACGGTCACCTTGTAGTTGCCCTCTTCCGGCACCTTGACCGAGAAGTAGAAGGGGGGCGCGGTGACGCTCGACCCTGGCTCGAACCCGTAGCCGGTTTCATCGGTGTACGCGGTGGCGGGAAGAACCTGGGTATAGCCGGACGCGGGCTTTTCCGGACCGAAATCGAATTTGAAAGTGGTCGCGGGGGTTTGCGCCCCAGCCACAGCGGCCAGGGCGAACCACAGGGGTGCAACGCTTCTCATCATGTGTCAATTCTACTCGATCAGCCGACGGGCAAAGGGAAGGAACAAAACCGATTTCACCGCAGAGACGCAGAGACGCTGAGAGAAGCAATACGCGAAGAAGAGATTGGAGGTATTAGGGCTGGTCCAGGGATTGAGGGCGTACACTCGTGGTTGGGGTTTTAGAGAGCGCGGAGACAGCAGAGATACGAACTGGGGTTGAAGACACTGCGGGCGATCGGGAATGGTTGCGGCGGCCGGGGCCTGAGGGCGAGCCCTCCGGACTTCTCGCCGTGCGTATCCGGCCGCCAATAGTTCGAGCCGCATCTTCGAAGCAGGACGAAACAGGCTGGATGGCCTTTCGAGGTTCGATTCGATGCTTGACTCTCTGATATCCAAATGGGACGGCAATCGAAGCTATCCGCTCTCCACCCGGGTGTTATAGGACCAGTCCTAAGATCTCCCCGCCGACATCCTCTGCTGCCAGGGATTGCCGTTCGGCCGTTGACGGGCCTACGGGAAGTTCAGCACCACCTTAGTTGCAACGCTTGCCGGCCGGCAAGAAAACGGTTGAGGCTGCGCTATGTTGACGCAACCCTTTTCCGATTTCAGAGTAGCAGACGGGTGTCAAGCGGGCGGGTGCCTAGTGTCTGTAAGCTATTGAGAAAAAAGCGTAAATATTTTTCTAGTGGGGGTGACTCAGGTTGCGAATGGCCTCGGCGATCTCCGCCGCCCGCGCCCGCGCGGTGTGCATGTAGCTTTCGTTCTTGGCGATGCTGTCCAGCGTGGGCAGGTACTGGTCCAAACCCACCAGCCGCTTGCGGTCCATGGCCGATTCCAGCAGCAGCAGCGCTTTCAGCACTCCCAGCCGGTCGTACTTGGCGGTGCGCTCCAGTTCGATTCGGTGCTGGGCCGATTCTCCCATGCGCTCGAACCAGTCCGCCAGATCGCGCGCCGCGGGGTCCTCGGAGAAATTGAACTTGACCTCGCTTTTCCGATCGCCATTCTCGTAGCGGAAAGTCTTCGTCCCCATGAAGGCCACCTTCACCGGCGATTCCAGCGGGTGTTTAAAATACTCCAATTTCTCCGCCAGGCCGAACACTTCGTGCGTCTCGGCTTCGGTAAGCCGGTACTTGAGAGGATCATCTTCGTCTGGCGCCTCGCGGTACTCGGCATCTCCGTTCTGGTCGAGCGTCACCTGAAAATAAGGCGGGGCGCTTCCCGGAAAGGATTTGGAATAGAACAGCCGGGGACCGTCGCCGGCGAAAAGAACGTTCGCGAAAAGCAGAATCAAGGACCACTTCATACCGGTTCCCCTCTACGCCAGCTTGCGCCTGGTGGCTTCATGCGTAGCGTGGCAGATGGCCACTGCCAGGGCGTCGCAGGCATCTTCCGATTCAATGGCCTCCGGCAGCCGCAGCAACGACCGCACCATGAGCTTCACCTGGCCCTTTTCGGCCCGGCCATATCCCACCACGCTGGTCTTGACTTCCAGCGGCGAGTACTCCGCCATTTCGAGGCCGGCCTCGGCAATTGCCAGCAACGCCACCCCCCTCACGTGAGCCAGTTTCAACGCCGTTTTGACGTTGGCCGAATAAAACACTTCCTCCACGGCGGCCGATTCGGGAACATGCTCCTGAATCAAGCGCCGCAACCCACCCGCGATTTCCAGCAAGCGTCTCTCAAAGGGCCGCTTCCGATCGGTGCGAATGACCCCCGCGGCCACCATCCGATGATCCAGCCCGTCGCTATCGATTACGCCGTAACCGGTGCGTTCCGATCCGCAATCGATGCCCAAAACCCGCACGCTACTGCGCCAGCGCCTCCATCTCCTTCTCGTCGATATCGAAGTTGGAGTAGACGTTCTGCACGTCTTCGTGCTCTTCCAGCGCCTCGCTCAGCCTCAACATGGCCGCCGCGTTCTTGCCCGCCAGCATGACCAGGTTCTTGGGCACCATGGCAATGCTGGCATCCTCGCCGCGAATGCCGCTGGCTTCGAGCGTCTTTAGGACGGCTTCGTGGGCTTCGGGAGCGGAGAGGATTTCCCACCTGCCACCCTCGTTGCGCAGGTCGTCGGCCCCGGCGTCAAGGACGACGCTCATGAGCTGGTCTTCGGTGATTTTGCCGCCGGGGACGAAAATCTGGCTCTTGCGCTCGAACATCCAGGCCACGCAGCCCTCCGCTCCCATGTTGCCGCCATTCTTGGAAAAGGCATGGCGGAGTTCGCTGACCGTGCGGTTGCGATTATCGGTGGCGACATTCACCAGGACGGCCGCGCCTCCGGGGCCGTAGCCTTCGAACATGACTTCTTCGATCTGCCCGCCTTCCAGCTCGCCGGTGCCGCGCATGATGGCCTTCTTGATGTTGTCGGAGGGCATGCTGGCGGCCTTGGCGGCCAGAATGGCGCTGCGCAGGCGGGGATTGCCGTCGGGATCGCCGCCCGAGCGCGCGGCGATGCTGATTTCCTTGATGATGCGCGTGAACGCTTTCCCGCGCTTGGCGTCCGTAGCCGCCTTCTTGTGCTTAATGGTGGCCCATTTGGAATGGCCTGACATGTGAACCTCTCGGGGCAGGCCCGGCCCCAGCGGCCGGGGAAGACCATGCTATGAATTCGACGTTATGAGGATAGCAGAATCGGAAATCAGGCTCAAGGCGCGCGATACTGGCAGAGAGTGGATTTTGAGAGCGTAGCCGTCAATCTGCGCGAGTCGTTCCGGGCGATCGCGGCCAGCCGGGCGCCCGGCGAGATCCGCGAGTTGCGCGGCGTGAGCATCGCTTCGGCGGGCGTCACCTTCCAGATGTTCAACTCGGCCTTCCTGTCCGCGCCGGTGGCCAACGAGGCGGAGCTGGCCCGGCGCATCATGCTGCCCTCGGTCCATTTCGACGCCCGCGGCCTGGAGTGGGCCTACTGGGTTTGCGAGGACTGGCTGGAAGCCGGGGCGCGCCGGCGCTCGCGGCAGATCTTCGAACGGCACGGCCTGCGTCACTCGGTGGACCTGCCGGGCATGGTGGCGGAACGCATTCCGCCGCCGCTGAAGCCGCTCCCCAGGCTGGAAATCCGACGCGTGGGAGACGCGGGCACGCGCGACGCCTTCTGCGCCATCGGCTCGGTCTGTTTTCATGTCCCACTTCCCTGGTTCCGCGAGGTCTTCGACAACGACTGCGTGTGGGAACGCTTCATCGGCTGGGTGGGATACGTGGACTCGGAACCGGTGTCCACCGCGGCGACGGTGATGGGCGGCGGAGCCGTCGGCGTATATAACGTGGCCACCATGCCGGAACACCAGCGCCGCGGCTACGGCGAAACCGTGATGCGCCACGCGGTGGCCGAGGCACAGGGGCGGCACGGCATCGAGCGGACCATCCTGCAATCCACGCCGGCCGGCCACCGGTTATACGAGCGCATGGGTTTTCGCACGGTGACCAGCGTGGCGGTGTACGCGAGCTGATTGCTAACCCAAGCGCTTAGGAATCCAGCTAAGATAGACTTGTGCCGTAGAAGCAAATTCATGGCATCGCGTGACTATTTCGAACAGGCAAACAAGCGTGCTAAGGACCTGCAGGCGCGCATTCCACGGGCGCTTTCCGCGCGCTACGATCACAAGACCGGGCGGATCGTGATTCATCTCAGTTCCAAGCTGATCGTGAACTTCTCGCCCGGCGATGTAGAAGGGCTGAAAGACGCCCGGCCTTTACAGCTCAACAAGATTGAGATCAGTCCCTCGGGTTTCGGCATCCACTTTCCAGCCTTGGATGCGGATCTCTATGTGCCCGGTCTCTTAGAGGGCTTTCTGGGATCCAAGACGTGGATGGCGTCCAGATTAGGTCAAATTGGCGGCCGGTCGAGCAGCAAGGCTAAAAGGGCCGCTGCCAGGGCGAATGGGAGGCTGGGGGGCAGGCCTAGGAAAGCGGTGGAACGGTAGCGTCGGGGGGCCTCCGGGATGGCGAGGCGGAGAAGTGGACCTGCAGGTCAAACCAGGCGGTCGTATTCGGAGTGACTGCCGATCCAGTACCACACGATTCGATCGTTCCTCCTGACGGCCAGAGCGCGATATTCAAGACCGATGCGAACCGAATAGATGTTATCCTCGCCTTCCAGCTTTTTGAATTGCAGGCCAGGGTGCGCCGGATTGCTCTGGAAGAGACGATATGCGCGCTTGGCGTCCCGTTGCGCGCCAAAGGGCAGTTCCGAAAACAAGCGCCAGAACTGCCGTGTCGTGCGGGACTGCATCAAAGCAGATTGTCCAACGGCAGGGTCTCGCCCCTCTCGTCCTCCTCCAGGGCTTCCCGTGCCATTCGACGAATCACGTCACGCTTTTCGGCAAAGCGCCTCTTCCAGGCGTCCTCATCGGCCAGCGAGGCGAGGATCTGGGACGCAATCGCATCCTGCTCATCTAGGGGCAGTGCGACTACTTTTTCCAGCGCCTTCTCCAACAGCGTCGACATGTCTCAATTCTACCAGCGTACCGAGCGAGCGGCCATGTCATGCACTGAAGGTGTCAGTCCCCTTCAGCCCCAAGAAAGCGGTTGAACGATAGCGTCGCGGTCAGGCTCCTAGCTGACTTCTAGCTGGCGTTTCCTGCGAGCCATTACCACACCTTGAACGAGGTGCTAGAATCCTACCATGTGGATGAAAGAGCACGAATTCAAGATCAAGCTCGGCGGCAACACCTACATCAACGTACCCACGCTGATTGCCTTCAGAGGTGAGCCACTGTTCACTGTGCGTCGGCACGAGGAGAGCGGCCAAGTGGGAATTGACTGTGAAGTCTACGATGCCAACGGACAGAAGATCGCCTCCATCCGCCGGAACAACATATACACCGGCGATCCCCAATCCTCCGAGGTCACGCGATCTGATGACAGGATAGCTCTCACCGACAAGCGAACTGGCTCAATTCTGGCTGATGTGCGAAAGCATGGCCAAGCGCTACCTGCCGAACTGGATGTCTCTGTACGTACCTATGCTCCAGATGGCTCCCTGTTAGACCTCACGCCAGACTATTCAAACATCCGGACAAACGTTTTTGTGGGTTGTACAATCGAGAATTGCTCTGTTGGTATCGGTCTGGGCTGAGGACGCCGTTGTCCCTGCTTTTTGCCCTACCCGTAGACGTGAACTACGCTGGCCCCATCGCCCGCCAACCGCCCCTCACCGCCTCTTCTGTCTTGCCGCGATCAGCTCCTCGATATTGATCAGTTCCGTCGGGTAGTCGCCGGTGTAGCAGGCGTAGCAATACTCATGGCGGTCGTCAGCTACGGCTTTGCGCAGCGAGGCCAGCGACAGGTAGCCCAGCGAATCGGCTTCCACGAAACGGCGGATCTCTTCCACGTTGTGGTCCGAGCCGATCAGCTCGCTGCGCGTGGGCGTGTCCACGCCATAGAAACACGGCGACACCGTGGGCGGGCAGGAGATACGTAAGTGCACCTCGCGCGCGCCGGCCTGGCGCACCATGCGCACGATCTTCCGGCTCGTCGTGCCGCGCACGATGGAGTCGTCCACCAGCACCACGCGCTGGCCTTGCAACAGGTGGCGCACGGGATTGAGCTTCAGCTTGACTCCGAAATCGCGGATGGCCTGGGAAGGCTCGATAAACGTGCGGCCCACGTAGTGGTTTCGGATCAGCGCCGGGCGGAACGGAAGCCCCGACTCGGCCGCGTAGCCAATGGCCGCGGCCACGCCGGAATCGGGGACCGGAACTACCAGGTCGGCATCGGCGGGGCACTCGCGCGCCAGCAGCCGGCCCAGGTTCTCTCGCGATTCCACCACGGCGCGGCCGAAAACCACGGAATCGGGCCGCGAGAAGTACACCTGCTCGAAGACGCATTGCGCGCGTGGCTGCTCGGGGGCGTAACGCTCGCGGGTGATGCCCTCCGGGCCGGCGACGATCATCTCGCCGGGCTCGACCTCGTGCAAATAAACGGCGCCGATCAGGTCGAAGGCGCAGGTTTCCGAGGCGAAGGCGTAGCACTTGCGGCCGCCGGAGATTTCCATTTCACCCACCACCAGCGGGCGGAAACCATGCGGGTCCCGAGCCACGATGACGCGATCCTGCGCCAGGAATACCAGCGAAAACGCGCCTTCAATCTGCAACAGCGCATCGCGCAGCGAGCCGGCCAGGGTCCGCTCGGAAGAGTGGGCCAGCAGGTGAAGGATGACTTCCGTGTCGCTGGATGCCTGGAAGATGGAACCGCGGCGCTCCAGGTCGGCGCGCAATTCCGTAGCATTGGTGATGTTGCCGTTGTGCGCCACGGCTACTCGCCCCTTGTTGCAGGCCACGGAAAACGGCTGGGCGTTGAGCAGCACGGTGTCGCCGGCGGTGGAATAGCGCGTGTGGCCGATGGCCAGTCCGCCGGGCAGCGTGGCCAGCACCGGGCTGGTGAAGATATCGGCTACGTGGCCCATGGATTTGTGGCAGTACATCTGGGCGCCATCGGTGGTGCAGATGCCCGCGCTCTCCTGGCCGCGGTGCTGCAAGGCGTAGAGCCCCAGGTACGCCAGCTTGGCCGCTTCCGGATGGCCGTAGATGGCCACCACGCCGCACTCTTCGTGGAACTTATCGAACATAAGATTCCAGCGCTCCCTCATAGGCGGCTCTCAGCGTTGCGATTTCCCAGGAACCCAGTGTCATGGCGCGCTGCCGGATTTCCATCCCTTTCTCGATTGTAACGCCTACCACGGGCGCCTCGATTCCGTGATTCTCCGCGATGGCCGCGACTTTCCCGGGGTGGGCAGTCGAGATCAGAATGCGCGAAGGCGCTTCGTGAAAGGCCAGCACTTCGGGACGCAGGTCACTCGCGAGATCGATGGCCGCGCCGATTCCCGCCGATCCGAAGGAGCACTCGGCCAGCGCCACGGCCAGACCGCCATCGCTCAAATCGTGCGCGGATTCCGCCAGACCGGCCGCCACAATCTCGCGGATGGCCGAGTGCACGCGCTTTTCGCGGTCGAGATCGAGCTCCGGCGGCAGGCCCCAGAGCTGCTTCAGGATCTCTTTGGCGTAGGTGGTGCCGCCGAAGCGCGTGTCGTCGCACCGGCCGATGCCGCCCAGCAACACCACCGCGCGGCCGGGGTTCCGGAACGGAATGGTAACTGGACCCGCGGTCTTGAGCAGGCCGACAATGCCGAGCACGGGCGTGGGGTAGACGCCTTCGCCCAGTGTCTCGTTATACAGGCTGACGTTGCCGCCGGTGATGGGCGTGTCGAAGAAGCGGCAGGCCTCGGCCATGCCTTCGATGGCTTCCACAAGCTGCGCCATGATCTCGGGGCGCTCTGGATTGCCGAAGTTGAGGCAATTGGTGGCGGCCACGGGCTCGGCTCCTACGGTCGCCAGGTTGCGGCAGCACTCGGCGACGGCCAGGCGCGCGCCCTCGCGCGGCGAGAGGTAGCAGTAGCGGCCGTTGCCATCGAGCGACATGGCTACCGAACCGCCGGTTTCCTTGATGCGCACGATGGCGGCGTCGGTTCGCTCCGGTCCCGCAATGGTATTGGTGCGAACCTGGTAATCGTACTGCTCCCAGATCCAGCGCTTGGAGCAGAGGTCGGCGGACGCCAGCAGAGCCGGCAACGCATCTTGCACAGTGACGGACGGGCCGGCACGCTCCGCGGTCATCGGCGCGCGGAGCAGCGGTTCCGTGTGCGGCCGGTCGTAGAGCGGCGCCTCGTCGGCCAACTCGCGGGCGGGAATCTCGGCGACAACGGTGCCGTGCTGCTTCACGCGCATCTTGCCATCGCTCGTGACCACACCGATCTCGACGGCCTCCAGGCCCCACTTGCGGAACACCCGGAAAACTTCGTCTTCCCTGCCCTTCTCGGCCACCAGCAACATGCGCTCCTGCGATTCGGAGAGCATAATCTCATACGGCGTCATGCCGGTTTCGCGCTGGGGGACGCGGTCCAGCTCGATCTCGATGCCCACGCCGCCGCGGCTGCCCATCTCGCAGGTGGAGCAGGTCAGGCCCGCCGCGCCCATGTCCTGAATGCCCACAATGGCGCCGGTCTGCATGGCTTCCAGGCAGGCTTCCAGCAGGAGCTTCTCCATGAATGGGTCGCCCACCTGCACGTTGGGGCGCTTCTGCTTGGACTCTTCGGTGAATTCGGCGCTGGCCATGGATGCGCCGTGGATGCCGTCGCGGCCGGTGCGCGCGCCCACGTAAATCACGGGGTTGCCGGCGCCGGCGGCCCTGGCGTAAAAGACATCTTCCTTGCGGCACACGCCCAGGGCGAAAACGTTGACCAGCGGGTTGCCGTCGTAGCACGGTTCGAAAATGCACTCGCCGCCCACCGTGGGCACGCCGAAACAATTGCCGTAGTGCGCGATGCCCGCCACCACGCCGCTCAGGATGCGGCGGTTGCGCGCTCCGGTAACTGCGTCGTCCAGGCGGCCGAAGCGCAACGAGTCGAGCACCGCAATGGGCCGCGCGCCCATGGTAAATATGTCGCGCAGGATGCCGCCGACGCCGGTGGCCGCGCCCTGAAATGGCTCGATGAAGCTGGGGTGGTTGTGCGATTCGATCTTGAACGCGATGACATAACCGCCGCCGATATCGATGATGCCGGCGTTCTCGCCGGGGCCCTGCACCACCAGTTTGCCGCGCGTGGGCAGCTTCTTCAGATGCAAGCGCGAGCTCTTGTACGAGCAATGCTCGCTCCACATCACGCTGAAGATGCCCAGCTCGGTGTAGCTGGGCTGGCGGCCCAGAATGTCCACTATCTTCAGGTATTCGTCCGAACTCAACTGGTGCTGCATCACCAGTTCGGGGGTGATGGCGGGGCTCATGCCCGAACCGCCGCGCGCAGCATCGACTGAAAAACCGCCAGGCCGTCGCTCGATCCCATGAGCGGCTCGGTGGCACGCTCGGGATGCGGCATCATTCCCATGACGTTGCGCTGGCGGCTGAGGATGCCGGCGATATCCCGCAACGATCCGTTGGGGTTGCCATCGTAGCGGAAGGCAATGCGGTCCTCGGCTTCCAGCTCGTCGAGCGTTCGCTCATCGGCGAAGTAGCAGCCTTCGCCATGGGCGATGGGCACGCGCAAGGTCTGCCCCTTCTGTGTGGCCGAAGTGAAGGGCGAATCGACCGTTTCCACCGTCAGGCGGACCTCGCGGCAGATGAACTTGAGCCCGCGATTGCGGATGAGCGCGCCGGGAAGCAATCCGGCTTCCACCAGGATCTGGAAGCCGTTGCACACACCCAGCACCAGGCCGCCATCGGAGGCGAACCGGCGCACGGCCTTCATCACCGGCGAGAATTTGGCAATAGCGCCGCAGCGAAGGTAGTCGCCATAGGCGAAGCCGCCGGGCAGGATGACGGCATCGACCGGCCCCAGAGTGGGCGAGTCATGCCAGATGTACTCCACCGGCTGTCCGAGGTTGATGCCGACCGCGTAGAACGCGTCGTGGTCGCAGTTGCTTCCAGGAAAAACAATGACGCCAAATTTCATGAGTTATGTTTTCGGGGAGGCTAAGCCCTATTCTAGCAGGCGCGCGCGACCAACGTGGGACGGACGCTTGGTCTGTCAACCCGGTGATCCGAGCGCCATGATAAACTCGTCGATAGTTGGGGGCAGGATTGTGAAGCGGAGAGCGTGGGCCTACGTCCTTTGCGTCGGGTGCACCGGAGCCGCGCTGGCGCTGTTTTCGGGTCTCGCCCCCGCCCAGACGGACCTCAGGGATAACTCCCGGCAGGCGGCGCCTGCTGCGGGGGACTCGCAGCATGGCCGGGAGCCGACGTTCCGGGCGGATACGAACCTGGCCGTCATCCCGGTGGCGGTGATGGATACGCTGAACCGGTTCGTTCTGGGGCTCCAAAAAGAAGATTTCCATTTGTTCGAAGATGGTGTGGAACAGAAGGTAGCGCATTTCTCCGACGAGGATGCGCCTCTTTCGGTTGGCTTGGTATTCGATGAGAGCGGCAGCATGGATTACAAGCTTCGGACTTCTCGCGAGGCTGCCGCGCAGTTCCTGAAAGCCCTGAACAAAGACGATGAAGCGTTTCTTGTGGAATTCGGGGATACCGCCAAACTATCGGTCCGATTCACGGCTCATACCGAAGAGATTGAAGGTGTGCTGAAGAGCGCTCAGCCGGCCGGTCTGACGGCGATGCTGGATGGCATCGACACCGGGCTGCGGGAGATGAAAAACGCGAAGAATCCCCGGAAGGCAATCGTGATCGTTTCCGATGGCGGAGATAACCACAGCCATTACACCGCGGCCGAGATCGAGTCGCTGGTTCGCGAGGCGGACGTAGAAATCTATGCCATGGGTGTCTTCGAGGCGGTCTTGTCTTTCGGGCTTACCCCGGAGGAAATCTCCGGGCCGCGTTTGCTGTCCGAAATTGCGACGCAAACCGGTGGCCGGGCCTTCGCAGCCGCGCTTCCCAGCGACTTGCCGAGCGTGGCCGCCCGGATTGCGGTCGAATTGCGGAATCAGTACGTCCTGGCCTACTACCCGACGAATCCAGCCCGAGATGGAAAGTACCGCAAGGTGGAGGTGAAAATCTCGCAACCGGCCGGTATTGTTTCTCCGCTCAAAGCGCACTGGCGCCTGGGGTACTACGCTCCCGCTCAGTGACTTGCCTACGACTAGCGGTGAACGCCCACGTGCGCTCCCACATGTGGAGCAGGAAGAGGGTGTATGGGCGCCGGACGCTGAAGAGGAACATGGGAAAGCGGCAGTGGTGAAATTCCTATGCGGGGCGGTGAATACAGAGGCCTTCGAAATCCGCCCATCGGCAATCCCAGCATCAAAGGCCGATAGGTGTAGCCGGGCAGGTAGATGGAGTTGAACCCCGGCTGATACAGGCCCAAATAGCTGGACGTGCCCGATAAACCCAATCCGAGGGGAGCAAGGCCGAGCATCGGAAAATAAGTGAAACTGTCAGGGTCGAGACTTCCGCCATCCATCGAAGCAGGGTCTTGGATGTTCGCCGCGATGACGTTGTCCGCGGAAATCGATTGTTCGCGGCCTTCAGCCCACTCGCTCAGTGCGTCGCGAGGCTGGTCGAACGATCGCTCCGGCACGAGCACCGCCGCGAACGGCACATCCATGCCTTGCTCGACAATTATCGGCTCCCCACTGGCGCCGGCGGATACTTCCGCCCTACCCTGGTGCACCTGCAAGCGCGGCGGCTCGGAATCGATGCGGTAGATGCCCTGCTGGAGGAAGCGCACATTCCAATCCCTGTAAATCAATGTCACCGACGTATTGGGGCTCGGTTCCGCCGAATCTGCAATAGCCGACCCTGCCAGCAATTCGACACGTGTGTCCGATAGCTCGTTCGCAACCATGCGGATTGCGCTGCCCTCACCCATGCGGAGGAAGACGCCAGGCGTAAGCAATACCTCCGCGCGGCCTTGCGCCGTGCGCAGTTCGGCGCCCTTGGCCATACTCGGAAATCTGCCGAGATGGGCTTCCAGCGGCTCGCCGGCCAGGTAGACAGCCCCCTCGAAAAAGTGGACTACGCCAGAACGAGTGGACACCACCGATTGGCCGCCCGCAGGCAGCGCCAGTACGGTGACCACAGCCAACGCCGAAAACGCATACGCACGGCTGGAAGACATAAAGACATCCCCCCCATGAGTATGTCCCCATCCGCCGCTCCCGTCAAGGGTGTTGCGGCCGATTTCGACAGGAGTCCGGGTGGGCATGGCCCCACCTTGCAGACACATTCATTGCGGAATGTGCCGGCAATTCGTTAAGCTTTCGACATGTCCAGATGTCTCGGCCCGATTCTGTTCTTGTTCGGCATCGTTGCGCCGGCCGCCGATTGGCCGCAGTGGCGCGGCCCCGACCGCGATGGAAAATCCGCGGAAACCGGCCTCCTCGACTCGTGGCCCAAGGGCGGGCCGCGCCTTCTCTGGAAAGCGCAGGATCTGGGGGAGGGCTATTCCGGGCCTGCCATCGTCGGCGATCGTCTCTACATACAGGGCCAGCAGGGTGGGCAGCAGTTCGTCATGGCCTACGGCGTTCATACCGGCAAGCAGCTTTGGAAGACGCCGGCCGGCAACTCCTACAACGAGGAGCACGGGAATGGGCCTAGGGGTACGCCTACGGTGGAGGGAGCGCGCTTGTATGCACTGTCCGCCGATGGCACGCTGGTGTGCCTCGAAACCGCCACCGGCAGACGCGTTTGGGGGCTGAGCCTGGTCGAGCGTTTCGGCGGAGCGCCGCCGAAGTCGGGGTACAGCGAATCGCCGCTGGTGGATGGCGACCGCCTCATCGTCATGCCCGGCGGGCCCGCAGCGGCTGTCGTGGCACTCAACAAAAACACTGGCGAGCCCCTCTGGAAGTCGCAGAACGATCAGGCCGGCTTTTCCTCGGCGGTGGCATTGGATATCGGCGGCACGCACGCCTTGGCCCTGCTCACCGCGGAGGCTGCCATCGGGCTGGACGCCAAGGATGGCGCGCTACTCTGGCGCTACCCCCGAGTCGCCAACCGGACCGCGAACATTGCCACACCCATTGCGCACGCTGGATACGTGTTTTTTTCCACCGATTACGGCACGGGTTGCGTGCTGCTCAAGCCCACCCCGGATGGCAAGGCTGCCGAGGTCTACTTCAACCGGGACATGCGCAACCACTACACTACTTCCGTACTGGTGGGGGACTACCTTTACGGGTTTTCGAGTGAAATCCTCACCGCCATGGAATTCAAAACGGGCAAGGTTGCGTGGAAAGACCGGAGCGTCGGCAAAGGCAACTGCATCTATGCCGACCAGCACCTCTATTGCCTGGGCGAGGACGGCGCGGCCGGGCTGATCGAGGCCACGCCTGCCGCCTACAAGGAAATCTCGCGGTTCGAGATCCCGCGCGGCGCCTTCAACACGTGGACCTCGCCGGCAATCGCCAACGGCCAACTCTACCTGCGTGAGCAGAGCAATCTTTACTGCTACAACATCAAGCGGTGACCATGTGGCGCCTATATGCCCAGCACCTGCCGGGCGTACTCGATGCACCTCAGATTGTTATCGTCCTCCAACTTCACCGCCGCCTCGGGGCTCAGCCCGGTGATGTGTGGAAGCGGCTTCTTGGGCGGGTTGTCGCGGACTAAACTGGGGATCCTCGCCCGGCCGGTTGGGGGACTTGGGGAACCGTCGAAGGTCACCCAGTATTTGTCCGTAAGAGCCGGGATGTGCAGCGGATCGCCCGTGGTCATGTCGAGGTAGAAGGGCATGTTGGGGTCCTTTTCCCGCAAGATCCGGACCATCTCCTTGAGGTTTAGGATACCTTCGCCCAGCGCCACCTCGGAGAGCAAAAGGCCGTCCTCGTAAGTGTCAACGGCCATGTCCTTGATGTGGCACATGAACGTGTACGGGGCGAGTGTCCGAACCGCGTCCATGGGATCATCGCAGAGGGCCATATTATTGCCAAAGTCGAAACAGACGCCGATCCACTCGCTGCCCAGATCCTTGAGCCAACCGGCCAACTCGGCGGCGCGCCAATCCGGAGTCTCGATGGCCAGCTTGATCTGGTTCCTCCGCAGAGTTGGCTCCATATGCTCAATGTTGATCGTGGTCCGCTCGAAATCCGTTCGGAATGCTTCGAGGGAATCGAACCGCTCGTAACGCCGCCGCCCACTACTCCTCTGTCCAGGCATTTCCCCAAAACCCGGCATGCCCTGGCGGCCGGCTCCAATCGTCGCGTGAAGACAATATGGCCCGGCGGCCTTGGAGATCTTAGTGGTGTTGTCCAGTTTCCAATATCCGACGGAATCGCCGCCGGCCGTTCCACTCGATTCCAGGATGAGCTGCATGCCGTAGCCCGCAACTCTCTTCCCGAATTCTATTGCGCCATCCAGTTCCATGACCTCGACGGACGTCTGAACCCCGCCCAAGCCGATTTGATGGCAGTGCTCGACGATGTCGAAGGATGTTGCGCCCCCGCCGCTCTGCGCCCGCAGGCTGAAGGCGGCGGGCGCGCCGCCAAGGCGGGTCTTTCCCTGCTGCTGCGCCCGGCCAAGCGGGTATGCCGCTGAAAACCAGACCGGCGCGGCCCCGGCCATGGCGAGAACCTCTCTTCGTGTCATGGTAGCCATTCTCCTTGGTGAATCTCGTGCCGGCGCTATGGCGCTTTTGTCGCGGTAAGAACCCAGAAATCGTCGGCTCCGGGGAAATTGACCTTGAATTTGATCACGTTGCCAGAAATCCGGCCGGAATAATTCATCGTCGCCTCACGTTTGCCGACTTTCTGAACTGCGATAAACGAGACGTTATCTCCGCTCACCTTGCCTTCCCGGATCTGCACCACGCCCGACTCACTTTTGATCGTACCAGTCAGATTCGTTCCGTCTTGCTTGAACGTAAGCGTGTTCTGTGTGGTCACCCTGTTCTGGTAATCCGTCCACTCGCCCTTCCAATCCCCGCTGATGTCGGCGGACCAGGCGGGCGCCACGAAAAGGACCAACAACAGAATTCCCAATGAAACTCTACGCGTGCTCATCGATAGTTCCTCCCGTCAGCTCCATCGCCAGGCGCGCTACACGTACTCCCAGTTCCTGAGCCACTCGTAGCCGGGGTGCAGCCGTGCCCACATCTGGCGCGTGGCATCCTCGAGCTCCGCCTTCTCCTTCAGGTCCAACTGGCGGCGTTCCCGGATGGCCAGCGCCGCGTTGTCTACCTGGTGAACGTTAATCAGGCCGGGAATGGGCGCCGTAACCGCGGGGTTGGAAAGAATGTAGCGAAGCGCCATGCGCGCACGCCGGTCGTCTTCCGCCGCGTGCGGGCTGTTCGGCGAACTGTCCCCGGCGAACAATGAATTGTCGGCGAACGGTTTGATCCCAAACATGCCCACGTCATTCTCCTTGATCGCGTCGAACAGGCTGTCGTTGGGGAGTTCCTTGCTGCCCGCGGTGTAGGGGAAAATGACCACTTCGATCTCCTTGGGGTATGCCTCGATCAGCGACTTCAGCCACATATGGTTGTGCGATGAAACGCCCGTGTGCCGTACCTTGCCCTGCTGCTTGGCTTTGCTCAAACCTTCAATCGCGGCTTCCTCCGCGCGCTGGAGTTCACTCAAGTCCGGAACGCCTTCCATGGGCATCGCGATTCGCCATAGGTCCACGTAATCGAGTCCCGCCTGTTTGAGGTTCTCATCGAGACCTTGCAGCAGTCTGCTCGCGGAGCGCCACTGCGCAAAGCGCACCTCCTTTTGCCACCAGGCATAGCCCAAGTAGAACTTATCCCGCCGTCCCTTGAGTAGTTGGGCGTAAGCCATAACCTCCGCCCCCGACATGGCATCCAGGTAGTTCATGCCGGCCTCGATGCAGCGGGACATAACCCGGTCCCGGGATTGCAGGAAACCGGGCCTCGAAGGATAGGAGAAGTCGCTGTCGTCATAGTGGGAGGGGAGGACCGCTTTAGGGAGCTCTATCTCCATTCGCTTCCAGTGGCCTCCGAGCGAGACTGCGGATACCATGAGCCCGGTCTTGCCCAGCCTCCGATACTCCATGTTCTCGTTGTAGTTCAGTATGTTCCTTGTCGAAGGTCCCTTGGCCTGTGCTGGAACCTGAGCCTGGGTTGCCGCCTTCGCCTTAGAGGGCGCTTTGTTCTGAGCTTGTGCGTTGCCGGCGAGAGCGCCGGCAGCGAGTGCGCCCGCGGTCACAAAATCGCGACGATTCATCTTATCTCTAACCATCGTGCGTTACCTCCCATAACCGAACATTCATGATACCTAGTTCCACTATCGTTCGAGCATTGCGACAAATTGGAGGGTATATTTCTCGTGGATGGGGAAATTGCGGCCCAGGCTAAACTGCTCCGAGGCGCGGCGCTGCCAGCGGTAGTCGTTGTAGTATTGGGGAGAGGCACCCCACGTGCCATTGGGCCGGTGAAAACGTATGATTGCCACGGTGACACTCAACCCGGCGATAGACAAGACTATGCTCGTCCCCGGCTTTTGCATCGGCGGCACGAACCGGGGGCAGGTGGAACGGGTGGACCACGGGGGCAAAGGGATCAACGTGGCGAGGGCGGCGAGGCACCTCGGTTGCTCCGTCTCGGCCTTTGGTTTCCTGGCTGCCACCGACGGCCGCGCCATCAGCGACGAGCTCACGGCGGCGGGTATCGCGAACGAATTTGTCTACGTTCCGGGCGAGACTCGCGTCAACCTCAAAATCAAAGACCCGACGGCCGGCACGGAAACAGAGATCAACGAGCCGGGTTTCAAGGTGGAGCCGGAGCACCTGCGGAGCCTGGAAAACAAGATCAGACAGAATGTGGGGCGATGTTCGGTGATCGTCTTTTCCGGAAGCCTGCCTCCCGGCGTGCCGGCGTCCGTTTACGCCGATTTCATCGACATCGCAAAACAGTGCGGCGTCCGGACGATACTGGACGCCGGCGGGGCGGCCTTGAAGAACGGCATCGCTGCCCGCCCGGACCTGGTCAAGCCGAACCTGGCGGAGACGGAGGAGTTACTTGGAATCCGCATCAGGGGCGAGGAGGACCTGCTGCGGGCTGCCTGCGAACTGCTGGCGCTCGGCCCCCGAATGGTAGTTATTTCCCTGGGCAAAGATGGGGCTCTGGCGGCGTCCGCTGAGAAGTACTGGCGGGGGAGACCCCCTTCCGTTCAGGCGGCGAGCAGCATTGCGGCAGGAGACTCGATGGTGGGCGCCCTGGCTTATGCTATGGTGAACAACCTGCCCACCGCAGAGGCCGTGAGGCTGGCCGTCGCGGCAGGTACGGCCACTGTTGCCATGCGCGGGAGCAACGTAGCCGGGCGAGACTCGATCGACCAAGTGCTGCCCCGGGTGTTAATCGAAGAACAAGACCAAGGCATCGCGATCGGCAGAAGCGAATGATGCGCACCACCGATCTTTGCGACATGATCGCCGTACTCTCGGAGGTATGCGAATGAAAGCCGCCGTGCTCCACGGACCTGAAGACCTGCGCCTGGAGGAACGGGCGCTGCCGGCCCCCGCCGCGAACGAACTGCTGATCCGGGTGGCCGCCTGCGCCATCTGCGGAAGCGACCTGCGCACGTACCGCTTCGGCGCCGGCAACATTACCGGACCGGTGGTGGTGGGCCACGAAATCGCGGGAACGATAGTGGAAGCCGGTGGCGCCTTGACGGGCTGGAATCCCGGCGAGCGTGTGGCGATTGCCCCCGCCGTGCCATGCTGCGATTGCATTTACTGCCGGCGCGGGATGCAGACGATGTGTAACAATCTCCGCTCCATCGGCTACCAGTTCGATGGCGGGTTCGCCGATTACATGATCGTCCCCTGGGCCGCCGTGCGCGCCGGCTGCGTCAATCGCGTGCCGGAGAACCTCAGCTTGGATCAGGCCGCGTTGGCCGAGCCGCTGGCTTGCGTCATCAACGGCCAGGAACTGCTGGGGGTGGGGCTGGACGACACGGTCGTCATTCTGGGAGCCGGTCCCATTGGCTGCCTGCACGCCGATCTTGCCAGGGTGCGCGGCGCCGCCAAGGTGGTGGTGGTGGACGTGCAGGAGCACCGCCTGGAAATGGCCCGGGCGTTCGCGGTTGACACCGTAATCGACGGCGGGCGCGAAGACGTGCTCGCGCGCGTGCGCCAGGAGACCGAAGGCGAGGGGGCCTCGGTGGTGATCGTGGCCGCCCCTGCGGCGAAAGCGCAGGAGCAGGCCATCACGCTGGCTGCAAAACGCGGGCGCATCAGCTTCTTCGGCGGGTTGCCTAAGACCGACCCGTGCGCGTCCGTCAACTCCAATCTGGTTCATTACCGGGAGTTGTTCGTGATGGGCGCGTACGGCTCCATGCCGCGGCACAACCGCACGGCGCTCGACCTGCTGGCCTCCGGCCGCATTCATGCCGCGTCCCTCGTGGGACTGACGGTGCCATTGGAGCGGCTGCTGGACGGCTACGAGGCTGCCGCCGGGGGCCGCGTGCTAAAAGTGGTGGTGAGACCGCAGGCATGAAGCTTCACACTGGCGCGCCCGGAGAGACTCGAACTCCCGACCTACTGGTTCGAAGCCAGCCGCTCTATCCACCTGAGCTACGGGCGCGCGTTTGCAACAACTTGCGCGGAACACCAGGGCCTTTAGAGCCTCTGGTTGACCAATGGAACGCTTTGAAGAATTCCTCACTGAACGGAAGTACCTCAAGAACGTCTCGGACAAGACACTACTTTACTACAAGTGCGCTTTCAGGTCATGGGAGCAGCACTCGCAAGGCGACTGGAAATCCTGGATTGTGAACCTCCGGCAATCGGGCCTTTCAGCCACCTCCGTCAATACCTACATCTGTGCGATGAACGCCTATTGGAAGTGGGCGGGCACTGGCCTGAAAGTGGACTACCTGAAGGAAGAACAGAAGATTTTGGCCACGCTCACACCAGAGCAGATCAAACGGGTGGCGTCCCTCAAGCCGAAGGGCATCAACCAAACCCGTACCCACACGGCGGCATTGCTTATCCTGGACGGCGGGTATCGAATCAGCAAACTCCTCACCTTGCCGTTCGAGCATTGCGATTTTGAAAACCTCGTCGTGAAGGTCAAGGGGAAGGGCAGTAAACATCGGCTGATACCGCTCTCGGTGGAGATGCGCAAAACCCTGTATCGCTGCGCCGTGAAGCTCTCGGGACCTGGACGGCTGATGTTTGGAACCCGTAATCGAACCAGCGTCACGGTGAGGAATTTTGAACGGGACCTGAAGGCTATTGGGACGAAACTCCGCATTACCGGCGTGAGGTTCAGCCCACACACTCTGCGCCATTCGTTCGCGGTGAGCTACCTCCGCAATGGGGGGAATCTCTACTACCTCTCCCGTTTGCTCGGGCACGCCTCGGTGAAGACCACGGAGGTTTACCCGCAATCCGTCGGAGTGGATGAACTGGCAGCCGTTCATGATCGCCTTTCCCCGCTGGCACCAGAGCATCTGAGGGCAGCGAGGGTGGAATCGGCAATGCGCTAACGGCCCCAGGTTCAGCAGGATTGGCCCAATTCTCTCTTCGGAGGGGGTTGGGCTTATTGTCTTTCCATGCAGGACCACTGTGGTGGTCTATCGGCGTTCTGAATAGTGATAGGATTACTCTGAAAATCAGGACAAAGCTGCAAGCCGTGTAAAGGAATACAATAGAATTGTCCTTCAACCCATGGAAGACGCCAAGATATTCAGAGTCGCGCTCGCCTCTCCTTCCGACGTGCAACCGGAACGGGACCTGGTTCAGCCAGTTTTAGACGACCTTAACTCCATGCTCCGCACGACTGGCCGTCGGATGCATCTGGCGCTCTGGAGGTGGGAAACCGACGCACGTCCAGGCCTACACCTTCTCGGCCCTCAAGGATTAATCGACGATAGTCTGCGAATTGAGGACAGCGACGTTCTGATTGGCATATTCTGGAAGCGGCTCGGTACTCCGACGAGGGATTCTGGCTCCGGCACAGAGCACGAGATTAGAACCGCCATAAGGGCCTGGAAGCGGAAAGGCAGTCCCCAGGTGATGCTGTATTTCAGCGAAGTTGCGTTTCGACCTGGCGAGACTGACCCCGAACAGTTTCAACGCCTCCAAGCCTTCAAGAGCGACCTGTTATCCTCGGATGAACCGCTAGTGTGGCCTTACACTGACTTGGCTGAGTTCCGCACATCGCTTCAGATCCACCTTTGGAAAGAGGTGTGGACTCAAGCAGAATCCCCGCCCAGCGTTCCCTCAGGATCGTATCCTTTATTTCCACCACTGGCAGTTGCCGTAACAACAAACGCACTGACCGTTAGGGCCGAAGGCCTCACGGAGCGTGTCGGTGACATCTTCCTAACATGCACCTATCTTGGTGATAGTTTACCCATTCCTTATTCACTCTGGCTGACCGTAATCATATCTTTTGGTACTGTTGTGACATCGCGCCTCACTCCCACAATTGATGAGATTAGGACGAGCGACGCCACTCTTCTGAAAGTGGATGGCCCTTTCACCAAGCCTGTACTTCACGGCATAGTCTATGCAAATTGTGTCATTTTTCATTCGCTCGATCTAAATGACATGAAGCCAAACGAGAAGCGCACGTTTCAAATTACCAATATTCGCGCAAACGCCAGTATACTACGTGCACCACAAATGATGTACGGGAGTGTATATCTCAATGGTGCAATCTTGGCGAGGACGCTTCATTCATTAGCCAAGGTACGGCGGGGATTGTGCTTCGAGGTACGAGATGCCAGTAGTTTTAGCACCTTGGCCGATGTATTTGCAGCGCCCCAATCAGTTGACTTGCCCTTGCGGCAGATCGTGACCCTTCGGTTCAGCGAAGGTTTTAATGGTGCGTTCAAGACGAAAGATGAAGAATCTGCGCCTCCGGGCGCTAATTGTCCTTTAAGTGCAGCGGCCAATGGAGTGAGCGGAGCGAGTAGCTGGGCGGATCATGGCACCCGTCTAAGGGCAAGGTTCTGCAGTATTCCTTACGGTGTAAGGCTGTTTGTTTCGGCTACTCAGCTTCGCTCTAGTTTGGGTGTCGGTGCTCAACTTGTGGAGGCAGAATCGAGAATAATGACAGATGCTCACCCGATGACCGTTGGCGATGTCGAGGTAGTAGAACTGAGGATGGAGAGTGAGCCATTTTCTTGGGGAGTCACAGCAGTCTGGGAAATTGTGCAGTCGAATTCCGCAGCCTCCCTGGGTTGCGCGGATTTTGGCGTGTATGCTTCTTTTACTGCGAACCCCACCGAACGCTGCCCCTATTTAGGGAGAGGCACAGTGAACGGCAGCTTTGCGCCAACGGCTGTGGAATCATTTAGTCCGATGGCTGGTGTTGTTGCCAGTGCCACGCTTCCGATTCCACGGTTTTCCGTCGACACGTCAATGCCGATTCCAATTATCGAAATAGCGCCGAAATAGGCTCTCCCAGAGCTTTGCAGACTTTGATGATTTCGGCGTGGATGCGGACAGGCAAACCCTCTTGCGGTCAGAATCAGTTTACCAGAGCACACCGGAGCGCCGGAAACTCGGTCAGACGACCGGAGTGGGTTCGTTTCGGCAGCTTCCCGGCGATGGCCCCTACCCTTCCGCCACCACCGGGTTCACCAGTTCCCCAAGCCCTTCCACCCGAACCACCACTTCGTCGCCGGGCTTCAGCCAGCGCGGCGGCTTTCGCGCAAACCCTACTCCTGCCGGCGTGCCGGTCGAAATAATGTCCCCCGGCTCCAGCGTGAAGACGCTCGACAAATACGCGATCAGCTTCGGCACCCCGAAAATCAGGTGGCGCGTGTTCGAGCTCTGCAACACCTCGCCACTCAGCGTCAGCGAGATCTCCAGTTTGTGCGGGTCCCCGATTTCGTCCGCGGTCACGATGGCCGGGCCGATGGGCGCGAACGTGTCGAACGTTTTGCCTATCATCCACTGCGTGGTGGCCATCTGGAAATCGCGCGCGCTCACGTCGTTGGCGATGGTGTAGCCGAACACGTGCTCGCGCCAGCGTTCCTCCGGAATGTGCCGGCCACCCTTGCCTATCACCACCGCGAATTCCGCTTCGTAATCCGGCTTGGCGGAGCTTTTCGGGAGCACGATCGGATGCCGGTGCCCAATCACAGCGGTCTGGAATTTCGCGAAGACCGTGGGCGTTTCCGGAATCGGCAGCTTCGATTCCGCGGCGTGGTCGCTGTAGTTCAGGCCTATACAGACGATCTTGGGCGGCCTGGGAACCGGCGCCGGCAGCCTGGTCTTGGCGGGGTCGAAGGGTTCGCCGGGAGGCGGGTTCTTCAACCATCGCCGCACGCGGTCCATGGCGTCGGCGCCGCCGGCGATCACCGAGAGCATGCTTTCGAACCCGGCGCCGCCAATTCCAATCAGCTCACCGCCCAAAAGCACTCCGGGCTCCGTGTAACCTTCTCTTTGTAGTGTGACGAACCGCATGTCAAACCTCCTCCCGAGCGCAAGCGCTCATCCGTGGCCCAGCACGCGGTGCGGCTGGTAAGGCTCGGCCAGCGCCTTCAGTTCCGCGTCGTCGAGTTTCAGTTCGAGCGCGGATACCGCCTCCTCCAAATGCCGCATCTTGCTGGCTCCGATGATGGGCGCGGTCACCCCGGGCTGCTGCAATATCCACGCCAGCGCCACCTGCGCGTTGGCGACGCCTCGCTTCCGCGCCACCTCCGTGATGCGGTCCACTACGTCGAAATCGCACGGCTGGTAATACATCCCGTGCCCAAACGTGTCGGTCTTCGCGCGGATGGTATCCCCGTAATCCTCGCGCCGGCGGTTGCCCGTCACGAATCCCCGCGCCAGCGGGCTCCACGGGATCACCGCGATGCCTTCTTCCCGGCACAGCGGCAGCATCTCGCGCTCCTCCTCGCGGTAGACGATGTTGTAGTGGTTCTGCATGCTGACGAACCGCGTCAGCCCCATTTCATCGGCCTTGTAGAGCATCCTGGCGAATTGCCATGCGTACATGGACGACGCCCCGAGGTACAACGCCTTTCCCATCTTCACCACGTCGTCCAGCGCCGCGAGCGTCTCCTCGATGGGGGTCTCGCGGTCGAAGCGGTGGATCTGGTAGAGGTCCACGTAATCCGTCCCCAGCCGCCGCAGGCTGTCGTCGATGGAGTGCATGATGTGCTTGCGCGACAAGCCGCGCTGGTTGGGATCGTCGCCCATCGCGCTGAACACCTTGGTGGAGATCGCCACGCGGTCGCGCGGAGGCCCGAAATCCCTAAGCGCGCGGCCCAGGATCTCCTCGCTCACACCCAGCGAATAGACATCCGCCGTGTCGAAGAAATTAATGCCCAGCTCGAGAGCGCGCCGGACGATAGGCCGGCCCTCCTCTTCTTCGAGCACCCACTCGCGCCACTGTTTCGAGCCGTAAGTCATCATCCCGAGGCAGATTCTCGAGACCTTCAGTCCAGCCGATCCAAGCCCGATGTATTCCATGTTCTATTCCTATAGCACGTCTGCCCGCCAAGCGGAGAAATGCGGACGCGCGCAGAGGGCAGCCTGGGTCGAGCGCGCGGTCGGCGGGCGAAAACACGACCATCGACGGGCCATTGTCTCGGAGTGCATCGCCCGGGGCGGCGCTTCAGTTTTCGGAGTTCATCATCCTATAATGAAACCGGGGGGCTCCGCGCGTTCGGGAGCCGCCCGGCGGGAAGGAGGCTGGTATGTCCGCCAAGGTGCTGGTGATCGACGACGACCAGGATTTTCGGGTCTCGGTGAGATCCGTTCTCGAGGCTCGCGGCTACGAGGTGCTCGAAGCCGGCTCCGGACACGAGGGCTTGAAGCAGGTGCTCGAGCACAAACCGGACGTCATTCTCCTCGACATCATGATGGAAACCTCGGTGGAGGGATACGGCGTGACCCACGCGCTCAAATACCAGGACGAGTATGCGGCCCACAGCCATGTCCCGATTTTTATGGTTTCCTCGATCGAGGAAAGCCCGGATGAGCGTTTCCCCATGTCGGCCGAAGTCGAGATGATCCGGCCCGACGGGTATCTCGCCAAGCCGCTCGACATACCCAGGTTCCTCGAGCTTCTGGAGAAGGCCGTGCCGGCCAAAGGGACGGTGAAAACAGCGCGATGAGTGAAGTGGCGGCGCCGGACACCATCGTCGTGATCGACGACGACTACGCCATGCGGCTCTCATGCAGCAAGATCCTGTCCAAGATGGGCCTCCGCGTGGAAGCCTTCGAAAATGGGGCCCGCGGGCTGGAAGGTGTGGCGGAGCACAAGCCGGGCCTGGTGGTGGTAGACCTCAAGATGCCGGGGATCAGCGGGTTGGAGGTCATTTCCCGGGTCCATGAGATCGACCCCCAGATCATCATGGTGGTGATCACGGGCTACGCCACCATCGACACCGCGGTGGAGGCCATGAAGTCCGGCGCGTACGATTTCCTGCCCAAGCCATTTTCGCCGGATGAGCTGCGGATGATTATCAACCGCGGGCTGGACCGGCGCCGGCTGGCGCTCGAATCGCAGCGCGGAGAAGTCGAACGCGCGCTCCTCAAGCGGCGCTTTGTCACGTTCGTGTCGCATCAACTGCGGACGCCCCTGGTGGCCATTCACCAGTACCTGGACGTGCTCAAGCACCTCGACCAGACGAAAGACGACCCAGCCCGGAGACAGGAATGGCTTGACCGCTGCCTCAAGCGGACCGAGGAACTGCAGAACCTGATTACGGACTGGCTCACCCTGGCCAGAGTCGAGGGGGGCACGCTCGTCAAGGAGCGGGTCGAGATAGACCTCAAGCCCATCGTCTCAAGCATTCTGGCGAGCTACGAGGAGATGGCGGCGGCCGAGCAGGTTTCGCTCGACGTGGTTTGGCCGGAAGAGGCGCTGTGCGTCTGGAGCGACCGGAACTGCATGAATGTTCTGTTTGACAACCTGATCACGAACGCCATCAAGTACAACCGGCCCGGCGGAAAGGTCACGGTTACCGGCTGCCTCTCCGGCGGCGAGGTGGCGATTGCCGTCGCCGACACGGGCGTTGGCATTCCGGAAAAGTACCGGCCGTTTCTTTTCGACGAGTTCTTTCGCATCAAAGGGGAAGGCGTCAAGAGGACGGAGGGCACGGGCCTGGGACTGCATATTTCGAAGAGAATCGTTTCGGAAATGGGCGGGAGTATCGAGGTCGAGAGCCAGGCCGGAATCGGCTCGACTTTTCGGGTGCGCTTGCCGGCATGGTGCGCACCGGCGGAAGACACGGAAATTGGGGGTTGGGAATGACCATGGAAGGAAAACGAATACTGATAGTGGACGACGACACGGACTTCGTCGAAGCCGTCGCATGTTTCCTCGAGGCGGATGGCCTCACCGTTTTCAAGGCGTATAACGGGGAGGAAGGCGTGAAACTGGCGAAATTGGAGCGGCCGGACCTGATCCTCATGGACATCATGATGAACGAGAGGACCGAAGGGTTCTTCGCGATCCAGGAAATGCGCCGCGATGCAGGGCTGAAGGCCGTCCCGATATTTGTGATCAGCTCACTTTGCACGCACCTCCCGGACTTCGAGATCCCCCAGAGCGGCGGCTGGCTGGCGCATGACATGTTCTTCTCGAAGCCCGTGGATCTGGTTCAGTTGCTGGAGAAGATCCGCCAACGTTTTGAAAAGGCGGCGTGAAAGCGCCCAACGCCATGCGCTTTAGCCTCGGTACCCGCAGGCTGTCGCTCAAGGCGCGGCTGATCCTGAGCTACCTGGTGATCCTGGGCACCGGCGGATTAGTCACATCGCTGGTGGGCTCCTGGATCGTCAGCTCCACCATCATGACGCAGGCGCGCCGGGCGGTAGATCACGATTTCGCCACGGCCAGGACGGTCTACGAACAGCAGCTTCAGGCTCTCAAACTCTCGGTCGAGTTTGTGGCGTCCGGAACGACCGTCCAACAGTACCTCGCTACCGGCGACCGGCGTTCTCTGGCCGCCTATCTGGAACGGATTCGCCAGGACGCGGGCTTCGATTTCCTTACCCTCACGGATGCGCGTGGACACGTGGCGCTGCGGGTATCCCAGCCCGACCATACCATGGACGACGCATCTTCCATCGGCATCGTCAAAGCGGCGCTTTCCGGCAAGGTTGCCGCGGGCACCGAGATTCTCTCCGCTGGCCTTTTGGGCAACGAAGATCCGGGCCTGCGCAGCCGCGCGCACTTCCGCACGGATACCGGCGAGGAGACCGCCGGCATGACGCTCATGGTGGCCGCGCCCGTGGAGGCCGCTCGCGGCGAGACGCTGGGCGCCCTGTACGGAGGCGTTCTTCTGACCGGGAACTTCGGCATGGTGGACCGCGTCTGGAACCTGCTTTTTCGCGGCGACCGGTTCCGCGACGTGGATAGCGGCGCCGTCACCATCTTCCAGCACGATCTTCGAATCTCGACCAGCGTCCGGACCGCGGGCGGCGACCGGGCAGTCGGCACGCGAGCGCCGGCCGACGTCAGCGCCGCCGTCCTGAAACGAGGAGAGACCTGGCGAGGGCGGGCGTTCATCGTGAACAGTTGGCACATCAGCGAGTACGATCCGATTCGCGATTATGCCGGGAACGTCGTGGGCATGCTCTCCGTCGGCATTCTGGAGGACACCTACACGGCCATCCGGAACCGCGTGGTTCTCTCCTTCTTCGGCATTGCCACCAGCGGTTTTCTGCTCATCATCGGCATCACTTATTACATGATTCGCAACATCACTCGCCCCATCGGCGAGATGGTGGCGGCTACCCACAACATCATCGCGGGCCGGTTCGACCAGGAGGTCCAATCGGATTCTCCCACCGAAATCGCCTTATTGGCGGAGTCCTTCAACGCCATGCTCCAGAGCCTCCGGCAGATGCGGGGCGACCTCGAGGAATGGGGCCGGACGCTCGAGGAAAAGGTGCGGCAGCGCACCGAGGAGCTGGTGGCCATGCAGGCCAGGGTGGCGCAATCGGAGAGGCTGGCTTCACTCGGCATGCTGGCGGCCGGCGTGGCCCATGAAGTCAATAATCCGCTGGGCGGCATCCTGGCGCTGACGGCCCTCACCGTCGAAGACATGCGGGATAACGACCCCAACCGGGAAAACCTCGAGGAGGTCATCCGGCAGACCGAGCGCTGCCGCGACATTGTGAAGGGCCTGCTCGAATTCTCGCGGCAATCGAAGAGCAACACGGAACTGGTGGACCTCAACAAGGTTCTCGAGGACACGCTGTCCCTGGTGACCAAGCAAGCCCTGTTTTTCAACATCACCCTGGTTCAAAACCTGGCTCCCGAGCTGCCTCGCGTTATGGCGGACGGATCGCAGTTTCAGCAGGTGTTCATAAACATCCTCATGAATGCGGTTCAGGCCATGGATGAACGCGGCACCATCACCGTCGTAACGCGTCACCTCAGAGCCGAAAAATGCGTGGAGGTGGCGATTTCAGACACGGGTCACGGTATCAATCCGGAGCAAATCGATCGCATCTTCGATCCCTTCTTCACCACCAAGGCCAGCGGCCGGGGCACGGGTCTCGGCTTGTCCATCGCCTATGGAATCGTGACCACCCACCGCGGCACCATTTCCGTGCACAGCGAGATGGGCAAGGGTAGCACATTCACCATCCGCATGCCCATCGCGACCGAAGCCGGCTAGCAGCCCGTGGTGAAAATCCGGTCTGGCGGGGCGATTGTGCTGGAGCCTGAAACATAACGGTCGTAGAATGTTTTTATGGCGATGGGCACTCGCAAGCACCGGCAGCGGCAAGAGCAAC